>JAYKGY010000088.1:0-32004 GCA_035285545.1 Snowella sp. | reverse complement strand
GACTCATTTGAGAGATAGTTATCCGAGCATTTGCTAGGGAAATAACCGTCCACCTAGCTAGTGAAGTTAGCGTTCGCTAAAATGTACCAATTTCGTTCCTATTGACTTTTCGGATAGGCTCTTAAGCCACCCAGTAGACAGAGAATTGGGGAACAAGGTTAAAACGAAGGATGGGAGCGTTGTTCTGAGGCTGCGAGGCATTAACCCGCTCAATGGGGATATCGCTTTCCCTTAGATCAAGACCGTGATAGACGGGTTCAATGGGGCAACAAAGGCGGGTACTTTTTGGTTTAGTGGACTATTTGCGTGGTTGTTGAAGATGAACGGCCACCTGTTTCTTTGCTAAGATAGGGCTATTTCCCATAAGAACGGTAGTCCAGATAGCCCAAAAATTTTGAAAACGCAAAAAAAATCCCCCAATAAAGAGGGATTTAGACTACTGGGTCGCTAGTACAAGACGACTAAAGTTCAGTTATTTTTTAAGATTTTCTGCACCTGAAACCACTTTGGCCGATTCAATCTTATCGCCTTGATTAATTTTATCAACGACATCCATCCCCTTTGTGACATAGCCAAAAACCGCATAGTCGCCATCGAGGAAACCTAAATCATCGGACAGGGCAAAGTAAAACTGGGAAGAAGCAGAATCTGGCATTTGCGATCGCGCCATCGCAACGGCCCCTCGTTTGTGAGGTAAGACAACCGGAGGATTGACGATACCTGATTGTTGTCCCAGCCCTTTACCATAAATAATTTCACCAGGCTTATCGGAACCTTGCTCTTTTAGTTTGATTTCTAAGGGAACATTACGAGCTTTTTTGGTTGTAGGGTCAATAAATCCGCCCGTTCCGTTGCCTTTGGGATCGCCACCTTGTACCACAAAGGGTTGGGGAGATTTGACAACTCGATGGAAAGTAAGTCCGTTATAAACTCCTCTTTCGACTAAATCGACGAAATTACCGGCGGTTACAGGTGCATTTTCTCCATCCACTTCAATAATAATCGGCGAACCTTTGACGATCATTTCAACGGTGGCTTTGCCTTCTAAACGAGGTTTGTAATTATCCATTGTTAAATTTGATGCTTGTGCAGTGGTAACAGGGGAAGAACTGACCGACGGGGGAATGGCCTCAGAGTTAGAACAACCCGTTATCAACAAACTGGCCATCAAAAGACTCGAAGCGATTACTTGCCACCAATATTTAGTCATGTTCAAAAGTTGACGCATTCATTAATCATTTAGTAATTGAATTTAGAGACAGATTAAAGTCTCCAAACGGCCATTATAGACCTTCTAGAGAAACCCCTAAAAAGCGAGCCAGTTCTGCGCCTTGATTTTCTAAACTCGATAGCGAAATCGGTTGACCCACACGGGTTAAGGGAATATCTCGACGTTGTTTTGCTCGTAAATATAAAGCGCGTTTGGGGTTTAGTCCTTCTTTAATATCGGCTCGGACGGATTGAACATCGGCGATCGGTAAAGTTAATTCGATGCGACGATTTTGGCCAGGAAAGCCCCAACGAAAAATCGTGACTTGGCCGGTTGCTTTATTAAATTCGTTATAACCCCCTCCCACATTCCAGAGAACGGTTAACCAAACATAGGAAGCTAACGAAGAACCGACAATACCGTAAAAGAGGAGGGCAATACCTTGGGGAATAAATTGTAAATCGGTGGGATCACTCACTAACAACAAATTAACATTCAGATAACTTGAAAGCCCCGCCAGTAAAAAACCAACTCCCCCAATGGACGAAATGGTGGCCCAAAAATAATTACTCAATCTACGCGCCCCGATTACCTCTTGGCGAAGAACTTGGCTGGCTTTGGTCATCGTCTGTGCACTCATTTGATCCGTACTAAGTATATGCCTTTTGAATTTTATCCTATTTTTGCAGGTCAAGGCTCAGTGACGCGATCGCGGACAAGAATAAAAAAGGTAGTTCGAGAAGTACCGACCAACAATACTTTCCCAACTACCCGTTTGAATTAACTTTTAATCAATGCAATGAACAAATGGTTTAATCTACATCTGGGGAATGGCGACCTTAACCGGAATGGTTTCGGGTGTTTTCACCTGATCGAGCAAACTTTGTAGCGCATCGCCTTCAATGACTTCCGTTTCCAAAATCTTATTAGCAATAGTTTCTAACAGATCTCGATTGGTTTCCAGAATGCGTAGAGCCTGTTGATGGCCCGTTTCGACGATTTCTTTGACTTCCTCATCGATCGCCTTGGCGGTTTCTGCACTGACCATTCGACGGGGATTCATCATGCCATCTTTTAGGAACGCATTTTGTTGACCTTTTTCATAGGCAAGGGGGCCTAACACCTTACTCATGCCGTAGGTTGTCACCATCTGTTCGGCTAAATCGGTAGCTCGTTGTAGATCATTTGCGGCTCCGGTGGTCACGCTACTAAAGACGATTTCCTCAGCCGACCGACCGCCTAAAAGGGTTGCAATTTGATCCCGC
Organism: Snowella sp.; assembly: GCA_035285545.1. Taxonomy (GTDB): domain Bacteria; phylum Cyanobacteriota; class Cyanobacteriia; order Cyanobacteriales; family Microcystaceae; genus Snowella. The sequence continues at coordinate 29,529 of JAYKGY010000088.1, read as the reverse complement.
AGCTCCGACTCATCCATCAAGAAACGATCTTCCGTTGGCATTTGCAGGGTATAACCCAAGGCTGCCATCCCGCGAGGAATAATCGAGATTTTCGCGACTTTACCACCACCAGGCATCACTGCACCCACTAGGGCGTGGCCCACTTCATGATAGGCAACGATTTTCTTTTCCTTATCGGATAACACACGACTTTTCTTCTCTAGACCGGCTACCACCCGTTCAATGGCTTCTTTAAAGTCATCTTGGCTGACGCTTTCGCGATGATTTCGGGCAGCTAATAGGGCAGCTTCATTCACCAAGTTGGCTAAGTCTGCGCCCGCAAAGCCTGGGGTACGAGTCGCAATTTCCTTCAGGTTGGCATCTTTATCGAGTTTAATTTTGCTGGCATAAATTTCTAAAATGCGAAGACGACCCGATAAATCAGGACGGTCAACCAGCACTTGGCGATCAAAGCGACCTGGACGGAGCAAGGCAGAATCCAAGGTTTCCGGCCGGTTGGTTGCTGCTAAAACAATCACCGTGGCACCATTAGCACTAAAGCCATCCATTTCCGTGAGTAATTGATTGAGGGTTTGTTCCCGCTCATCATTACCCCCCATAAAACCACCAGTGGCACGGGATTTGCCGATCGCGTCTAATTCATCAATAAAGATGATACAGGGAGCTTGTTTTTTGGCTTGTTCAAACAAATCGCGAACCCGGGCCGCACCCGCACCCACAAAAAGTTCGACAAATTCTGAACCTGAAATACTAAAAAACGGAACCCCCGCTTCCCCCGCAACCGCTTTGGCTAAAAGGGTTTTTCCTGTCCCTGGTGGCCCGACTAATAAAACGCCTTTGGGAATCCGTGCCCCGATCGCTTGGTAACGTTGAGGACTCTTGAGGAATTCAACAATTTCTGTTAATTCGGTTTTGGCTTCTTCTACCCCTGCCACATCAGCAAAGGTAATTTTAGCGGTGTCTTCTTCGACATAAACTTTGGCTTTACTTTTGGTAAAGGATAATGCCCCCGCAGGGCCGCCACCGCCACCCCGATTGAGGAAAAATTGCCAAATTCCCACAAAAATTAGGGGAGGAATCACCCAACTCAGCAAGCTACCAATCCAATTATTCCGAGGAGGAGGAGCCGCCGCAAACTCAATACCTTTGGCTTCTAAACGTTTGGGTAATTCTAAATCAAAAATGGGGGTCGTACTCAGAATTTGTCCCCGTTCCAAGGCTTGACCATTTTGAGTCGATTGTTCGGGCTTGAGTTGGTAACGAATTTCGTTTTGAGCCACATAAACACTCAGAACTTTACCGTCTTCCACTTGATCGATAAAGAGACTGTAGGGCACTTTAGGAATAGAAGGGCCAAAAAGTTGCGGTGCAAAGAGATTCACTAATAGAAAAATCGTTGCGCCCCAGATCAGAAAAGCCCCCAATTGCCGTCGCCAGGCCGGTTGCGGTTTAATTGCCATAGTCTTATCTCGAAATGATTTAATTTACGTTCTCTAGTTTTATTGTAGGGGTCTGCTGAAGAGACTAATGATGCGCTCTTGTCGTTATTACCGTCCTTTCCTGATTCGTAAGAGAACCTGTTACCCTATTAAGTACGTCTTTAAGAATACCGATTATTACCTCTCCAGTTATGACTAAAGTGATTACGGAAATTACGGTGCAGGAACTTGCCCTGCGTTTAGCGAACAAAGACTCGGATTTACAACTGATTGATGTACGGGAACCCCATGAGGTCGCGATCGCGCACCTAGAAGGATTCGATGTCCTCCCCTTGAGTGATTTTGCGAATTGGTCAGAAACCATTCAAACTCGCTATCAACCCCGCAATGAGACCTTAGTTATTTGTCATCACGGAATGCGATCGGATCGGATGTGCCAATGGCTACGAAATATTGGTTTTACCAATGTTAAAAATGTGGTGGGTGGAATCGACGCTTACGCGGCATTGGTTGACCCCAAAGTGGCCCGCTATTAACGGATTTTAAAACAGCTTACTAAACCTTTGTAAAGACGCTTTTTGAAACTTAATGCTATAGTATTAAGCCAATATTATTAACGATGTCATCTTTAAAATTTTCGTTTAAAAAGTTGTTTTGACTGAATCATGCTAAATCCCCCCCCTTTAACTGAACGCTATCAAAGTATCCTACGAGCAACGATTCAACATTACATTGCAACGGCCGAGCCGGTAGGGTCTAAAACCTTACTTGCAGAATATAATTTTAGTGTCAGTTCGGCAACGATTCGTAATGCTTTAGGCAGTTTAGAAAAAGCGGGTCTACTCTATCAGCCCCATATTTCCGCAGGACGTATTCCCTCAGATTGGGGCTATCGAATTTATGTGGATCAATTAATTACTTTTAATGAAGCAAAAAAAGAAAAAATTGGTCAATCTCTCCAGCAACAATTGAAAACCGAAACCTGGAGTTTAGAATCGTTATTACAACGAGCAACCCAAATTTTAGCGAATTTAAGTGGCTATATTGCTTTAATTACTTTTCCCCAAACGGCTGCTGTTCAACTCCGCCATCTGCAACTCATTCAAGTTTCGCCTCAACAGGTCATGATTATCCTGGTCACGGATGGTTATCATACCCATTCGATTTTAATGGATTTACCCCAAAATGCTTTATTTAATGAGTCCATTTCCCAAGAAGAATTTGATGAAGAATTACAGATTTTATCCAATTTTTTAAATAGTCAATTAAAAGGTAGGACATTATCAGAATTATCCACTTTAAATTGGCAAGAAATTGATAAAAATTTTGCTTCCTACGCAGATTTTCTTAAGGTTTTATTAAAGAAAATTGCACCATTATTACAATCTTCTACTTCGATGGTCATTCATGGTATATCCGAGGTCATTCGTCAGCCAGAATTCTCCCAATTGGATCAGGTGCAAATGTTATTACATCTCTTGGAACAAGAACAGGATCAGCTTTTTCCCTTAGTGTTTGAATTGCCCGATCGCGAAAATCTAGAAAAATCCGTTACTATCCGCATCGGCTCAGAAAATCCCTTAGAATCGATGCGCCCTTGTACCTTGGTTTCGGCGTTATATCATCAGAAAAATGTTCCCGTGGGTAGTGTGGGATTAATTGGCCCAACCCGAATGTTATACGAACAAACCATTCCTTTAGTGGAGTCAACGGCAAACTATTTATCTGAAGCCTTGAGTTAAATTTCAACCCACAAAAAGGGAAGGGTTTTATTTGACTGGAATAAAATTTATCGTTAAAACATCCCTAGAATGGGTGATTTGAACAGGTAGAGAGAGTATAAGACGCAATAATTAATTAAGATTAAGTTAGTCTTAAAATTCGTAAGACAATCGATTAAGCTTATTCTGTTACTTAATCCTGTTTCTCTCCCCTTAAAGACTGAAAGATTGACGATGAATTTCGTAAAAAGTTTATTATTTCTGAATCGAGCTTTAATCCTTTTATCTATTTTCTTCATTCTGATTACTGCTTTTTCTGCATTCGTCTATGCTTCGGTAAAAACAGCAGAATTATTATGGGAACTACTGACCCACCGTTGGTTACTGGAAAAAGTAGAATTTCATTTTGTTGAAGTCATTGAACGTTTTTTAACCGCGATCGCGCTTTTGATTTTAGGGATGGGGCTTTACGAACTCTTTATTCAACCGTTAAATCTGCCACAACCCCTTAAGGTCAACAGCTTTCATGAATTGAAATCCAATTTAGGAAATATTATCCTCCTAAACATGGTCGTAATTTTCTTTGGAAATCTCGCCGAAGACGGTCAGGCAAAGGATCTCCTCCTGCAAGCGATCGCTATTGGTATTATTTCAGGCATTTTAATCTTATTTGCTCAAAATCAGGATCATCATGCTTCCCCTAAACCCTCAACCCCAACTTCTCCTCTGCCTGATTCTGTTTCTGGCAAAGAGTAACGCTCTTTTGGCTTTGTTATCCAAATGATTAAGCTTACACAGCCACCCAGGGGAATCATTCCGTTTTTCACAGAAAACGTTTAGGAAACTCGGCAAAGGGATTGAATCGTTCTGCGGCGGAGTTCCATCACTTCTCCTAATTCGTGAGCTAATCGAGGAGATTGAGCCAAAATAAACTGTAAAGTTTCGATATCGACCAATAAAACTCGCAAATCTTCCAAAACCTGCACAGAAACATCACTGATTCTATCGGACAGAAGAGAAGCCTTTTCCCCAAAAAATTCGCCTGCAAACAATTCTCCAATCGTAACCCGTTGCTCATTGAGGTTAATCGCACTCAATCGGACTGCCCCTTGCAAAATAAGGTACAGACCTGATAAGGCTTCACCCTGGTACAGTACCATTTCCTGTTTGGCATAATCTTTGATTTCGCTGGCTTTTAACACTTTTTCCAATAACTGGGGCGTGAGGCTAGCAAAACTGGACGTATGATGAACGGCGGATACTATTTGTTGATGATTGGATTCGGGGGAATCTGAAGCGGGATGATGTCGGGCGAGAGAATAGATAGGATAGGGAATGGTTAAATGATTACGCCGAGCCACATACCAGATCCGAGCCTTCAATTCATCTAAAACGGGTCTTGAAAGGGGGACAGTTTCGGTATAGACCTGAATTTTATAAATAATTGAGGAATCTGCATAGCGAGTTACCGTCACTTTAGGCTGCTTTCTGGGAGAAATTCCTTCAATGTTTGAGGCCGCTTCTCGGAGGAGTTTAATCACTTGGTTGGGGGGATCATCATAGGAAAACCCAATTTCCATCGGCGTAACGTGTAAACTATTCGTTGGTCGGGAGTAATTAATGAAAGTTTGCTTGGCTAAGATAGAATTCGGAACAATTTGAATAAAATCATCAATATTGAGTAAATGAACCGATCGCCAATTAATAGCCACCACTTTGCCTTGATAGTCCCCCACCTTAATCCAGTCCCCTACGGAAAACGGCTGTTCAAACAACAGAGAAATACCGGAAAAAATATTGCCCAAACTGTCCTGGAGAGCTAACCCCAACACCAAAGAGCCAAAGCCCAAGGCCGTCAATAAACCGGCTAAATTTGCCCCCCAAACACTCGAAAGCACAATTGAGCCGCCGAGTACCACCAAAAATAAACGGGCTAAATCGCGTAAAAGTTGGGGAACTTTGGCCTGCCAACTTTCTTTCGGCGCGTCTTCAAACAAAACCACATTCATTAGGGTTAATGCGCCATAGATCACCGTAATCCAAAACAGCGTTTCAACTATTTTGATGGAGGAGTTATCACGAGGCAGGGTTAAAACTTGAGTTAGTAGGATCCATAGGGCCGTTGAAGGTACGATCCAATTTCGCAAAATCCGAACAGGAGCCACAAGGGGAAGGTTTCGAGTTTCTAGCCAATTGATAAACTCTCCGAGTAACAGCATGACTAGGGGAAACCCCAACACCAGGATTAATACGAAAGGAAGTAATTGTTGAATGAGTAGGGTTAAGCTCATTGCTAGACCTCCGGGGTTAGGCGTTCTGATGGAGAGCTTGGCGGGAGAGTCAATGTCCAAACGGGAATTTTCCCTTTTCCTTTAATCGCGATCGCCTCGATAGGATCAAATTGATAGAGTCCTTCTAACGCTTTAACGACCGATTGGGTGACATGAATCACATTTTGTCGAGAGGAACTGTGAATAACACGAGCAAGATTGATGGTTTCACCCCATAGCGAATAATGAAACTTCGTTCTCCCCACTACGCCTGCGGAAATAGCACCGGAATGGAGACCGATACTCAGACTCAGATCTAAATTTCGTTGTTCATTCAGTTGATAGATGACTTCTAGCATGGTGAGGGCAAAATCAACCATCCGTTTGGCATGATCCACTTTCGGGATAGAAATCCCACAGGCCGCTAAATAGTTTGGCCCCGGAATTTGCAGTTTATCAATGCCATAATCTTCCGCCGCTTCATCAAAGGCCCCGATAATATCGTTCAGTAAGAAAATCGCTTCATCAGGAGGCAAGGTTTTTGCTAACTCATCAAATCCTTCGACTTCCGCAAATAAAACCGTGACATTATCAAAATAATCGACCGTATCCTGCTCCCCTGCTTTCATCCGTTCTGCTGCTTTAGGTGGCAAAATATTGAGCAATAAACGCTCATTTTCAGCGATTTGAAACTGGAGATAGGTCTCCTTTTCCGTTAATGTCTTGGCCATATCATTAAATGATCGGCTCAATTGACCAAACTCATCTTTAGAATTGACCTTAACGCTGATATTGGTGTTACCAGCCGCAACTTCTTGATTGGCGGCAATTAACCGACGAATGGGAGCCATAAACAAGCGGGCGATCCAAATTGAACCCAAGGTCAGCAGCGGAATAAGAATCGCCATCATGACTAATAACTGACGGGCTAGCGTAGTGATTCCTTGAAAAATTTCTGTCTCATCCATTTTGGCGATGAGGGCCCATTTAAAATCGCCGAGAGTAATGGGTTGGTAGCTAGCAAAAACCCGTTTACCATTGAAATTTCTGTAAAAATCCGTTCCGCTTTTTCCATTTAGGGCATTCTGGGTAGCATTGTTGGCATTTTTTTGGATTAAGATTGGCGAACCCGATGATTTGATTAGGTTAATGATCTCCGCTGGCACATCATTCTTTTCTAGGGCCTGGTAATAGGCTTGAGGATCGGCTAAAAACACTCGCGGGCTAGAACGGAGTAAGCTATCTTGACCCACTAGCAAGGTTTCCCCCGTTTTTCCCATGCCTACCTGTTCCCATTGACGATTAGCATTCATAATCTGATCAATTTTTTTCGGCGTAATCCGAAAGACCAATACCCCAATGAGGCGATCGCCGTCAAAGATAGTTGTTGCCACAAATGCAGAAGGCGCGCCATAGGCAGGTTTATATTTTTCAAAATCGACGGCAATGATAAACTTCGGATCCCTAGAAATTTTGGCTGCGCGATAGGCTTTGGCTAACCCCGTTTCGGACATATAGCCCCTATTTAAATTACTTCCTAAATCGATCCCTTTCGCCAAGGAATAGAGAATTATCCCAGAGTTTGCATCAATGAAATAAACATCATCATAGTTAAAGGCTTCTGCAATATTTCTGAGACGAGCATTGTACTGATTGTGAACTTTACTGTATTCGCTACCATCTTGGGGATCATTGAATTTGCGAGAACCGTAGGGAAAGGAATAGGGATTTTTGGCCGTATAGTAATAGGTAAGATAAGCATCCGCATTGCTGTCTGACCCATAGGTTGCGGCTGACGGCTTCCCTCCAACATGGGCCTTTAACTGGGGAATAAATACTTGATTGTAATAGGTATCCAGTTGTTTTTTTTGTTCAGCGGTGAGGGTCAGATTCTCTAACTGTTGATAAGCCGGAATAAAAGCTTTAATCGAACTAATAACCAAGGGTGCTTCACTCATGGTCATCACATGATCATAAATTGTCTCAAAATACTGTTCGATCGCCTGTGCCCTCGCATTCCGAAGCCCGTTGAGGTGGTTATAGGCTGTAGTTGTCAACGTATCTCGACTACTGGAGAAACTAATAAAACCCGTTAAGAAAAGGGTTAATAGACTAATGCTTAACATCAATCCTAATAACTTGGATTGAAAACTTAAATTTTTGAAAAAGGAAAAAATCATAGTACTAACCCAAGCAAGATAGGACATTTTCCGTCATCTTGACTTGTTTAAGCTGGAGGAAAATCCTTGAAGATATTAACATTAACACCATCAATTGACAAAATCAGTCTTTTAAGCCTTAATACTTGGAAATCAATCAATATCCTCCCGTAATTCCAGATGTTGTTCGATTTCTTGGCGATCGCGCCAGGCGGTTCTTAACTGATTTTTGGCATAAAGCGGTAACTGATCGCCCACATGGGGAGAATTGGGTTGGGTCGCATTGCCATAGACGGTTAACACTTTAGCTTGTAACGGTTGGGAAAAGGCGATCGCCGCAATAAAACTATCGCCAAAAACCGCTTGGAATTGTTTCTCAGAGCGCGATCGTAGGTCTAAAACGCGAAAACTTCCTAATTCGCCTGGCCCACCGCTCGCTGGGAGTTGATAATTGCCAACATTGAGCTTAACCACCTCTCCCCAAGGTATATCCAGAGAACCATAGAGATATTGCATCTGCGCTGCTACACCTTCTAAAACCGCCAAAGACGTATTAATATTCTCCAATCCACCAGGCGTATTTAAGGGATTGTCTGCTTGCCAGGGCTTAGAAAAAATACGATTTTGTCCCAAAGTTGAAGCCCAGAGCATAAATAAAACCGCCCCCCGACTATCCGCATTCGTTTGGCGATCCCATTTTCGTAAAACCTCTGCCGCTTCTAGTCCAATGGGATTGGCCAATAACTTCGCCGCTGGTAGGAGTAATTCTAAAACCCGATCCGCCATTTCTAAATGAGACGAGAACTTAGCTTGAATCACCTCCTCTAAACTGAGTTTTTTATTTCCCTGTAATAATTTAATCGAACGTTGTGTCCGAAAAAGATTGGGGGCATCGGCCAAGGACGGTGCGGCAAGATCGGCAGGATAATTTTTAGGATTGAGTTGAGAAGGAAAGGTACTTGTCCAGGGGGGATCATTCGTATTTTGTAACCAGCCTGTTTTCGGATTTTTCAATTTTGGTAACTTGTCATAGCTTAAATAGTCTTTCCACAGGGTTTTGCTGGTATTACCAGGCACGACTCCATCCCAAAATGTCCAATCTCCTGAACGTTTAGGTGCGATCGCGTTATAAAGATAAAAAATTTCTCCCTGTTGATCGGCATACAACACGTTAAATAGGGGAATTTGTAACTTTTGCCAAGCTTTTTCAAACGCCGACAGATTTTTGGCCTGTCCCATTTGCCAAAATTGTTCTAATAGCTGGGGTCGATCTAGTCCTGCAACCCGTAGGGCATAGGCGCGATCGCTTTGCTGAGAAACCACGACTCCTTGTTGAGAAGACTTAATATCCCATTCTAGGGTTTGATAACTGCCATCCCGTTGCTTAATTTTTAGCTGTTTTGTCTGTGTAGTAAAGGGTTTAACCCCTCCGTCCCAGACATAACCCTGATCTTTTAGCGTTAATTCATACAAATTGGCATTATGGGGATGATTGATTGTCAATGTCCAACCCAGATGATCATTAAACGCGATCGCGAGCATAGGCATTCCCACTAACGCCACGCCATAAAGATTGACCCCAGGCCCGTTGAGGTGGGCTTCATAAAAGCGAAATTTATCTGACCAGGGTAAATGGGGATTGGCCAGCAACATGGCTTTCCCTGATGTGGATTTACTTGGCGCGATCGCCCAAGCATTAGAGCCTAAATTGGATGAATTCGAGGTTGCCCCTCCCCAGGCTTGAGGATTAGTGACAAATTCAAAATAAAGAATACGCTGAACATGGGCTAAAACATCAACGCCCGTTATGGGTAATACCACTTTAAGGGGTTCATCAATCGCTTGAGGCTGTTTTTGGGCGTAAGTATTAATTCCTTCAGCAAAAGCATCTAGATTCCGTCTCATCTGGTAACTTTGGGCTTGATACCAACTAGTGGCCCGTTCAGGAATCCCCATCATCTGTATCATTTGATCCGAGGGCAATTCATTAATTCCCCAATATTCGGCGGCTCGTCCCCTTGCTTGTCCATAAAGCTTCAAAATCGCATTGCCATGACTATGGGCTTGGGCCCAACCAAAGGCTCTAAATAAATCGGCTTCATCTTTGGCGTAAATGTGCGGAACTCCCCAGGTGTCCCAAAGAATCTCTGTTTTTGTTTCGGCGATCGCGGGCCCCTTGAGTAACGTTAATACGATAAAAACCAATCCTAGAATTAAGCTAATATTTCTCTTTGCACTTAATAATTTATTTTGACGGTTTTTATACTTCATATTTTATTATTTTTACTCAAAAGTATTTTATTAATTTAGAAAAATGATTTGCCGATATTTCCATAAAATTAAGAGCTATTAATAAACCTTCTTTACTCAGGAAAATAGTTATCATCAAGAATTTCCTCTGGAGTAAAGGGGCATTCTATAGGAAAAATTTTTCGGGGAAGATTGGTTTCATTCACAGCCGCGCGAATGGCTTTTTGATAACATTCTGACAAAATTGCATGGAAATACGGCTTTAAACTGGGGCTATCTTTAAGAATTAATTCTAATTGCTCTCTCTGTTCATCAATAGTATTCAACCAACTAGCGGTTCGTTTTTGGGGTTGATATTTCCACTTAAGCAAATGCATCAGTAATACTTTAAGACGGCTGAAAGCTTCCCGTTTGTCACTATTTCCCATCGACTGAATTTCTTCTATCAAATTTTCTCGGTCTAAGTTTGAGAGATCTCCATTTTTTAGCTGATTAATCGTTTGCTCTATCCAAAGATTAAAGTCTTTTTCATACAGTGTTTGAGTCGTCATGCTTTACACTCCGTCGTTGATCTAACCATTGTTGCAAAATAATTTGGGCAGCTTGTTGGTCAATCAAGCCTTTGTTATAACTCGAAAATCGCTTTTGTTCTTTTAATTGGTTCTCAGCTTCGACTGAGGTTAATCGTTCATCTACAAATTCAATGGGTAACTGTAAGGCTTTTTGTAGGCGATCGCTAAATTTTTGTACCTGTTTCGCTTGGAAGCCAATACTGCCATCCAGGTTATAGGGTAACCCCACCACGAGAACAGTGACTTCGCGTAGTGCAATGAGAGCTTGAATTTGCTGAAGATCCGCTTCAAAAGAAGTGCGATGAATGGTCGTGATCCCTGCTGCAATTAACCCCGTCCCATCACAACCGGCTACACCAATTCGTTTTCTCCCCACATCTAGCCCTAAAGCTGCCACTCGCTCCATTGATGATTGCTTAAAAATGAGTTTAATGATTAGGTTTGTTGTCCTTTGTTAGGTAAATCTGATTTACCTTCTAAAGAATTATCATTACTAGCAGGCTGGGATTGATTATCCATTGAATCCGATAGTTTAAACCAGGTAATGCGGCTGGGAATCGGTGTTCTCGGAATCGGTTGAAAACTTTGTAACATTTCGGATAATTGCAGTTTTTCCAGTTTGGTTTCTTTCAATTTATGCCAAACCGATCGCGACATTAAGAGGGTATGCTCAATACGTTGCGCCCCTAACTGCCCTAAATATTCTTCGCGTTCGTGCTGATAATCTGCTGACACTAGCTCTAACGATTGATCAGGCAAATCCTGGACTAAACGGGCCATTTGAAACAATAACTTAGGATAGAGCCAGGTGTAGGCAGGATGAACCGTTAATTCGGCTTGATGGGGACGGGAACCATCCTTAGATAAAATTAATTTAAAATAACCGATCGCCGCTTTGCGCTGAGGTTCAAAGACATAGCCACTGACGACATCCCGTTGCAAACACCAATGCTGAACTTTATTAATCAGGGAAAGAACAAAGCGGGATTTAAAATCCTGGGTATGACGGTCAAACACTTGACGCATCAGGGGCGGCATGGAAACACAATCCAATTGATAGAGTAATTGGGCATCCGCATTGCTAACAGGTAATAAATTAGGCAGATCAGGGTCATTTTCGGCTAATTGCGCCAAGAGTTCTGGGGGTAACGACCAATAGGTCATCTGGGCCAAGGGTTGAAAGCCATTTTGCCGATAGAGGGCGAGTAAATTCTTTTCTTCGATATCGATTTCCAATAGCCACGTCCGCGCTTCCCAAATCCGTTCAAAGCAGAAGCGCAATAGCTGGGAACCAATACCATTAGGATCGGTGACTAAATCCGGTTGGATGGCAAATTCTTCAATCAAGACTCGTTCTACCCGCCAGGTACTACGACTACTGTTAAAAGGGGCAACTTGTACAAAACCGCCGATCTGACCAGTTGCTTCCCACTCGGCGACGTAACCCGAAAAACGATGCTGAAAGGGATTGGGAAAATAACTTAAAAATTTGAGCAAACCATACCAGGATCGAGCTTGCCGCAATTGTTCTGTCAAACTGAATTCTGTTACCCGTTGTTCAGCTTTAGGGAGATTTGATGTTAAGCTGTCAATATTTTCTAAGTCCCGATACTGTACCGGACGGATAAGAATGCTGGAAGGATCTGTCACGGGAGTCATAATCTTCTGGGAGGTTTGCCTACTGCCATTATCTTAGCGGTTATTTTCTCTCTCTGACGCATTTTTAACAGAAGACAAGTTTTTTGTGATTTTTATTTTTTTCTTCGTAAAGATTTGTAAACTATAAACTAGTCAATTAATTTTTTGGGTTTTCCTTAAGCTAAATGAATAGACTCCTCTCGATTGAACGCTTCCTGCTGATTGGCCATATTTCCTCAATGGCGTTTGGGTTAGCTGGCTTACTGTTGGTTCTCCCCCATGCTGATTTTATTGCCAATTTACCGGATATTGGAAAGACTGCTTTTGCCTGGTCAATGGCTGGCGGTGGTGTGATGTATATGTTATTAGGAACGGCAGCAGTTGCGGTCTATGCCTATCGTTCCTTGGGGCTGTGGCATTGGTTAGGGTTTATGATTCCCGCGATCGCGATTTCCTTGTCGAGCGAATTACTAGGAACGAGTACGGGTTTTCCCTTTGGGCATTATCGTTATTTAACGGGATTAGGATACAAAATTTCGGGTTTAGTGCCTTTTACCATTCCGTTATCTTGGTTTTATTTAGGATTTAGTGCCTATCTCATTGCGCGTATGGGATTAGATAAAAAGAATTTACCGACTTGGGTGAAAGAATTAGGCGCGATCGCCTTTGGTGCTTTGTTATTAATGTCCTGGGATTTTGTACTCGATCCAGCTATGAGTCAAACAACCTTACCCTTTTGGGTTTGGGATCAGCCTGGTGCATTTTTTGGAATGCCCTATCAAAATTTTGCGGGTTGGTTTGGCACAGGAGCCGTATTTATGACGGTTGCTAGTTTAATCTGGCGTTTAAAACCCTTAAATTTACCTGAAGAACAGCCTGGATTACCCTTTGCGATTTACTTGAGTAACTTTGGGTTTGCAACGGTAATGAGCTTAGGGGCTGGAATTTATCCACCGATTTTCTTAGGAATTCTCTTAGGGGTTGCTCCTGCCTATATCTTTTATCGTATGGCATTCCCTGAATCGCGATCGATTGCCTTTGAACGCTTAAAAGGGGTGATAAAACGAGATAAAACTGACTTAGCAGCAGTTAAATAATGATTGTGAGTGGTTCTTTTAGCTTCTGGCTGGGCTTGGTCTGTTTTTTCCTGTTAGTGACCCAAGTTCCAGCTACATTTATTCTGTTATCTCGTTTAATCAAAGGGGCTTTTCGTCATCCGCCTTTGTTACCTGCAAATTGTACGCCCGATTTGGTGGGTAAAGTCAGCGTTGTCGTCCCTACCCTTAATGAAGTGGAACGGATCGATCCTTGTTTAGAAGGATTACATCGACAAACCGAGGAAGTCAGGGAAATTCTCATCGTAGATAGTAATTCCCAAGATGGAACGCGGGAACGGGTACAACAAATGACCCAAAAGGATTCCCGCTTTCAATTACTCACGGATAATCCCTTACCCAACGGCTGGGTAGGCAGACCTTGGGCCTTGAATTATGGGTTTTGGCGGACTTCGACCGAGAGTGAGTGGTTTTTGGGGATTGATGCGGACACCCAACCTCAACCTGGATTGGTTGCTAGTTTGGTCAAAGCAGCCGAAAGCGAAGGCTATGACTTGTTATCCTTATCTCCCCAGTTTATTCTGCAATCTGTGGGGGAATGGTGGTTACAGCCTGCATTATTAATGACCCTTTTATATCGCTTTGACTCTGCTGGGGTTCGTGATCAAGCTCCTGAACGGGTGATGGCGAATGGGCAATGTTTTCTCTGTCGCCGTTCCGTTTTAGAAAAATTAGACGGTTATAAAATTGCGGCTGGTTCTTTTTGTGATGATGTCACCCTTGCTCGTTATGTCGCTCAACAAGGTTATCGGGTTGGCTTTTTTGATGGTGCAAAGGTGATTCGGGTACGGATGTATGAAGGGATGGCAGAAACCTGGAAAGAATGGGGGCGATCGCTGGATTTAAAAGATGCGTCGTCTGTTGCCCAACTCTGGGGGGATGTGATTTTATTAACGTTGGTGCAAGGTTTACCTTTAGTGCTGATTATTTTGTTAGAACTTTGTTCTAATCTCAGTTATGGGTTTCTGACACTAAAAATCGCGATTTTCCTAAATTTACTTTTAGTAACTATCCGTTTTGCCCTATTAATCGCCGTTTATCCCTCCTATTATCGTGCTAAAAAATCACTAGCCACCTTGAGTTTTTGGTTCTCTCCCTTTGCTGATCCGGTTGCAGTTGTGCGAATTATTTTATCCGCTTTACAAAAACCGAAACAATGGCGAGGAAGAGTTTACTAAAAATCTAGCCTTGATAGGATTTCAGCAAAAAGTACCCTAAAAATTTATCCAAAAAGTTGATCTCACGGTATTTTAGGATTAAGTACTTATAACTATTAAATTTACCAAGAGCTGTTTTTAACAATGAGAATTTTAGTTACAGGTGGTGCTGGTTTTATCGGCTCTCACTTAATTGACCGCTTAATGACCCAAGGTCATGAAGTCCTATGTTTGGATAATTTTTATACGGGTAGCAAACAAAATATTCTTAAATGGCTTGATGATCCTGCCTTTGAATTAATTCGCCATGATATTACCGAACCCATTCGCTTAGAGGTAGATCAGGTTTATCATTTAGCCTGCCCCGCCTCCCCTGTTCACTATCAATTTAATCCCGTTAAGACGATTAAAACCAATGTGATGGGAACCCTGAATATGTTGGGGTTAGCAAAACGGGTTAAGGCCAGATTTTTACTCGCTTCTACGTCAGAAGTTTATGGTGATCCCGATGTCCATCCCCAAAGTGAAGATTATCGGGGCAATGTTAACTGTATTGGGCCGCGTTCTTGCTACGACGAAGGTAAACGGGTGGCAGAAACATTAGCCTTTGAATACTACCGTGAGCATAAAGTTGATATTCGGGTTGCACGTATTTTCAATACCTATGGGCCACGTATGCAAGAGCAAGATGGCCGAGTCGTGAGTAATTTTATTGTTCAATCCTTAAAAGGTGAACCTTTGACGGTCTATGGGGATGGCTCCCAAACCCGTAGTTTTTGCTATGTGTCCGATTTAGTAGAGGGATTAATGCGTTTGATGAATGGCGATTATCCTGGCCCTGTTAATTTAGGGAATCCAGGCGAATATACCATTTTAGAACTCGCCCAAATAATTCAAGGCATGATTAACCCAGGATTAGAACTCGTTTATCAACCCTTACCCGAAGATGATCCCAAGCAACGTCAACCAGACATTACCCGTGCCCAAACCTATTTAAATTGGGAGCCAACCATTCCCTTAAAACAAGGGTTAGAGATGACGATTGCCGATTTTAAAGCTCGTGTTAAACAGTCTTAGGACTTTGGGAATGCTTTGATAGGCGTGAACAATTCAATCTACATTGTTATCGGTATAGTGGTATAAATTTTTCAATAATTAGGGGAGGAAATTGAATGCGAGTTTGTGTTATTGGAACAGGCTACGTTGGTTTAGTTACAGGGGTTTGTCTGGCTCATATTGGGCATCAGGTGATCTGTGTGGATAACAACGAAGAAAAGGTGAAGTTGATGAAGTCGGGTCAATCCCCCATCTACGAACCAGGACTATCAGAGTTGATGCAGTCTGCCATCGAGGCTAAACGATTAGAATTTACCTCAGATTTAGCCTTAGGAGTAAAGCACGGAGAAATTCTTTTTATTGCAGTAGGAACTCCTCCCTTGCCCACAGGAGAAAGTGATACTCGTTATGTTGAAGCGGTAGCCCGTGGGATTGGTGCCCATCTTGATAGTGAATTTCGGGTTATTGTCAATAAATCAACGGTTCCCATTGGTTCGGGGGATTGGGTCAGACGCATTGTTTTAGATGGTTTGGCAGAGCGTCAAAAAGCTGATCAAGAAGTCAGCGAATCAGTGTCAATCACTGCCAATTTCGATGTGATCAGTAATCCTGAATTTTTACGGGAAGGCTCAGCCGTTTACGATACTTTTAATCCTGATCGCATTGTCTTGGGCGGAAACAGTGAAACCGCGATCGCGATGATGCAGGAACTTTATCAGCCTATTGTGGAACGAAAATTTGCCGAAGATCCGAGCTTACCACCTGTTCCTGTAGTCGTAACAGACTTGAGTTCGGCGGAAATGATCAAATATGCGGCTAATGCATTTCTGGCGACCAAGATTAGTTTCGTTAATGAAGTGGCCAATATTTGCGATCGCGTTGGAGCCGATGTTCTACAAGTTGCCAAAGGAATTGGTTTAGATTCCCGTATTGGTAATAAGTTTTTAAATGCGGGGATTGGTTGGGGAGGCTCCTGTTTCCCAAAAGATGTCTCTGCTTTGATTCATACGGCTTCAGATTACGGCTATACAACGGAATTGCTCAATGCGGCGGTGAATGTCAATTCCCGTCAACGAGTCATCATTATCGAAAAACTACAACAGGAACTGAAGATCCTCAAAGGCAAAGTCATTGGTTTATTGGGATTAACTTTTAAACCCGATACCGATGATATGCGAGACGCACCGGCTTTAAATATCATTGAACAACTTAATCGATTAGGGGCAAAAGTCAAAGCCTATGATCCTATTGTGTCGGCTTCTGGCTTAAGTCATGGCTTATCAAACGTTGTGATTGAAACCGATCCTATCCGTTTAGCCGATGGCTGTGATGCCCTGGTTATCGTCACAGAATGGCAAGAATTTCTTTACTTGGATTACGCCAAAATGGGCCCCTTAATGGCTAATCCGGTGATTATTGACGGTCGCAATATCTTAAATCGAACCATGATCGAGGAACAAGGTTTCCGTTATATCGGTATCGGTCGATAAATTGACTCGATATAAGCCATGAAACAGAAAGGAGGGGATAAATCACTATCTTCCTCCTTTTTTCTTGAGATTTACTATTTTTCAGCCCTATTACATTGAGCAGAGGGGGTCAACAAAACTTACAGTAAGTAAACCAAAATAAAGAGAATAATCCAGACTACATCTACAAAGTGCCAATAAAGCTCTGCCGCTTCGACACCAAAATGGGAGGTACTGGAATAATGCCCCTGTTCCCGCGATCGCCACAAAACCGAAAGAATCAGCATCAAGCCAAAGGTAACGTGTAAACCGTGAAAGCCTGTTAAAACATAGAAACAACTCGAAAATAAATTAGTCGTCAAGCCCATCTCAAGATGAAAATATTCATACAATTGCCCCGCTAAAAAGATTGCGCCCATCACCGCAGTAATTCCGAGCCAGAGTTGTAATCCTTTTACATCATTCTTTCTAATCGCCGTCTGTCCCTGGTGCATCACAAAGCTACTGGCAATTAGGATGACACTGTTAACCGCAGGGAGTAATAATTCTCGCTCAGGGGTTCCTTCAGGGGGCCAAACAGGCGACATGCTGCGATAGATGAGATAGGCAGTAAAAAGCCCTAAAAAAATAGCACTTTCTGCGATTAAAAACATCACCATCCCAAACATTCGGTAATCGGGATGGCCGTGATGGGTTGAGGCTTCTTGGGCGTAGGCCGTTGTCAGGTTAGCAGATTGGGTAGCGGAACTCATGATGATTAAATAATGAATAAATGAGGTTTAGTAAATACAACAAGATTGGTGATTAAGTCAAATCGCCTTCAACCACCAATCCTAAAAATCATTAACGAGACTCGGCTCCAACTTCTGCCAGCATCTCTTCAACGGTTTCATCCGCATCAACAGCTTCTGAATCAATTCCGAAGTCGTAGGGCCCAGACCAGAGGACGGGTTCTTCTTCAAAGTTTTCAATAATCGGGGGCGAGGCGGTTTGCCACTCTAAGGTTAAGGCACGCCAAGGATTACGGGAGGCTTTTTCTCCCTTCCATAAACTCCAGATTACGTTAATTACAAAGGGAAGGGTAGAAATTCCCATAATATAAGCCCCCAACGTACTTAACTGGTTCAGCGGCTGAAAAACAGCATCATAAAGAGCAATGCGCCGATTCATGCCTAATAATCCCAATTCGTGCATGGGCATAAAAGTCAGGTTCAAACCAATGAAGGTCAAAGCAAAATGTAGGCGACCTAAATTTTCATTAACCATACGCCCAGTCATTTTCGGGAACCAATGATAAAAAGCAGCAAATAGGGCTAAGGCACTTCCCCCAAACAACACGTAATGGAAATGACCGACGACGAAATAGGTATCGTGAACGTGGATATCAAAGGGAACTGAAGCCACCATCACTCCTGTTAAGCCTCCAATTAAAAACGAGGCTAAAAAGCCGATCGCGAACAACATGGCCGAATTTAAACTAATCTTTCCGCCCCACAGCGTTCCGCACCAACTGAAAATCTTAATTCCCGTCGGAACGGCAATGATCATGGTGGTTGCCATAAAGAACATCCGTAACCAGCCTGGGGTTCCACTGGTAAACATGTGGTGGGCCCAGACAATTAACCCTAAGAAACTAATTGCCAAACTGGAATAGGCGATCGCGCGATAACCAAAAATCGGTTTACGGGCATGGACAGGAATGACTTCAGAAATGACCCCAAAAAAGGGCAAAATCATAATGTAAACGGCGGGATGGGAATAAAACCAGAACAAGTGTTGATAAACTACGGGATCACCGCCCCCTGTGGGATTAAAAAAGCTTGTTCCCGCAATTAAATCAAAGGACAACAGAATTAACGCGGCTGCCAGCACAGGGGTAGAGAGTAGGATTAAAGAAGAAGTCGCCAACATCGCCCAACAAAAGAGCGGCATACTGTGGATATCCATGTCAGGAATCCGCATTTTCAGGATGGTAGTGACGAAGTTAATCGCCCCCAAAATCGAGGAAGTCCCGACTAAAAGAACACTCAAAATCCAAATTTCTTCCCCCCACTTACCACTGAGAAGGCTTAACGGGGGATAGGAAGTCCAACCAGATTGCGGCGCGCCGACAAAGAAACTAGAGATTAATAAAATTCCCCCAGGCGGCGTTAACCAGAAGGCAACCGCATTTAAACGGGGGAATGCCATATCTTCCGCCCCAATCATCAGAGGAATCAGATAATTTGCAAAGGCCGCACCCGCCGGCACAATCCATAAAAAGATCATGATCGTGCCATGTAGGGTCATTAACTGGTTGTAAACTTCAGGCGAAACAATATCTGGGTCGGGGGTAGCCAGTTCCGTTCGCATAATTTCGGCAAAGGAACCACCGATAAAGAAGAAAAGAAAAGAAGTAACAAGATATTGGATGCCGATCACTTTATGGTCAGTACAAAAAGTAAAGTAATCAGTCCATTTACGTTCTTGGTGAACACTGGTCAGAGTCGCTTCGGCGGTTGACATATAATTTCAATCTGATAAAAATCAAAAAACTTTAAAACTCGGTATCTCGAAAGCTACAGTGTACCGTGAGTGTGGGAAACGGGTTTGAGTTGGGCTAAGGTTGCCGATCCAATTCCCATTTCCTGAGCATAGGGGGCTAAAAATTCACCTTCCGATAAATTAGCGGGATTAAGTTGCGCGATCGCTTCACTGGCTTCTTCGGGTTTCGCAGGCGCATTGTCTTTCACCCATTGATTGAAGTCATCTTCGTTTTGGGCGTAGAACATGGATTTCATGCCGCCATGATAGGAGCCGCAAAGTTCCGCACAGATAATCGGATATTGACCTTCAACACTGGCCGTAAAAATGAGGGTTGAATCCCGACCAGGAATGGCATCCTGTTTTAAGCGTAACTGGGGAATCCAAACAGCATGAATTACGTCGCCTGCACTAATGTTTAACTGTACGGGGCGATTAACTGGCGCGTGCAATTCACCTGAAATAATTCCTGTTTCAGGATAATTAAAAATCCAAGCGTACTGAATGCCTTTTACATCTACGACCAAGGGTTTAACGCCACCATTTTCGTCTGCAACATTAGAGCCAATTCCTAACGCCACCTGCGATCGCGGAGCCATTGCTAACATATGTTGATGGTTATGGCCAGAGTGGACAGAAGCCATTTTAGTCCCTGCATCTTCAGACACAACGGGGTCAAGGCCACCTAAATTATTGTAGATTTCAAAACTATAAACTGCTATAATAAAAACAATAATCGTCGGAATCGCTGTCCAGAGAATTTCTAAGGGGACATTCCCCGCAATCGGTGGGCCATCGGTTTGATCCCCTTCACGGCGACGAAAGCGAATAACACAGTAAATAATAACGCCTTCAACGAGCAAAAATAGCCCCGTGGCGATAGTCATCATTAAGTTGAAAACATTATCAACTTCTTTGGCATCACTCGATGCCGCAACAGGCATTAATCCATGATTTTGACCATACCATAGGCTGATCAAGGTAATGGCGATGCCCGCAATGAGAGTCAGAATATTGCTAGGAATTTTCACGGCGGTTTGATGGGATAATAATTG
This sequence comes from Snowella sp., assembly GCA_035285545.1. Taxonomy (GTDB): domain Bacteria; phylum Cyanobacteriota; class Cyanobacteriia; order Cyanobacteriales; family Microcystaceae; genus Snowella. The sequence continues at coordinate 9,105 of JAYKGY010000088.1, read as the reverse complement.
CCTTTCTTTATAACAGGGTAAAGCAAATTCCCAATTACAGTAGTAGTTAAGACCCTAATCTTTAGAGAATTTTAACTTTTGTTTGGGATCAGGTTGCAAAAGAGAAAGTAACGGTAAATTTTGGTACACTTCCCTTGCTAGATTTGGGTTGCATTGAATTTTTAATGAATTTACGCGATCGCTATCGAATTTCGTTAAGAGATCGGCTCAGTCAGGTAATTTAGCTTTAAGCGGAAAATGATTGTAACTCCCGTAAACCAGTAACTAAGCGTTCAATTCCTTGATAAGCCGTTTCTTGACGTAAAGCACCATAGGCAACTCGTAAATAACAGCCATCAGTCATGCCAAAGGTCGAACCTGGTAAGGTTGCAACCCCATACTTTTCAATTAATCGTTTAACTAACTCAAAATCGCTTAGGGTTGTATTAATTTTCAGAAAAAAATAAAAAGCCCCTTGCGTTGGAATTACTGTACATAAATCCCTAATTTGTGTTAGAGATTTCAAAAAAAATCGACGATTTTGATAAATTTCTTCTAAATAGGGCTGGCAATAACTTGATCCTGTTTTTAAGGCTCCGTAGGCCGCATATTGGGACATGACAGGAGGACAAATGAGAATGGTATCTTGAATTTTTTGGATCGCTAAAAATAAATGGGCAGGAACCACCATATAACCAATACGCCAACCCGCAAAACCGTAGGCTTTAGAAAGACTGAACAAAGAAATCGTATAGGCTTGACTATCGGGGATCGCTGCGGGAGAGAAGTGTTTTACCCCCTCATAGGTAAAGTATTCATAGGCTTCATCGCTAATGTGATAAATTCCGCGATCGCGACAGAGTTGATTCACTTCCCGTAAAGCAGATTCGGGGTAAACGGCTCCGGTGGGGTTATTGGGAGAAATCGTCACCATAGCACGGGTTTTAGGGGTAATGGCTGCGGCGATCGCCTCTAGTTGAAGTTGATAATTCCCATCTGTCGGAACTAAAACAGGTTGACAGTCAGCCATGCGAATGGCCATTTCGTGGTTGAAATAGTAGGGCGTATTGAGAATAATCTCATCCCCAGGCGAGGTAATGGCTAAAAGCGCATTCATAAACGCCATATTTGCCCCCGCTGTTACAAAGACCGCATTTTTACTCGGTTCAACCCCAATCCCATTATCTTGTTGTAATTTAGTCGCGATCGCCTGAAGTAACGGCTGAATTCCCTGTACAGGTTTATATTGATGATTGCTCGGATCGGCTAATCCCTCAGAAAGTGCCGCGATCGCGGATGGAGGCGGAGAATAAAAAACGATGCCTTGTCCTAACGAAATCGTGCCTGGGTTCGCCGCCACTAACTGACCCACTAAAGGAATGACAGGAGCTTGCACCCCATCCATCCGAGAAACAAAGGAATTCATGGTTGTTAATGAATAACAAGCTGTCAGTGCTGATTAAAATAGCCTAAACTACACATTATACGAGCTATTGCAAGCTATTAACAGAAAAAGCTCACAATGATCTTGCTTTTTAAAACATAGGCGCTGAAAGCAATTGCGAAAAGTATGACTATGAAGGTTTGACGGCTGTTGATTGCCACCCCATAAACTTATTGCCAATGCGAAAAACGATCGCGTTCGCTAGTCCTAAAAGCTGTGCTGTTTCAATCAACGATTGGGATTCCATTTTCACGACAGGCAATAAATAGGGACATTTCGCAAAATCTAAACACAAAACCGTAGAACAATCCCAAGGCTCTCGAAATACCCGACAATCGGACGGTAACCAGGTCACTAAACTGCGATAACGACTGAGAACAGCTTTTTCTAATTCTGCACTGGTACAGTCAAAAGGACGGTGTGGATGACTCATAAACTTCTCAACCTTGAGGCTATCTAACCTGCGTAGCCTCTTTATCTTTACGGTAGCATTTCCCTGATAGGTCGTCGTCGCTTCGGATTATACTTGTAGACTTTCTTAACTTATGGCTGAGTGGAAAAGGTAGGCATCCCTTAAAAATCAGGGGAGACTCGATTCTCCCCCAGAATTATGCAACGGCTTCCAGAGAGGCGAGGGGATCAGAGATAGCATCTGAGGGGGCTTCAAATTCGCCAGTTAAAACGTATTCTAGACGCAATTTTAACCAGATAATAAACTGTTTATTCGTCGAAATGATCGCAACGGATCGGGCAGGAGCTTTTTCCTTAACGGTCTTTAATTCAGGGGCTTCTATAAAAGCAGGCTGTTTCACAAGCCAAAAGTCAATCTCTTTCTTTTTTTCGGTGTAATCTCTTGTCCGTTCTTTAAGAACTTCTGCTAAGGGTTCTTCTTCTAGCAAAAATTTTTGACTGGCTAGAACATAATAATAGGTCGTCATTGGTAATGTTGGAATTTGATTTAATGTATAACTCTCCAGTTATTAAATTAACACGATTGGGGTTAGAGTTGCCCCCGCATAGCCAGTTTCATTTCACGCACTGCACGTTCGATTCCCACCATAACAGCACGACTAATAATGGTATGACCAATGTTTAATTCTTCCATGCCTGGCAGATTCGCAACGGGATAAACATTCCAATAGGTTAATCCATGGCCTGCATTCACCCGTAATCCTGCGGCGATCGCCTGTTCACAACCTTGTTTTAACGCTTCTAACTCTGCGACTTGTTGTTGGGCATTGGGCGCATCCGCATACTTTCCGGTGTGGAGTTCGATAAATTTGGCTTTAGTGTTAGCAGAAGCTTGAATTTGGGAGCTTTCGGCATCAATGAATAGGCTCACGGGAATCTCAGCAGATTGCAGTTTATCAACCACCTGACAGAGATAGTCAAAATTACCCACAATATCTAATCCGCCTTCGGTAGTGACTTCCTGACGTTTTTCAGGGACGAGGGTTACATAGTCGGGTTTAATATCAAGCGCGATCGCGACCATTTCTTCAGTAGCGGCCATTTCTAGATTTAAATGTGTCCGCACGGTTTGCCGTAAAATTCGCACATCTCGGTCTTGGATATGACGACGATCTTCCCGTAAATGAACGGTTATACCATCGGCTCCCCCTAATTCGGCTAAAACGGCGGCGGCAACGGGATCGGGTTCAACGGTTTGGCGGGCTTGGCGGATAGTTGCAATATGGTCAATATTAACTCCAAGGGTCAGCAAGCAGGTTATCTCCTTTGGCAATGGATGGGTAGCAGCGATCGCTATTTTGTTATTATTTTACGCGATTAAAAGCGGGAGAATTTGGCTTTTAAAATTCTTTGTCGTTCATTTCATCGCATTTTCTTGTTTAAGTCTGTCCTTATATTGTGACTGAATTCATGTAAGAAGTCTTAAAGCGTTGGTTCAGGTGGGAAATTATCTTGAAATTCGTTTTGAAACGTATTGACCGGAACAGTAATGCCGCTTGGCTGACTTGGAGATAGGTTAGGGGGCGGGTTTGGAGCAGTCATCCCTTGAGGCGTTTCAACCGGAACTGTCGGAACAATTCTTTGGGCTAAACTACGAGGAGCCGGCGCACCGCTAAACATGGACAGGAAATAGGAGCGTCTTTCCTGAGTGGATTCGGGGGCAATATCCCAAAGGGTTTTGTAATAAAAGAACGAAACCCCTAAACCTTGGGCATCAGCCGCTCGTACTTTAGCATCAATCAACGGCATGGGAATGGGTTTGGTTTTTAATCCCGTCAAAATGCCAACGGCGGTGGGGATCTTGGTCTTTGCTTCTTGAAATTCAGGACGACTTAAGGGTTCGAGAAAATGGGGTAATTCCGAGCGATATACCTGGACAATGACTTCATCAACAATGCCTTTGCGTATCCAATCTAGCCAATCCTGGAGATAGGTATTGTAGGCCAAGCTATAGGTTGCGGGAGAGACGGAAAACAAAATATTGGACTTTTGCGCTTTCACCGTTTTATGGAGTTCGGTCATAAAAGCTGTGATTTTATTCGCTCGCCATCGCATCCAGGCCGGATCTCTGGGGTTGGCAGGAGGAGCTTTTTTCGTTTCTTTGGTATAGAGCGAGATGGTGTAGGGATCATACCCAAACTCATTGGGCAGACACATGTGATCGTCAAATTGAACCCCATCAAGGTCGTATTTGTTGACCATTTCCAAGATCAGATCGGTAACAAATTTTTGGACTTGAGGATGGAAAGGATTCAGCCAAACCACTTCGCCTACGCCTCCTACCCAGGTTTTACTGCCGTCTCTTCGTTGGGTGACCCATTGGGGATGACGGGTGACGAGTTCGGAGGTAGTCGGGGCCATAAAGCCAAATTCAAACCAGGGAACGACCAGCATTCCTTTTTGATGGGATTTTTCAATTAAGTCAGCTAAAACGTCCTGACCTTGGTAGCCTCTAGGACTAAAAGGTTGAATGCCTTCTCGTTGAGCGATCGCGCTTTCGTAGAGAACGTAGCCGGAATTCCAAATAACGGGATAAAGGGTATTGAAATTGAGTTGAGCGAGGAAATCAACGGATTCTTGAAGCTTACGTTGATCCATAAATCGGGTGGTGTCGTTATTGGTAATCCAGACTCCGCGAATTTTTTGAAAATTAGATTGGGCTTGAACCCCAGAAAGATTACTGCCGATAATGACAAGAATTAACGCTACGGCGAAAAGATGAACGGGAAATTTCTTAAATAGTCTGAATAGGGCCTTCATTGCATCATGGATATACTTTTTTGTATTTTTTGTCTCATTTGTTCACATTGATTATCAATTGATTGTATTGAATCGTCAAGTCACCACGCGATCGCCCAAGGACAATTCCTTAATTGACCCAAGGAATTTCAACATTGGGATGGAGTTACTTGCCTTCTCTAGATAAACTATTATGAAGATTGATTAAGCTTAATTAAGCAAAAAGCTCATTGCCTGTGAATGCCTTTAAAACTGCAAAAGAATTAGACCGCAAGACCTTAAAGAATTTTTTAGCCTTATTCGCAACATCTCTGTTTTTTTGGATGGGATTAACCACCATGCTCCCCACCCTCCCGACCTACGCAGAGGATTTAGGCGGGACTCGTCAGCAGATTGGTTTTGTGATGGGATCCTTTGCCATTGGTTTAATTGGCTCTAGGGTTTGGTTGGGTCAATTGGCGGATCAAAAAAGCCGTAAATTGGTCATCCTGATCGGCACCTTTGTCGGAGCGATCGCGCCTTTGGGGTATTTACTGACGAATAATATTCCAACCTTAATGGCGATTCGGGCCTTTCATGGCATTAGTGTGGCGGCCTTTACAACCGGATCGAGTGCCCTAATTGTTGATTTAGCTCCTTTAAAACATCGAGGAGAACTGATTGGTTACATGAGTCTGGCTGTTCCCATTGGCATGGCCCTGGGCCCTGCTTTAGGGGGTCATATCGCTGAATCATGGGGATACGTCCCCTTATTTCTGATTGCCGCAGGCTTAGGGATTGGAGCTTTTCTACTCGCCAATCAAGTTAAAGAAAATCCCCTTTGTCCGATGGTGAGCCATTCCTCTGCCAGTCATTCGCAGGATAATCGCACTTCTTGGCAGATCTTTACTGCTCCTTCTCTCTTTATCCCTTCATTAGTGTTGTTATTGATTGGGTTGGTGTTTGGTAACCTAGCGACCTTTTTACCCCTTTTCCTGCGGGAAATTAAAGTCGATTTCAATGCCGGACTCTTTTATAGCATGGCTGCCATTACAAGTTTCATTTCTCGCATGTGGACAGGCAAGGCTTCCGATTTCTACGGTCGTGGGGTTTTCGTGAGTGGTAGCTTGATTTGCTATATCTTGTCCATGTTTATTCTGTCCTGGGCCGATACCCCCCCCCTCTTTTTGCTGGCAGCATCCCTAGAGGGCATTGGCGCAGGTGTTCTTATTCCGATGATTGTGGCCTTAATTTCTGATCGATCTTCGGCAGCGGAACGGGGACGGGTGTTTGCAATCTGCGTCAGTGGTTTTGATGTTGGTATGGCGATCGCGGGGCCAATCTTTGGCATTTTAGGAGCCAGCGTCGGTTATCGCCATTTATTTAATATTACGAGTGGGGTATCCTTACTGGCCCTTCTCCTATTTGGGGCTTTATGTAACCCCAGTTTAAAAACCTCTATCGGTTTTGCGACGGGTCGAGAAAAAGACCGCTATGCAAAAAAGCAGACATCCTCATTAGCGTAAAGACATCTGCTTGCTACTTTTTTTCTTTTTTTTAACGGGCTTGGAGGGACTCGAACCCCCGACCTTATGGTCCGTAGCCATACGCTCTAATCCACTAAGCTACAAGCCCTTGTCGTTTTCTCAACAGTTATACAATCTAGCATACTGGCTAAATAGAAAGCAAGCTTTTTAGGAAATTAATTATGAGAAATGGGAATTGAAATCTGGAACCTTTAACTTACGGTGCTTACCCGGTATAGTAAAGAAATGTAAACTTATTCAGAATTAACTTCAGATGACTGCTCCCCAACCGACCCAAACCCCCAACCTCGAAGATCCCAAGTTTGGCTTCAATAATTACGCAGAACGCTTAAATGGTCGTGCCGCCATGATTGGTTTTCTTCTGATTTTGGTGATTGAATACTTAACTGGAAAAGGCGTATTGGCTTGGTTAGGATTGCAATAAGCTGTGCCCGAAACCCTTGGAACCGAGATGATAAGATGAAGGATGGCCAGTAGCGTCGTCCTTTTTAATAACCTTTTTTAATTAATTTTTTATTGCTCAATGTCAGTTCTGCTTTCTTCTACCGTTCCCCTCAATTTTCCCCTTACTGCCGTCGTGGGTCAGGAGGCAATCAAGTTAGCGCTATTATTGGGGGCTGTTGATCCAGGGTTAGGGGGAGTCGCGATCGCGGGTAGAAGAGGAACGGCTAAATCGGTCTTAGCGCGGGCCATCCATGCGTTGTTACCGCCGATTGAAATCATTAAAGAGAATGCCTTTAACTGTGACCCTACCCAACCCGATCAATGGGATGACTACACCCTAGAACATTACACAGACGTTTCAGAAAGCGAAATTCCCACCCAAGTTATTCCGTCACCTTTTGTCCAAATTCCCTTAGGCGTTACCGAAGATCGGTTACTCGGTTCGGTAGATGTGGAAGAATCGGTGAAACGGGGAGAACCTGTCTTTCAACCTGGTTTATTAGCCCAAGCCCATCGCGGCATTTTATACGTCGATGAAATTAATCTGTTGGATGATCAGATTGCCAATCAACTGTTAACCGTGCTCACCGATGGACGCAACCAAATTGAACGCGAAGGCATTAGTTTTCAGCATCCCTGTAAGCCCTTATTAATTGCTACCTATAACCCTGAAGAAGGCCCCCTACGCCAACACTTGTTAGACCGTATCGCGATCGCGCTTTCTGCCGATGGAGTCTTAGGATTAGACCAACGGGTACAAGCTGTCGAACAAGTCATTGATTATGCTAACTCTCCTCAAAGTTTTATTGGTCAATACGAAGAAGATTTAGACGACCTCAGAACCAATATTATCTTGGCGCGGGAATGGCTCAAGGAAGTCACTATCACCCATGACCAAGTGGCCTACGTGGTAGAAGAAGCAATTCGGGGCGGATTACAGGGCCATCGCGGTGAACTCTATGCCATTCGAGTTGCCAAAGCGATCGCGGCTTTAGATGGGCGTAATACCATTAGTGCCGATGATCTCAGAAAAGCAGTGGAATTAACCATTGTGCCCCGTAGTATCTTGATGGATATTCCCCCACAAGAGCAACAACAAGCTCCACCGCCGCCGCCACCGCCGCCCGAACAACCCCAAGATGAATCGGAACAGGAACAGGACGAGCAGGAAGAGGAAAATCCTGAAGAACCGGATCAAGAGCCGCCTGGCATTCCTGAAGAATTTATTTTTGACATTGAAGGGGTGAGTCTCGATCCCAGCGTCCTCTATTTTGCCGAAATGGCCCAACGTCAAGGGAAATCGGGAAGCCGCACCATTATTTTTTCTGAAGACCGTGGCCGTTACCTCAAACCTATGTTACCGAAAGGGAAAGTCCGACGAATCGCGATCGATGCCACCTTACGTTCTGCTGCCCCTTACCAAAAAGCCCGTCGCCTCCGTAATCCTGACCGTAACGTCATTGTTGAACAGGGAGATATTCGCGCTAAACGCTTAGCCCGTAAAGCAGGAGCCTTAATCGTCTTTGTCGTGGATGCGTCCGGCTCAATGGCTCTCAATCGAATGCAGGCCGCTAAAGGAGCCGTAATGCAATTATTAACGGAAGCCTACGAAAATCGCGATCAAGTTGCCCTCATTCCTTTCCGAGGAGAAAAAGCGGATGTTCTCTTACCCCCAACCCGCTCCATTGCGTTAGCCAGAAAACGCCTAGAAACCTTACCCTGTGGCGGTGGCTCTCCCTTGTCTCATGGGTTAACCCAGGCGGTTCATGTGGGGATGAATGCCAAAATGTCGGGGGATATCGGCCAAGTGGTGATTATTGCCATTACCGACGGTCGGGGGAATATTCCCTTAGCCCGTTCTTTAGGGGAACCCACACCTGAAGGCGAAAAACCTGATATTAAAACGGAATTGCTCGATATTGCTTCCAAAATTCGCGGCGTGGGAATGCAATTATTGGTCATCGACACCGAGAAAAAGTTTGTTTCCACTGGTTTTGGCAAGGAATTAGCTCAAAAAGCAGGGGGTAAATATTACCAATTACCCAAAGCTACGGATCAGGGAATTGCTTCTATGGCTCGCCAGGCGATCGCGGATTGGAAATAGGATTCAGGAATGATGAGGATTTAATCCCACATTCAGCAGGTTATTTAAGACAAAAAATAATATTGCTGAGAAGAGGAACCAAGGAATCGCAAAATCAAATGACGATGAGTTGGGATGATGGCATCATCCTCGCTTAAATTTGCGTGAATAGGATAGGTATAATGACTAATTTCATCTTCTGGGCGAGGTCGTCCTTTACGTTGATAGTGAGGCTTGGCAACAATATTTAGTTCAGTAAGCGAATGATAATTGAGAGTTTTCTCAAAGTCGATTTTTCTCCTTGCCATTGAGATTGAAAATCTCTCATCATCTCTGGAAAAGCTTGGGAGTCAAGTTGATTTCCATCTCCCACTTTCATAAACAGCGGTATTCCTTCTTCTCCTGTTGTTAACAAACTT
>JAYKGY010000087.1:0-41612 GCA_035285545.1 Snowella sp. | reverse complement strand
AATAATGTGTACTGATTACAATCACATTTGGCAGTTGAAGGCTTTGACGGTTTTCTTGCCACTGATTTGCTACTTTAGATTTTTCTGCTACTCTTATATTTTAATTTTGTCAATGCGTAACTCCTATTAGATTTAGATTTATTGGATTGAGAAGATTGGCCACCAAAGCCTTTCGGTTTAGCACGTTCCGTCGGTTGAAATTTAAGAAATTCCCGCAGGTTACCTGAACTCGGAGCAGGCTGAGTAATATCAAAAGCAATCTGAATATCTTCCCAACTGACCACATCGGTATCGATTTTCCCTTCAAAGAAAACTTTTTCCATTAAAGGCAAAGCGTCAGGATTTTCCAACTGACAAAGGAGACCTATCAAAAATCCATTTGTGCCCGAATCATGATGACGATACTGGGCTAACTGTTCCATTGCAATATCGAAAATCAGCGATCGCGATTCGGGATATCGTTCAGCTATCTTTTCTAAGCCTTCAATGGCAACCCAAATAGGACGGTACTCATTTTGGGGGCAAGTTTCTACAAAGGTCTTAATTTCTGGAATCGTCAACGGGCCAATATTAGCCAAAACAGTAGATAAATCATCTGCTAGATAATCATCTTCAGGAGAATCAATTAGTAATTTAAATAAAGGCTGAATAGCGTGTAAAGCGGCTGTTCCAAATTGCGACAAAGCACGCCAAGCATGGGTAGGCCCCCAGATCTCTACAGACTCGGAATCCCAACTATTGACAATGGGATCAGTCGCTAAACGGAGTAATTCAGGAATATCGTCTAAAGTTAGCTTAAATTCTTGAGTATAATTTCGCCAATCTGAACCATGCTTGATAGCCCCACAGGTTAAGAGTTCGGAAACAGGGGGTTGATAATTAAACTGTGCCATAAAGATTCCAGAGAAAACCTATTCATCACCTTAATCCGAAAAGCGGGTCTTAGGGCAACTGAATGTAACAGTCCGCAATATCCCAGCCCTTTAGGGTTCTAGATGCTTTGAGCGGCAGCACGATTTCTTTCGCGATCGCTGACTATCACCCAGAGTTGTGACCCACATAGAAAAAGTTAAAAAGTCAGGTCTAACTTGCTAAGATTGGGAGACGCAGACACTTACGACTAATCATGACGTTAACACTTTACAATACCCTGACTCGCCAAAAAGAACCCTTTCAGACCATCGAAACAGGCAAAGTCCGTATGTATTGTTGTGGCATTACCGTTTATGATTACTGCCATTTGGGCCATGCCCGCACCTGCATCACCTGGGACGTAGTGCGCCGTTATTTAGAATGGCGGGGTTATGCGGTTAACTATATTCAGAATTTTACCGATATTGACGACAAAATTCTCAACCGTGCTAGAAAAGAAGGCACCTCAATGGAGGCAGTTTCTGAACGATTTATTGAAGCCTATTTTGAAGACATGGAAAAGCTTCAGGTCAAACCTGCCAATGCCTACCCCCGCGCAACCCATAGCTTAGACGGTATTAAAAAATTAGTGGCCGAACTAGAAGCCAAAGGATTTGCCTATGCTGCTGAAGGGGATGTTTACTACTCAGTCCGAAATTTTTCCGATTATGGCAAGCTATCGGGGCGCAAATTAGAAGACTTACAAGCAGGAGCCAGTGGCCGCGTCGAAACCGATGATCCTGATGCCCAAAAGAAAAAAGACCCCTTTGATTTTGCTCTCTGGAAAGCCGCGAAACCCGATGAACCTTTTTGGGACTCGAACTGGGGGCCAGGTCGTCCTGGTTGGCATATTGAATGTTCGGCAATGGTGCGGGAACGCTTAGGCGAAAGCATTGATCTGCACGTCGGCGGTAGTGATCTAATTTTTCCCCATCATGAAAACGAAATTGCTCAATCCGAAGCGGCAACAGGTCAACCCTTAGCCCGTTATTGGTTGCATAATGGCATGGTCAAAGTCGGTGGCGAAAAAATGTCGAAATCCTTGGGCAATTTTACGACTATTCGGGATTTATTGGAAAAAGTTGACCCAATGGCAATTCGCTTATTTGTGTTGCAAGGCCATTACCGTAAACCCTTGGATTTTACCGATGAAGCGATGCAAGCCGTAACCAATGGTTGGCACACCTTACAAGAAGGATTGTTATTTGGCTATCAGTTTGGTGAAAAATTAGATTGGACGTTAGATTTTCAACCTCTCGGCCCAGATGCCAATGAGTTTACCCAACGATTCCAAGAAGCCGTTGACGATGATTTTAATTTTGCTGAAGGGTTGGCTGTTCTTTTTGAATTAGCGAAACCGCTCCGTAAAGCTCGTAATATCTTTATGAATCAAGGATATATGGGGTCTGAACTTCTTGATCCTGAGCTTATATATAAATTTTTCTCTTCTGGTACGGGCCAAACATTTGATCAATTTGTTGAACAATTAGAACAAAAATGGAAAACCTTAGTTACCTTATCAGCCGTTTTAGGATTACAAGCCGATCCCGCAATCTTAAATGCTTCTACTTCTAATGAATTAAGTGATGAGGAAATTGAAACCTTAATTCAACAACGGGTCGATGCTCGTAAACAGAAAAATTTTGCGGAAGGCGATCGCATACGGGATGAACTCAAAGCCAAGGGAATTACCCTAATCGATCAACCTGGTGGTATAACCAAATGGCATCGTTAATTTAGTGTTTAGAAGTTTTTTATTTATAAAACTATAAAATCAGTTGTTTATGTATTTTTCCGCCAATTCCTAATAGTGCTAACCGTCTTTGGTAAGTGCTATTTTTTGAGATATTCACTCCAGCAGTAGCAACCCAATGAAAGCGTTTGGGTTCTTCATTAAGCTCAGGAGCTTTATCACGTAGAAAATCCTTCAACCATCGACGTTTTTCCTCCATTGTCGTGATTTCACTGGTATCAGCAGGGTGAACTTCAATAAAATGGGTTGTACCATCATAGCCAACCGCATAATCCCAACGATTTTCTTGCGAATATATTAATGCCAAAGCCCTATCAATATCAACGCTTCCTTCACATTTTTGTGTATCTTTTGACTTTACTTTACTACTATTTTTGCCTAATGCTTGGAGTCCTCTTTCTAAATGTTCTCTAAGTAAAGGAGTGTTATTAATTGCAGTCTCAAAACTCATGCTTTCTCCTGAACTGCTTGGGATACAACTTCAGAAGCCCGACTACTAAAACTGGTTAGTCCTCCCCAATCGGCGATCGCGTCATCTAAGTTACCTGGGTCTAGGGATGAAATATCTTTCACATAAACACCATCTTTTTGTTGATCAAAGTAATAGGTTAAAAATGTTTTATTTTTGAGAATATTTTCAAATAATGCTGTCATTGATGGAGATGGCTCTAGATCAAAAAGTTGATAGAGATATTTTATATCAGGATTTTCTCTCTGTAAAAATCGAATAGCCCAAACCGCTTCTAGAAGTACAGGTGAATGAGTAGAAATAATTAATTTATAACCTTGATTTAGAAGTTCTAAGCACATCAAGATAACAGATAAAATTGCTTGTGGATGTAGCCCCATTTCTGGTTCTTCAATAACAATCCATTGTAAAAATTGTTCAGAATCTATTTGTTTATTGTATTTTACTGTTTTAATATAAGTTACCCAATAAAAGCTTAAAAGTAGCGGCATAAACTCACGTTGCCCAGATGACCAAGCCATAAAGGGTAAAGAGTTATTATTGATATCAAGATACATCTGCTTCCGCATCCCACCAACTTTCAACTTTACAGAAGCACCATGAAAAATACTTTTATTAAACTCATCATTTAATACTTCAGTTAGATTTTCTGAATTAGGATAAATATTATCACCTGTATTCAGATCAGAAAATTTGTATCCAATCATTGAACGAAGCTTTTCACTGAAATCACGAAGTACATACGGATCACCAATTTCAAAACTAGAAAAGGGGCGAGGCCATCCATTTTCAATGGTCAATACCCGTTGTGCAGGTATTAAAAAAAGTTTTTCGTCTAATAGTAGCGAATTATTTTTAAGCTTATTTGCACTGTCTGTAGTTAATATTTTGTTAATGTCTTTAATTTTTTTGTCTAACTTTACTTGTGTATTATCATTCCAAAGCTTATTCATTCCTTCTCCAAAATAAAGCTGTTGAAAATTAGCATATTTTTTTCCCAAATCAAATCCATTGTCAATAAAAGTGTATTTGATTTTTTTGCCATCAAATAGTAGCTTTATCAATTGTAATAAGATACTTTTCCCTGTTGCTTGAGGCCCGATAAACAAAGTTAAATCACCGAAATTTATATCGGCTTCTTTAATTTGACCAAAGTTAGTAACCCTAATATTTTTCATATTGTAGCCAGTTTTACTAAGCTATTAAAATACTAACGTAGCGGTTTTGTTCGTTTAATTTTCTGGATTAAATCATGTTAAAAAATGAATCATCTAAATCATATCCCAATAATTGAGCCATTGATTTTAACCGAAAATTGCTGGGAATACCTTGTTTTTTTAACCAATCCGAAAGGACAAAAATTTTCTGCATCATAAAAATTTCCAAGGCTTCAGGATTATATTTAATGCCTTCGACACGATGGAATTGATGGGGTACTAACATAGCGGCATAGCGGGCAAATTCACCGTTTTTCCAATCGAGCAAAAAGGGAAACCAGGGATAAACGGAATCTAACCGCACAAACCAAAGCCGAACTTCGGGGATTTCTGAGAGTTCTCGCGGATCGGTTTCATCGCGGGAAAAGTTAATTTGAAATTGAATTTGTTGTTCTTGGGAAGCGATCGCTTGATCCGTTAACCAGGATTCGACTAACTCAGTCACAGGAGACAGATCTAAATTGGTTAAATGATGGGAATCAAGCGTAATCGTTATCATTTTGTAACTCTTTTTATCGTAAAGGTTGCTGTAACTGTTGTTCAAGCGATCGCTCAGGGACAATCACTAATCCTTTAGAAAAGGCCGAGGGTGAAGCGTTAGTGCCGTTCGTAAAATAAAGCCAACGACTGTGAATCGGTAAATGGTTTAAACTTTGCTCATTTTGGGTTAGCCAAACCAAAGCTACTTTATCAGGGCGTTCATGGGTGGCAGGTTCTTGAGCGTTAACAGCAGCTAAGGTTTCTAAAATGGTGCGGGTTCCGTGAACAATGCCATTGCCTGCTGTCCAAAGTTTTACATTCAACTGACAACGGATCGCATAAAAATAGAGGGAAGCTGCGGCAATCACTGCCTGTTCAAAGATTTCCTCATCCCACGTTACGCCACTGTCTAGGCAAATGATGACATCCTGACCCCCCGTGACAATTTCTAGTTCCCTTACCTTAAAGTCATCAAAACGGGCACTACTGCGCCAATGGATCAACCGAATCGAATCGCCATAACGATAATCCCGTAGGGTTTTGGTAATGCCTTCGGTGGCTGCTAGATAACGGCGATCGCTGTGGAGTTTGGGGCTTTCTTCTTGCCCAATTTCATCGACTAAGGGGCATTGAATGAGGGGTAAAACCTGGGGATAAACGATTGCTTTTGCGGGTACACTCTTTTGACGACGACACCAAAACAACCCTAAAGGCGTTCCGGTACGTAACTGGAGTGTTTGCCAATGGTAAACTCCGCGTCGTTGGGTCGGTAAATAATAGCTCCAATGATGTTCTCCCTGGGCAGGGATGAGTTCAACCGACTTTCCTTCGGGGCGACCTAATTTATCAGGTAACACATCCCAGAATTGTAGTAAGGTCTTTGGGGTTTTACTCTGGTTTTTAATCTTTAGGCTAATCGTTAAATCATCGCCCGCACTGACAGGCGCAATGGCTAACCGTTCTATGCTCAACTGACGCAGCGATCGCACAGGGACAATGGCCGCGATGGCCAACAGCGCAAAAATCAGGCCACTCAATACATAGAGCCAACCCGCCATCGTATTCGTTGCCGCCCCAAAAAAGCAAAGCGATAAAATCGCCAATAACCACCCCCCATAGGAAGGCGTTGCCCAATGGGTTTCGAGCCAATCGATAGGAGAAGAACGAGATTTCATGAGAAGACCCGACTGATGAAGGGTTAGCGAACAATTCCATCGGCTAGCCCTCAGAATCAAGGGTTTGCCACTAATTTAACCATTGACCGATTGATGACCCCCAATGAGTCAAACCAATTAGTCAAAATAAAAAAGGGTCACTAACTTACCTTGTTCTTCCGCTTCCTGACAGGTTTGAAGCAGTGTGCTACTTTCGTGAAAAGCAAAACAAATTAATTGTTGGCAACGCGAGATAATTTCCCGATTACACAAGGCACTGGCTTCTCCCAAGGAAAGAGAATCATTTTCAGGATTTTCCACCAAATGAATTACGTTTTGGAGTTGTTCTTGGGATTCTCTGGGTTGACGATCTAAGCTTTGGGGCAAAATAACGGTTAATAAGTTGGGATCGGCCCGCATCGCCCCTTTAATCACGGCCGAATTCGTTCCTGCGGCACCAGAAGTCATTAGGCGATTTCCCGCTAACACCAATGCATAACTCATCATTTCGATCAGTTGCTGATGGGTGATCGGGACATGGCGAGAGCCAAGTAAGGCAATCCGTTTAGAACCTGTTTGCTGAATGGCAGCTAGTTCTTGCGCTAACGTATCAAGGGTGGGGATATTTACAACTTGAGTCAAAGATGTTCTCTTTTAAGGCTGAATGACCGTCAGTTATTGTAGCAAACCTAGCTGATAAGTGAAATCCTCCTTAGCAAAAAAGCTAGATTTTCTAAGGCAAGTTAATAATTCTTTTTATTTTCCCGATCAGGCTCCGTATCCTCAAAACTTGGGCGGTTCTAGGCGCGATCGCGTAACCCTATCTTTATCGTTCTAGACGGCATCTGGCTTCTTTTTTTTCTTGTAAGCGTTTTTCCCGTGCTGCAATTAGGGTTTGAATATTAGGTCTGCCGGTTAATGTCAATCGCCAATCAGCCCAAATAGCGTATAGGGCATCCACTATCGGCCCAATAATCGGCCAACCCGTAGCGGCATAGATCCAACCAATTCCCAAAATTTGGTAAACCTGACGGAAAACTTCGACATTTTTAATGACCGAACCATCAGGTAGAACGGCATGAATTCGGCCCATTGCGGTTGCAAAATCAACGCCCCCATTTTCGGCTGGCTCGTAGTCATCATCGGCAATATCGACAAAAGCTACTAAGCCGCGATCGCGATCTTGTTTTTGTAAAAAGTTCACTTCTCGGACACACAACGGACATTGGCCATCGTAAAGCAGTTTAATTTTCCACTTAGTCGAGTTTAAAGATAAATGGGCGGATTGTTCGGTGAGCATTACAGGATTTTGCAATCGATAATAATAGTCAATCTTTATTGACTTAGTTTAACGAATTTTGTTGTTTTGGGGGTTGAGAGTGCTATTGAAAGTTTTTTGATGCTTATTCTGAATCAGGCAGAGCTTCTCGATAAATGTAAAACATATTATGATTACTCGAAAGATATCCCCGTTGATCTGTGAAATAAAGCGGGATTCCAACATGCTCATAAATTTGATCGATCAATAAATTTTCTGGTTTTCTAAATAAATTAACCAATTTATTGATAACATCTTTATTGTTTTGCGCTGAAGGGGTCGCTGTTTTTCCAGCCTCGGAGTTACTATTCGGTATTGGTTGACCAAACATTTCTGGGCCCATGATTTGACTGGTACCTGGAGGAACAATGACCACAAAATCTTCACTATTTGCAATCCGATAAGCTGTTAATGATTTAAAGAAATCAGCAAATTTTGGATCTCCGACTCTAGGACTAGCAAACGTATAAAGAATCGGTTGCTGAAAGGTCGGATGGGATGGGACAAATTGTTGAGAAATATGGAGAGCGCATAAAGTCGCTAAGGCGTCTCCTAAACTGTGCCCTGTCACAAAAACTTGAGAATTGATAGGAACGGTTTCTAGGGTTTTAATCACTGTGTCAGCAAGCGTTTCTCCATCGTCACCATCGGTATAAATTTTCTGAAATCCTCGGCTCACTTTGCCTAAATCCGAATTTCTTAGGAAAAATGGTTCTTGTCGGAATTTTAAATTATCGAGCGAGCCATTCATCTTTGGTTAAGGTTCCTCGAAAAACAATAAAAATGCCCGGCAGACCATTTTCTAATTTACGTTGAGCAATAAATCCAAAGGGAACGCGATCGCTATCATCACCATCATCGTCATTGAAGTAAAAAGCTGATAGGAACTGATAACTCACTTTTCCCGGATTGTCAGGACTATCCAAATCCTCGTCACAGGTGGTAGAGCCGATTAAAGTTCCTGATAGTTGAGGCGGCCAAGTTTGGTGAGGATTTTCTTTAAAAAAGTTAAATTGTTCGTAGGCTCTTTGAACTAAGTTGGCTAGTTCCATTGCTCTTGTTGTATCAAAGCCAATATTAGAAGGAACATTGAGCTTTGCCATAAATTCTCTCTCTGAAAAATCATATTTTCAATAGAGTATAAGTCTAAGAATTGTTCCGCTCAAGTCCAATTGAAAAAATATTAATAAATATTTACTTTCTAGGGACTAAATGTTAAATTCAGTAACGTTATTTGATGATTTGGCTAAGAAAGAAGATTTAAATGCGATTTTTACTTTTCATACTATTTTCAAGCGGCGATCGCTAATACATGGAACAAAATTAATGAGTATTCAGCCCAGCTAAAGGATTTCTAACAAACTGAGCAAAGCGGCTATAAAGTATTACAAATCATTACAAAATAGGGTTTTTGAATTTTATAGCGAGCTTTTTCTTGTATTTGTCAAGTTAAAGATGAATCAAGTCGCTTGACAACACCGAGAAAACTTGCCAAAAACAATACATGTATCCTTATGATGATCCTACAGGGTAGATACGTTGTGCGATACCGAGTCGCCTAATGCCTCAACCCCAGACTTAAGACTAAAGTTGTTGTGACTTAAGCTGATCCTGTTATAAACTCACAGCATTGCCCACGATTTAATTGTTATGTCCATTCTTGTTATTGTCGAATCTCCTACAAAAGCCCGCACCATCCGTAATTATTTGCCCCAAGGCTATCGGGTGGAGGCTTCTATGGGCCATATTCGGGATTTACCCGCATCGGCTGAGGAAGTTCCCGCCAATTATAAAGACAAGCAATGGGCCAATTTGGGTGTAAATGTGGAGCAGGATTTTGAGCCGCTTTATGTGATCCCCAAAAGCAAAAAGAAGGTCGTCAAAGAGTTACAGGCAGCCGTTAAAGAAGCGGAAGAGATCATTCTGGCAACGGACGAAGACCGCGAGGGGGAAAGCATCAGTTGGCATTTAACCCAATTATTGAATCCGAAAGTGCCTGTCAAACGCATGGTCTTTCATGAAATTACCCAGGAAGCCATTCGCAAAGCGTTAACCAATTGTCGCAATATTAATGAAAATTTAGTCCATGCTCAAGAAACCCGTCGCATTTTAGACCGTTTAGTAGGCTATACCCTTTCTCCCCTGCTTTGGAAAAAGATTGCTTGGGGTTTATCCGCAGGACGGGTGCAGTCGGTGGCAGTGCGTTTGTTAGTCCAGCGGGAACGGGAACGTCGGGCTTTTAGGGAAGCCAGTTATTGGGATCTCAAAGCCTTATTAGAGCAGGAAGAAACGCCCTTTGAGTCGAAGTTAACCACTTTAGGGGGAAAACGGATTGCTAATGGCTCAGACTTTGATCCCAAAACGGGAACGATTAGTAAAAATAAGGACGTGGTTCTGCTCAAGGAAGCGGACGCGATCGCGCTCAAGGAACGGTTAACGGGTAAGCCCTGGCAAGTTAGCAACACCGAAGAAAAACCCACGACTCGTAAACCTTCGCCACCCTTTACGACTTCGACTCTGCAACAGGAATCTAACCGTAAGTTAGGCATTTCAGCACGGGATACCATGCGGATTGCCCAAAAGCTCTATGAAGAGGGCTATATCACCTACATGCGGACAGACTCGGTTCACCTCTCCGAACAGGCGATCGCCGCGGCCCGTAGCTGTGTTGAACAGATGTATGGCACAGAGTACTTAAGCCCGAAAGTCCGCCAATTTACGACTAAAAGTAAAGGGGCCCAGGAAGCCCATGAAGCCATTCGTCCGGCAGGGGAAGAATTTCGCATTCCCAACCGCACGGGGTTATCGGGTCAAGAATTCGCGCTCTATGACCTTATTTGGAAACGAACGGTGGCTTGTCAGATGGCAGAAGCTAGAGTTACTCAAATTGCCGTCACCCTAAAAGTAGAAGA
Source organism: Snowella sp. (assembly GCA_035285545.1). Taxonomy (GTDB): domain Bacteria; phylum Cyanobacteriota; class Cyanobacteriia; order Cyanobacteriales; family Microcystaceae; genus Snowella. Next base: position 31,397 of record JAYKGY010000087.1, on the reverse strand, counting down.
TGCGGAATTTCGTGCTGCGGGAAAACGCATTGATTTTCCAGGCTTTTTCCGTGCCTATGTGGAAGGTTCCGATGATCCTGATGCCGCCATTGATAATCAGGAAGTCATTTTACCCAATCTCAAAATCGGCGATCGCCCCACCTGTAAACAACTCGATGTCTTAGACCACGAAACCCAGCCCCCCGCCCGTTATACTGAAGCATCCTTGGTAAAAACCCTAGAAAGTGAAGGAGTGGGCCGCCCTAGTACCTACGCCAGCATTATTGGAACGATCATGGATCGGGGTTATGCCCAAATGCGAGCTAAGGCTTTAGTGCCTACCTTTACCGCCTTTGCCGTAGTCAGCCTCTTGGAAGAACACTTCCCCGATTTAGTGGATACGGGCTTTACCTCCCGCATGGAACAAACCCTAGACGAAATTGCGACGGGAGAAAGTCAGTGGTTGCCCTATTTGCGCGATTTCTTCTTAGGAGAAGCAGGCTTAGAAAATCAAGTTAAGGTTCGAGAAAATCAAATTGATCCCAGTGTGGCCAAGGCTATTATCTTAGAGAATCTCGCTGCCAAGGTAAAGATCGGCAAATTTGGCCCCTATATTGAAATTCCCCAAGGCGATGAAGTCGTCACCGCGTCCATTCCGGCTGATCTTACGCCCTCCGATCTCAACCCTGAACAGGTTTCTACGCTTCTGCGCCAAAAGACCGAAGGCCCAGATAAAGTGGGGATTCATCCTGAAACGGGCGAGCCGATTTATGTTTTAGTGGGAACCTATGGGCCCTACGTGCAATTGGGGGAAGTCAGCGACACGAACAAAAAACCGAAACGCTCTTCTCTTCCCAAAGGCATGAAGCCTGAAGACCTAACCCTAGAAATCGCCATTGGGTTGCTGGCTTTACCTCGAACCCTGGGGACTCATCCAGAAACAGGGGCGAAAATTCAAACCAATCTCGGCCGCTTCGGCCCCTACGTAGTGCATGATCAGGGTAAGGAGGGTAAGGATTATCGATCGCTGAAAGGGGATGACAATGTATTGACGATTACCTTGGAACGCGCTTTGGAACTCTTGGCCGAACCTAAACGGGGTAGAGGGGCGAGTAAAAGTAAAGCTCCCCTACGGGAATTAGGTGCTCATCCAGCGGATCAAGAACCTGTCAACATTTTTGAAGGCCCCTATGGGCTTTATGTGAAACACGGCAAAGTCAATGCAGGGATTCCCAAGGAGGAAACCGTAGAGAATATGACCTTGGAAAAGGCCCTAACTTTGCTATCTGAAAAAGAGGGAACCAAGAAAACCACTCGGAAAAAAGCTTCTACGAGCGCAACTAAAGAGGAAACCCAAACAACTACTGCGAAGAAAACAACGGCCAAGAAAACGACAACGCGGAAAACCACTGCTAAAACCACTAAAAGTAATAGTAAAACTTAACCCTGTGATAAATTTTTCCAATTTTTTACAGGAGATTCAAAAATCGTTAGAATTTGTACTACGCAACTACGGATTCGAGCGATAGACTAGAGACTATGCTAAGAATTTGCTCTGTCCTCATTAGGCCAATTCAATGTCGAAATTAAATCTGTCCCATCGCACGACCCCCAACCCCAGACCTCGCCCTCAAAAAAATTATTACCAACCGAGTGATAGTGCCTTGGGCTTAGTTTCGACACAGAGTTTTCCCGCGATCGTGGGGACGGCTGACATGATGTTGAAGTCGGCAGAGGTGACCCTAGTGGGTTATGAAAAGATTGGTAGTGGTCACTGTACCGCTGTCGTGCGAGGCAAAATTGCAGATGTCCGTTTAGCAGTGGAAGAAGGGGCGAAAACCGCAGAACAGTTTGGCCAACTCATTTCTAAGTTAGTCATTGCCCGTCCCATGCCCAATCTAGAGGCTGTTTTTCCGATTGGTAGTCATTTAGTGGAAATTGCCCAACAACAAAAGGGCTATAGTCGGCTGAGTAATCGTTCCATTGGGTTAATTGAAACGCGAGGTTTTCCTGCGATGGTGGGAGCGGCGGATGCCATGCTGAAATCGGCTGATGTTCAACTCGCTTCCTATGAAACCATTGGGGATGGGTTGTGTACTGCCATTATTCGGGGATCGGTGGCCAATGTGGCGGTGGCCATTGAAGCGGGAATGCAGGAGGCTGAACGGATTGGAGAACTCCATGCGGTGATGATTATTCCGCGCTTACTGGAAGATTTAGAGCATACCTTACCTGTGGCAACCTACTGGCTAGATGAACAAGAACCGTTACCCATCCTCATGCCGAATGCGGTACGGGAAAAACAACGGCAATTGGTTGCCCTTCCCGAATTGGAAAAGGCGGTTATGGCTCGTCCTCAACAGATCATGGAACCGGAAGTGATTGAGCCGATTATTGAAGAATAAAAAAGGGTGCAGATAAGCCGATCATCGATAATTTTCGTAAAATCCCCCGCCTATCGACCTAACCAAAACGACCTGCCACGTAATCGCGGGTTTGAACATCGCTGGGATCGGTAAAGATTTTCTCGGTGGTATCAAATTCGACTAATTGACCAATGCGGCTTTCATCGGCGTTAAAAAATGCGGTGTAATCAGATACCCGTGAAGCCTGTTGCATATTGTGGGTGACGATCGCGATCGTTAATTTGCCCCGTAAGGTTTTAATTAATTCTTCTACTTTCAGGGTAGAAATGGGATCAAGCGCAGAACAGGGTTCATCCATTAACAACACTTTCGGTTTGACGGCCATGGCACGGGCAATACAAAGCCGTTGCTGTTGCCCCCCGGATAGGCCCAAGGCTGATTTATGTAAAATATCTTTGACTTCGTTCCAAAGAGCGGCTCCTGTTAAGGCCGATTCAACAATTTCGTCTAGTTCAGCCCGATTTTTGCGTTCAGCAATTCTTACGCCGTAGGCTACGTTATCGTAAATGCTGGCAGGAAAGGGATTCGGTCGCTGGAAAACCATGCCAATTTGTCGGCGTAGGGTATTTAAATTGACGTTTTTGCCGTAAATATTTTGTCCAAAAAATTCAACTTTGCCGGTAATGGTCACCGCTCCTTCGAGTTCTCCAATGCGATTGAGGGCTTTAAGTAGGGTCGATTTCCCACAACCGGAAGGGCCGATCATCGCGGTTACTTCTCCTTCAGGAATTTGCATCGATACGCCTTCTAAAACTTTCTTGGTGCCATAAAAGAAAGATAAGCCGGTAACTTGAATCGCAGGAATAGGGGGATTCATATCCATTGAATTAAAATAAGTAGAGGAAGGGAAAGAGGGAGAAACCATAAACAATGTAGCATTAATGGGATTTTAAACGATTACGGGTGAGAGAACGGGAGGATAAACTGATCACTAAAACCAGTAACAATAAAACTAATGAGGCTGTCCAGGCGATCGCGTTTTGTTCTGGAAAGGGAGAACTGGCGTAGGTGTAGATTAAAACGGGTAGGGACGGCGTTGGACTCATTAAGCTTTCTTGCCAAAACTGACTAAAAAGGGCAGTAAACATCAAAGGAGCTGTTTCCCCCGCAGCCCGCGCAACGGCTAAGAGAACCCCTGTCATAATTCCCGATAGGGCAGTCGGCAAAATAATCTTAAAGGTTGTTTGGAGGCGGTTTCCACCTAAAGCGGATGACCCTAAACGATAGGGGACAGGAACCAGTTTTAACGCTTCTTCAGTAGTTAATGACACAATCGGCAACATGATCACCGCTAGGGCAAATCCCCCCGCGATCGCCGAAAATTGCTTCGTCGTGATAACCAAAACCCCGTAGGAAAACACCCCAATAATGACGGAGGGAACACTACTCAAAATGATCGTGACGAAACGGATGGCATTGCCAATCTTGGAACCCGCGGCAAATTCCGATAAAAAAATGCCTGTCATTATCCCAAAGGGCACACTCACCAAAGCAGCCAAACCGACCATGGTTAACGTTCCGACGATCGCATTGGCAAAACCATTGGGTTCCCCTTCTTCTCCCAAAGCAGCCGGCAGCGAGACAAAGACTTCCCAAGAAAAATTTGGTAAGCCCTGGCTAATAATCGACCAGATCATCGAGAACAAAGGTAATAGGGCGATCGCGGTTAAAATGAACGCTAAAACCGTCATGCCCTTAGCAAACAAATCACGGGTCACGGGTAGGGGAAGATACAATTCCTGATCTAAAAGATTCTGGTTATCACTTTTCATAAATCTAAAATGTTGCGCTACCGATTAATTAATGGAGGTTAGGTTCGATTTTTATTAATTAATTGAACGAGGACAATGGCAATGCTGTTAACGACTAAAGTGATCACAAAGAGAATGAGAGATAAATACATTAATGCGCCAATATGGAGAGACCCCGCAGCTTCAGCAAACTGATTCGCTAACACGGAAGGAATGGTGTAGCCTGGAGCCAGTAGAGAGATGCTAATAATATCGGAATTGCCAATCACCATCGTCACAGCCATGGTTTCTCCCAAGGCCCGACCTAACCCCAAAATAATCGCCCCGATAATCCCTGAACTCGCTGCCGGTAACATGACGCGCCAAATCGTTTCCCAACGGGTTGCCCCTAAAGCCATTGATGCACTGCGTAACTGAGGCGGAATCGCCAGTAAAACATCTCGACTAATGGCGGCGATCGTGGGCAAAATCATCACAGCTAAAATTAACCCGGCAATTAACATCGAAGGGCCAAAGGGTTCACTACTAAAAAATGGTATCCACCCCAAATGGGCAAAAAGCCACTTTTGCAGGGGATTGATGGCTGGAATAAATACAAAAATCCCCCATAGGCCAACAATAACGCTAGGAATAGAAGCAATTAGCTCAACCATGAACCCGATAGGCGTTTTTACCCAATCCGGTAAAAGATCCTCGCTGGTTAGAATTGCAACCGATAAGCCCAAGGGAATCGCAAAAATTAAAGCAAGAAGAGAACTGACAATCGACCCATAAATATAGGGAAGTCCACCAAACCTGTCTTCAGAGATATACCATTCCTTACTAAACAGAAAGGATAATCCGAATTTATGAATAGCAGGTTCGGCATCATGATAAACAATCCAAGTCATCCAAGCCAAAATAATCACAATAGATAAGGCACAAATCCAAACTAACCCCGTAAACCCATTATCAAAAAGATGAGCCTTGCTATTATGGGAAGTATTCAGATTTTCCGTCTCAAGATTGGATTGGGAAAAAGCTTGATTAACCATTGTTTTACCGTATAAATAGGATGATTGAAGAAGTTGATCCACCAAATTCCCTATTTTGCGAGAGATTTAATGGATCAATGGAAGGTTATTTAATTCGGTTAACTGCGGCAATTACGCGCTTAGCCACAGCGTCAGGAATTCGGGTGAACTCTAGACCTGCATTGAGAGACTGGCCTGAGGTCATAATCCAGTTAATCAGTCTTTTCACTTGGGCGGCTTTAGCAGGGTCTTTGTAGTTTTGATAGACCAATAACCAGGTAATGCCCACAATGGGATAGCCTTTAGCAGGATCATCCACGTTAGCAGTGAAGTCGGAATTGAAGGTTACGCCACCAATGGCATTATTCGCTTCGGCTAAACTGGGTTCAACAAATCTTCCCGCTTTATTTTGAATTCTGGCCGTTTGCATGGTGGGGCCTTCGTTTCTGCGGGCAAAGGTATCTTGAACATAACCAATGGCACCATCAGTTTGCTTAACCAGAGCGGCAACACCATCATTTTTGGGGCCTTTTAGGACTTGGAAACCCCAATTGGGATCTTTGCTTGCACCAACTTTGCGTTTAAAAGCCGGGCTAATAGCACTTAAATGGCTGGTGAAAATTTCCGTTGTTCCGCTACCATCGGCCCGAACCGCCACTCGGATCGGTTTGCTGGGTAGTTTAGAATCAACTTGTTTCCAGTTGGTGATTTCTCCACTAAAAATTTTAGGAAGGACTGAACGGGAAATTTGTAAGCCTTTTACGCCGGGCAGATTATAGACAACGGCAACGGCTCCCCCTGCGGTTGGAACTAAGACAACACCTCGCTTCATTTGTGCTTTTTCAGCGGATGAGGGGGCAGCATCAGTTGCGCCAAAATCTACCGTTTCTCCAATAAATTGTCTAATCCCTGCTCCACTACCGACAGAGTTATAGTTAACGCTTACACCCGTTGCTTTTTTATATTCGGAAAAATAACGTTGATAAAGAGGAGCCGGAAAGGTTGCACCCGCACCACTTAAAGAGTTAGCACTCGCTTGGCTAACGACTCCGATGGACAAACCCACAGTAACCACAGAGAACGTTACTGCTTGTCGTAAGTTGCTTGTAAATAACAGCATTCTGAATTAGTCCCCTGACTTTTAGCAAACACGTTTGAATCTGAATTCTTTTTTCGATTCTTGATGAGTTTACTGCACCGCGCAAGTAAGGGGAAAAACAATAAGTTTTGTCCAAGGGGTGGTTAAGTTGACGTTAAGCTCTGGTTAATTTTTTGAGGGAGTTACCCTATTCGTCGTCTAATGAGTCAGATTATAATAGGTCGTTGTTTTTGATACCCATTGGGACTGGAGCCGTTATGAATATTTTTCGGATCTGGGCGATCGCTGCCAATGTCTTTCGGGAAGTTATTCGCGATCGCATTCTCTATGTCATCGGCTTTTTTGCCATTATTCTAGCATTAGCCTTACGGTTGTTGCCTGAAATTTCTGTCGGAGCGGACGGTAAGATTTTTCTGGATTTGGGTTTGGCTGCCATGTCCCTGCTGGGCGCGATCGTCGCCATTTTCGTCGGAACGGGTCTAATTAATAAAGAGATTGAAAAGAAAACGGTTTTAATTCTCATTCCTAAACCCATTAGCCGCACAGAATTTATTGTGGGTAAACATTTGGGGTTATCTTCCGTTCTGGCCGTGATGTTGGCGACGATGACGGCTATTTATTTAATGATGCTTTTGTGGGCTAAAATTCCCTTTTCTTGGTCTAGTATTCTCATTTCTCAGGCATTTTTATTTTTAGAATTAGCCTTATTAACTGCCGTTGCCATTTTATTTGGGGTTTTTACTAGCTCCATTTTGGCGACGCTTTTTAGTTTTGGTATTTATTTTATGGGGCATATCAGCCGAGATCTATTGAAGCTCGGAGAAATTACTAAAAATCCCAGTATTGAACAATTAACCCGTTCCCTCTATTTAGTATTACCCAACCTAGAACGCTTTAACCTTAAAAATGATGCAGTTTATGGTATATTACCCCCTACTCCAGAGTTACTCAGTAATTTGTTATATGGCATTCTTTATATTGTTCTGTTGTTAACTTTTGCCAATTTGATCTTTGCGAGACGACAATTCTAACTCCGACGGAATCTAATTTAAGTGATTCTCTTGTTTAGCGATCGCTGGCTCAGCTTAAATTAATTGACAATAAAATAAGACTCCATGCCCGACCTACAAACCCTGATTGCGATTCTCGTCTACCCGAACGCTAGTATCTAGGCGGTATTTTTTCCTTGCAAGTTTTATGTTTAGGGAAGGATGCCAATACGTTTTTTTATTGAAATTAACTCAAGGTTTTGGGAAAGAAATCATTTTTTTTGTGTAACAAGATGGCGATCGCGTCCGTTGGGAGGGGATGGGAGAAATAATAGCCCTGTCCTAAGCAGCAATCTAATTGAAGCAGGTCTTGAATTTGTTGAGCGGTTTCTACCCCTTCGGCGATCGGTTCTAATCCTAGATCTTGAGCTAATCGGAACATCGCCCGTGCAATTTTTCCTTGGGGAGAATCTTGATTAATTTCACCAACAAAACAACTATCAATTTTTAAAATATCGATGGGAAATTGATGTAAATAGCTTAAGCTCGAATAGCCTTTTCCAAAATCATCAATACAAATTTTAATGTGGCGATCGCGGAGTTTTTGTAAGGTTTTTTTGATCGAGGCTTCGTCGTTGAGGTAACAGGTTTCAGTGATTTCTAATCGCAAATATTGGCCCGCTAATCCTGTCTGGACTAAGATGCTATCAATTTTTTCCACTAAACCAGGAATTTGTAATTGTTTAACCGATAAGTTAATACTAATCGTTAAATTCTTGTAATCTTCAATCGCAACTTTTTGCCATTCAACTAACTGTTGACAAGCGGTTTCTAAGATCCAATCACCAATGGGAACAATTAATCCGGTATCTTCGGCAATGCCAATAAATTCACTGGGAGTAATTAGCCCATGCTCTGGGTGTTGCCACCGCAATAGGACTTCAAATCCCGATAGATGCCCCGTTTCTAACACAACAATCGGTTGATAATACAATTGAAATTGCTGATAGGCGATCGCTTGCTTGAGATCGGTTTCCCATTGGAGTAAGGTAACTGCCTTTTGATGCATGGCGGGGGTAAATACTTGATAATCCCCCTTACTGACATTTTTAGCTTGATAAAGGGCCGTATCCGCATCCCGTAGCAAATCTTCAGCGGTGAGGTTAGGGTCAACCATTTGATCGATTAACAGAATACCAATGCTGACCCCTGCAAAGACTTGATGTTGTTTCAGTTGAAAAGGAGAACGAAAAGAGCCTTTGATTCGTTCGGCAACATGAGTCGCCTGTTCGAGGGAATGAATATCAGGCAATAAAATAATAAATTCATCACCGCCTAAACGAGCCACGAGATCATTTTCTCGGAGACACTGTTGTAATCGTTGCGCGATCGCCACCAATAATTCATCGCCGACTAAATGCCCTAAACTATCGTTGACTAATTTAAAGCGGTCTAAATCGAGAAAAAACAGGGCAAAACTTCGTTCATGTTGTTGGGCATAGGATAACAAATTACCGAGATGTTCCATAAACATGGCCCGATTCGGTAAACCCGTAAGCGAATCATAAAACGCTTTCCACTTCAATTGCTCTTTAGCTTGCTTATATTCACTAATATCCTCAACGGTTCCTTCGTAGTACAGTAGTTCTCCCCTGTCATTGCGGACGGCCCTAGCATTTTCTGATATCCAAATAATTTTTCCGTCTTTGCGGTAAATTTGGGATTGAAAATTCGCAACAAAATCGTTTTCTTGTAAAAGCCGAACGAACTCGGCACGACGTTCAGCCACTAAATACAATTGATGTTCAATATCGGTCAGCGATCGCATCAACTCTTCAGGGGAATCATAGCCATAGATTTTGGCAAGAGCAGGATTCGCACTTAAATAATGCCCATCAGGGGTGGTTTGGAAGATCCCATCTAAGGAATTTTCAAAGATACTACGATATTTTTCTTCAGAGACCCTTAATGCTTTTTCAATGCGTTTAAGTTCACTAATATCACTAATAAACCCTTCAATTCCTAAAAAGGTGCCTTGCTCATCAAAAATACTGTGGCCTTTTTCCCAAACATATTTTTTCTGACCATATTTGGTAATAATTCGGTATTCCAACACATAAGAACTCGGTTTATGGCTGACTTCTTCTAATTTGGCCAAAACCTGGGGTAAATCCTGGGGATGGGTAAGGCTATTAAAACTAGAACTTCGATCCTGAAGGATTTCTTGGGTCGTGTAACCCGTGAGTTGTTCACATCCCGCACTGATATAGATCATGGATAGATCCGCCTGACTACTCGTGCGAAAAAAGATGCCCGGAATTGCATTGATTAAACTATCTAATTGTCGTTGGCTTTCTTTGGCTGCAAATTCGATTTCTCGGCGATCGCTGATATCGATAATAAATCCTTCAATAAATAATAATTCTCCTGAAGGCGCATAAATTCCTCGCCCTTTTTCCCAGACCCATTTTTGTTGACCCGCTTTGTCAAAGAGGCGATATTCCAAGGTGTAGGATTGCCGTTCTTCCAGTGCAGTTTGCAGTTGAGCAGCTAACCAATCTCGATCATCGCTATGGACACAATTTTGGTATTTTTGGCGGGATTGCCCCATCAACTCGGCGGGATGATAACCCATTAAATCCAAGCTTCCTTCACTGACAAATTCAATGGTTAATTGGCGATCGCTATTACAGCGATAGGCGATACCCGGCAAGTTATTAATTAAAGTAGAAAGCCGATACATTTCCGATAGCATTACATCAGATAAGACTGGATTCGTGCCGTCTTCTAACCAAGAAGAAACCAAATTAACATCCTGAAAAGCTGATGTCATAGTCAAAGAAGAATACAATAGGTAATGATAAATTTAATTTACTGAGTCAAACAATCTCGAAAATAGAATTTACAATCAAAGCTTAAGCTAGATTCAAGGACAATTTAAATTAGATAAAATTAAACAAAAATTCAAAAATATCCAAACCTAAACTTTCTAGAATCAGGAATCTACGGAGAAAAAATCGCCATATAATCGATTTACTTAATGTAAATAATTGAAAATAGGGATTAAATGATTAGGATTAATTTAGTAATTAGTTTTTTTAAAAAAAATCACTAAACAATCAGGTTTGAAAAGTGGATTCTCAGCAAGAATACAGAATAAGAACTGGGTTAATTTTTTTGATAGATTCAAAAAACGCGACTAATCTGATTGTTTGTTAAATTTAGGTTTGACTGATTAAAATAAACTAGGTTTTTGTTCAGTAATGACTGAAAAAAGGCGTAAAGTTGTTACTATTCCCGATCTTGAATAGAATTTACTCTATAGTCCCTGTAAATACTGTATCTAGTATTGCATTTTATCGATAGACACCAGGGTCATCGTTAGCTACGCCAAACCTGTTCCAATATTGTTTCAGGCTTAATGGCAGCCATATCTTGAGTCGGGGATTGAATCCCAATAAAGCGGGTTTGATTCGGCGGTAAGGATTTACGGGCTTCCGTCGGGCCAAAAAGGGCAATGGTATAGGTTCCCACCGCAACGGATAATTGCAAGGGTGCGCTATCAGTACAGAGCATTAAGTTTGCTCCAGCAATAAGGGCAGCCAGTTTCCCAATATCACCAGGAGTCACAATTTTTAAATTGGGGTGATTTACTCGCATTTGTCCGACCCAATCGGCATCGTCGGGGCCTTGTAATAAGGCGATCGCTAAATTGGGTTGTTTTTGCTGAATATCGTCAATAACTTTTGCCCACTGTTTAATAGGATAGATTTTATTGATGCCTTTGAGACGGGAGAAGCGGCTTGATCCACCATGAATGACAATATAGCCATTTTCTTTTAAATCCAAGCGATTTTGTTCATTCTCTGCCCATTGAATATCTTCTTTAGGAACCGCAATTTTGAGGGGGGGGCAGGGCGTTTGAATCTCAAACCCTTTGACCAAATCATGGTTGAGAGCGGCTGTGTATTGATTGAGATTGAGGGGGACGGTATCAGAAAGAAAGTAGGATTGATTCGTTTTATAACCGACACGCTTGGGAATGCCATTGAGCCAAAGCATCAGTTCCGTTGCCCAATTTCGTCCTAAGCTCAAAGCTACGTCATATTCGCGATCGCGGATAATTCCCAAAAGGTTGAGATAGTCAGCCAATCCATTACGGTCTTTAAAATCGAACACCAGAACTTCATTGACGGAGGAACAAACTCGATAGGCTGATTTAGCGCGAGGTTCTACGATCACATCGATCGCCGCTTTGGGATATTGACTTTTGAGGCTTTCGAGGGTGGGAAAAAAGAGCAGTTGATCGCCAATTCCCCCAGGAACAAGAGCTAAGATTCGCATCTTTCGGTATCCTTTAATCGGTAATCGATAGCAGTTGGCTGATTTTTTTGGAAATAATCAGCTTAACTATAGCAAGTTTTGACTGCCTCAGTGAACTTCTAATCGTCGATTCTAATTCCTTTAGGCAGATGGCTGATTTGTGTGTGATTTCTTAAAGTACAAAATAATCCTATCGTTTAGATCTTGCTTCTCTTTGCTATGGCTACTTCAAATGATCGCGTTTTTCAAGATTTTTTAGCATTTACCGAGAAAAGTTCCCAGATATTTTCAAATACCATGAAAAATGCCTCTAGCATGGCAGAAGATACCCTAAATTCCACATTTTATACCCTATTACATGAAGGAACAGAAAAATTGGGGGATGCGGTAACACCGATCGCGACCCATCCGGCTATTCAATTCGCCACCAAACTTCCTGGATTAAGCTGGGTGATGGCAGCCCTCGGTCAGGTCAACATGGACGCGGTACAGCAAGAGATTGACGTATTACGACGAGATTATCCCCGTGAAACCCAACAAGAATTAGCCCAACGGGTCATTGCCGATACTACTTTGAAAGCGGCGGGAATTGGTCTGGTCACTAATATTATTCCGCCTTTGGCCTTAACCCTTTTAGCGGTCGATCTGGGCGCGATCGCGGCTTTGCAAGCAGAAATGATCTATCGTATTGCGGCTATCTATGGCTTTTCACCAACCGATCCGGCTCGACGGGGAGAAGTCTTAGCCCTTTGGGGACTCTCAATGGGTAGCTCTGGTGTAGTGAAATCGGGGTTGAGTATCGTTGAAGGAATCCCTATCGTCGGGGCAGCCGTTGGGACTGCGGGAAATGCCACTATTTTGTATGGTTTAGGACAAATGGCCTGTCGCTTTTATGAGTTCAAACAAAAAGGTCATGTCAATGTTTAAAGATTAGAACCACGAGTAACCCCCAGTTGATTTTGAAGTTTTAATTCCTTCCAAAGCTGAGAGCCTGTAATTTTGCCAGCTAAGAGTTGTTGATAACGGCTAATCGTTTGTAAAACTTGTTTGGGGGATTCATTAACAAATTCTAGGCGGAAATAACGGACACCGAGTTCCAAAAAGCGTTCAAGAAATTCAGCCCCCGTTTGTGCGGTTCCATTAAAAACTGTGTTACGACAACCGGCATCCGCTAGTAAAACGTGTTCAGCCCCAGCGCGATCGCGGAGTTTAACCTCATGACTTTCACAGGGACGACCACAATTTCTAAAATCCGTTCCCTCAGAAAGAAAAGCACAGAAAACACAGTGTTCCATGTGAAACATCGGCATGTGTTGATGAATGGTGATCTCAAACCAATTAGACGGAGACTTTTTCAGTAAGGATTCTAACTGCTGAATATTGAGATCATAGGAAGCCGTTAACCGTTCTAAAGAGAAATTCTGTTTAAAATAATTTGCCGTTATGGGATTAGCAATATTAAAAGAAAAATCAGCAATAATGCGTTTGTTTTTAAAAAACTTGAGGTGATCGTAATTGCGAATTAAATAACCATCGGCTTTGCTAGAAATAACTTGTTCAAGAGTATAGTTTTCTTTAGGTTTCGTAATTCGAGGAGGAGCGACCCAAATTTCTTTTTTAGAGTTAGTTTGTCTCACCATTTCTACCGCAGATCGATAGACAATGGGGTCTTCAAATTCACAATAAATTGTAGGAATATCAGTCGTTAAAACTGCCTTTAATTGCTTAAGATTACGGACTAAGACAATAATTTCAGGAGAAACATCAGGTATATTTCCTATGGTAGGTAATAACTGGTTATAGGTAACTTTTGGATTAATTTGCCAGCGTTTGGGTTGACTGCGTAATTGCTCTAATTGACTGACTAATTCACGGCGAATCCGATTCAATTCACTAACAGGAATAATACTGTTGCTGGGTAAATTGTTCTCTAATTGACCTAAAGTAAAGGGAGTATTGCCTAACCGTCCTAATTGCTCCGTTAAACGCTCGGTTGTTAAGGGTTTATTATTCGCTTCTTCCAGTGCCATTGCAGAATCCACTTGAACAATATTCCCCTGCTCATCACGCGCGATCGCGGTTAAGGGTTGCCCAATTTCTCCATGAAGTTCTATCTCAATGGGTCGCTGATAGTGAAGTTTTTCACCTGCAAAGCTTTGACGCAGTTGTTTATCTAATTCAGGATCATTGGTTTTCCACAAGCGATCGCCGACTTTAATCCGTCGTAGATCCATATCCCGTCGTCCAAAGGTTACAACCGTATCTCGACCTTGGTGTTCTACCGCATACACTCGCCCCCCTTCTTCTCGGTCTGCGGGTTTACCTGCATCAAAAACCACCCCATCCCCTGCTTTTAAGGGTGCTTCTAAGCGTAAAATGACCTGTTTATCCCGACCATCCCGAATTTGTTTGATTTCCCCTAGATAAACACCCCGTTTCTTACCAAATCGGGCATGAACAAGCTGCTGATTATCAATTCCGTCTAACCAACCTGTATAGAGTCCCCGTGAAAAGGCCATTTCTAACTGATAGCGATCGCGCTCGGAAACCTGATGTTCTAATCCCGTCATAACCCGATTAATAGCTTGACGATACACTTGGGTCACACTCGCCACGTATTCAGGTGTTTTTAAACGTCCCTCAATTTTCAAGGACACAACTCCTGCTTCGATTAGTTCAGGTAACACTGCTAACCCCGCTAAATCTTGAGGACTAAGCAAATAACGGCGATCGCCGAGATCCAAGGGTTGGCCATCGACAATCATTTCATAGGGCATCCGACAGGCTTGGGCGCATTCCCCCCGATTGGCTGAGCGTCCCCCTAACGCTTCACTCGTTAAACATTGTCCTGAATAGGCTACACATAACGCCCCATGCACAAACACTTCTAACGGCAAAGAAATATGCTGCTGGCCGAGTTGTTCTTGAATTTTACGAATTTCTGGGATTGAACATTCCCGCGCCAAAACGACCAAATTACAGCCTAAGGATTGGGCGAACTCCACCCCTGGGCTACTGGTAACGGTCATTTGCGTAGAAGCATGAATAGGAAAATCGGGCGATAAATGACGGATTAATCGACATAACCCCACATCCTGCACAATAGCTGCATCTACGCCCGCCGCAATAATGGATTTGAGATAGGTTTCTACAGAAGCTAATTCTGACGTAAAAATCAAGGTATTAAGCGTCACATAACCCTTAACCCCCCGACGATGTAAAAAAGCCATCAATTCAGGCAGATCTGCTTCAGTAAAGTTGTGGGCCCGCATCCTGGCGTTAAACTTTTCCAGACCAAAATAAATCGCGTCTGCCCCATTTTCGACTGCCGCCTTAGCACAGTCCCAACTTCCTGCCGGTGCTAGTAATTCGAGTGGTTGAATTGCTTTCATTGTTATAAAGACTTTTACCAACAAATTTGCATTACTTATTGATTTTTTGTTTCTGATTTTTCAAAAATAATATCGTCATAAACTGACTCAATGGGAAAGCTTAAACCAATACTTTGTAAGTTAATATTATCCCCCGATTGATAATTAAAAATCTCCCAATTACCCCGATCATTTTTGCAGTATGAGTCGATCGCGATTTTCTCGGCATCCACTAAAACATAATCTTGCAAACTAGGATTACGACGATACATTCTAAATTTATCCCCTCGGTCATAACTGGCTATACTTTCAGATAAAACCTCAACAATTAGACAAGGATATTGAATCGCTTGAATGGCAGTGCGATCGCGATCGTCACAAGTAACGCTCACATCAGGATAAACATAATCTTTAGTTTCAAAAATATTTACCCGACAATCGGAGTTACCGACCTGACAACCACTACCCCGTAAATGACCTTTAAGGATAAAAATAATATTACTCGCAATTCGCCCATGATTTTGAGTCCCCCCACTCATGGCATAAACTTCACCATTCAGATACTCATGGCGCAGTAGCTGTTGTTCTTCCCAAATAAAATATTCTTCGGGCGTTAACTTAAGAAACCTATCTTTTACAGCAATCATTTCTTGTTATCTCCTGGGCGATGGTTCAATTTACCAAATGGGACAATTGAGAAAATCAAAAGCGTTAGCTGAAGCCGTTAAACAAGGATTAAAATAGCCTTATTTTTTTATTTTAAAGAAGTTAGATACTTATTCACAAATTCAGAAGGTGTTAAACATTCAAATTCACCTGTTTGTTGAACCAAAACCTTAATTAACTTATGATTAGCAGATATAAAACATTGAGATTGACCAACTTTTGCCGTTAAATAGATTCCTATATCTTCACGAGAAATTACTCCCAAAGCTTCCATTTCAGCTAACTCAAAATCATCAATCCGGACATAACAATACTTGAAATTTTGCCAAATTCTTCCAATTATTTCTCCACTCCAATCTTTATTTTTTAAGCGTTTAGCAACTCTGACAATTTGGTTAATAAGTTCTTCAGAAATTATTACCCCCACAGGATTATCATTTGGGACTTCCCAACCTAACCATTGTAGAATTAAACCTTCAGGACTTTCTAGCTCAACTGCACCAATTAAATAAACATTAGTATCTAAAAAAATTAATTCAGGAATTTTCGTCATTGTATTGAATCTTGTTTTTGTTGACGTTCTTGAGATATTTCCCGTTTAATATCTTGAACAAGATCAACAATTTTCTCTCTTGAATCATAACCTGCTTCGGTCAAAGATTGTTTTAATTCCAGTTGTAATTTTTCTGCTGACATTAAAGGATATTGTTGATATTCACTGATTTGTTGCCAAAAGTTATTAACCTCTGTTTCTGTTTCTTCCCAAAGAATGATAACTCTTACCGAACTGGGTGGAGTCCCTTTAATTGGGTAGTCTAAAGATAATTGACCTACCTTATCGATCTTTCCAGTAGATTGAATTGCTTTCATAGTTATAAAGACTTTTGCTAACAACTTTTATTTGCCTGACCTATTCTATCACTACTTCACTCAGACAAAATCTCACTAGAAATATAAAGTATAAAACCTATTTCATGAAGTTTTGCAGCATTATGCCTTCTAGCCGACCGTGATCGGTATGTTTGTCATAATCGCGATCGCGTTGGGCATATTGTTGAATAATTTGATGTCCCCGTTGATTAGCGACTAATTCAAGTTGCTGACAATTGGGAAAGGAGCCTAGATTTTGTAAGGCATTTTCAATATCTCGCGCAGCAAATAAGCCAGAATCTTTATGATTTTGTTCGTGTTTAAATAAGGCGTTATAAAACTGATTAAAGATAGTGCGGGTTTCTGCGGTAGTAACATGATTTTTGGGGATTTGGGGCAGGGTATAGGTTACGTTTAAAAACACTTTAACCTTTGTTATGCGGCAACTGTTTGGGCTTTCGTACCACCAAAATTTCCAATTAACATTCCACTTGGTATAGCCTTTAAATTTTTTCCCGTTGACGATGATCGGCGATCGCGTCTGCATTTCCCTTTCGAGATCGGCTTTTTGTTGAGGATAAATCGAATAATATCGGTATTGAATATCCGTAATCGGTTCTGCCTTCACGGGCAAACACAGCAATAATAAAATAGGAAGCCAATAAAATTTCATCGATAAATGGCCATCATGACGCAACACGAGCGAATTTGAGATTGACCGATCCTATTCTATGCTGAGTTTTTGAAAGGTCTCGTTATTCAGACTTGAGCAAACTAGAAAACAATTGCTGCTGACTATTTTCCTCATAGGGTGGCACTTGTCGCGCATCGGTAATTAACCAGTCCAGTGCTGCTGCCTGAACATCGATCGCCGCCCCTGTTTTATCCACACAGTAACGTCCAAACACGAGTTTATCGACGAGGCGTACCCCAGCCCCTAAGCGGGAATATTCAAAAATAACGCTGTTATCGACAACGGCTCCACTACAAATCCAGCAACTAGGGCCAATCATGCTAGGGCCAATAATGGTTGCCCCATCTTCAATGCGGGTCATACCGCCGATATAGACAGGGCCTTGAATATTAATTTTGTCCCAATTGGCTGCTACGTTAATGCCCGTATAAACGCCTGGTCTGACTTCAATCCCAGGAATTTCCACATTTTTAATTTCCCGCGATAATACGCCGCGAATGGCTTCCCAATAATCTGGCACTTTTCCAATATCGACCCATTCAAAGTCCATATTGACCGCATAGAAAGGGGCATCTTTGGCCACAAGTTGAGGAAAAAGATCCGAACCTAAATCGTATTCCTGATTAGGAGGAATATAATCGATGATTTCCGGTTCAAAAATGTAAATCCCCGTATTAATTTGGGTACTTAAGGCTTCTTCTACGCTCGGTTTTTCCTGAAAGGCTTTAATTTTACCGTCCTCATCCGTAACAACGACCCCGTAACTGGAGACTAATTCCTTATCCACTGATTTAGTCACAATGGTCGCGATCGCGCCTTTCTCACGATGGGTCTTGACCGCTGCGGTTAAGTCCAAATCAATCAGAGCATCACCGCAAAGAACCACAAAGGTATCATCAAAAAACGGATTAAAATCTTGGATTCGACGTAAACCGCCCGCCGAGCCAATCGCAGCCCCTTCTAAACGACCATCGATAATACTGCCTTCAAAAGAATAGGCAATTTGTACCCCAAAGCGTTGCCCATCCCGAAAATAACTTTCAATTTCTTCTGCTAAATGACTGACATTGACCATAATTTGGTCAAATCCATGCTGTCGCAGCAATTCTAACAGAAATTCCATTACTGGTTTTTGGAGGATAGGAATCATCGGCTTAGGAATCGTATGGGTAATCGGTCGCACACGGGTTCCTTTCCCTGCCGCTAGAATCATCGCTTTCATGAAGTTTTTCCCTCAGCCTCAAACCAAAAATTTAAACGGATATCATGGACAGTTTACCACTGACTCTAAAAGTTTACCTACTCCTCCAGACATTAATTGCATGGCTCGATAAAAGAAATGCGATTAATCCTCACCATGAATGATTAATCATGAATCTTTAATAATCAATAATCGGAATCCATTCATAGGAATTGACAATCCCTTGAAAGTAGTCATTAATAGCTTCTCTGGGATAGGGGGTAACGCCGGTTTCTCCAAACCATTTTTCATAAATAGCGACGGCTTCCGTCTGATCACTAATAATCCCTTCCATGAATTGAATTAAGCTATAATTCACTAAATTACGCCAATCAGAATCATCTTTCGGCAAAGAGCAAGCATAGGATTCATATTGGTAAGGAAAATTAGGGACAACGGTTAAATTGCTCAAATTTTTCGCTTTTTGACGAATCCCTTCTAGCACAATGCCATCCCCTGCAAACCCTTCTATTTCGCCTTTTTCGAGTTTTTCTAGCCCATCGGCTTGGTTTTTAATCGGTACTAATTGGGCAGCCGGCTGTTGGGAACGAACGGCTTTTTCGTTAGTTGTATTAAAAATAACGCCGATTTTTCGCCCTGCTAAAGAGTCTAGGGAACCTAAGCCGCTATTCTGACGGGTTAATAACTTCGTGCCATCGGCAAAGTAACTGACAGAAAAATCTACCTGTTTGGTTCTCGCCCAGGTAAAGGTGGTAGAGGCGCATTCAATATCAATACTGCCATTTTGGATTTTCTCAAAACGGTTTTCTGGAGTTGCTTCTACTAATTTGAGTTGAATGGGTCTGCCTAATTGCTTTTCAGTTTGTTTACGGATTCGTTCAAGGATATCCAAAGAATAACCGACCCATTTACCGTTTTTATCAACAAAACCAAAAGGAGTAGCATCTTTTCTCGCACCCGCCGTAATTGTGCCTGTTGCTTTAATGCGATCGAGTACCTGCCCAGCCCAACTGGAGGGTTGATAGGTGGCTGTTACCATTAAGGTCAATGCAACTAGGGTCAATCTTTTTATTCTCATAGCTTAATCTTGCTCAATCCTGCCCATTGGTAGACTGCGTTGATCCAGCTTAAGTTTCAAGATTTAATGGGAGAGCGATTATTCGGATTGCTGCATATTGTGGAGGGCTTGTCCTAGACGAATTAATCCCTGAGAACAATCCCAACGGTCTAAGTGCACTTCAATAAAGGAAACACAATGGGTATTTTGTTTAGCCGTCATTAGAGCAGTTTCAAGGTCTGCTTGGGTCGCGACTTCACAACTCCAACTTTCACCGAAAATTTGGGGGAGTTGATGGTATTTCCAAGGTTGCAGATCATTGTAACTATTATCTTGAATCACGCGCTCAATCGTATAACCATCGTTGTTAATGAGGAAAATAATCGGGTTGAGATGATGGCGAATGATCGTTGATAATTCCTGGGCGGTCATTTGAAAAGCTCCGTCTCCGACAAAAACGATTAAACGACTATTCGGAGAGGCTAAGGCCGCGCCTAAACAGGCTGGAATGGAGTAGCCAATGGATAGATAAAATGCTTGGCCGATAAAGTCTGCATTTTTGTGCATTAGGATGTCCATCGTGGCCACGATCGCGTCGCCGGTGTCGGCAATGACGATGTAATCATCTTCGATAAAGGGATTAATGCGTTGATAAAAGTATTGATTGGTTAAGATTTTATCGGGTTCGTGAACTAAGGCATGATGGAGGGATTCGGCGGCTGGTTTAATATCCAGAGTTATTGGATCTTTTGGCGTTAATTTTTGAACCAAACCATCGAGAAAATCCCCTAAATAAATGGGTTGATAAAAATGGTGTTTGATTTTAACGATTTCTGAGTTGGCGTTAATTAGGCAATTATCATTGAGTTTTGCCGTATAGCCCCCTAAATTCATGTCGGACATGATTGCCCCTAAACACAAAATGCAATCGGCACTTTCGACGCGATCGCGGACAGCTTCTCGACTTAAGGCTCCGACGTAATTACCAATAAATTGGGGATGAATTTCTGAAATACAGGATTTTCCGAGTAGTGTGGTGGCGATGGGATAACCCGTTTTTTCTAATAAATCAATTAATTTATCTTCTAAATCAAATCGATTGAACTCTACACCGGCTAAAATCACAGGTTTTTGGGCTTTTTCTAATAAACTGGCGGCTTCTTCAACGGCTTCTGTTAAGGCATTTTGATCCGTTAATTTCGTCGGCTGTTGAGCGGAATGGGTCGGGGGAGAACAGGGTTGATGGACTAAATCGGTGGGAAGTTCGATATAAACGGGACGTTTGTGGTGCAAACAAGCGGCTAAGGTCTGCTCAATTTGATTAGCGGCTTGGGTCGCATCATTGAGGATTACGGCGGCAACGGTGGCTTTTTCCATAATCGACAATTGCAGGTTGTAATCTCCGGTGGTGTGATGCAAGAGTAAATTGCGCTGTCTAACTAAGCGATTGGGTGCGCCACTAATCACCACGAGGGGAACCCGTTCGGCGTAGGCTCCGACCACCGCATTGACCAAACTCAGCCCCCCGACTCCATAGGTAATACAAACGGCTCCGAGTCCTTTTACCCGCCCATAGGCATCGGCCGCATAGCCTGCATTGAGTTCGTTACAGGTACACACCAAATCCACAGGACTTTTGAGAATCACATCCATAAAATCCAGGACATAATCCCCAGGAACACCGAAGATATGATCCACACTCAAGGCTTTTAAGCGATCGCAGAGGTATTGGCCGACGGTAAGCATAATCTTTCAAGTAAACGGGTTAAACTTTTACTTTTAATTTAGCTCGATTTTCTAGCGGTGCAGGTTTCTGGTGGGTTTCCAAAAAAAAGAGGGGTTAAAATTTCCCCATCTTTTGGTAATGTTTTAAAGTGAGCTTTTACGCCGATAAATAACCTAATTCTACTAATTTATTCCACACTTTATCAACGCTTTCTTCTAGGCTTTCTAGATCCGTCCGACATTCAACTTCAGGATTAGTAGGGGCTTCATAGGGGTCATCAATACCCGTAAAGCCTTTGATTTCACCTTGCCGAGCTTTTGCGTATAACCCTTTAACATCCCGTCCCTCACAAACCGCTAAGGGCGCATTGACGAAAACTTCGACAAAATCCCCAATTTTGCCTCTAACTTCTTCCCGAATTTCGCGATAGGGAGAAATCGCTGAAACCAAAACGATCACACCATGACGGGTTAACAGATTAGCCACAAAGCCGATGCGACGAATATTTTCATCCCGATCTTCTTTACTAAAACCTAATCCCTTGGTCAGGTTAGTGCGGACGACATCCCCATCTAACACCTCGATGCCATAACCACTGTCCCGGAGCTTCTTTTCCAATGCCTGCGTAATTGTCGTTTTGCCTGCACCGCTTAATCCCGTTAACCAGAGCGTAACGCCTCGCTGATTCATGATATTTGTAATTTTGATCCGATTAAATATTTATCGATATTAGAGACTACCGTGATTGGGGAGCGATCGCAACTTAACCCCAAAATTCAATGCCATTTAAAGACGAGTTGAAATGGGATTGAAGAAGAAGTAAGGGCAGGTTAATGAGTAAAAATCCCATAAATTAACCCTAATATCCTGAAGTCAAGATCATTAGGGAATCAATAGTTAATAATGGAAAATAATAAAAAATTTATTTAACTTCTGTGGTTGTCATGCCAATTTGGATGTCTTCTCCGTAAGCTTCTTCGCCATGATCGTATAAATCCATTCCTTGGAGTTCGGCCGCAGGACTAACTCGTAAGCCCCAGATAGTCCCGACAACAGTGAGAATAATGAATGTCCCGATCGCAGCCCAGAGAATGGTCAGACCCACACCCGCCAATTGAATCAGTAGTTGGGACGGATTGCCTGCAAATAAACCCTCTTTACCGCCGCTATTCACAGCCGTTGTTGCAAAAATCCCTGCCAGAATCGTGCCAACCGTACCACCGACTCCATGAACGGGAAAGGTATCTAAACTATCATCAATCCCTAGTTTGACTTTCCAGATAATGGCATAGAAACAACAAACGGACGCGATCGCACCGATTACAATCGCAGACATCGGAGTTACAAAACCCGCACAGGGAGTAATTCCAACTAAACCGACCACAATTCCCGTTGCAGCACCAACAGAGGTGGGTTTTCCCCGAACCACTTGTTCTAAAACCAACCAAGTTAACATGGCGGCTGCCGCACTCGTATTGGTGGTAATAAACGCTGTGGTTGCCAAGGGGCCGGAAGACAATGCACTCCCCGCATTAAAACCGAACCAACCATACCAAAGTAAACCTGCCCCTAACAAAATAAAAGGGACGTTATGGGGCGGCGCGATGCGATCCGGATAGGTTTTGCGGGGGCCAATGATAATGGCAGCGACCAAGGCCGAAACCCCAGACGCTGTATGGACAACCGTTCCGCCGGCAAAGTCTAGAACATTAAGTCCCCCAGATAAGCCGAGAAAGCCTTCTTTTCCCCAAATCATGTGGGCCAGGGGGCAATAGACAATCAATAACCACAGCACAATGAAGATACAATAGGATCTAAAGGGAATCCGCTCTACAATCGCCCCTGAAATCAAAGCAGGCGTGATAATGGCGAACATTGCCTGGTAGATCATAAAAGTTTGATGGGGAATGGTTGAGGAATAGGATGACATCTCCTCCGGCGAACTCACAGGAAGATACCCCGTTGTTTCCAACCCTACCCCGTTGAGAAAGGCCCATTGTAACCCCCCAATAAAGGGAATCCCTGGGGCAAAAGCCAAACTATAGCCAACCACTAACCAAATTACCCCTACCAGTCCCAAAGCGATAAAGCTCATCATCATGGTATTGAGGACGTTACGTTTGGCGACAAATCCTCCATAAAAAAAAGCCAGTCCCACCGTCATCAGTAGGACTAGTCCTGAAGAATTCAGCATAAAAGCGGTATCAGCAGCAACTTGAGCGGATGTAATTTTTTGCTCGATTTCAGTTTCGGCCAATACGGACGCGATCGGTAACATCAGGAAACTGCCTAACGTTAAAGTCGCGATCGCCAGTGTTTTCTTGACAATTGACATTAATTTGAATAACCCCCTGTAAGTACTATAAAAAACGAAGTACTTTAAGATTCCAGCAAGTTAAACGGATTGTTATTGTCTTCTAGGCTACGAATAAGGGCTTATTTGTGTTTAAAAGTAAATTTTTCAGTTAACTAACTCAATCAGTTGGGCTTGCTTAGCGGGAGATCCCTTCTCGGTTGCCCTTAATTCATCCAGTTGAGTAATGCTCAAGAGGTAACTAAATGAGCGGGTTCTAAAGAAACGGACGGTACAGGGAAATCACTCAGAGGGTCATAACCTAATTGTTGGCTAATGCGTTGCCTCGTCAGAACCCGATATTCCCAAAAATGCTCTCCTGTGATGCACAGCAACAAATACATCGTTAAGATTTGGGGCTTTTGTCGTAGAATCCCCCCTAGTTGTCGCCAAAATTGCAATCGGATAGATGATCGCCGAATTCCCTGATGCCAAATTAGTTGAAACAATAACCGTAATTTGAGTAAGAAGGGCAATTTTAAAGTCTGTTGGCTTCCTGAAAGTGATCCCAGATTCAGGCATTGCTCAAAACAACGTCGGAGATAAGGGGACGGCTCATATAAATTCCAAATGCCTTCAACGTATTCCTTCCCAATTTCTGTGATCGGACGGGTGGGAATAAAATTCATCAGACTATTTTGATCGCCGCATTCCGTAATACCAATGCCTTCTACTAAGCGTTTTTCCTGTTTGAGACGTTCCCAAAGTGCCGTATTCGGGAGGGCTTGTAGAATCCCTAGCATGGGTTGGGGAATATGGGTCTGTTCGACAAAGGCCTGAATGCGTTCCCCTGCGCCTGGGCGTTCCCCATCAAACCCTAGGATAAAACCGGCATAAATGACTAAGCCTGCTGCATTAATTTGATGACACGCTTCTACGAGGGGATGGCGAGTATTTTGGCGTTTGCGCGTCACTTCTAAGCTATCTTGGTCGGGAGTTTCAATTCCCAAAAAGACGGCATAAAACCCCGCTTGCTGCATTAGGCTAAGTAATTCTGCATCTTCAGCTAAATTAACCGATGCTTCCGTGATAAAGCTAAAGGGATAATCATGATGTTCCATCCAGGGGATTAATTCCTGTAAAAAGCGTTTAACGTTGCGATGATTTCCAATAAAGTTATCGTCCACAATGAACAGGGAACCCCGCCATCCTAAGTCATAAAGCGTTTGTAATTCGGCTAAGGCTTGACTGGGTTCTTTGGTGCGTGGTTTACGTCCATAGAGAGAAATAATGTCACAAAATTCGCAATTAAAAGGGCATCCCCGCGAAAACTGAATGGCCATGGAGAAATATTTGTGCCGTTGTAGGAGATCAAATCGGGGAATGGGACTGGCGGTGACATCGGGTTTCTCACAGGAACGAAAAATTCCTTGGGGTTGATCGGCGGCGATCGCGTCTAAAAATTGGGGAATCGTCACCTCTCCTTCATCCAAAATTAAATAATCGGCTCCCGCATTAAGGGCATCCTGGGGAACGGAGGTTGGATACGGGCCACCCACCGCGACTTTTTTGCCTAATCGGACAGCTTTCTGAATCAGGGCGTGAAAATCTGGCTTTTGTACCAACATGGCCGAAAGAATCACCACATCACACCACTCCCAATCTGCGTCGGACTCTTCATTGACATTACGGTCATAAAACCGAATTTCCCAGCGATCGGGGAGTAAAGCCGCGATAGTAATAATTCCCAGGGGAGGAATAACTGCTTTCAGTCCGGCCATTTCCATTGCTCGGTCATAAGACCAAAACGATTGGGGAAATTGAGGATACAGTAATAGAGCTTTCATGAAATTTTTTTAATTATTCAGATTGATTCAGACAAATCGAATGGGATTTCAAGGCTCTATGAATTAATCTTTCCTAAGTTTTTAGTCGAGCTTGTTGGAGATCGATTCATTTATGATTTTTTAATGGTTGAATCTCTACAATTTGGTCGTTGGTTTGAATCAATAAATCCAAACGACCCCTCGATTTCCCATCAAGTTTATCTCCCAAAACTATAAGCATAGGCTGTGAAAAATCTGTGAGATCCGATGGGTTTTCTACTTGCTAATTCTTTAGCTAATACAGAACTAAATAGGGGTTTCTTGATGACAATAACTACAGCGCCAATATACTTCTCCCGACTGAATATGACGTAATAATACGCCAGAGCAGTAGGGGCAAATCTGTCGAGTTTTCATCAATTGCGTGATCTCGGAGGGGGGTTCCTGTTGATTGCGCTCAGGGGTTAGCGATCGATAAAAAGATAATTGATTAAGGATTAAAGTTTTCATTATAAAATCAAGTATTAAAAAATGTCTGGTTAATATTCAAACACTGAAACGAATGCTAGTCTGTCGGAATCGCACTAAACGGGACAAACGCAAAGTAAACAGACTAGAATAATAATTTAATCAGAAATTAAAAAGTTTTTCAAATTAAATGATTAATCTAAAGATTTTTATTGATGATTTTGGAAATCTTGATATTTAAAGTATCAAAAGGCTGAAGATTTTACCTGTCCTGATCATAGGTCAATATTCCCTAACAGTTATTCTGCGATTATTATGCACTTAAGAGCAGATTGGCACAGGACTGTTTGAAATGGTGTATAACTCCCTTTGCATTCTGGGTATAAATTATATAATTTGTATCAAAATGTTAGCTTTTTTAACAGTCTTTCTCATTTATTGTTAATCTCGTTCTGTCTTGTTTTATTAATTATTTATCTCCTGAGGAGGATGCCATGTTTGATGTTCACCAAGAAACGGCTTTTTTTATGACTCAAGATGGTTTTCGCCTAGACGCAGATCTCTACTATCCTAACAGTTCCGACCCCTTGCCGGTGTTGTTAATGCGGCAACCCTATGGGCGTAAAATTGCTTCTACCGTCGTCTATGCCCATCCTGCCTGGTATGCGTCTCAAGGCTATTTAGTCGTCATTCAAGATGTTAGAGGTCGCGGTACGTCGGAAGGTAGATTTAGTTTATTTGAACATGAAATAAAAGATGGGCTAGAAACGGTTAATTGGGTAGCGAATTTACCTCAGAGTAACGGTAAAGTTGGAATGTATGGCTTTTCCTATCAGGGAATGACACAATTGTATGCAGCGGCCCGTCAACCCGAAGCTTTAAAAACCATTTGTCCCGCCATGATTGCCTACAATTTATATCAGGATTGGGCCTATGAAAATGGAGCTTTTTGTTTACAGATGAATTTGGGCTGGGCGATCCAATTAGCGGCTGAAACGGCTAAGTTAAACGGCGATCGCGAGGCTTTTCAAAAACTTTATGCGGCTTCCCGTCATTTACCCCTATCTGATCCCATTCCCCCCAATCCTCAGATTCTACAGGAATTCGCCCCTGATTCTTTTTATCACGACTGGCTGAAATATCCCGAAGATCACGACTATTGGAAGCAGCGATCGCCGCAATATTTACTTAAAAATGTTGATCTACCAATGCTTCATATTGGTGGCTGGTTTGATCCCCATTTACGGGGGAATTGGAAACTTTATCATCACATGAAAACTCAGAGTCAATTTCCTCAACATTTGATCGTTGGCCCTTGGGGACATCTGCCTTGGGGACGGAAAACCGGAGAAATTAATTATGGAGAGGCTGCGTCTAGTTTTATCGATGAGTATCAAATTGCTTGGTTTGATTATTGGTTAAAAGGAAAAGAATCCAAAATATTACCCGAAAAGCCGATCAAACTGTTTGAAATGGGCAGTAATCAATGGCAGAGTTTAGATAATTTAGAATCTCATCAATCCCAAGTATTCTATTTAACCAGCAACGGTTTAGCAAATATTCAAGAAAATGCCGGACGTTTAGTAACCCAGTTATCTGAAGAACACTCTAAAAAAGTTGATTACATCGTCCATGATCCCTGGCGACCTGTGCCGTCTTTAGGTGGTCATGCCGGTTTTCCTGCGGGTTCTTTTGAGCGATCGCATTTAGAATCCCGTTTTGATATTTTGACTTATACGTCCGAGCCATTAACAGAAAACCTACATTTACTTGGACAAATTCAAGTGGAAGTCCAGACTCAAGCGGATACTCCGAGTTTTGATCTATGCGCTACCGTATCCGAAGTTTATCCTGATGGTCGAATCTATCATTTTTCCCAAGGTTATATTCGCCTTAACGCTACCAATTCTGAACAATCTGAACAAATTGTTACTTTTTCCCTACAGCCTACTTGTATCAAAATCGTTCCAGGCAATGCAATTCGTCTCAGTTTAAGTGGAGCGTGTTTTCCTGCCTATACGGTAAATTCGGGAACGGATCAATTATTATCAGAAACGCCCTTAATGGATTATCAAATAATTACATTAAGTGTTCAATCAGGGGGGTTAGGATTATCTAAAATCAGCCTACCTTTGAGAAATTTTTAGACAAAAGTATAGGTTTGAAAATTTTATACTTAAGGATTCGGTAAAACACCAAATAACTTTGCTGCTCCTGCAATAAGTGCAATGATCAAAGCCGCTAAAATACTACGGTTGATAAACTCTTGATTTTCTAATCGTTTTCCAAAACCAGTAACTTTCTCATCAAGAACATTGACTTTACCAGATAATTTTTCGTCAACAGCATTAATTTGTCCTGACAATCTTTGATCGACAGAACTAATTTGTCCTGATAATCTTTCATCGACAGAACTAATTTGTCCTGATAATCTTTGATCAACAGAACTAATTTGCCCTGATAGTCTTTGATCAACAGAACTAATTTGCCCTGATAATTTTTCATCGAGAGCATGAATCTGTCCCGACAGCCTTTCGTCGAGTGCTCTTAAATTGCCTTTGATTTCAGATTGATTCAGTTTCAATTCCACTAGGGAATTGTCTATTGTCTCTAACTTTCTATCGATTCGGATTAAAATGTCTTTGAGGTCGGTTTCAATTGTAGTCGTCATAAATGATACTTCCTTCGTTAGTTTGTTAGTCGCAAATTTCGATAAAGTTAAGCAAATAAAAATCAATAATAATTGAGCAATACTAATTTAGGAAGATTCACTGGCTATTTGGCACTTTTTACAGAGTCCAAAGAATTCCAGCGTATGGTAATAAACTTTAAAATTATGGGACGATTCTAACTTACTTTCTAAATCATGAACGGGACATTCTTCGATAGGAATCGATTCGCCGCAATTGACACAGGTTAAATGATGCTGATCGGATTGGGTCAGGCTATAGAGGGATTCGCCATTACTTAATGTTCGTGCTTGAATAGACCCTTGCAGTTTTAAACCTTCTAAGGCACGATAGACAGTGGCAAGCCCAATCGTTTCATTGCGTTGTCGCAGTTCTAAATACAGATCCTGAGCCGATATTGCTCGGTTAAGGGTTTTAAGTAAGCGAAATAGTCGCTCTTGAGAACGAGTAAATTGGGCTTTCATTGCGTTTGAACCGTTATTCGTCAGCTTATATATTAATGTAATGTCTCAACAATTCCAGTGTCGCATTTATGTCACGCTTCGTCCCTCTGTCCTTGATCCGGCTGGAGTGGCGGTGCAATCCGGTTTAAAACAATTGGGGTACTCGGAGGTAGAACGAGTGAGAGTGGGCAAATATATTGAGTTGACGTTGAAGGCAACCGATGAAGAAACGGCAAAACAACATTTAGACCAGATGTGTGATCAGCTTTTGGTTAATACGGTTATTGAAAATTATTCGTTTGAGTTAACGCCTGTTTAAGGTAGAGGAAAGCAGTATGAAATTTGGAGTCGTCGTCTTTCCTGGGTCAAATTGCGATCGCGATATCGAAACCGTCACCAACGGAATTTTAAACCAACCGACCCGTTTTGTTTGGCATCAAGATACCGATATCTCAGATTGTGATGTCATCGTTATTCCTGGCGGTTTTAGTTATGGGGATTATCTCCGGTGTGGCGCGATCGCGCGTTTTTCCAATGTCATGAAGTCGGTGATTGAACACGCTAATCAGGGAAAATATGTCTTAGGGATTTGTAATGGCTTTCAAGTCCTCACCGAAGCGGGATTATTACCCGGAGCCTTAATTCGGAATCGGGATTTACATTTTATCTGCGATCGGGTTCCTGTCCGCGTGGAGCAAAATCAATCTATCTGGACAAAACTGTACCAACCCAAACAAATCTTGGACTTACCCATCGCTCACGGAGAAGGTCGCTATTACGCCGATAGTGATACCCTAAAATCCCTAGAAGATCATCAACAAATCCTCTTTCGTTATGTCAGCCCCACAGGAGAAACCACAGAAGAATTTAATCCCAACGGTTCCCTTCAAAATATTGCAGGCATTAGTAATCAGCAAGGAAATGTTTTAGGGATGATGCCTCACCCAGAGCGTGCATCCGATCTTGCTTTAAAGGCCACTGATGGATTAGGACTGTTTAAAGGTCTTTTAGAGAATTTAGGTTAACATCTTTTCTTTAAATCTTCTTTAAATAACTTTCATCTTACGTTTAGAATGCTCAGCCTTAAAACCAGAGCTTACTGACTTAAACAGCTTATTTAATCAAGGATTTGACGGGGTTCAGTTAGTTGGATTCTGGAAAATTTCCCCATTCTCATCTGGCAAACCCTTCTAAAAGTCGATGTTTGCTGACAGTTCTATGCACTTTGATGCGCCACTTTCTGTAGTCTTTGCTAACGTAGTAATCAAAGCACTGCATCTTTCTTATCCCCCTAGAATGCTTGTACTATGCTAAAACTTCGATCACCCTAAATATTTTTACTGATTTTTGATGCAATTTATTGTGAAATTCATTACAATAACGTAAGATTTTTTGCTGAAGCGGTTTGAGTCTTCTTGTGTCTAGGAAGAATGGGTATTTCCTCATCCCCTTGTGATTTTATTTTTCAGGTCATCGGGACAGGAAAAGTCTCAACTGTATCAATGTCTGCTTGGCATAATCTCACTTTGAGGGCGTTTTGATAGGGTCAAAATCATGGTTTTTCAGCGTTTTGCTGCTAACACATTACCCTCGAAAATCCCTTTGTTTTATCTCTCTGTGGGGAGAGTTTCACAGGTGAATATAATCTCTTGTTATCTTTGAGTTCAACAAACCGCTTTGGTACTTTGCAATTTAAGCAAAAAAGGCAACTGTTTTTTTGTCTTCAAAGCTACAATCAATACGGTCTTTCTTTTTTGACCCGTGATAAATGTCTTGAACTTATGATGCAGTCTAAATTGGTTTAAAGTAGAAGTCTTCCGCTTGCTTAAGACTATCTTTGAAAAATGTTTAGACAGGCTTTTTCATCAACAAAGCTAAATGTCATTCAGAAAACATGAGACCCCTCTACGGATTCACCACCCATCGAAAACCTTATATTGTTTAGTTTTACACGAAAGGAGCAAGAGGAAAACGGCATGATTCAGGTTAATGAAGCACCGACTATGGCAGATGAAAGTTCTATTGATCTATCTGATTTTATTGATACAGATATCGAGATCGATGATGATGATGCATTAGACGATTTTGATGAGTCATCCATCGAACCTGGAGCCAAAAAACCTCGTAAATTAACTGCTTCTCGTCGTCGTGACCCTAACAAGAAAAAGCCCTACACAGAAGATTCGATTCGGATTTACCTACAAGAGATTGGTCGAATTCGTCTATTGCGGGCCGAAGAAGAGATTGAGTTAGCGCGTCAAATCGCGGATCTATTGACCCTAGAATTAATTCGTGAAGATGTTTGTAAGCAATTAAAACGGGAACCCAACGATCGCGAATGGGGTAAACAAGTTTGGAAGATTGAACAAACCAAGCAACTCCTCGCCGAAAAACTCAAAAAAGAGCCTAAAAAAGCCGACATCAAAAACTTTCTGGAGCAACCCGAAAATAATGCGGATCTCGATGAACAGTGGAATCTTCAAGCGGATAAATACTTTGCCACCTTCCGTCG
>JAYKGY010000086.1:0-5029 GCA_035285545.1 Snowella sp. | reverse complement strand
ACAGAAAGATTTTCTTTTTCACGGACTTCTAAGATTTTCTTTCTAAAATCTAATGAATAGGGTTTCATGGCTTTTGTCTCAAATTTAGTCCTCTTACTGTACCTCATTTATCAAGGAATTGCTATAGTTAATAGTTAATAATTTAAACAGACAATGAAACAACGCTTTAATTTAAATTTTTAACTTGCTCAATGAGTCTGTAATGAATTTATTATCTGTGACTGGGAAAGATTGCTACAATTCCCTGCAAACGCCCCATAGTGGTTATCATTGGGACGGCAAGAGCGATCGCTTTTTTGAGGGATGGTATTTTCGGGTAACGTTACCTGAAATCGCAGAAAGTTTTGCTTTTATGTATTCTATTGAAGATCCTATTGGGGATCAGGCTCACAGTGGCGGGGCTGCACAAATCTTTGGGCCAGGCGATCGCTATCTTTGTCGAACTTTTCCTAATACGCAAAATTTTTGGGCCAGTCAACACCATTTAGCGTTAGGGCATTGGAGAAAAACGGATTTAAAGATTCAACCCCAATTATTAAACTCAGAAAACTTTCAAACCCAAGTTAAAGAAGGCTATCAGGTCACTGCAACCTTACATCAAGGAATCTTGTATCCTCCTGAGCAAAATTATCCTTGCCGTTGGTCGTATCGTACTCAACCGATTTATGGCTGGGGAAATCCTGAGGCTTTTCAACAATCTACCGCAGGTTGGCTTTCTTTTTTGCCCATTTTTGAACCAGGTTGGCAAATCCTGATGGCGCATGGGTTAGCAACGGGTTGGATTGAATGGCAGGGAGAACGCTATCAATTTGAGAATGCACCTGCCTACAGTGAAAAAAATTGGGGACGTTCCTTTCCGCAACGTTGGTTTTGGATACAGTGCAATTGTTTTAATCATGAATCGGATTTAACGGTAACGGCGGGGGGCGGTCGGCGGCAAGTATTGGGCACAATGGAAGAGGTCGCCATGATCGGTGTCCATTATCAAGGAAAATTTTATGAATTTGTGCCTTGGAATTCTCAGGTAACTTGGCAGATTCAACCCTGGGGAAAGTGGCAAATGCAAGCGGTCAATGAGCAATTTTGCGTAACCCTCACAGGAGAGACCGAATTCACCGCAACTGCTATCCGCGCTCCTACAGAAAAGGGATTAAGCTATTGTTGCCAAGACACCACTAAGGGAAGGTTAAGGTTAGAATTGGGGTTAAAACAAGGTAACTCCATTGTTCAGGCTACTAGTTCTTTGGCGGGTTTGGAAGTTGGGGGCAGCCCTTGGGACTCTGCTTGGTTAAAATTTTAAGATTATTGATTGTTGATATCGGGACATGAAACAACGCAAATTTTGGTTAACACTGCTAACGGGTTTATTCTTTTTGCTTTCGTCTTGGGGCTGGATGCCGGATGCAAATGCTTTTACTGAAGAGCAAAAATTAGTGTTGCAAGCTTGGCGGTTAGTGAATCAGTCTTATATAGACGATACTTTTAATCATCAAAATTGGTGGTTAATCCGTCAGCAAACCATTAAAAAGCCGTTTCATGACCGCGAAGATGCCTATAAAGCGATTGAGGGAATGTTAGCGACCCTGGATGAGCCGTTTACCCGTTTTCTGCGTCCTGAGCAATACCGAAATTTACAGGTGAGTACATCGGGGGAATTGTCGGGGGTTGGTCTGCAAATTAACCTTAATCCTGATACGGGGAATTTGGAAGTGGTCGCACCGTTGACGGGATCTCCGGCTGAGTCGGCTGGCTTAAAACCCCGCGATCGCATTTTAAAAATTGATGCCATTGATACGACAACATTAAGTTTGGATGAGGCGGCAGCGAGAATGCGTGGGCCCAAAGGAACAACGGTTTCCCTTACGATTCAACCCAGTGATCAGGATGCTTCTCAAATTCGTCAAGTCGATTTAGTCCGCGATCGCATTTCCTTAAGTCCTGTTTTTGCAACCTTGGATAAAGATCATAGTCAAACCGCGATCGGTTATATTCGCCTCAGTCAATTTAGTGCTAATGCCTCCCAAGAAATTGCCCATTCCATTGATAGCCTGAAAAAACAAGGTGCAAAAGCCTATATTCTCGATTTGCGGAATAACCCTGGGGGATTACTACAAGCAGGAATTGAGATTGCGCGGCTCTGGTTGCCTGAAGGAAATATTGTTTATACCGTTAATCGTCAAGGTATCCAGGATAGTTTTACAGCCAATGGAGCCGCCTTAACCGATGCGCCGTTAGTGGTATTGGTCAATCAAGGAACCGCGAGTGCCAGTGAGATTTTAGCAGGAGCTTTACAGGATAACGGTCGTGCCATTTTAATTGGCGAAAAAACCTTTGGTAAGGGCTTAATTCAATCGTTGTTTGAACTTCCCGATGGTTCAGGGGTAGCGGTAACGGTTGCTAAATACGAAACCCCCAATCATAAGGATATTCACAAGTTGGGTATTGCTCCCGATGAGGTGGTATCCCAAGGCTTACTTAGTTATCAACAAATTGGCACTGAGGAAGATTTACAGTATCAAGCGGCGGTTAAAGTGTTAACTGGGCAATCGGTTTTAGCGAATTCTTCGTTATAAATGATTTTTAAGCCACACCATAATGGGTATAAGGACGTTTGTAAGGTGGTTGAAGACCCAAAATAATATCAGAGGCAGGAACGCCTTTATCCACGAGTTCTTGACCAAGATCTGCTTCTGTCATATTATGCTGAATCCAGATTTTATGATCTTTGATATCTAAATGAATATAACAGGCATAAATACGCTTTAAATTTTGCCAGCCAAGTTCGACCAATTGATAGTGATCGTTCTCTGTATCAAAAATAAGCTGACATTCAATATTTGGATCGTTAGCCACAGCGTGATCAGTTAATAATTCTTGTATTATTTGTCGATATTGAGCTAGTTTTTCCATTCGACTATCTCCTCTCTAGTGGGTTCATAGGAAATGATTTTTAAGTCATAGGTTGAAATAGCAGCTTGAGTAAATCTCTCTTGAAAAAAGGTTTGAAAAACATCGCTAGGGACAGCTAAATACAGAAATCGATCAGTTTCTGTCATTTGTAGAGCAACACGGTAACTTAAAAATTGACCGAGGGCATTATGAAAATCACTAATATTGGAAGGGTTGATAAAGCTCTTAATTTCTACCGCAATTTTTTGTCCATCTTTTTCCGCTCCGATAATTCTTTCTGCTCCTAAATCAATCTCTAGTTTAATACTATCAATACGGATGGTTAATGGGTCGTTAGTAATTTTCCAGCCTTTTTTAATTAACGCTTGTTTAACCGCTTGATGAAATAAATCTTTAGCCATAGCCGATCCTTGCAAAAATTTGGATAAAGTTTTATATATGTCTTTTCAAAATTTGTCAAGATATTTGCTAAAAAAATAATATAGCTATCGCTGACTAAGGCTTTGGGCTGAGTGGTCAATAATCTACTTACTTTTTTAATTTGTTGCATTATAGAGCTTGAACTGACATAATTTTATCAATTCTAACTTTTTAATAATAGATTACCGAAATTACATCACGATTAAGTCAAAAAAATCCAATAATATCCTTATTACTGGGGGAATAAAAATTTGGACACAGAACAGAACAAAACTATTAAGGATGCACTCGCAAGCAGAGTTGACTTCTTCAAACTTATAATAGTCGGTATTCTTTTAGCATTGGGAATTAATTTAATATCCTCTGCTTTAGATAAGCTCGTTAATATTCCAAACTTAATACTTCTTCTCGGTGCCTTTCTTGTTTTAGCATCACTAGCATTTTTTGCTTTTGAAATATTTGGGACTAGAAAGATGAGTAGAACAGTAGAAGCTATGCTTATTTATAGTCGTGAAAATAATAGCTTAATAGCTGTAAATGAATATAGTTTTAGTGAAGAAGTCACTAGAACAATGAAGGCTATTTTTACTGAAAATAAAGCATTTCAGATGATCTGGGAAAAAGAACCACTTGTTTCTAGATCTTATAGACAAAATAAAGATTCGGAAAATTTATTGGAACAAAATAAACAAAATGATTCGTCCGTTGACACAGAATCACCTCCTTTTTTAATAATTACATGCGTAGAAGATTCAGAAAAAAGTGTAGAAACAAAGTCTTCATATTTACTCAAAGAGATTATAGAATTTGTTATATTAGATAGACTATCTACACATCTGACAGACTACTTCGCTAAGCTAGAAGGAAGAGAAATATTCGTTAAAGAATATTTAAGAGATGATATGCCAACTCTTCTTTTAGAAAATAGAATACTCGCACTGTTATCATCGCCACTAGAGACAAGAGCACCATTTTCGGAATTTGCCCTTTCTAAGAATCAACCTAATGGAGAGATTCATTTGATAATAGGTCAAGATGGTGCTACATATCGTAGATTTAACCTTGTACTACCCAAAGGCAGTACTGTTTTTAGACCTGAGCAGAATGTACTATGTATTGAGAACAATCGACTAAGCTTTAGTTTTAAGGTGGAGTATTCGGGCGCAAGTTATCTCGTTCCAAATGATTTTCTTTTTTTGTATGCGGGAACAGAAAATATAAAAAATATAGATTGTAAGCAAATTACTATTCATATTAATGCCGAACTGAAGAAAGGTGCACTACTGCTACCAAAAGGATGGAGTCTTTACCAGTGGGTCGATTCATTTTTAGATAGTATTACAGAATTTAGTTCTTTTGACTTATTTCTTGAAAAAATCAATTGGAATAGCCTCTCTGCCTACTTTTATATTCAAGCAAGATTACGAGAAAGAAGAACGCAGAAATTGCAAGAAAATATAGGACAAGAAGAAGTTTCATAAAGTAAATATGTTTTTTCGGTACTTGTTTAAAAATGAGTGCGATCACTGCTTTTATATTAGCTCAGGTTAAATAAAAGAAAACCAATATTGATGGTTCTTCTGAATAAAGAGTGATAAGTAAAACTCATAATGAAAAGCAAGCTAAAAAGCGACGACGCATATTTTCAAAGTTAAGAAACCCATAAGCCTGACGCTTAATCAGTTTGAGACGATTGTTG
>JAYKGY010000085.1:0-40151 GCA_035285545.1 Snowella sp. | reverse complement strand
CCCAATTAAATGATACTTTTTATATTGCCTTACATGATGCCTTTGTTAAACCTAACGCCAATATTACCCTGACTTTTGAGTTAAGTCGTATTCCTAATTTACAATCTTCTGATATAACAATTACTTGGGAAATGGAAGAACAGGGAGAATGGAAAATAATTGCAACGAAAGAGAGTGCAAATCAATTATGGATGAATTCAGCCCCTCAGTTGATTAAAAATAGTCCAATGACTACGACATTAAAGTTTCCCCAGCAAGTTCCTTCACCCAGCACGGTTAATGGAGAAACTCGTTACTGGATTCGCGCCAGAATTACCCAAGGACTCTACGGTCAGGCCTCCACTATTAGAAAATATGCTATCTATAATGAGGTCGCGATCGTTGATAGTGTCGCTAATGATAATAAAACAATTTCTATTGTAGGTACGGCATCAGATTTTTTCAAAGTGGGTGATATTATTCGATTAGTCTGGTTAGAAAATAATAATGAAAAAAGAGAAGAATATAAAATTCAAAGTCTTAGTAATAACCAATTAAATTTAGAAACATTAATTACTAATCCCCAAGCCAAAGCAAAGTCTTAGTAATAACCAATTAAATTTAGAAACATTAATTACTAATCCCCAAGCCAAAGCAAAAGGAACAAAAATTTTCTTAAGATATGTAATGTCTGAAACTATTCCACCGAATTATGACCCACCGATCATTAAATCTCTTAAGTTAAGTTATAATTTTGACTTTAATGAAAAATCGATTTATTTTGCTTACAATAATTTTAATTATTCTCAACCCCAAAAATTTGATACTAAATTAACAGATAAAATAAATAGGGGTAGTCAGATAATCAATCTTGATCAAGTTGAAGGTTTGGCCGTGGGAGAATTTTTAATATTCCCCTCTCAGACTAATCTTGAAATTCATCAAATCGAGTATATTAATCCTGAAACTAATCAACTTATTTTAGCGGAAAGCCTCAGTCAAACCTACTCAAAAGATACTCCTGTTTATTGTTATTTTCGACCATTTGTCCCAACTATTGATAAAAATCCTAGTTTATATTTAGGGTTTGACAAACCGTTTGGCAATCAAACCGCTACTCTTTATGCCCAAGCAAATCCTCCCTCTCCTGAAGAATTATCCCAAGCGATTTCTAGAAGTAATCCCCAATTAATTTGGGAATATTTTAGCCCTTTGGGTTGGCAAACGTTAGGAGTGAATGATGAAACAAAAGCATTTTCCCATCGAGGTTTAATTCAATTTATTGCTCCTAGCGATTTTACGCCATCAACGATATTTAACCAAGCCTTATATTGGTTACGAGTCCGTTGGCAAGGGGGGAATTTTTCGATTCAGCCCCATTTAAAGCAAGTTTTAACTAATACAACCTGGGCAGTTCAGGCAACGACGATCCAAGAAGAAATATTAGGTTCAAGTAATTATGAAGCCAACCAAACTTTTACTACCCGTTATTCACCGATTTTAATAGGGGAAAAATTAGAAATTCGAGAAAATAAAATTCCTGAAAAATTAGATTCGGATAAATTGACAGTGATTCGAGATGAGTTAGAAGAGATCGAAGAAATTTGGGTAACTTGGCAAGAAGTTCCCGATTTTTATAGTTCAACGGAGAGCGATCGCCATTATTTATTGGATCGTCAGACAGGAAAAATTCGCTTTGGTGATGGACAGGCGGGGATGATTCCACCAAGAGGTCGTAATAATATTCGTCTTTCTTTTTATCGGGTTGGTGGCGGTGAACAGGGTAATCTGGTTTCCCAATCGGTCAGTCAACTTAAGACCACTGTTCCCTATATTGATCGAGTTGTGAATTTAGAAGCGGCGGCTGGGGGAGCAGATCAAGAAAAGCTAGAACGTCTTAAAGAACGAGTCCCACAAAAATTACGTCATCGAAATCGGGCAATCACACTCCAAGATATAGAAGATTTAGCCTATGAAGCTTCTACCGATGTTGCTAGGGTTAAATTGATCACACCAGATTTGATGATCCAACAATTTAGTGCCTTAAATGGAGATTTCTGGTTAGAGCCAACTCAGCCAGATATAAAATTTGATGACTATCTCCAAAGCAAAAGGACACAAATTGCCAAACCCGATGAATTTAAAAGCATGATACAAAGCATTAATAATAATTCAGGAAAAGTTAAATTAATCATTTTACCCAATAGCAAAGAACGTCAACCCAACCCAAGTTTAGCGTTATTAGAAAAAGTTGAAAGCTATATTCGATCGCGTTGCGAGGCAATCTTAGATTTCACTGTCACTGTTCCCCAATGGCAAGAAATTATTATAACTGCTACTATCACACCCACAACTTATCAAGGATTAGATCGTTTAAGAGAGATAATTAATCAGCGTTTAGAGTCTTTTTTACATCCCCTCACAGGAGGAAGTGGAGACGGTTGGCGATTTGGACGCTATCCCAAAAAATCTGATTTTTACGCACTCATTCAGTCCATTTCTGGGGTTGATCATGTGGATTTATTGCAGATTGATCCCGATCCCGAATCCCCCGAACTAGCGGCCGACTCCTTAATTTTTTCGGGGAATCATGTTATTCATTTGACATCTTCTGGAGGC
Organism: Snowella sp.; assembly: GCA_035285545.1. Lineage (GTDB taxonomy): Bacteria > Cyanobacteriota > Cyanobacteriia > Cyanobacteriales > Microcystaceae > Snowella. Next base: position 37,553 of record JAYKGY010000085.1, on the reverse strand, counting down.
AATTAAATTATGAATTTACCGTTACCTAATTTAGATGATCAAAGCTATGGTGATTTGGTGCAAGAGGCGATCGCGCTTATTCCCTTAGAATATCCTGAATGGACTGACCATAATCCAACGGATACAGGAATTATTCTGATCGAATTATTTGCTTGGTTGACAGAAATGATACTTTATCAAGTTAATCAAATCCCCGATCAAAATTATGCGAGTTTTCTCAGCCTATTAAAAGGAGAAAAGTGGACTTTACCGAATGAATCTGCGGAAGAAAAACAAAAAAAACTCCAGCTTGAAATTAGAAAAACCTTATTAGAGTTAAGAGAAACCTATCGGGCCGTCACAATAGAAGATTACAAAAAACTCATCCTTGAAGAGTGGCAAAATTCAACAGAGTTTACCGAAAAAGAATCCATAGCTAGGGTTCACTGTTTACCGCTTAGAAATCGAGATCAAACGAATGCAAAAGCTCATATTACCCTAGTTGTTGTTAATAAGAATGAACAAAAAACTAAAGAAGAAACTAACTCCTATCCAAATCTCTTTCAATTTCTAGATCAACGAAGATTACTAACTACTCGTATTCATCTAGTCGATCCTAAGTATGTGCCAGTTAATCTCAAAACAACTTTAGTGATTGAAGATGGCATCAAGCCAGAAGATGTTAAAAACAATGCTCAGGAAGAATTAAAAAATTATTTTCATCCTCTGCGATCAGGAAAATATTGGCAAGGCAAAGGCTATCCCTTTGGACGCAACATTTATCTATCAGAATTGTATCAACTTTTGGATAATTTATCTGGCGTAGATTATGTAAAAGAATTAATTATTAACCCAGAACAAAAAATTGAAATAATTGATTTAGAAAAAAAATCTGAAACAGAGATCACTGAAATTAAGTTAGATGATGACCAATTGATTGAATTTCAAACTGCAACAATTAAAATCGAGGTGAAGGTTGGCAATGAATCTAGACAAATCTGATTTAGTTAGTAGCTATCTGCAATATTTACCTGCTATTCTTCAGGAAGATCCCTTTATGGGTAGGTTTTTATTAGCCTTTGAAAAAGTTCTTTCGGGAGTGAAGGATTTACCCAGCGATGAAAAAATCATTCAAGGAAATAGCGACAATGTTTCTGGATTAGAAGAAGTTATTAATCGAGTTGAAACTTATTTTGATCCTCAAGAAACTCCAGAGCAATTTTTGCCTTGGTTAGCGGGTTGGGTTGCCTTAAGTTTACGAGATGATTGGGAAATAAAGGCTAAACGAGCATTTATTCAGGAAATTGTTAGACTATATCAAAAAAGAGGAACAAAAGATGGCTTGACCGAAGTTTTAAAGCTTTATCTAGTCAATTCAGGTTTTGGGGATAAGGTTAAAATATTTGACGAGTTTGATAATTTCCCCCATTATTTTCAGGTTCAATTAACGTTAAATGACCGCGATCCTGAAAAGTATTGGCGACAGTCTAGGATTGCTAAGGCTATTATCGACCAAGAAAAACCAGCCCATACCTTTTATTCACTAAAAATTCTTGTGCCGACAATGCAGTTGACCAAGCGATCGCAGGTTAACTATCCTTTTAAATTATTTAATGACCTTAAAACTCAAGATTTTACTTTAAAGGTTGCAATTATTCCGCAGCAAATCACGCGAGACAAATTAGAAATTTTGTCCAAACAGTTAGTTGTTAAAATTCAAGGAAATACTACTGAAATCACCCCCTATTCTTCGTTAATTGCCACAGATGATCAAGCTTTTTATGTTAAACAGCAAATAACCTATCAGCAATTTCTAGATAATTTAGGAGGTTTTAATGTTATCTTATCTAATCAAACCGATAATTTCTTTCTAGGACGTTTAAAGGTAACACTTTTTTTTGAACTTAATGGTAATAAAAAAGAGACTATCTTATTAGAACAACCTTTGAATTTATCACCCGTTCTCAAACTGTGTAGTCAGGACAAATCAGGTAAGATCATTGGCGGGAATACCATTCTAAAACAAGCTCAAGCTCCTGAAATTTCCGGGATGCAAATCACGAAGTCTCTTTGGACAAACCCCTATAATTTCATTTTATTTGACTTACCTATCATGCAAAAATTTGAATTAGAGGCTACTTTACAAATCAATCAACCTGAACCACTCACAGAAAATATTCTTAACCAAATTACTGTTTGTTTTCAAGATGAGAATTCTAGCTATCATTTACTCACACCCGAAACGATTATTCAAGTTAACAAAATAATCATTAAACGTCAGCTTAGCTACCCACAGCTTCTCGATGTTTCAAATAAATTAAAGTTAATCATTAAAAATCTTAACAATGTTGAGACTAGCGGCAAAGCGAGTGTTACTGTTAAAATGAATATTAATCAAATTCCAGTAACTTTTAATCTGTTTGAACAAGATTTAGATTTTAAATTAGCGGCTGTCCCTCCTAAAGATACTTTAAAGATTTGTTATGAAGAGAATGGAAAAATCATTACCAAAGACACAAAAGGTACTGTTTTTACTGTTTTAGGAACTCAGTAGCACTAACACTAACTATTAATCAAGTTATTCTAACGATTTATTTTTATAGGAACTAAACCATGCCTAAAGCAAAATCGGATTTTACTAATTTTATTGATTCCCGCCCTAATTATTTTCCTGGTCAATTCTTACTGGAAGATGATTTTGAAACTGAGCAAAAATACTTCATTGAGCGGCAAAAATATCATCACCAAAGTCTTCATGTTTCTGGCATTATTGAAGGCTTGGAAGTAGAGGTAATTAAAGATAAACAAGAAGTACAAATAAAATCTGGATCTGCTATTAATAGCAATGGAGATTTAATTGTCCTTAAACACAATTTAAATTTTTCTAAGTTTGGCACTCTTACGAATGGAGAATTATATATTAGTTATGGAGAAGAAAAACAGGTTGAACAACAGAAAGATAATAAGGAAAGTTGTACTCGCTGGCAAGAAAAACCAACGATTGTTTTTGCGCCCACAACTCCTAATGATGGTGTTAAGTTGGCCAAAGTTTCTATTACTGATACTGTTCTCAAGTTAGATTTCAGTATTCGTGATTATTCTGGGGTCTTTTTACCGAATGCGACGGGTAATGATTTAACGCTGCGATCGGGGGGAAATGCTAATCCTAATCTGGCGATTTTAAATGGTAGTTTAACGGTAACGGGAACTATTACAGGAAGAATTAATGCGGTAAATATTAATTCAGAAAATTTAACAGTTACAAATGTCTTAAAAATTGGTCAGGATGCTTCTGGAGGAACTCGTGCTTGGATGACACGAGGCATGAGTATTCTTTGGGATAGCGATAATCTTTTTATTGGTTTAAAAGATGAAGGATCAAACCGAAAAGATCCTGTTATTGCTTGGGAAGATGATCCACAAGATGATTTGCGATTTATTCATGTACCGTCTGGAGAGGCTGCAAACGGTACAGAAATTATGAGACTTAAACCAAGTGGTAATGTCGGGATTGGAACAACAACACCATCTGAAAAACTAGAAATTAGTGGCAATTTAAAAGTTACTGGCAGTTTGACAGCAGATAACAGAATAATAGCAGGAGGTTCGGATATTTATTTTACGCAAACTGATCATACTCATACAGCTTTTGGTAATACAACAGGCTATGCTGCTATTGAAAATGCCTCTAGCCATAATGCTTTAATGATTCTTGGAAGAGCAGGAACCCCAGAAGGTCGCTGTGTTAAATTATGGGATTATTTAGAAGTTAATGGCAATTTAAAAGTTACTGGTACAATTACAGGAAAGATTGATGCGGTAAATATTAATTCTGGAGTGTTAGATGTTGCTCGTATTCCGATATCAGCGATTATCATTACAGGCATGATTGTGATGTGGTCTGGAGATGAAACAAGGATTCCAAGTGGGTGGGCTTTGTGTGATGGGCAAGGAGGAAGACCCGATTTACGGGGTCGATTTATATTGGGCAGTGGTCAGGGTAGTGGACTAACGAATCGTACAAGAGGTGGGACTGGTGGCGTGGAACGTCATACTTTGACAGTCGCAGAAATGCCTACTCACAATCATGGCATAACAGATCCAGGGCACGCGCACACATGGACAGCTAGCAGGCAACTGCAGGGAACTGATGACAGAAACTATACTAGCGAACTATCAAAAGGTGATGCTGGTAGTGGCGATGATATGAGTAAAAACACCAATTCAGTAACAACTGGGATATCAATTCAAAATAATGGATCGAGTCAATCTCATGAAAATATGCCGCCGTTTTATGTGTTGGCTTTCATTATTAAACTTTAGAGAGGACATTAGATTATGGAATTATTCTCTTAATCCTGTGGAAAATGGTGTCATAACAATCACTAATAGTTTGTTTTTAGTATCACAAATTTTTTACGCTGGGTCTAAGGATAAAAAAATCGAGCTTTACTAGATAAGGGTTTCAGAAAGTCTAAATTTAAAGTGCGAATGGATAAAAACACTAGCAGTTTGTCAAGCTCAAAATGAAACGTAATAAGATTCTACAAGCTTATTTTGGTAAGGCTTTCAGAATCAAGTAACTTATCAAAATAAAGTTGATGTACGACTAAATTAAATAGTTTTTATAATTAATTTGATTTGGCTTTATGAATCAAATCTCTATGAAATGTCATGATGATTTTATGAACAATTTGACTCATGAGTTAACCCTAAAAGTACATCCTCGTCCTCAAGAACAAATCTCTCTAACCATTCCGACCGACACCTTAGCTTCCCTCAAAAAAATTGCCGCTAGTCGCAACCTATCCGATGAAGCCCTATTAAAACTTTATATTGGACAAGGGTTAAGACAGGATTTAGCCAAACAATTTGGCGATCCACTTATTGACAATAACGGCTAAACTATTGGCAAAACATCTACGATTCTTCAGGAAATTCGCTGTGAAATAAGCTAAAAAACGATTATCAAACAATTCAAAATATTTTAAAATGTCTGATTTTATCTTGATCACAGGCGATAAAGCCATGTTTAACCCCACCTTTGGACAAGCAATTGTTACAGTCCGTCCAGGCGACTTAATCGGTACAGGAAAAACAAAAATTAACGGTAAATTGGTTTGCGTTGATGGGGATGAAAAAAAAGTAATCGTGCCCGGTTGCCCCTACATGACCCCGCAATATAGTATTCCCGGTGTCGGCATTCTTTCTATTCAATCCCTAGCAGGAAACCAAAAAGCAAAGAAAAACAAATCGGGAAGCAAAGCAGTTCTACTCAAAGGAGCCACGTTTACTGCTAAATTTCAAGTAACGGTTCCTGCTCAACAACCCACACCAGCCGGGCCAATCCCCGATGGCACTCCCCAATATTCAGGGACGGGTACATTTATGACAGCCAATACCAAAGTTAAAGGAGCCTAACTCCATGAAAGAACAACTCGAAGAACGCCTAACCCAACTCAAAAGCGAATTTGAAGCAGGCCAAAAAATGATGACAGAATTAGAAACTAAACAGTCTAATCTGAGGGATACATTACTGCGAATTAGCGGAGCTATTCAAATCCTAGAAGAAGAAATTAACAAAGTTAACGAGGCTTTAGAATTTGAAGAATCCGCTCAAGAAACGAACGTAAAAATCATAAATTGAAATTTCTTTTAAAGCGGCTTTTTTCAATACAGACATTTTTTCCTCAATCTGCCATCATTGAGATTATATTGCTTCCTCTGATTGTGTTGCCGATTCAGAAAACTCAGAGTTTTCATCCAAGTGATCATGAAGTTTTGCCAAGAGTTTGCTACAGTAAACACTAAGCCCCTATAAACCGATATTCACGAGAAACATTAGAGTAAGGCCTTATGGCAGCGGACTATTATGAAATCCTTGGCGTTTCCAGGGACGCTAGCAAAGAAGATATTAAACGTGCTTACCGTCGATTAGCCCGAAAATACCATCCTGATGTCAATAAAGAACCGGGAGCGGAAGACCGCTTTAAAGAAGTCAATCGTGCCTATGAAGTGCTTTCGGAGCCAGAAACCCGTGAACGCTATGACCGATTTGGAGAAGCAGGGGTCAGTGGCACGGGCGCGGCTGGTTTCGATTATGGAGATATGGGCGGCTTTGCTGATATCTTTGAAACCATTTTTGGGGGATTTGGCGGTGCTGCGGGTGCGGGTGCGACACGACGACGCACGGGCCCAATGCGAGGCGATGATCTCCGCTTAGACCTGAAACTGAATTTCCGAGAAGCGATTTTTGGGGGAGAAAAAGAAATTCGCATTCCCCATTTAGAATCCTGCCAAGTTTGTAATGGAACGGGAGCAAAAGCAGGGACAGGCGCACGTACTTGTTCGACCTGTAATGGAACTGGGCAGGTGAGACGGGCAACTCGCACTCCTTTTGGTAGCTTTGCTCAGGTATCGGCTTGTCCAACCTGTAATGGGACGGGAGAAGTGATCGCCGAAAAATGTGAAAGTTGCGGTGGTGCAGGCCGTAAGCAAGAAACTAAAAAACTTAAAATCTCTATTCCGCCTGGGGTGGATGATGGAACCCGTCTGCGAGTTTCTAAAGAAGGGGATGCAGGACTACGGGGCGGCCCACCAGGCGATTTGTATGTCTATTTAATGGTAGAAAGCGATCGCGAGTTTACCCGTGAAGGGATTAATATCCGCTCAGAAATTACCATTAGTTATTTACAGGCCATTTTAGGCTGTCGGATCTCTGTCAATACGGTAGATGGGCCAGAAGAGTTAACCATTCCCGCTGGAACCCAACCCAATACGGTGTTAACGCTTGAGAGTAAAGGGGTTCCAAAATTAGGGAATGCGACCTTACGGGGGGATCACCTGATAACCGTAAAAATCAATATTCCCACCAAGGTCAGTACAGAAGAACGGGAATTACTCGAAAAATTAGCCCAAATTAAGGGAGAAAGCCACGGTAAAGGAGGATTGGAAGGATTCTTAGGAGGCCTGTTTCATAAATGAGCCAGTCTTCTAAAACTCCGTCTCTGGCCACTGAGCCTGTCATTTTAGATCTGCGCGGCACCCCCTGTCCGATTAATTTTGTGCGGACTAAATTAAAATTAGCCCAAATGTCAGTGGGGCAGGTCTTAGAAGTGTGGCTTGATCCGGGGGAGCCAATTGAACAAGTTCCCCCTAGCCTGATAATGGAAGGTTACACTGATCAGAAGATGACGGAAGAAGCGACTTTTTTTAAGTTGACGATCCGTGTCCCTGACAATTTGTAATCTTTTCTTAATCTGGAGTGGCTAAAGCAGAACTGGGAACGGTCATTGCAATCCAAGCGAATTTTTATCAGGTTCGGTTGGATCAGTCCCCTTTGCCTCTTCTGCTGTGTACTCGGCGATCGCGGCTTAAAAAAATTGGTCAATCCGTGATGGTAGGGGATCGGGTTTGGATCGAAGATAGCGATCCAGTCAATAAACAAGGGGCGATCGCGGCTGTTGAACCCCGAAAAAACGAACTCTCTCGTCCTCCAGTGGCCAATGCCGATCAAATCTTACTGGTCTTTTCCCTAGCCGAACCGCCTTTAGAAAGCTGGCAACTGAGTCGTTTTTTAGTTAAAGCTGAATCTACGGATTTAGATCTGTGTTTGTGTTTGAATAAACAGGATTTAATTTCCCCAGAAGCGCAAGCGCAATGGCAAGAACGCTTAGCAAAATGGAACTATCAGCCCTTATTCATCAGTATTCACCAGCAACAGGGCATCGATCAGCTATTAGAAATATTAAATAACAAAATTACGCTGATGGCAGGGCCTTCGGGGGTGGGTAAATCGAGCTTAATCAATACCCTCATTCCAGGCATTCAACAACGGGTGAATCGAGTGTCAGGCAAACTCCAAAAAGGTCGCCATACCACCCGCCATGTAGAATTGTTTGAACTGCCGACAGGGGGATTACTCGCAGATACCCCAGGTTTTAATCAGCCCGATCTAGACATTGCGCCCGCCCAATTAATTTTCACTTTCCCTGAAGCGAGAAAACAATTGGAAACAAGCCATTGTCAGTTTAATGATTGTCTCCATCGAGAAGAACCCCATTGTGTAGTTCGAGGCGATTGGGAACGGTATGAGCATTACCTTAAATTTTTGGAAGAGTCTCTGGAGCATGAAGCCCAACAACAGCAAACTAGCGATGAAGAATCCAACTTGAAAACCATTACCAACGCGGAGGGTCAGCAGGATTATGAGCCGAAATTAGCCCGAAAAAAATACCGTCGCAGTTCCCGTCGTTTAAAGCATCAAGCATTGCAAACACTGTATCATCAACAATCTGCCCGATTAGCTCAGGGAGAGGAAGGGGATAAATGGGATTAAGACCCCTTTCAATCTTTGGCTCTTTGGATCCATTGGGAATCAAGGGTAAAATAGAAGCGAAACTGCGTTGTTTATGCTATTCAACCCTATGCTGATTCTCCATCCTGACGATCGCAGCAAACTGGACACGACTAACGATGCAGATTTTTATGCATTTCCCCGTTTTGTGACCCACGTTGACGACAATTTTATTGATCAACTGACCAATCTTTACCGCGATCACCTTAAACCCCACAGCCGTATTTTAGATTTAATGAGTAGTTGGGTTTCCCATTTACCCGATGATCTAGAATTTACCCATGTGGAAGGTCACGGCATGAATGGGGAAGAACTCGGCAAAAATCCCCGTTTAAATCATTATTTTGTTCAAGATCTCAATCAGTCTCCCCAGTTGCCCTTACCGGATGACGATTTTGATGCGGTGTTAATGGCGGTTTCTGTCCAGTATCTCCAATATCCTGAGGCGATTTTTAGCGAAATCTATCGCATTCTCAAACCCAATGGTCTGGTCATTGTCAGTTTTTCCAATCGGATGTTTTATCAAAAAGCGATCGCTGCCTGGCGAGAGGGAACCGATTTAAGTCATATTCAATTGGTCAAATCTTACTTTCAAAGCATTTCTGGATTTACTCCACCCGAAGTGATTACTAAAACCGCTTCTATTCCCAGCTTTCTGCAAATGTTAGGTATGATGGGACAAGATCCGTTTTATGCACTAATTGCTGCTAAAGGGGCCAAGAATACGCAATCATAAACTTTTTTAGCAAAATGCTGTATTAGTAGGGATTTAAAACCGTCAAATTCTTTTGACTACTTATTTCGTAATCAAAGTTCACATTACTGGCTTCGTAACCATCGTAGCAATTCCGAGGGCAGTAAGAGGTTAAAATTCGGTAGTCACGATCTCTTCTCAAGAACTTATGTACGAAAAAATTACCCCTCCAACTAGTGGCTCCAAAATTGCGTTTCAAGACGGTAAGCCAATTGTTCCCGACGATCCGATTGTTCCGTTTATTCGGGGAGATGGGACAGGGGTGGATATTTGGCCGGCTGCTCAAATGGTGATGGATTCCGCGATCGCCAAAGCCTACGGTGGCAAGCGCAAAATTAACTGGTTTAAAGTCTATGCAGGGGACGAAGCCTGTGATTTGTACGGAACCTATCAGTACTTACCCCAAGATACGCTCACTGCGATTCAAGACTATGGGGTTGCCATTAAAGGCCCGTTAACTACACCAGTTGGCGGTGGAATTCGTTCGCTTAACGTTGCGTTGCGTCAAATTTTTGATCTCTATGCCTGTGTCCGTCCCTGTCGCTATTATGCAGGTACACCTTCCCCTCACCGTTATCCTGAAAAACTCGATGTTATTGTTTATCGGGAAAATACAGAAGATATTTATCTGGGGATCGAATGGAAAGAAGGGTCAGCGATCGCCGAAAAATTAATTAACTATCTCAACACCGATCTAATTCCGGCGACTCCCGAACACGGCAAAAAGCAAATTCCCCTCGATGCAGGCATTGGCATTAAACCGATTAGTAAAAAAGGGTCTCAACGCCTAGTCCGTCGCGCTCTCCAACACGCCCTCCGTTTACCCAAGCCCAAAAATCAAGTTACCTTGGTACATAAGGGCAACATTATGAAATACACTGAAGGGGCGTTTCGGGATTGGGGCTATGAAGTTGCCGTTAATGAATTTCGAGATGCTTGTGTAACGGAACGGGAATCTTGGATTTTAAGCAACAAAGAAAGAAATCCCAATATCACCATCGAAGAAAATGCTCACCAAATCGATCCTGGCTATGATTCCTTAACGGTAGAGAAAAAGCAAGCCATTTGTGATGAAGTAAAATCTGTTCTCGACTCTATCTGGGAAACTCACGGTGATGGCAGATGGAAAGACAAAATCATGGTCAATGATCGTATTGCTGACAGTATTTTCCAACAAATCCAAACCCGTCCTGATGAGTATTCTATTCTGGCAACCATGAACCTAAACGGGGATTATTTATCCGATGCGGCGGCAGCCATTGTCGGGGGTTTAGGGATGGGACCAGGGGCAAATATCGGCGATCGCTGTGCGGTTTTTGAAGCAACTCACGGAACGGCTCCGAAACACGCAGGCTTAGACCGTATTAATCCTGGCTCTGTCATTCTTTCAGGGGTCATGATGTTGGAATTTATGGGTTGGCAAGAAGCGGCTGATTTGATCAAAAAAGGAATCGGATCCGCGATCGCGAATCGGGAAGTTACCTATGACTTAGCGCGACTTATGACTCCGCCTGTTGAACCGCCTTTAAAATGCTCAGAATTTGCTCAAGCAATTATTAAGCACTTTGACGATTAATATTTGAGTGTAATTAATAAGATTCTGAGGCTGAAAATAGTTTTAACTTCAGAATCTTTTTTGTGAATTTGCACAGCTTAATCTCTCGGTGTTACGGCCTACCCTAATATTTTGTGAGTCCATCGGCGTTTCCCATTTCTGCAAATTTAAGTAGCAATAGATACGCTTTACCGTCACATAAAAAAGAATCTATTTTTTTTACAACGATCTTTGAGTCGTTCTTGCCTTGCGATAGTAATTGTAATAGTAATAGTCTTTCCGTCCCGCATGTTTTGCTCCATTAGCGACTAGACCTAACAGGGGAATATTCGAGATTTTTAATTCTAATAAAACTTCCTTAACCAGCTCTCGACTCGTTTTATCTAAGCGAACAACTAATAATACGCCGTCTGTTTGATTAGCCAATAATTTAGTATCGGATACCCCCAAAATAGGCGGAGAATCTACTAATATCAAGTCAAATTCTGCTTCCCATTTTTGAATAAACATCGCTAAACTTCTGGAATTAACAAGTTCAGAAGGATTAAACCATTTTCCAGCCGCTTGAACGACATAGAGGTTTTCTGCCATTGGAACAGGAATAATTTGATTAGCTCGTTCTTTTTTGTCGGCTTCAAGTTGAATCGGTTCAACGTTTTGCCCGTGGATTTTGGCTAATAATGACCAACGTTCTTGTTGCGGGAAGTAACGATCTCCATCAACTAACAAGACTTTTTGACCCATGTTTGCAGCAGCTTGAGCGAGATAAAAAGCATTCGTTGATTTCCCATCTCCAGGAATAGCAGACGTGATCACCAAAGAACGACAAGATTTTTTTTCTCGGATAAAGAAAAGATTTGTATAGAGAAATGAGAAGGCTTCTAAAAAACCTGCCCAATTAGCAGGGGGTTGTTCAAAGGGTTTCTGCTTTTTATTCTGAAAACGAGGCATTTGAGGTTGAAAAGGAATCGTTCCTAGCACAGCAACACCCGTTTCTTCCGCCAATTCTTCAGGGGTATGGAAACTTCTATCTAAACTTTCTGCTAGTAGGCCGACTGCCACCCCAGAAACGATACCGGCGAGAAGAGCCAGCAAAAGATTGCGAACTAATTGACTTGTCGGTTTTTCGGGGGTACGGATCTCTGAAATGAGTTTCCAGGGGATAAACTGTCTTGCCGCTTCGACTTCCAATAATTGTCGGGCTTCCATCAGCGATTTTAAGCTTTGGGTAGCGATTTCAATTTCCCCCGTAAGCTCTGCGTATCTTCCCGAACTATTGGCAAACTTTTGTATTTCTTGGCGCATTTGCTGTTCGGTAGCCGTTAGGGATTGTTGGCGCGCTTGCATTTGCCGAAGTTGATTATTAGCGGCGAGGAGTTGTTGCACTAAGCTGGAACGAATACTATTGGGTGACACAAAGTCCTGACTAAACTGTTCAGTATCAACGGGCAATCCTTTTAAGGCAATTGATGCTTCTTGTTTAATTAACGGCAATAAGTTGTCTCGTTCTGCTTTTAATTGTTGAATAATAGGGCTTTCATCGGTATATTGGGTGGATGCAGCGGCTAATTTACTATCGATTTCCCGTAATTGATTCAAAAGCCCCATATAACGGGAAGATTCAGTCAGCGCATTTAAGGCGATCGCTTGAGTTTCATTAATACCTAATTGCTGGCGCAGATTGCTATATAGGGCGATCGCTTGATTTAACGCAGCCTCGTTTTCTTGCTTACCTCTATTGAGTTCAATTAAACTTTCTGAAATAATTCGACCCTGAGCTTGAGGCTCAACAAAATTACTTTTGAGTCGAAAATTTTGTAATTCTTTCTGTAAATTCGCTAATCTTTGTTTGATTGCTGGGATTTGCTTATCTACGAAAGAGAGTTGTTGTCGCGATTTGTTTGTTTGATCTTCTAATGTATAGTTTAAATAGGCTTTAGATAATTTTTCTAAAATAAATTGAACTAGGTTGGGATCCTTATCTTGAAAGCTAATCTCTAAAACCTGTGTTTCTTTCGCTCGGTTGATTTTTAACTGCTCTAGTAAGTACTCTAAGTCAAATTCTTTTTCTGGATTCCCACTTTGGAAGAAATCCTTATTTGCTGGATCTTTAAAATATTCTTTATTGACCTGATTAACGATAGGTGATAGAAGTTTGCTACTTAAAAGAATTTCAATTTGTGTATCGTAGTAAGAAACATCTCGCCCTAAATTTAATCCAGAAATTAAGCTTTGTGCTCCTGCTAAAGGATTGGCTAAATCCGTTCCCGGAGGCTGAACTTGCAGTTGAAACTTTTCTTGGTAAATGGGAGGACGTTGCATCAGTTTATAGCCAACCAACAGGCTAACGCCGACTCCCACTAACGCCATTAACCAGCCTCGACGACGAATGATTTTTGATATTTGTCGCAGATCAAGCTCTTCTTCCTCTTCAAAAGCCTCTTGTTGGGGCGCAAGGGGATTTTCGATTAAAGGATATCGGCTAAGGTTAACACCGTTAAATTGAGGATCTGACATGATTTATGAGGATGAAATTAAAGGCAAGCTCGCCAGGTAAGCGCATAATATTATAGTTGGTATAACACTTGTCAAGGGGTTTTGAATAGGGGGGAGGCTAAGGGGTGTTACTCAATAATTGCAGCAAAGTTATGCTATAAATAGCTTTTGATGAATTTAATTTATAAACAAATTTTAATTTGAAAGGCGAGGACGGCCAAGGGTTGTGATATAAAGTACGGCTTCATCCTCAGGAATTCCCAAGACTTCATTAACTTGATCATCGAAAAAGCCACCAATTCCACTGACCCCTAGCCCCAGTTGAATGGCACCTAGATTTAACCGTTGTCCTAAATGGCCGGCATCTAAATGCAAGTAACGATAAGCGCGATCGCCGTATTTCTGAACTGCTTGTTCTAGGTCAGCCGTATGAAAAATAACAACACTGGCATCCCGTCCTAAATCTTGTCCCAAACAGAGATAATGTAGTTCTTTGCGGAAATTTTTAAAGCGAATTTGTCGTAGCTCTTGGGCTTGAGGGGCGTAATAATAGCAACCCTCTTCCAATCCGGTTACGCCAGAAACAGCAATAAACGTTTGAATTAAACTTAAATCAAAATAATCGGGATTAAGCGGTAGATTTTGTGATTCATAGTCCTGGGGTTGATAGGTAAAGCTCAGTAAGGCTTTTAATTCATCAAACGTGAGATTGCCTCCGGTATAAGCGCGGGTCGAGCGTCGATAAAGAATGGTTTTTTCTAACTCTACTAAATATTTCCCCCAATGGATAGGAGGGGATAGGGTAGAAATTTTCAAACAAAACGGAAAATTATATTTATCGTTTCCTGAGCTACTGGGGGCTAGTTCAGAGGATTCATCATCCTGCTTAAACTCTTGAATCTCGGTGGCTTGATGAAACTGGGTTAGTAATTCCCCATCGGCAACGGGAGGAATATTGCGATGGACGGGAGAAGGTAAAGCGGTTTGTTTTTTCTCTGTCGGTGGAAAGGCGGTGGCTTGTAAATCCGTTAGGGCGATCGCGGTGAGAACACTTTCTTGATGGGAATCTAAATAAAACAATTCATTCATTGCAGCATCCCGAAATCCCCCAATTAAATGGGGAAAATAGCCATATAAAGCACTTGCTAGCTCAATATTTCCCAAAAGATGCCCTGTATCTAGAAAAATACGTCGATAAGCTCGGTCTTCGTATCGCCAGGCAGAACGATAAAAAATAGCCGTGGTTACCAATGCTAAATTGGTATGTTTTAAAGCCCAGTGCCCAAAACAGGCTTCTTTAAGCTTAGTCCAGACTTCACTCACCCAAAAGTGAACGAGGGTATGGGTTAAGGGCTGATAGCTATATAAACCGGCGGGTAAAAGTTTTGTTCCTCTGGAAATTAAATATACCTCTGCGGGATAGAGTCCGCCTGCTGACGGTGCCGTTCTCAAATAAATCGGATTGCCCATCGTCGCAATTTTGGCCGTTAAGCCGTAACTACAGGCTAGTAGTCGAGAAATTCGTTCCCAACTTTCCGTATCCGGGTCACGCCCTTGGGAGGGAGACAAATAGGGTTGGAGGTCGTAAATTGTCCCAATTTTATATTCTTTAAAAACTGAGGGTTGATTTCCCCAGTCTAAAACTTTATTTTTTGCGGCGATCGTGTCGGGATGATACTTGGTTCGCTCATGATAATAGCTGGCAAAAGAAGACGCTGAATCAGGCATGAGTAGAAAGAAAAAATAGTAATGAGGAGTCGGGAGAAGAGGCGGTTAATCTTTAATTAACTTGCCCGATTAATTTTAAAAATTTACCGTTTCTGGAATTTACAAAACGGTTGACAATTGAAATCTATGGCAGATTCAGAAAACATAAAAATCATGAACTTAGCCCCCAAAATTAACGATGAATTCCAAAATTCTGAGCTATTTTTGACTTTTCATTAAATGCTCTTCAATAAAGTTTGTGTAAACATTTCCTTCTAAAAAGGCAGGCGTTTCTAAAATTCTTTGATGAAAATCAATCGTGGTGGGAATTCCGGTAATAGCACATTCTTTGAGAGCACGTTTCATCCGATTGATCGCGATCGCCCGATTGGGGCCCCAAACAATGAGCTTACCAATTAAGGAATCATAGTAAGGCGGAATTTCGTAATCGGTATAAACATGGGAATCAATTCTCACACCGGGGCCACCAGGCGGCAGATAGCCACTAATTTTACCAGGATGGGGGCGAAAATTCTGATCCGGATCTTCGGCATTAATCCGACACTCGATCGCGTGCCCATTGAGATTCACTTGAGATTGCGTCAAACTTAACTTTTCGCCTTGAGCAATGCGGATCTGTTCAGTAATTAAATCCAAGCCCGTAATCATCTCGGTAACAGGATGTTCGACTTGAATCCGAGTATTCATTTCCATGAAATAAAAATCACCTGAGCCATCGACCAAAAATTCAACCGTGCCTGCACCGACATAATTAATCGATTTAGCGGCTTTAACGGCTGCGTCTCCCATTTTTTGGCGTAGTTTAGGATTTAAAAAGGGGCTGGGGGCTTCTTCTAATAATTTCTGATGCCGGCGTTGGATCGAACAATCCCGTTCTCCTAAATGAATAACGTTGCCATAGCTATCCGCCAGAATTTGAAATTCAATATGGCGAGGGCGTTCAATAAATTTTTCTAAGTAAACCCCTCCATTCCCAAAGGCGGCTTCTGCTTCCCCTTGGGCCGCTTGGAACATTCTCAGGAATTCGCTTTCTTCCCGCACTAAACGCATTCCCCGACCCCCGCCCCCTGCTGTGGCTTTAATAATAACGGGGTAGCCAATTTCTGAAGCAAGTCTTAAGGCTTCCTGTTCAGATTCGATCAGACCGGGACTGCCTGGAACAGTGGGAACGCCTGCTTTTTGCATCGTTTTTTTGGCCGTGGATTTATCCCCCATTGCGCGGATCGCGTCGGGAGTCGGCCCAATGAAGGTAATTTTATGATCGGCACAAATTTCAGCAAAACGAGCATTTTCTGCCAAAAATCCGTAGCCAGGATGGATTGCTGTGGCGTTACGGGTCAGGGCTGCCGAAATGATATTGGGAATATTGAGATAGCTTTTGCTACTGGGGGGAGGGCCAATGCAGACACTTTCGTTAGCGAGCTGAACATGGAGTGCTTGACGGTCAATGGTGGAGTGAACAGCGACCGTTGTGATCCCTAATTCTTCACAACTATGCAAAATTCGCAGGGCAATTTCCCCACGATTGGCAATAAGAATCTTGGAAATTTCCATGTTATCGATGTGTCTGGAAGTGGCTATTTAGTAGAATATCTGGTTTTGTTATCGAATGCTTACTCAATTGATCGGGCTAAATCCGACGGGGGGCGATCGCTACTCCATCCCCACCAACTTTGACCGCATTCACACTGATAAAATTCTTGCCATTTCCGTCGATAATCTTCGGTCATCACAGGCGATCGCCGATTAATCCAAACCCTTTCTGCTTTGCGGGCCGTTTCCCGACACTTGGGGCAACGAAAATCGAAGGAATGAATAGCATCGTTTATCCAATCGGGCGGGGTTGGGCTAAAGGCTTCCATTAATGTCGCTTTCTCTCCAAAGTTTGGTCGTTTGACTCTCCCATTCCACGACCTATCATCCTTAATTTTTAGATGTTCAGTTTGATTAATAACTTAAAATGGGGTCTTAGAGATTATAATATAGCCCTTATTGGCAGAATTTGGTACGCGATCGCTGACCAATTACACCGCTTCCCAAAAATCCGTTGTCAACAAAGCTTCTATACTCTGTTCAAAGGGCCATTGTTTAGGGAATTGAACTTGAGGATAACTTCTCGCAACAATCCTCAAGGCATCATAATAAGCCTCATCAAATATTTCCCAAAAATAGGGCTTAAGACTGGGCGAACTTTTGAGTAATCTTCTCAATGCAAGACGTTGTTTATCAACGGATTCGACCCAACCGCGATAACATTCTGGCAGATTTACGTAGGTACGCTTCAGGATATGTTCTAACAACTCCTCTAGACGGCTTTCTAATTCTCGTCTCTGCGATTTACCCAAATCTTCGATCTCCTCAATTAAATTCTCTAAATCCAAGCAATCAAACTTTTTATTGCGTAATGAATGGGCAGTTTCTTCTGTCCATCGCAAATAGTCTTGCTCATATAACGTAATAGTCGTAGGTGTTTGAGCCATTGTTTTTAGGTTGACTGCAATGAATAGTGTTAATGCCAAAGGGCGATCGCCGATTTTAAACTTGTATTAATGAATTAAGGGGCTGTTTGGGCTAATTGTTATTGTAATTCAGCCAACATAACTAGGGATAAAACTTTGTTGATAGAAACCTTAAGACTTTTGCTAGGTTTGAGTTTGAAGGCACTAAATCCCAATAAAGTTAGTTAGTATTGAAGGAATGAAATCAATCGGTTTATGTGTTTAGGCATTCCAGGACAAATTACGGAAATTCTTGACCCTGCTCTGCAATTGGCAATAGTTGAGGTAAGTGGGGTTCAACGTCCCGTTAATGTTGCTTGTATTGTTGATGAAACCCATCCTATTGAAGCGTGTCTGGGAGATTGGGTGTTAGTCCATGTGGGGTTTGCGTTGAATCGGCTCGATCCCCTAGAAGCGCAAGAAACGTTGCAATTGTTAGCGCAATTAACGGTATCTGATGAACTTGAAGACTTTAAGCATTTAACACCCCATGAAGTATCTGCATGAATTTCGTGACCCTGCTAAAGTTCAAGGGTTATTACAGCAAATTCAATCCCTAACCAATCAATTGGCTCCGACTCGTCCTATCAAGCTAATGGAAGTTTGTGGGGGACACACCCATGCCATCTTTAAAGCGGGTTTAGAGTCGTTATTACCCGAAATGATTGAATTAGTACATGGCCCCGGTTGTCCGGTGTGTATCATGCCCAAAGGAAAGATTGACGAAGCGATCGCGATCGCCGAATTAGATAACGTCATTTTGACCACCTTTGGCGATACGATGCGGGTGCCAGGCGCAAAGCACAATCTTCTACAGGCCAAGGCGTTAGGGGCAGACATTCGTTTAGTGTATTCTCCCTTGGATGCCCTGCAAATTGCGAAAAATCATCCTGACAAAAACGTGGTTTTCTTTGGAATTGGCTTTGAAACAACGGTTCCGAGTACAGCTTTAACGGTTTTACAGGCAGAAAAAGAAAAAGTTAGCAACTTTAGCTTATTTTGTAATCATGTTCGTGTGGTTCCTGCCCTAGAAGCCCTATTAAATAATCCTGATTTGCAACTAGATGGCTTTATCGGGCCTGGCCACGTCAGTATGGTAATTGGGACAGAACCTTATCAAATTATTGCCCACCATTACCGCAAACCTTTAGTGGTGGCAGGATTTGAACCCCTCGATATTTTGCAAGCGATCTGGATGGTGCTACAGCAGTTGGTGACGGGACGCTGTGAAGTTGAAAATCAATACACTCGTTTAGTGCAGCCCCAAGGAAACGCGATCGCGCTCAATGCCATGAACCAAGTTTTTGAAGTGCGAGATCAATTTGAATGGCGAGGATTGGGATACATTCCCGAATCAGGTTTTAAAATGCGGGCTGAATATGCGGATTTTGATGCCGAAGTTAAATTTCCCATTACCTATCAAGCCGTTAGTGACCATCGAGCCTGTCAATGTGGCGAAATTCTCAAAGGAGTACTGAAACCTTGGCAATGTAAGGTTTTTGGAACGGCCTGTACGCCTGAAAATCCCATCGGAGCCTGCATGGTCTCTTCCGAAGGAGCTTGTGCCGCCTACTACAAATATGGGCGTTTGGAAATTAATCCTTCGACAAAACCAAAGATTGCAACAAAAGCTACAAAAACCCTATCTCATTAGTGAAGAAATATCACTTCTTTTTCTTTTTTCGTCCTGAAGACTTGCTAGGAGTCCAAGCTCCAAAGCCTTTCGTTTTTTTTGGAGAAGGCTTTTGTTTCTGATGGGTTGGTAAGCTCTTTTCTGGATTAAGTTGAGCATTAAAAAAATCTTTAAAGTTATTCATGCCTTCCTGGGTCTCCATATCAAATCCTTGTTGTAGACCACTAAGAAAGAAATTTTTGGCCATCCCTCCACGGGCAGGATCTATCATCCAGTCTGGAAACTTATCTTTAATACTGCGTAGATAAATAATAATTCCTTTGGCCTGTTTAAGTTGATATTCTCGTTGCAAAAAAGACCAAAAAGCAACGAGTTCAGGGATAGCATCCTCAGCATCAGACTTTTCTAATATAGTGATTTTACGGGGTAAAAGGCTCTCCATTAAGGTCTTTACCTGACTCAGGGTCATTTTGGTTAACGTAAATTCTTCATACCGATACCCATAATCAATGAAGTGATAAATCCAGTTACCAACTTCTTCTAGATCATCTGCTATTTGCTCTTGAGCTTCGGGAGATTGGATAAACTCCTCGATCAGAGTATCAATGTAATCCTCTAAAAGTGGTTCAACATCATCGTAATCGAGATTATCAAGTAGTTTAATGTCAAATTTCATTCTTTTTAACCTAATCGAAACAGTATTTGTTTTTTACCATTAAACATTTTTATTATATTTCCAGTTTTGAGATGTTTGAGAAACAAACCACTTACTGATTCAGAGCCTTTAAAAAGCGTCCCATGCTGGCGAAGATTCCTGCTTTTTTTGGTTTGGGGGCTTCTTGACCATCAGGGGTCGCAGGGGATGTCGCTTCTAAAATTAGATTTTCTAAGGCTTCTCCCAATGGCTTAGTCGGAACTTCAGCAATGAGTTCGTAATCTTCGCCTTTTTCCAAATAAACTTGCCAAGGATTCGGATAACTTTTTACAACAACAGCACCTTCAAGAGGACGGAAATAATAACTGGTTTCTAGAATACTGAGAAAACGTTCCCGTAATTGGCGAGCAGCATAACCAATTCCCACAATCGAGACATCTTCAAGTTGGGGGATTAACAAAACAACGGGGCGATCGCCAGCTAACTCACAAAGTCTTTCCACTGCTTGCACCTCAACAGAAGACGGAGAAACTACCAGAAAAGCCTGATCTTCTTCAGAAATCTTTTGATCTACCGGAATGTAACGGCTCCCTAAATCCCCTAAACGAAATTCCGTTTCTCCCCAATCCCGTCGAGCTAGGGCGGCGGCTCCTGTATCGGGAAAAATCACCCGTAAACCCGACAGATCAATCCCGCTATCCTGAAACAGCGTGGTAAATTCTAAGGCTAAATCTTGAGCCTGTAGCGCAATTTCAGGAATTACAAATTCAATCTGTAAACGGTTACTTCCTGCTGCTAATGCTTGTTGAGTTGCTGTCTTGGCATCGGCGATCGCCTGCTCTAAAGATTGAGGAACGGTTGTCATAAAATTTTAATCAAATAAAAATTTTTAAATTAGGAAAATTACCCAAAAATACTATACCGGATTAGGGAAATCTGCTTCTGTACAAGTGATGTCTTTGTTTAAGGGTTGCCAGCCGGCTTGCCACAATGCGCGATCCTGAAGCTGTCGTGCATTAATCCAAAAACGAACCGTCGGATCACAACAAGAAACGAGTTCTGCAAAGACCCAACCCGCCTGATTTTTGCGATTGACGACTTGGAAATGCTGCCATCCCCACGTTTTTTGTCGTGCCGTCCATTTTGACCCTAATAAATGCGGAAACTTTTGTTTGCTTTTCATCCGTCTACATTTTATCTAGCTCTAATTCGGACAAAATCCATTACTCTTTAAAGTAACTTAATTAACCAATGTCATTACATAAAGATGTGATACTTTAAATTTTTAAATTAAAGATTAAAATTTAGTAGCATCAATATTTCAAGTCAACAAAGTTCGATTAGATTAGTTTTTCCTATGAATTTTCTGGTTCTAGCCCCCGTAAAATCTCAACGCGCTCGTCGTTTTACAAGTTTTTGTATTGGTAGTGTGTGGCTGATGCTGGGATTAGCCCCGCTGCCCGTTTTAGCCAAAACCCCTAATCCCAATCCTTCTAATCGCACTTCGACAGCCGCTATTCCTCCCATGCCACCGGCTCTTTCCGCCCAACCCACCGAATCAGATTATATTTTAGGGCCCGGCGATCGCCTCCGAATGGATATTTACCAAGTAGAAGAATTTAGTAAAACCGAGTATCAAGTCTTAGTAGATGGGACGATCAGCTTTCCTCTGGTGGGGATTCTCAAAGTTCAAGGCATGACCTTACCCCAATTAACCAGTACCCTGAATCAACGCTACGCCAAATATATTAAACGTCCGATTATTACGATTGGGCTACTCCAACCCCGTCCTTTAACCATTACGTTAGCGGGAGAAATCAATTCTCCTGGTTCTTATACTCTTCCTATTTCTCAAGGGCAAAAATTTCCAACCGTAACCGATATTATTCAGCAAGCCGGCGGATTAACCCCCTCGGCCAATGTCAGTAACATTGTCGTAAAACGTACCAGTACCCCTAGTCAACCCGAAAATATTCAACTAAATCTTTGGGATCTCATCCAAAAAGGGGATAGTAGCCAAAATATTACATTACGAGATGGAGATACGATTGTCATTAGCGCGGAAACTCGCAACGATCCCGCCCAAGTCCGTCAACTCGTGGATGCTAATTTTGGAATTCGTTTTGACTCAGAAATTAATGTTGCGGTCGTCGGGGAAGTCGTGCGCCCAGGTGCCTATAAACTCACCCCTGCTAAAGCGGCTAGTAACAGTGCTGAAGTCGGCGGTAGCGGTGGTGGGGGCGGTGCTGCGAGTAATACGGCGAGAACTGGTGTTCGTCAACCAGTACGTTTAACCCAGGCTCTACAGGAAGCCGGGGGCATTAAACCGATCGCAGATATTCGCCAAATCGAAGTCCGTCGTCAAAATCGTTCGGGGCAAGAAGAAAAAATTACGGTCAATCTCTGGGAGTTATTGGAACAGGGAAATTTAGACAAGGATCTCGTCTTACAAAATGGAGATACGATTACCGTTGCCCAAGCACAAAATCAGACTCCTGAACAATTTGATACCCTAGCAACCGCGAATTTTGCCCCCAAAAGTATCCGCGTCAATGTTGTCGGCGAGGTTAAGCGGCCAGGATTAATTGAATTGCCACCCAATAGCACGTTAAATCAGGGATTGCTTGCTGGAGGGGGGTTTGATACACGACGAGCAGATAGGGACAATGTGGAATTAATTCGGCTCAATCCGAATGGCACCGTTACGCGGATGAGTATTCAACCCAACTTTGGAGAAGGCATTAATGACCAAAATAATCCGACTCTCCGTAACAATGATGTCATTTTAGTGAATCCTAGCTCATTAGCCTCAACAACCGATACCATTGGAACTATTTTTAGTCCTTTGGGAGCCATTTTAGGCGGTGGTTTATTCTCCATTCTTAATTTACTTAATTAGTCATTTAAATCCTATGTCTCAAGAACCTGACGCACCAATTATCTATATTCGGAGAAAAAATATGGAAGAAAGTTCCAACAACCCAGTTGCTTCTATCAAAAGCCCTGTCAATGAATTAGGAGTTTCTTCTTATACGACTAGCAGGAAAAATAGCCCTTCGGAAGAGATTAATCTGCGTCAGGTTTGGTTTATCTTAAAACATCGCCTTTGGCTGATTTTGGCCATCACGGCTGGCTCCGCCTTTTTAGTTTCGCTCTGGACATTTCAACAGCGGCAAGTTTATCAGGGAAAATTCCAATTATTAGTCGGTGATCCCATCGTTCAGCAAAATTCTACTAACCAAGCGGTTTTAGATGAATTGGGCGCGAAGGAGGTGGATTACAATACGCAAATTGTTGTACTGAAAAGTAAAAGTGTTCTGAATCCCATTATTGAAGAGATTTCAGCCCAATATCCAGAAGTGGATTATGAGAGTTTGGCGAGTCCTAATCGGCCATTTTTGTCAATTAATCAATTGCAAGATACCAAGATTTTGGAAGTATCCTATTTAGACGGCGATCGCACCAAAATTGAATATGTTCTCAATGCCCTCGCTAAAGCCTATCTCCGCTACAGTTTGGAAGAACGCAAAATTCAGATTAATCAAGGGATTAAATTTGTTGAGGAACAGTTACCCAAATTGCGCGATCGCGTAAATGCCCGTCAAGCCCAACTCCAGCGTTTTCGTCAACAGCATAATTTACTGGATCCAGAGCAAAAAGCCGGTGAACTTTCCAGTTTAGAATCCTCTTTAAAATCGAGATATATCGATCTACAAATTAGTACACGAGAAACCCTCTCCCTGTATAGCATTCTTCAACGTCAGTTAGGTCTCAATCCTGACAATGCCTTAGCCTCCAGCTATCTAAGCGAATCTCCCCGCTATCAAAATCTCTTGAATCAATTACAGGAAGTTGAAATTGAGTTAGCTCGGCAATCCGCACGCTATTCCGACGATAGCCCGATGATTCAAACCCTCAAAGCCAAGCGAGATAATCTGAGACCGTTATTGCGTCAAGAAGCAGAAGCCATTTTAGGAACGCGTTTTAATCAATCAGATGCAAAATCCTCCCTTAGCTCTCCTAGCTCATTACGCCTAAACTTGAATCAGCAATTTATTCAAACGGCTAACCAATTACAAGTCCAGCGAGTTAAATTAGCGGCAGTTGAGAAAGAATTAAACGCCATTAACAAAGAAGTTAGACAAATGCCCGTCCTTGCTCGTCAATATATGGACTTACAGCGGGAATTAAATGTGGCAACAGATAGTTTGAATCGTTTTCTGGAAGCTCAGGCTAAACTGCAAATTGATTCAGCCCAGCAGACCATCCCTTGGCAATTAATTTCTTCGCCCTCTGTAGAGGATACGCCCATTTGGCCCAAACCTGCCCGTAATATTAGTTTAGGAATTATGGCAGGCGTATTGCTAGGGGTTGGTGCCGCTTTCCTCTTAGAACGACTCGATCCAGTTTTTCACTCACTTGAGGAAATCAAGGAAGCAACACAACTGCCCATTTTGGGGATGATTCCTTGGCAGAAAGATCTGCAATTAATGGAACGATTAGTCGGGGTCAATGTCTCTCCTATGACTTCCACCACCCCCTCGTCCAATCGTAAACCAACCAAGCCCCCTGCCCGTAACCCTCGAACAAGTTATCGTTCTTCCGGTTTTTTAGAAGCTTTTCGTTCCTTAAATACCAGCATTTGGTTACTAGGATCGGATCACCCGATTCGTTCCCTGGTCATTAGTTCCGCAACCCCTAGCGATGGGAAAACAACCATCGCCCTCAATTTAGCTCAAGCTGCTGCGGCAATGGGACAAAAAGTACTCTTAGTCGATGCGGATTTACGCCGTCCCAGAGTTCATCACTTATTTGGCTTAAGCAATTTGCACGGATTAAGTAATGTGATCGCGACGGGGTTAAGTGCCGATGAAGTGATCCAAAAAGTTCCGCAGTGGGACAATCTTTCGATTTTGACTGCGGGGGATATTCCGCCTGATCCGATCCGCTTACTTACGTCCCGACGGATGCAGGAATTAATGGATTCCTGGGAACAGGACTCTGTTTACGATTTGATTATTTATGATACCCCTCCTTTGTTGAACTTTGCAGATGCACGCATTTTAGCGTCCGGCACAACGGGATTAGTCTTTGTTCTTAAATTAGGCAAAACGGATCGCTCTGTCTTTAAACACGTCGTTGATGATTTAAAAATGGCTCAAACCCCCCTATTAGGATTAGTTGCCAATAGTATTAGCCGCAATGATTATGGGGCTTCCTATTATTACAATTATTACCGTTCTGGCAATTCATAGGTCAATTAGAATTTTGCTTACGCTGACATCGCGATCGCGTTGATAAAACTTTAAGTAAGGCCCATTACTCCATTGATCATCCCATTGGAATTGAAAATGCTTGGGCAAGTTGGGAGTTCTCAGAAAAATACCCAGATTTAACCCAAAC
Source organism: Snowella sp. (assembly GCA_035285545.1). GTDB lineage: Bacteria > Cyanobacteriota > Cyanobacteriia > Cyanobacteriales > Microcystaceae > Snowella. The sequence goes on along the minus strand of JAYKGY010000085.1, from coordinate 12,496 downwards.
GGTTTAATGGGATTAGAGCAATTGACCGCCGCAACACAAGCACTGATATTAAAATTCCCCAGCCAAAATTGTACTGGAATTGTACGGGGGGATCACTTTAACAAATCTTAAGATTTTCTTTATCAATCTTCACAAAAATCTATGATAGGAAAGATTAAATCAGCAAGTGTTACGGAAATGTTGCAAAAAATTAACAAAAACAGTTTTTGCACCCCGTAATGTTGCAAACTGTTAACAGAACGTTAAAGCCATACCAATGGAAAAGCCCCTCCTTCAGTCGAAAATTTCGGCCCGTCCAGCGATCCTTTTCATTCTCGCCCTGTTGCTTGCCACAATTTTGATGGGGAGTTGGTATTTATCGCAAATTCCCAATCCCTATATTCAAGAAGTGTTATCGTTACCCGGAAATTTGAGCCGAGGGGAGGCTATTTTTCAAGCCAACTGTGGTGTTTGTCATGGACTACAGGGAATGGGCAATATTGGGCCGAGTTTACAAGCCGTTCCACAACGTAAATCCCAGACGCAATTGATTGAACAGGTCATTAGTGGCAAAACCCCGCCGATGCCGAAGTTTCAACCGAATTCTCAAGCAATGGCGGATTTATTAAGTTATCTAGAAACACTTTAGTGATCCAAGACGTTGGTATTTTGAATTCCCGCAACAACCCGACTCAGCCCCACGGAATTTGAGGCTTTAAATAAAAGGCGATCGCCACGTTGCATAAAAGACTTTAGGTATTGAACTAAATCTTCGTGAGTGGTAAAAGATTCGATTTTAGTGCCTTTCGCGCCCTCGATCAGATTGGGAATAGAAGGATGGCTGTCTAACACTAATAGGTAATCTAAATCCAATGCTTTGACTTTTTCCCCCACTTGTCGATGAAATTCGGGCGATCGCGCTCCCAATTCCCGCATAGCTCCCAACACCGCAATCCGACGCTGAGCGGGCGTTTCCTGAAGTAAGTGCAATGCAGCTAACATCGATTCTAAGCCGGCATTATAGGTTTCATCCAGCAAAACAATATCATTATCTAGCTCAATCCGACGGGCCCGACCACCAGGCATATTGACATTAATCCCCGCGCTCAAAAGCTTCCAATCTAAGCCCACAACTTGAGCAACCGCCAAAGCCGCCAGAAAATTTAACGCATTATGGCGACCGGGTAAGGGCAAGGGAAAGGTAAAATCGTTGACTTGTAGGGTTGCGCTATCCAACAATTGACCGTGAATATCTCCCCCCTCTAGACCATAGGTAAGGGTTTCACCTGACCAGAGAGTGGCTGCTGTCTTGATTAATCGTTCATTATCATGATTGAGAATGGCCGTACTGGTTGGAGGCATTTCTACTAACAACTCACACTTGGCTTCCGCGATCGCCTGTTCCGAACCGAGACGGCCAATATGGGCAGTTCCGACATTCGTAATTAAACCAATCGTGGGTTCCGCGACTTGGGCTAGAAGCGCAATTTCTCCCCGTCCTCGCATAGCCATTTCAATAATGGCATAATCGTGATCGGAAGTAATCCCTAATAAGGTTCTAGGAACGCCAATTTCGTTATTATAATTTCCCTCCGTTTTATGAACCTTTCCTTTTACCGAAAGGGCCGCCGCCAATAATTCTTTCGTCGTGGTTTTTCCCACAGAACCCGTTATGCCAATAATCGGAACTGAACATTGCTTACGCCACCAATTCGCAATATCCTGATAGGCTTTTAATGTATCAGAAACAACAATTTGTGAAATATTAATAGGTGGATTTAACTCGATTTCATGATCTACAATTAAGGCACTGGCTCCTTGCCTAGCGGCTGTTTCAGCAAACTGGTGCCCATCAAAATTTTCTCCCCGAAATGCTAAAAAAATATCCCCTGTTTTTAAAGAACGGGTATCTGTACTAATCTGTATTGCTCGTAAATTCTCGGATATTCCCCCTTGGCTAATCCGGGTTCCGCCCAAAATTTTACTGAGTTCTTCGATAGAAATCTTTGGATTCATAGATGACAGTTAAATTAACCTATAATTAAGGCAGTGTAGATAGACTTGTGGAAAAATATACCGACTTTTTGATGTGATCTAGATCACAGACACTGTGTGTTTCAACAAGCTATGTTTAATGAATAGTAAACGACTTATGGATCAAACTAATGATTACGATAAGTTTCGTTTAAGCTAACAGAATACATTAATATTGTCTTCTTTTAAGAAAGCTAGTGCAACTGTTAGAAAAAATTATCTTTGACCCCCTTTGACTGAGACAGAATCAATCATCAAAGTCAAACTTACGTTAAAGACTAATTGCATTTCTCCAGCCCGCATTTTCAATCAATGCTTATGAGGAGGGCTGAACGCCGTGAATCACTCATCTATATTTAACCCTTATCAAACAAAAGACTCCAGTGATGACCAAGTGTTGTATGACTATTTAATTAATAGCGTGCAAACCGATTCACCTGAACAATTATTAGATGATTTTCAGGCATTATTTATTGAAGGGCGGGGATTCAGACACCCCAAAGTTTATATTGCCTTAGAAAGAATTACCAAAGCGAAAAATGCAGATCAAGCCTTTAATTATATTTTCAATCGGTGTTGCCATATTGTGATTAATCGTTGGCAAATGCAACCGGATCTGCAACGAGAAATTCCCCGATTAATTTATCTGTTTGATAAGGTGAGAGGCGGAGATATTGCGAGCTATAGCACCTCTAGTCGTGTTCGTCAGCTTGTCAAAAACTTCATCCAGACAGAACAGTTTGTTAAACTGAAACGGATTGCCGATGTTATTGATAGCAAACAAAGCATTAGTAATAACACTACTTCCGTTGGAAAATTAATTCACCGTTACCCCTATCTCTACGATTATTGTCTATTGGGGGAAGATAGTAGCGACGAACATCAACAAACCGTAAGACGAATTAAGTCTCAGACAGAACGACGCTTTGAAGTGAACTTATCGCGCTATGTCACCTATAAGGTACGCACTGCCCAGGGCGCAAATTCTGGGTTAATCCTCCCCAAAACTGAACTGATTCTCCCAGTGAAAAATCCCACGCTTTTAACGGATAAAGAACTTAATCGTTCTCTCAAACATTTTGTGGGAAATGTAGAAGGAAATCATAGTTATAAAAGTCTCTCTCAAAGTTTTGTCAATCATACGGTACATACTCAAACCTTTGGGGCTTTCAAGGATGATCTGTATGAGTATGTTGTCGGATCGTTAGATTCTAAATATAGCCAGGGGCAGTTTAATAAAAAGTTACAGCATCTGCTACAAAGTACCTTACCGGAATGTAATCATCAAAAACCGACAGAATTTTTAATGATGCGGACTTCGAGCCAGTTGTTAAACTTCTTGATTGTTGAAAGTCCCCACCAGCCAGAGCATTACGTCTTTATCGATTTGATTACCAACTTGGGGGTTACTCGCACAGTTGGGCTATTCCTCAAAATTATTTTATTTTCTAAGAAAGTTCGCCCCTATTTGGAAAAGCGATTTTCGATTTTGTTTAATCACTATGAATCTTTTTCGAGAGAAGGGGTTCCTTGGTTAGTAAAAGCGTTAGAAAATATGCAATTAGCCTTAAGCGTTCATTTTGGCAAAGTCGATTTATCGGGATTAAAACAAAACCAGTTGAATTAAATCAAAATTCAACTCCGGTTAGGTATTAATTCTGTTTGATCTCTGTTTTATCCGGCCTGCTGAGATAATAGTTGTACTAATTGACCGACTTGTTGGCGATTGAAGACCTGTAACAAGATATTGGCCATCGCATTGGGGTCGGCGGGAACCAGTAGTTGGGGCGTTTGGGCATTAGCTAATTGCTGTAGGCCTTGTCCTGGAACAATTTTATGACCTTCTTCGAGTTCTAAATAGTCACTTCCTTGTTTTAATTCTTTCAAAATGACGGGGGCTAGGGTACGGAAAGAATGGCGAGGATTGGCGATCGCGGTCTGAGCCGTATTAACCAACCGTTGCCATGGGTCTTGGTGCGGAGCAATCTTAATTAATTGCTGACAAAAATCCTGCAATTTTTGCCGATTTTCTCCGGTGCTTTCCTGTTTAAACACCGCTAACATTTGCTTGAGAAGGCTCTTAATTTGAACAGAGAAGTCAATATCAGGGAGTGAGGGAGCCTCTGGTTGTTGAACTTGAGGAGCGTTGGCTACCGTGCCCTCTTCATGAACTAACAAATAATTGAGATAATTTTGTAACTCAACAAAATTATGGTCGGCTCCTTCTACAATTGCTTCTGCTTCATCCGCTTGGAGTCCAAAGGGGCCTTGTAGCTTTTCGACTAAATCTTGTAGAACATCGTATCCTTTCAGGAAAAAAGTCTCTAACTTTTGATCAACGGTAACGCGATTTTCCTTGAGAACTTTAAACGCATCTTCGAGGCGGTGGGCGATTTTTTGAATACTGCTATAGCCGAGCATTGCAGCTCCCCCTTTTACGGAGTGAGCGGCCCGAAACATTTCGTTAACCCGTTCTGAGTCTTCGATGACATTGGATAAGTCGAGAATCCCCCGTTCTAAGGTTTCGAGGTGTTCTTTCGCTTCTTCGATAAAATAGCCAAGAATTTTTTGTTGATCCAAGGTTTTTTCCCCCAAAGGAACCCCAATATTCACGAAATTTCTGGCAACTGTCAGAAACCCTAACTATAGAGTGCCCTAATTTTCTAGAAAAATCATCAGTGTCCGTACAATACTTATTTTTTGGGATCGGATTCACGCCGAAATAGCCACAGCATCAAGGTAAAAACACCGATTTGTAGGGCCAAATTGGGCAACGTTTCAACGCTTCCCCTGCCCGCTAATAGCTGAAGCAAGAAGATAATCCCCCCAATCAAAGCAGAGGCCCCTAATCCGAAATACAAGAATTTGCGGAGTCCTCTATAGGGGGCGATCGCTTCCGCCTTGAGTCGGGCGTACTTTTCAGGAGACAGTTTAGGCTGGGAGGGTGGAGTCATGATTAAAAAGGCGCGATCGCTTAGGATAGACGTTATAAACCTGTTGTCGTTGTCAACGACGGTTAGCGCGGAACTGTTGAATAATGGAGGTGAGGAATTGGCTTGAGTCTCTAGAAATGAGATAAATTTTGAACTCTTGACCCTGACTTAAATACTGCGAATAGGCAGAAAAAGATTCAATAAAAGGCTTATAGGTTTGATTTTGGGATTGATAATATTCCAAGAAAGGGACTAACAAAGCATCACGGTAAGTATTTAATAAATCGGGATCGGGCAGGGTAAAATCTCCCATTGAGCCAATTAAATCCGAAATTCCTGCATCAAGTTGGGCAAAATCCACATGGGCTTGACCGTCCGATAAAATTAAATACTTATCTTCACTGGCTACCCAAGGAAAAGTCCGAATTTGCTCTAATACAGCAGGCGTTGCCGGATCAAAACTACCCGATAAAAGAACCACAGGAATTTTTACTTTGGCGAATCCTTCTGGGCCAAATAACGCACTATTCACAGGATTTATAGCAAAAACCGTCGTAATTCGTTGATCTCGAAAATCATAACTTTCTTGCGGTAAATCCAAAGCACGGCACTGGAGCAAAAGAGAAGGATTGGGATAATTGTTCGGCGATGTGCATTCGGACTTAAGACGCTTCCAGTCAATTTCTGCTCCTGCGAGGGCTAAAACGCCATATCCGCCAAAAGAATGACCGATCGCGCCGACAGAGGATAAATTTAATCGTCCTGCAAATTCAGTTTGATTGCGTCGTTCGAGTTCATCCAACAGATAACTAATATCTTTAGGACGGTCTAAAAATTCACTAATATAAAAGACTTCGCGGGATAGACCTGTCAGTAAATTCTGGGCCTGCTGAAAATCGCTGCCAGGGTGTTGAGGTAAAACAACCAGGTAGCCGTAGGAAGCTAAATGTTCTCCAATAGAGCCAAAATCTTCTGGGCGGGAGGCTAATCCATGAGAAACTACCACGACAGGGGTTTGACCATTACGCCAACGTTTAGGTTGATAAACATCGGCATAGAAACGTCGGTTTCTGCTGCGGTCATCTAATTGCCATCTAACTTTTGGCTGAAACCCATAGGGGCCAGGCTGACGCGGATCGGTTAATTGGGAAAAATCAACAATGGGTTCTGCCTTTGCCTCTTTAGCTGACAAGGCTGCCATTTGCACGATCGCTTCCTGGGTTGCATCAACAACGAAGCGAGTAATCCTTCCTTGCTCTACCAAGGGTTCGCCTTGAACTTGTATATCAGTGGGTAATTTTGCTAAAACATTGAGGGCAGTTAATCCTTTCGGATCAAGGGCCGCAGAAATTAACGCGCCTCGAATGGCGTGCTTCCCGTTGCGTCCCCCTTGAATCGTGACCAGTCGGCCTAAACGTTCTAGTAGATCTTCGGCAACAGCCGTATTCAAAAAGCGAGAAAGTTGGACGGGATCGATTTCCACCCGTTCCTTCAATAATCGACGTAATTCGGTTTGTTGCTCTGGGGTCGTACCGAGTAAATTGAAATAAAATCGGAGGTTGGCATCCACTATTCCTTTGTTAGCAAACTGTTCTACTGAAGCAATGCGAACTGAGACATGGACAGGCGCATAGGTAAAAAAGATTCTATCGGCAGCTTTCAGAGGGGCAGCGGCAACAACGGCAGAAGCAATGGCTAACACCAAGGGACGAATCCAGCGATCGCGACGAAAGAACAGTTTCATCATGAAAAAGTAGAGTTAAGAAGATTGAAAAGGATTATACACAACAAAGATTCAAGAGCAGAAGGATTTTAAGCTTAATATTAGGATTTCCTCTGGCTTAACTTTGAGATTGTTCTCCAAAGCGATAACCCCTCCCGTAAACGGTATGAATCAGCGGGAGATCCCCATTTCCTTCAACCTTACGACGTAGCAGACGAATCAGGGCAGCAATCACATTACTGCTGGGTGAATCCGTTTCTGTCCAAAGAAATTGATAAATTTGGTCGTGGGTTAGTAATTGACCCGAATGTTGCATCAGATAAGCCAGTAACTTGACTTCTTTTTCCGATAAATTAATGACGCGCCCCTGTCGATAGGCGATTTGATTCTCCTGATCGAGTTCTAAATCCGCTACTTTGAGACGGTTAGAAACGGGGTTCTCAGGGGGGGAAGAACGGCGTAACAAGGCCCGCACCCTGGCTAATAATTCTCGCAGTTCAAAGGGTTTAACTAAATAATCATCGGCTCCGGCATCTAAGCCCAAAACCCGTTCATCTAGGGTATCTTTGGCTGTCAAAAATAACACAGGGGTATTATTTCCCTGCGATCGCAAGCTTTTACAAATTTCCAAACCCGATTGATAGGGCAACATCCAATCCAAAATCAACAAATCGTAATCTTTTTCCAAGGCCAACGCCAACCCCCGTAGTCCATTATCAGCTACGTCAATTTGATATCCCTCATGACTCATCACTTGGCTCAGGGACGCGGTTAATTCTGTTTCATCATCAACCAGCAGAATTTTCATATAGCAACGCTGAATAGGAGTCTTAAGAAAACACTGTAAACCATTCCTGTTACGGATTACTGCTTGAGGAGGGAGAAAGCGTAAAGGATGAATGGGCTGAGATGAAATAATTGATCATCTACAAAAATCAATCGATTTAGCCTTTTTAACGAAACAAGGAAAGCTTTTATAGGGGATCAATCCAATATTAAGCAACATTAAAAATCATTTTAAATTTTTAACAAATTCAATATTTATTTTCTTTGAAACCGATAATAAATACATTCAGAAAAATCTATGTCTTTAGTAAGACAAGTACAAATACTTATTGCAAATAAATATTACAGAACGCTTCATAAAAATATAGAAAAATAGCGAATAAGTCCTTGCTTTAGTATCGCTCAGTACAGATTGATGGAATTATTTATAACTCTTTATCGGAGTTCACAAAACTTTTTAATAAAGATTTAAGATTTTTGACGATTTGGGTCAAAATAGCAAATTCAAATTAAAGTAAGGTTATCCCATCTTGTCTGAATTGATGATTGGTTGGGATACTCCTAATTCATAACGGAGATAGTTATGTCCCCCTTACTGCGATCGCTAATTCTGACTACCCTCTTTAGCTTTACTACACCTATCTTTTTTGTCGGGGGATTGCTATTCAGCCTGTGGTTATTAGGGAATTTACCTTTCATCGCCTTCATTGGCCAAATCGGAGCAAGCCATTTAGTTAGATTTTTAAGTATTTTTGGAAATGGTTATCCCATCACGGGTTTATTCATTATTGGGGGAGCCTGTAGCTTAGTTGGCGGCGTATTTGATGTGTTTAATTTTTGCTTTTATCAAAATGCCCGTGTGCGGAATTAGTAACTGTCCGGGGAAGGGAACCAAAGCGACTTCTAATCGATAGACTCAAGAGAAGCAGGACTTAAAGCCTCCATTAACCCATTGTGCGTTAAGCCTGAGTGAGTGATTATTGATTCGAGCATTCTATGAGAGCAAACTTCCTAACCCGTTGGCAAAAACGTTCAATATCTCTAATTTTAACGGCTATTCTTTCGTTTAGCTTCATGGTGGGAATTGCTCAACCGAGTTATGGCCAATCCTGGTTACCGTTCCTGTTTCAAGGCATACAAGTTTTACAACTCTCCAATTTATCGAATGCTCAAGAGGTACGGTTAGGGCAACAAATTAACCGGCAATTAATTCAGCAGGGCCAATTTCGACCTTCCCGCAACCGAAATTTAAATGCTTACATTAATGAGATTGGTCAACGTCTTGCCCAAACAAGCCAACGTCCCGACATTCCCTACACCTTTCAAGTCGTCAGCGATCGCGATATTAATGCCTTTGCCACCATGGGGGGATTTGTCTATATCAATCAGGGAATCATTGAATCCGCCGAAACCGAAGCTGAATTAGCCAGTGTCATTGCCCACGAAATCGCCCATATCGTTGCCCGTCACTCCATCAAACAAATGCGGGATGTGGCCCTGTCTCAAGGGTTAATGGGGGCGGCAGGTTTACGGGAAAGTACAATGGTGCAATTAGGAGTCCAACTCGCTTTTAACTTACCCAATAGTCGAGAAGCAGAATTAGAAGCCGATCAATTGGGGTTAAGAAATTTACAACGAGCCGGTTACGCCCCGATTGGCATGGTCGCCTTTATGCAAAAGCTCTTAAAGCGAGGGGGAGGAACACCAGAGATCCTAAACACTCACCCGGATACCCGTAATCGCATTGTGGCACTTCAAAGAAAAATCGATCCGAATACCGCTTACGATGGCGAAGGCTTAGATCCTCAAGTTTATAGAGCGACTATCCGCAGTTTGCGTTAAGTTTTGGCTGTTTTAACCGCAATAAATTGCTAAAACGTCCCTAAAACCGATTGTATTCAAGATAAAAAGTCAAATTCTCGGCAGATATCCAAAAGAAGGCGATTAAGCAGTGGTTTAAACTCAAGCAATGGCAGCCGTTTGTGACGATGACGAGCTTTAAATCCAATTGAAATTCATTTTAAAGGGATTAAGGATTGCGGATAATGGCAAAAACCGAAGTATAACCATGCAGGAAGGTACTATGGCCAATCGGCCCAATTTCACCGCTGCAAAAGAAACCTGCTAAGGAGGTCTTGTTCAAATATCGTCTGAATAATTCTGAGTCAAAGTTAGGTACTTCGTATAATAATTTTCCTCTTCCCAGGCAAGAAAAGAGTAAAGCGGCTTGTGGTAAGGGGTCTTTGAGTGTTACTTGATAATTTTTGACTAAAAAATCTAGTTCTTCTGCTGAGGTTTGGGCATCTCGAAGGTGAAATTGCATTCTTTGTCCTGGTCGAACGCGATCGCCGATGGCAATGGCCCCCTGTCTGGGATCAACCCCCAAAAGATTACGAATTAAAAAATCTCCTGATTGCAGGGTTAATTTAAATTCGTCCCCCACTAAACCGACAAACAGAGAAGTTTGAGCTAACGCTTTGTCCTTATCATCTAACGTTTGAATTAAATCTCTTAAGGCATCCAGAGGAGGGCAGGGGCGTAAATCGCCTGTTTTATCATCCCGGACTAAGATTTCCGTAATAATATTGCGTTCTCCTTGACTGACTTGGTAGGGTTGTCCAATCGGGCGGCAACCTTGAGCAACGATCGCGTCAATTTGAATCTGGCCACTCAAGGCCACTCCAATGGTTCCTTGGCCATATAAATAAGGAAATGATTGATTTTTGTCGTAAAAAAAGAGATTTCCTAAGTTTGGCATCATCGCATTGCCACTGGCTAACCCTCCCACTTTGACAGCTTGGGGATAGGCAAAATCGAGGCCCGCTAATAAATCATTAATCCCACTGCCCATCGGGTCTGACAACAGGATAAATTGAGGATTTTTTTCTGGTGTTACCCCAACTAAGTCGATCCAATCCTGGGGAGGGCTATCTAAATCCGGTAAGCGATCGCTGTCTAACCGAAAGGCTTTAATCTCCACATTGGGTAAACAGGCCACCGTTAAACTCAATGCAGGCATTCCCTCAATTTCTGCCACCTCATTGACTGACTTCATCCCAATAATGCCGCCCCCTCCACAGCCAATCAGAATCGGCATCGGCAATTTTTCTAACAGTAACGGAACTAAACGGGAATAATCACTAGCAAAGGCTGAGGAGAGAAAAACAATACCAAGATCGGGGTCGTCCGTAAACGATGCTTGAATTTGACTCACAACTTCAGCCACTGCTCCTTCCAAGGATGGACGAGTTGATAACGCATTAGCCCACTGCATTTGCTTAGTCATTAGTCTCTTTAAGATTTAAAATCCCACGATAGTAATCACAGATTGAGTTTATTCTTCATTGTCTCTCATCCTGCGATCGCTCGATAGCATTTCCGCGCCCCTTGTCTGGTCTTTGTTACATTATAAAAACGTGACCTGAGAACAGCATAAAAAAAATCCGTTACTTTCTTCACAACTTGTCTATTCCCTCTACAATTGACATTGAAAGGATAAAATTCGTTAGAATAAACTCGCTTTCTGCTATTTATAGATTTCAGACAGTTAACAAATTATGAGCAATATTCAAGAAAAAATCGAACAAGAACTTGCCCAGGCGAGAGAACTTTGTAATGTTGAAGGGGCCACCTCGGCTGAATGCGCTGCGGCTTGGGATGCAGTGGAAGAATTACAAGCGGAAGCGGCTCACCAACGCCAAAATCATCCAGAGCAGACTTCTTTTGAAAAATATTGTGATGAAAACCCTGATGCGGCCGAATGCCGTATTTATGATGATTAAGCTAATCTCATCATCATGATGACTGTTACTAAGCTTATTATTTTAACGTTAAATTGCTGAAAATTAGCGAGAATCTAAGGCATTTTTGTCAGATTTTCGCTTTTTCTATTATTGGTTTTTAACGCCCCCCAGCTATGGTAAACTTCACTGAGTCGAATACGGAAAAATCAAGCCATATCCCCTGACGACTGGATTTGATAAGCAATGTCGCCATGGGTGGCTCCCCTGTTTTTTCGACTTTGAAAATATAATGGATGACAACTGAATTAGTTAAAACCCTAAAACGATGGAACAAGCTTGGTTTCGCCCATTAGTTTGGCTAGATTACCGATTAGCAGTTATTTTTGCGGTTATTATACCGTTGATTTTATTAGTTTGGTCTACGCTGAAACAATCTGAGGCGATTCAACGACTGCTGATTATCTATTGGCGCGTAGCCAGTTTGTTAATGATTACGGTCTATCTCATGATCCCAAGTTGGTCAATTTCTTATTTAACTGGGATTTCAGCCCGAATTTTGATTCCGCTTTCCCTTTGGTTTTGGGTCGATCTCAATGATGAAATTAAAGATTTACCCCAAAGTTCGTTAAAGTTAGTAACCACTTCTTGGCGTTGGGCCGTGACCATTTATTGCAGTTTAGGGGTGATGGCCTTTATTCCCTTTTTGTCTTGTGCGTTTTCTCCTGGCGCGATCGACAGTAATTTTTGTCAGGTCTGGTTACAAGCTCCTTGGCGATATAAGGAAATTATTCATCCCAATGCTACACCCGGATTTTTGGGCTTTTTAGGGATGGTGGGACTCATTTGTTATGCGCTTTATTTCGGTTATTTTTTAATCATTCGTTTGGTGAAACAAGGACGCTCCGCCTTAGAACAGTGAACTCAGCCTTACTTCCCATTACTCGCTTAGAGCAATACAGTTTGCGTTATCCCCAAGAGGTGCTACACCTAGTAGTTCAAAATGGGGATGATGAAGATGAAATTTTGGTTTTTAAGGGATTTTCTAGTTCCTTAATGAATCCGACTGCAACCGACCCGGATGTTCCCTTGTTACCTGCAACGGCCAGAATTATCAGGATTGATCTCCTAGCAAGTCCTTATGATCCGACTGTTCCTCAATATCTAGAGCAAGCACTAAGAACCTATCCGAAAAATGTGAGAAGTTTGCGGCCGATGATCAAACAAGCAGCAATCTGAATAAAGCCCAAGTAGGATTGAGAAGATTTGGCCCATCGAATAAGGATGCCTCGGAAACGATT
>JAYKGY010000084.1:0-9685 GCA_035285545.1 Snowella sp. | reverse complement strand
ATTTAGATGAGGAGGAGTTACTTTTTTATGATGGTTTTCAACCTTGGTTACAGCAACGTTTAGGGGTGCGGAGTGTGACGAGTTGGGCTAAGTTGATTATGTTATCTTGCCATGATGAACAAGCGGGATTCGCAAAGTTTTTTAGTTTATTGGATGAATTTAGAAAACAATCTGTTAAGCAAGTGGCTTGAGTTCAATTTTTAGATTTTTTAGAGGAATTTATTTAGATGAAATATCCAAGGGCTTTTGTTGATTCTATCTCTGAAGTTGTTGAAAAAGGAAAAACACCAACATTATTAATAATGAGGTAATATTTTTATGAGTAAGGAGGAAAAGCTTTTATTAAAAATTCTTAGAGGAACTTCTGATGCGAATATTGATTTTACACAATTATGTTATTTATTGATTAGACTAGGTTTTAAGCAACGGGTGAGGGGTGATCATTTCATTTTTACTAAGGACGGTATCGTTGAAATTATTAATATTCAACCTCAAGGATCGAAGGCAAAGGCTTATCAGGTTAAACAAATCAGAAATTTAATTATTAAGTACAAGTTAGGAGGTTTTGATGATGATCAAGTATGAGTTGGTGATTTATTGGAGTGATGAGGATGATTGTTTTGTGGTTGAGGTTCCTGAGTTGCCAGGCTGTTTTGCCGATGGTAAGACCTATGGTGAGGCGGTGGGTAATGTGGAGGTGGTGATTAGGGAATGGATCGAGACTGCCCAAGAGTTAGGGCGTGATATTCCTCAGCCCAAGGGTCGTTTTATTTATGCTTGATTTTACGAACAAACGAGTTTGAGGAGATGTTTGAATGAATTTACCTTTACACTGGGGAAAAACTACACTGGGGGAATCATGCGATTTTTTGAATGGGAAAGCACATGAACAAAATATTGATAAAAATGGTGATTTTATTGTTGTAAATTCAAAATTCATTGCTTCTGAAGGTGCTGTCAATAAAAAAACAAATTCGGCTCTTTTTCCTCTATTTAAAAATGATATTGCAATGGTAATAAGTGACGTTCCTAAAGGCAGAGCTTTAGCAAAATGTTACTTAATTGAGGAAGATAATAAATATTCATTAAATCAGCGAATCTGTGTTATTAGATCAACAAAATTTGATTTTAAATTTCTTTTTTATCAATTAAATAGAAATCAATATTTTCTTCAATTTGATGATGGTGACAGCCAAACCAATTTACGAAAAGAAGATATATTAAACTGTCCTTTATATTTGCCCCCGATCGCGGAACAAAAACGAATAGCGGCCATCTTGGACAAAGCCGATGCAATTCGACGTAAGCGACAAGAGGCTATTAAATTAACTGAAGAATTTGCGCGATCGCTGTTTCTCGATATGTTTGGCGATCCTGTTACCAACCCTAAAAACTGGTCTGTAGATTTATTTGGTAATGTTGGAAAACTAGACCGAGGTAAGTCCAAACATCGTCCGCGTAATGAGCCTTCATTGCTAGGAGGAAAACATCCTTTAATCCAAACTGGAGATGTTGCTAATTGTAAAGGGATAATCAAATCTTATACACAAACATACTCAGATAAAGGATTAGCACAAAGTAAAATGTGGCCATCAGGTACACTGTGTATTACAATTGCCGCTAACATTGCAGAAACTGGAATTTTAGGGTTTGACGCTTGTTTTCCTGATAGTATTGTCGGTTTTATTCCATCTTTACAAGTTACAACTGAATATATTCAAGGTTGGTTAGAATTTCTTCAACCTATACTTGAAGCAAATGCCCCTCAATCAGCACAAAAAAATATAAATCTTGATATTTTGAGAAATTTAAAATTGCCTATTCCACCAATAGAAAAACAGAAAAAATATTCTAGTTTAGTTCAATTTTTACGTTCAAGTATCACTAAAAACGAACAAGATAAAAATTATTTAGAAAATCTTTTTAATTCCCTCCTACAAAGAGCCTTCAAAGGAGAACTATAAACCATGCCAGCGCGTGATCAATATCATCAAAATGTACGCCAAGCTCTCGAAAAAGATGGTTGGACAATCACCCATGATCCCTACCGACTCAAACTAGCTCGCAAAAAGAATTTATACATTGATATTGGCGCAGAACAACTCATTGCCGCAGAAAAAGATATCCAAAAAATAGCCATAGAAATCAAAAGCTTTCGCAGTTCATCAGACATGAAAGACTTAGAAGAAGCCGTTGGTCAATTCGTTTTATATGAACACCTTTTAAGCCGCTATGAACCCGACCGAAAACTTTACTTAGCCGTCCCTGAAGACGTAAGAGAATCAATTTTTGAAGAGGAAGCGGGACAAATTTTAATCGAAGACAGAATTATTCGGTTGTTTACTTTTGATATTAATACTAATGAGGTCATACAATGGATACCTTAACACATAATCAACTTAAACAAGCTATTATTCAAATTCTCCAAGAATATTACGAATTTTTGGGAAATGATCCAGAAAGTGAATTGCAATTAATTATTGATGAAAAAAACGATCATTACCTACTTCTAGAAACAGGTTGGCACAAAAATCAAAGAATTTATGGGAGCTTAATCCACTGCGACATTATTAACGGAAAAATTTGGATTCAACAAGATGGCACAGAAGAAGGTATTGCCGACGAACTCGTAAAGCTAGGTATCCCTCATCAACAGATTGTTCTCGCCTTTAAAACCCTAGAACGCCGAAAAATTACCGACTTTGCCGTTGCCTAAATCAAAAGAGAACTGTAAACCATGATTGCCCTCCCTGACTCTTACCACCTAACCCCCGAAGAATATTTAAAACTCGAAGAAACTAGCCCCATTAAACACGAATACATTGATGGCCAAGCCTATGCGATGGCAGGAATCACCGACAACCACAACACCATTGCAGGAAACTTATATACCTTAATTCGGACTCATCTACGGGGAAGCGATTGCCGTGTTTACTTTGCCGATATAAAAGCCAAACTCGAAAAACGTAACCGCTTCTATTATCCCGATCTCCTCGTCACCTGTGACCCAAAAGACCGAGAAACCAATACTTATAAACGTTTTCCTAAACTTATCGTTGAAGTCCTCTCCGATAGCACCGAAGCCTTTGATCGCGGCGATAAATTTAACGACTATCAAAGCATCGATACCCTGCAAGAATATATTCTCATTGACAGCAAAAAACAACGCCTCGAAATTTATCAACGAGACAATAAAAACCAATGGCGTTACCAGAACCACACCCCACTTAATCCAAACATTTATTTCCAAAGCCTTGATTTAAATCTGGATTTAATGGCACTATACGAAGACGTAGAATTTTCTATCATTGAGCCAACCGAAGCCACTTGATCAGTGTTCCACTCCTCCGCCATTTCTGGCAACCCCTGCCATGCCCTCAAACTTTGATTTTCTCCAAACTGACTTTCCCGAACTGTTTGAACACGCTACCCACGCCGAAAAGCTAGTACAAAATCCCCGTGCCTGTTGTTTCTATAGCCGCTACACCTTAGAACAAAGCGTAATCTGGCTTTATGCCAATGATCCTTACCTCCAACTTCCCGACGACAAAAGTTTAGGAAGCTTACTCCATGAAAAAACCTTTCGAGATAACCTTTCGCCTGGATTATTTCAAAAACTCCGCGCCATTCAACGCTTAGGGAATATCGCCGCTCATCAATCCACTGCGATTCCTGCGAAGGACTCAATTTATATCCTCGAAGAACTTTTTCATTTTTTGTATTGGCTCTGTCGCTACTATTCCCCCAACGGCAAAAAATTGAAAAATATTGCCTTTAATGCGGAATTACTGACTCTCCAGACCACACCCAAAAAGCCAGACCTCACCCTTCAACAACTCGAAACCTTAGAACAAAAACTCGATCAAGCCCAAACCCTCCGTCAACTTGCCGAAACGCAAAAACAACAAACCGAAGCAGAACTAGCCGCCGCTAAAGCCCAACTCGATCAATTACTCAAAGCCAATAAAGCCGTTCCCGATGATCACGATCTCAATGAACGACAAACCCGCGAACGTTGGATAGACATCTTACTCAAAGAAGCAGGCTGGAATATTCATCAACCCGACTGGACAGAATACCAAGTCGAAGGAATGCCTGAATCCACCAATCCATCAGGTATTGGTCATGTTGATTATGTCCTCTGGGCAGACGATGGAAAACCCCTTGCAGTTATTGAAGCCAAACGCACCCGTAAAGATGCCAAATTAGGAGAACGACAGGCCGAACTCTATGCCAACTGCTTAGAACAAAAATTTGGCCAACGTCCCATCATTTTCTATAGCAACGGCTTTGAACATTGGATTTGGGATGATTTGAATTATCCCCCCCGTCCAATTCAGGGCTTTTTGAAAAAAGACGAACTAGAACGCTTAATTTTCCGCCGTAGCCAACGCAAAAGCCTTGATTTAGTGGAAATTAATGACAAAATTATTAACCGCAGTTACCAAGAAGAAGCCATCCGCCGCATTACCGAAACCTTTCAACCCATCCTGACCCATACCCCTAAAGGTCGTAAAGCTCTCCTTGTCATGGCCACAGGTACAGGTAAAACCCGAACCGCGATCGCGTTAGTGGATTTATTAAACAAAGCCAATTGGGTTAAACGAATTCTATTCCTTGCTGATCGCAATCCTCTATTGAGACAAGCCAAGGGAGCCTTTAAAGCCCATGCGCCGAATCTTTCCGTTGTCACGTTGGGCGAAGTCAGTAATGCCGAAGCGGCCACTGCTAACGTCGTTCTTTCCACCTATCCGACTATGTTTAATCGCATCGAAATCAGTGACGGCGATCGCCAACTGTTTGGGGTTGGACACTTTGACCTCGTTATTGTGGATGAGGCCCATCGGTCTATTTATCAAAAATATCGCGCTTTATTTACTTATTTCGATAGTTTATTAGTCGGTTTAACCGCGACCCCCAGAAACGAAATTGAACGGGATACTTACCAAATTTTCGACTTAGAAAAAGGAATTCCCACCTACGCCTATGAACTCGATTCCGCGATCGCGGATGGTTACTTAGTCCCTCCCAAGGCCATCAACGTCAGTTTTAAATTCATTCGCAGAGGCATCAAGTACGACGACTTATCTGAAGAAGAAAAGACCGAATACGAAGAAAAATTCAGGGATGAAGAAACCGACGAGATTCCCGATCAAATTAATGCCGCCGCCATCAATCGCTGGTTATTTAATATTCCTACCATTGATCAAGCCCTAGAACTTCTAATGCAACAGGGGCTAAAAGTCGAAGGAGGCGATCGCCTGGGCAAAACCATCATCTTTGCCCGTAATCACAAACACGCCGAAAAAATTATTGAACGCTTCGATGCCAACTATGGCCACTATAACGGTAAATTTGCTCGTATTATAGACAGCCATGATCCTTATGCCCAAAGCATCCTAGATAATTTTTATGACCCGAAAAACTATCCCCAAATTGCCGTTTCTGTCGATATGCTGGATACAGGGGTCGATGTCCCTGAAGTTGTTAATCTCGTCTTTTTTAAACCCGTTTATTCTCGTGTGAAATTTAACCAAATGGTAGGACGAGGAACCCGTTTATGTCCCGATTTATTCGGCATTGGAGAAGATAAGACCGAATTTTTAATTTTTGACCTCTGCGGTAACTGCGATTACTTTAACCAAAATATTCCAGAAACTGAAACCAAACTTCGTCCTTCCCTCACCAGTCGTTTGATTCAGCAACGTCTTAACCTCAGTCAATTATTAACAACCCCCGAACATCAAGAACTGCGGGACTCAGTGCTCGATCATCTCCATCAACACGTTGCCACGATGGAAGAAACGAATTTCTTAGTCCGTCCCCATCTCCCAACAGTCCAAGAATTTTCTAACCGCGATCGCTGGAAGAATCTCAAAACAGACGATTTACAATTTATTTCTCAGACTTTATCTACTCTCCCCAATGGATTATCCGACGGCGATCGCCTGGCAAAAGAATTCGATTTACTTTGTCTCAAACTGCAAATTTCCATTCTTAAAAACAGCCCAAATTTTGAACAGCTAAGGGATCAGGTGCGGGAGATTTTGAGTCGTCTGGAAGCAGAAAAGCATACAGTTCCAATGGTGAAGGCTCAGTTACCCCTAATTGCGGAAGTGCAGACCGAAGACTGGTGGCAAGATGTTACCCTCGCCATGATTGAAACTGTGCGCCGCAACTTGCGGGATTTAATAAAATTTCTTGACCCCAAAGAACAGAAGCTTGCCATCACTAATTTTGCAGATGAATTAGAAGACATCAGCGAAACAACTGTTCGTATCGCTACTACAGGCTTCAATCGAGAACAGTACCGCAAAAAAGTTACCGCCTACATTCAAGCCCACCAAGACCATCTTGCGATCGCCAAACTTAAACGCAATCTTCCCTTAACTGAAAATGACCTCGATGCTCTTCAAGAAATGCTTTTTACTGCCGAAGAAGTCGAAAGCCGCGATCGCTTTGAAGAAGTCTTTGGCAAAAATCTCAACTTAAAAGTTTTTATTCGGCAACTGGTCGGACTTGATCGTAATGCTGCCAAGGAAGCCTTTAACAAATATCTCACTGGTAATAACTTCACCGCCAATCAAATCCGCTTTGTTGAAGAAATCATTGATTATCTAACCCAACGCGGCATTATGAATCCTGGGTTGCTCTATGAACCTCCATTTACCAACATCCACGACGAAGGCTTAGATGGACTCTTTTCCACAGACGATGCTGATCAAATCTGGAATCTTGTCCGTTCCTTTAATGAAACAGTCGGAGCCACCTTTGGGCAACAAACGGCTTAAAGTAGGAACCTTTTAGAGTCAGATACGTTTAAGAGAATAACTGTTTAACTTACAAAGGTATTAGACCTTTATATGATTCAATGTTAAAAGTTGCTGTCTTCAATTTCAAAGGCGGAACAGCGAAAAGCACTACGGTACTTAATCTGGGGGCTTGTTTAGCCTCCTCAAAACATCGGGTTCTATTAATCGATTTGGATGGACAACGCACGCTTTCCTTTGGTTTAGGACTTGATGGAGACAATCCGACTGCCCTCGACTTTCTTCAACATCAGACCATTACTCCCCTAGAAACCTCGGTTAAAAATCTTGCTCTTATTCCTGGGGCCTTACAGATGTTTAACCTAACGGCGGACTCTGATCTGTTTACGCCTGCCCTTGCGAAAATCATAGGCTTTGATATTTGCCTAATGGATTGTTCTCCTGGTTTGGGCATTGCTTCCGTTCAAGCCATCCTAAGCAGCGATCGTATTCTTATCCCCGTTATTGGAGAGCCAGCCGTTCTCAAAGGTCTGTCCGAAGCCATCCAATTAATTAGAGGAGAACGGCCCGATGTTCCGATTGATGTCCTCAGAGTGCGTTACCGCTCCCGACTACTTCTTACAAAGGAAGCTGATGATCTTTTAAATGCAGGTGCAACAGAATTTGGTTATCAAGTTCTCAAAACCATTGTGCCAGAGAACATTGCCATAGCCGAAGCGATCGCCCACCAAAAACCCGTTACTGTGTACGCTCCCAAATCCCCAGGAGCCAAAGCCTACAAAAGTCTTGCCAAAGAATATATGGGAATCTTGTCATGACAAAAAAACTAGCCGCAATGAGTAGCCTTAGCCAATTTTCTGGCATCCAAAAACCCTCATCCGAGACAAATACAGAAAATGAGGACAACATATCTGTTGCTCCCATCACTGAAAAATCAATCGAAGAAAAACCGATAGCTTCGGAGCAGACTGCAAAATTAGTCAACATCAACATCAAAATTACCAAAACCCAAAAAGACTGGCTCAATGAAATCGCCTTCGAGATTCGAGACAATAATCAAAATCCAGTCCCTCCTAACGAACGAGTCTATCCCCAACATTTGATGAGCGTTGCCATTGATCTTCTTAAATCGGCTGATATTGATTGGAGTCAAATTAAGTCAGAGAAGGACTTACGAGCACATCTTAACCTATAAAGGTATTAAAGGTTTAAATATTTATAGGTTTAATAAATCATAGGAGAGTGGTCTATTCGTTTGTAGATGGCCCTTAACTTGCTGGGTAGACGTAAGGAGGCGATCGCCTTGATTGAAATAAGTGATTTATTGTTAAAATTGATAGTTTTTTAAATTGACAAATCGTTTTTCTTAAAATTTTCTATTTGTATATAGTATATTAATGTTAAAAAATAAAGAATTTTATCGGTTTTCACTTTGAAGTCATGATACAGTAAACGAAAATAAATCCTGATGATTTATCTTAGATTACTTTCATAATGACCTCTTCTCTTCCCCAATCGCCAGTCGCAGAGTTTCCGCAAGATCCTATCGAGCAAGAAAAACAATCAACTCGTTGGTTACGTTATGTTATGCCTGCGATACTTGTAATCTTTACATCTTTGCTTTTTGGGCTAACCTATACATTCCAACATTCTTGTTCACCTTTGGTTGGCCCACTTCCACAAGCTTGCTATATCGACAGAGTAACTATACAGCCTGATCACTTGGAACCTTTGGTTCGTGGAAAGAAAAAACAACTAATAGCGAAGGTTGAGCTTAAGAAGCGACCAAAAAACGATAAAACTAAATTTACGAAGGCTGTTGACTGGAAAAGTACCCATCCTGAATTTGTAGCTATTGATTCAAAAGGTGTTTTGATAGCTAGAATGCCAGGAGAAACCGAAATTATTGCTACTTCTAGGGAAAATCCAGATAAATGGGCGATGGTTAAAGTGAAAGTTGAGCCGAAGCCTATAGTTACTAAGATCGAATTTCAGCCTAATGAATTAAGTGGCTACGACGGAGAACAGTTGTCTTTAGACAAAGACTTCTTTATTGATATCCAAGGTGAAAGGAATTTTGATAAAACCGTTAAGTATGAGTCAAACAATCCCCAAATTGTTGATGTTGATCCACTTACCAATGCAAACTCGGCAAAACTAAAAATTAAATTAAAGTCAGTAGGAGAGACTTATATTACAGCGATTTCTATTATAGATCCTAAACAGAAAGGCTCTATGAAAATAAAAGTTTTTCCTCCACAACTTGAAAGTATTCAAATAGAACCTTCTTCTCTTACACTCCAACCAAGCAAAACTAAAAAATTAAAAATAACTTTTGAAGGAAAAGGAGCATTTGATCAGACAGTCATTTGGTCATCGGAAGATGAAAAGATTGCTGAGGTAAATTCTGATGGAACAGTTTTAGCAAAAGAAGAAGGCACCGCTATAATTTCGGCTGTATCCAAAGTAGACCGCAATATAAAAAGTTTTATCGGAATAAATGTTCAAGAAAACGAAGAAAACCAAATTATTACCAAAGGGGTTCCTGGGTTAGCTGGTGGTGTATGTTTAGTTGTTACAACTTCTATGGTTGTTCCTCCACCTTTGTCAGTTCCGATGTGTGGAGCTTTTGCTGGTGCATTCTATTGGTTATTGAATCATTAATTGTTAAATTAGGAGGGAAACGATGACTGTACCCGAAAATGAGTCTATTCAATCTGCTCGTTCTTGGCCGCTGATTCTTAGTGATATAGCTCGACTTCTTTTAATATTAGGAATTATTGGCAGTGTTGTGTGGATTGCCGCAATAATTAAGCCAGATATTGAAATTCTAACGTGTATGTTGCCTCATTCTGCTTGGGAAATATTACTCGGTGTAGGTGGAATGATCGGATTAGCTGCATTGGGATTTCCGT
>JAYKGY010000083.1:0-24405 GCA_035285545.1 Snowella sp. | reverse complement strand
ATCCGCTCTTCCAAAAAATCTTTCCCTGGTTCCAAAAAAATATCACAGGGGGCTATGTTTCCCAGGAATTAGCAGGGGAACGGGTGGCAATGGTCGTCGCCGATCCTGAATACAAACAATCAGGAGCCTATTGGAGTTGGGGAAATCGTCAGAAAAAAGACGGTAAATCCTTTGTTCAAAAGGTGTCTCCCCAGGCTCGTGATGATGTCAAAGGGGAACGGATGTGGGACTTAAGCCTCAAATTAGTAGGACTAACCGAGTCTCCCGCCGTTTCAGAAAAACAAGTTGAATTAACAGCTAACTAATCTCAACAATCTTTACTGATGGTGATTTTGGCTCTCTTTTCTTTAGAGGGTCTTTTTTTAGGAAAGATTTTATCAAGCCTACAATATCAAACCTCGATTTCGCCCTGACTATGGGTCAAATATTGGAGATATTCCGCAGGAATGGTGGATTGATTTCCATCTCGTAAACTGGAATAGTGCGGTGACATAATTTCGATATCTGACTCATTGCATTGATCTTGGATATTTTGATGCAAACAAGAATAAATGAGGGGCATCATTTCGGGTTGATTGGTAAAGGCTTTGAGGGTATAGCTGACATAAAAATCATCTAAACTGGTTTGTAAAACGAAAGGCTCTGGCTCATTCAAAATTCCTTCTGTGGCTTTGGCCGCATTAATTAAGGTTTGATGAACTTTTCGCCAGGGTAAATCATAGCCTAATGTTACAGTGGTTTTTAATAATAATGGTTGGCGGCGATCGCGGATAACAACCGAATAATTGGTAATCGAACTGACTAATAAACTTCCATTGGGAATCGTTATCACTTCATTATCAGGAGTCAAAATACGGGTAGAAAGCATCCCTTTTTCGATCACCTTACCCCGTTGATCATTCACTTGAATAATATCTTCTAACTGAAACGCCCTTGTATAAATTAAGACAATTCCACTCACAACGTTCCCAATAATACTGGTCGAACCAAAGGTGACAAGCGCACCCAAAAAGATAGAAACGCCTTGAAAACTTTTCGAGGTAGCAGCAGGTAGATAGGGAAAAATTAATACTAACGCCAAACTAAAAATTAATATTTTAACCAAATTTGCGGTTGGTTCAGCCCATTCGGGATAAAAGTTTGGAATAGAAATATTCCCTCGTTCAATCGTTTTGAAGAAAAATTGAGAAAAAGAGATGCTATAGTACGCGATCGCGACAATTAAGGCAACAATAAACAAATTGGGCAAATAGCCAACAAAAGCATTCCAAATATAATTAACAGCCGCCCAAAAATAAGTTAAAAGTGTTATTCCAATCGCTTTAGTTTCAGGAAAACTACTGAGAACAAACGGAATATAAAGATAAAAAATAAAGAGAATTAAAAAAATTCGGAGTGCATTTAAAGAAAAAGAAATTAACTTCGCTAATTGTTTAGGTGGTAAAAAGAAAAAGATTTGGCTATTAATATTTTGAAAATATCGTTTTGACTTATCAGAAATCCATAACAACACTCTTGGTAAAAATCGATTGACAACATATAAAATAAAGCTAGCTAAAATCGTTGCAACAATTGCCTGAATAATTCCTTTAAGACGACTTTCTGACTGGCGACTATCTCGATAATTTTGAACCGCAACTCGAAATTGTTTAACATAGTCTTCTGCTAATACTAAAATTGGCTTATTGGCTACCTTTGCATCGTCCAGTGTGACGACCATTAATAGCATATCTCCTGCCTGAATTAACTGCCAATTCTGTGAATGATTAATGTCAACAATTCGGATAGAATCAAGCGGAATTGTATCATCATTAGCAATGCGAACTAACTTTTCGTGAATACTTCTGACCCTTTCTTTTGGAGATGTTTCTCCCAAACGGGTTTTGATCGTAAACAGTACTTTCCCATCGAAAGTTATTGGAACAGGAGAAATGTTGTTATCTTTTTTTGGTTCTGTGGATTGCCCAGATGTATTATTCGTTGTCAATTCCGCGATTATTTCAGGGGACTGGGATGACCGATTGAAACGGGCGTTAATGTCTATATTAGAGGCTAGCCCTTGGGGTATCGTAATAGAGAACCAGAAAATGCCTAAAATAATAATGATAAACTTCACCCATGAGGAAAATTTGGGAGGCATGATTTGCAATTCAGCTTTATTTGGCTTAAGATGATAGATTATCTTACTTATTAAATCAGATTATTGAATCAAAAACAACGACAAAAAATGAAAAATATAATATTAAGATCTTCTTAATAAATTATTGTTTAAATGTCTAGAATTACTTCTTTTATTCATTGGAAATATTTTTGTTGTTAATTATCGTGAAACGGCTGTCTTTTCTTCAAGAAAGTTAGGTAAGATAAGATCACCACAGGGGGCTTTCCCGATGACCTGCATGTTTTCTCAACAAAGCAAAATAATTGTTCAATCGTTTTTACAATAGTTATAGTTAAGCCATTAACAATAAATCCTTCGCTAAGTTTCCACAAGTGATTAAGATTCTATGCTAAATATTGCTCAATCCCATTACACCAATGTTCAAATTGCTACTTGGCTCCGAGGTTTATTAACCATTTCTTGGGCAGATGGGGATTATACAGAAGAAGAGCAGCATTTTATCACCGATCTGGTCAAAGAGATGGGTTTTAGAGACACTGATACTGTTCTGTTTAAGACCATTACCCCAGAAGAATTAGTCGAAGGGTTGGGTAACGATAAAATGACCGCCGAAAATTTCCTCAGAACTGCTGCCCTAGTCGCGATCGCGGATGGACTCTATTCCCCTTCTGAAGCTCAATTATTACGGGATTATAGCCAAGCATTAGGCATTAAAATCAAAGCCTTAGAATCTCTAGAACATACCCTATGCGACCCGACGGCAACCCATCCCGATGGTTCCCCCCTTGAACAAGGTCATCCCCACCCCGATTTACTCCACCCCATTAAAGATTGGTTGGATGAAATGCCCATTCAGGATCCCCGTCTGGCGCGATTTATTTGTAAACTCGTTCCCCCTCAATGTCCTTTTGAACGAGATATTACCCTGTTT
This sequence comes from Snowella sp., assembly GCA_035285545.1. GTDB lineage: Bacteria > Cyanobacteriota > Cyanobacteriia > Cyanobacteriales > Microcystaceae > Snowella. The sequence goes on along the minus strand of JAYKGY010000083.1, from coordinate 21,352 downwards.
GGGCATAAATTAGTCCATATTCCGCCCTTATGTAAACTCAATCCTTTGTATGATCAATTGGTCGGTTTACGCTTCCGTTCCCTGTCTTATCTCGCCGATGAATGCAAAGAAGATATTTCTGAATTTATTTAGCTTGATGAGCAAATACTTATACAAGTACTGCTACTTGCGGTTTTGGAATACTTTCTCCTTCCAATTGCCAAGCTTCTAGATACATTTCGATGACTTCTTCAGCATTACGGATAGCTTCTATGCGAGTTTTACCGTGAGTACAGGGCATAATAACGCGATCGCTGAATTCGGGAATTGTAACGAGAAAAAGTTGATCTTCTTCAGACCATTGGAGGTTCATTGTGTAATGATTCATAAGTTGTCATCCTCTTGTATTTTTTTAATTTCAATTAATAATTGTGTTAATTCTTTTTCTAAATAAAGTGGTACATCACTTCCATCTTTACCTGGAATCGTCAGAGTTTTCCTAATTAGAGGATGTCTCCAGCGTTCATGGCTACCTTTACCGCGTTTGGGTAAATAAATAAATCCTTCACGAGCAAGTTGCGCCTTAAATTCCCGTATTTTTCTGGGCATAAATTTGAATAATTTATTCAATCAAATTCAATCGACATCAGCATATTGTTAGTGGCGACATTAAGCTGTCCGAGGAAGATTTTTTTCGTAAGGGCAAGACAAAATAACATTAATTTAAGCATTTATTATAATATGAATATCAGGAAATTAAAAAGTTTCACCCCAAGCTAAGAGAAATTATTGTGGCTGGAATCACTGCTTCCATTTCGTTCTATGAAGTTTTCTTGTGTTTAACACCAAATTCATGAAATATTTACTGTGATCTGCCCTAGTTAACGTATCTTTTCAGGCAGCATAGGTCATGTGAGTACCGATCTTGTCGCGCGATCGCTGCAAACTCTTACAATAAGAAGAATAGGATTAAGATGATGAGTCTGTGTCTTTAAGTCCTTATCAATTATCGATTGTTAATTATCAATTAAATCATGCAATTTATCGATCACGCAGAAATAGAAGTCGAAGCAGGGAAAGGCGGAGATGGCATTGTTTCGTTTCGGCGGGAAAAGTATGTTCCTGCGGGTGGCCCCTCTGGTGGCAATGGCGGACGGGGAGGATCGATATTTTTTAAAGCGGTTGAAAACTTACAAACCCTGTTAGATTTCCGTTATGCCCGTTCTTTTAAAGCCGATGATGGGAAACGAGGCGGGCCCAATAATTGCACCGGCGCAGCAGGTAAAGATTTAATTATTGAAATACCTTGTGGAACAGTTATTTATGATGCGGACACCGGAGAAATTTTAGGAGATTTAATTAATAACGAACAAACCCTCTGTGTTGCTCATGGCGGTAAAGGTGGCTTAGGCAATCAACACTTTTTGAGTAATCGCAATCGTGCCCCAGAATACGCACTTCCAGGTTTAGAGGGAGAAAAGCGCAATTTACGCTTAGAATTAAAGCTTTTGGCAGAAGTTGGCATTATTGGCTTACCCAATGCGGGAAAATCTACCCTCATTTCATCTTTATCAGCGGCCCGTCCCAAAATCGCCAATTATCCTTTTACGACCCTGATCCCTAATTTAGGCGTTGTTCGTAAACCGTCAGGAGATGGAACGGTTTTTGCAGACATTCCAGGGTTAATTGAAGGGGCCCACGAAGGAGTCGGCTTAGGGCACGAGTTTTTACGTCATATTGAACGGACACGCTTGTTATTACATTTAATCGACTTAACCGACAGCGATCCCATTGCTAATTACCAAACCATTCAGCAGGAATTAGCCGCCTATGGTCGTGGTTTACCCGATCGCCCCCAACTGGTGATTTTAAATAAAGTGGATGCGGTAGATCCTGAAATCGTAGTAACGATTCATCAACAATTAGCAGAAATTACCCCTAACCCCGTTTTACAGATTTCTGCCGTTACTCGTTTAGGTTTAGATCCATTAATGCAAGTTGTTTGGGATAAATTAGACGATATGAAACGACTCGATCAACAACAGGATTGATAAAGATACTCAAAACGGATTGGTTAATTTAACAAAAACCTCATTACTATCTATGATTCGTTAACAAATATCGATATTTTCCCAAAGATAAAATCTTACAATAGATCGGCTACTAAAGTGATTAATGATGGACTCACCAAATTTATGTCAGTCCAGCAAAAATACTAACGTAAAATTATTATTAACAAGCTCAGTTTAGCAACTTAAAAGTTGTTTAAATCAGGGCAAATCCGAAAAATTAAGTTATTTAAAAAATCTAAAGTTCTAGCGTATTTCCTAAAAAGCAGTGTAACAATAAAGGTGCATTCCACTTAGTCAAGTTTATCCATTTATTTTTCCTATTCAAATCAATTGAAGCCCTTTGCTTGATCAAGAGAAATGTGTCGAACTGAGCTTTTAAATTATTTTATGCCCACTGCTTCCCCTTCATCTTCGCCGAAAAAAGCCTCTACCGATCATCCCAGTGGCGACAAACGCTTCAAAGTTCTCGATGCCACGATGAAGCGCAACCAATATAGTCAGGATGCTCTTATTGAAATTTTGCACAAAGCCCAGGAAGCCTTTGGTTATCTCGAAGAAGACGTTTTGCTCTACGTTGCAAGGGGCTTAAAACTTCCCTTAAGTCAGGTTTATGGCGTAGCGACGTTTTACCATTTATTTTCCCTCAAGCCGAGTGGTGCTCACACCTGTGTCGTTTGCTTGGGAACCGCCTGTTACGTTAAAGGCGCGAATGCTTTGCTGGATACCCTAAAAGCGGAAATGGATTTACAGCCGGGGGAAACTACACCCGATGGACAGGTTTCTCTGGTGACGGCGCGTTGCATTGGGGCTTGTGGGATTGCGCCTGCGGTTGTTTTTGATGGAAATGTCCAAGGAAAGCAAAATTCTGACTTATTAATGGAAAATATTCAGCCCTGGCTTAAGCATGAACAGCCTAATGGTAATGCCTAATCCCCATTGATGAAGATTTAGCGCATTTTTCGATTAAAAGACTGGTGCAAAGTAATTTTTGATGAGATGGATTAAACGATTATGGATATAGCTGAATTACATAAAATTGCCCAAGAAAAACGAGACAAGCAGCCTAAAGTTCGGATTCGCTGTTGCAGTGCGGCAGGGTGTTTGTCTTCCCAAGGGGAATCGGTGAAAAAGAATTTAGAAACCGCGATCGCTGAAGCTGGGTTAACGGATCAAGTCGAAGTCTGTGGCGTAGGTTGTATGAAATTCTGTGGCATTGGCCCATTGGTAGCGGTCGATCCCGTTGGAACCCTTTATGAACAAGTCACCCCTGAAAATGCGGCCAGTATTATCAGTACATTAAACTTAACAGAATCTTCCCAGGAAAATCTCCCCCAACAAACCGATCCCAATCATCCCTTCTTCGCCCTTCAACGCCCAATTGTGCTGGAAAACTCTGGCATTATTGATCCAGAAAGCATAGATGACTATATAGCAGCGGGAGGATACGAACAACTCCACAATGTTCTGTATGAATTAACCCCTGAAGCGGTTGTGGCTGAAGTGACTCGCAGTGGATTGCGGGGACGCGGTGGCGGCGGCTATCCCACAGGACTAAAATGGGCCACAGTGGCTAAGATGCCCGGTCAACAAAAGTATGTCATCTGTAATGCGGATGAAGGTGATCCAGGTGCTTTCATGGATCGCAGTGTTCTCGAAAGTGACCCCCATCGGGTGCTAGAAGGAATGGCGATCGCGGCCTACGCTGTTGGTGCAAATCATGGCTTTATCTATGTCCGAGCCGAATATCCCCTAGCCATCAAACGCCTCCAAAAAGCCATTCAACAAGCGAAAAAATACGGTCTCATGGGATCCCAAATTTTTGATTCCCCCTTTGACTTTAAGATCGATATTCGCGTTGGGGCGGGAGCCTTTGTCTGTGGGGAAGAAACCGCCTTAATCCATTCCATTGAAGGTGGCCGCGGAACCCCCCGCACTCGTCCCCCCTATCCTGCCCAATCGGGACTGTGGGATTGTCCCACCCTCATTAATAACGTGGAAACCTATGCCAACATTGTCCCCATCATTCGCGAAGGCGGTGATTGGTATGCCAGTATCGGAACGGCTAAAAGTAAAGGTACTAAGGTTTTTGCTCTTACGGGTAAAGTCCAAAATGCTGGCCTAGTCGAAGTACCAATGGGAACCACCGTGCGACAAGTGGTCGAAGAAATGGGCGGCGGCGTTCCCGATGGCGGCAGTATCAAGGCTGTACAAACGGGTGGCCCATCGGGGGGATGTATTCCTGCGTCTGCGCTAGATACCCCGATTGAATACGATTCCCTCCTAGCCTTGGGAACCATGATGGGATCGGGCGGCATGATCGTGATGGACGATAGCACCAATATGGTGGACGTAGCCCAGTTTTATATGGACTTTTGCCAAAGCGAATCCTGTGGAAAGTGCATTCCCTGTCGGGCTGGAACCGTTCAGCTTTATGACCTATTAACCAAGATTTTGAAAAAGGAAGCGACAAAAACCGATTTAGAGTACTTAGAAATGCTCTGCCACATGGTCAAAGAAACTAGCCTCTGTGGTTTAGGACAAAGTGCGCCCAATCCCGTCTTAAGTACCCTGCGTTATTTTAAAAACGAGTATTTAGACCTGATTAAAGCTGAGTAATCATCGAAAAGTTTTCTATATTGTGTGAACAATGCGAAAAAACTGCCAGTGGCGATGGAAAACCCTACACTAGGAGTCTTTAAAAAATTATGTCTGTTATTACGCTAACCATTGATGATAACCCGATTGCCATTGAAGAAGGCGCGACCATTTTACAAGCAGCCAAAGAAGCAGGGGTTTCTATTCCAACGCTTTGCCATTTAGAAGGCGTTTCCGATGTGGGAGCCTGTCGCCTCTGTGTGGTTGAAATTGATGGAATGAATAAGCTACTGCCTGCCTGCGTGACCACCGTAGCTGAAGAAATGGTTGTTCATACCAATACGCCCAAATTACAAGAATACCGACGAATGACGGTTGAATTGCTCTTTGCTGAAGGAAATCATGTCTGTGCGGTCTGCGTGGCCAATGGCAACTGTGAATTGCAGGATATGGCTGTTACCGTCGGCATGGATCATAGTCGTTTTCCCTATCAGTTCCCGAAACGAGATATTGATGTATCCCATCCTTTCTTTGGCATTGACCACAACCGTTGTATTTTTTGTACTCGTTGCGTGAGGGTCTGTGATGAATTAGAAGGGGCGCACGTTTGGGATGTAGCTTACCGAGGCGCGGAATGTAAGATCATATCGGGCTTAAACCAACCTTGGGGAACCGTTGATGCTTGTACTTCTTGCGGTAAATGCGTGGAAGCTTGTCCAACGGGTTCAATTTTCCATAAAGGCATGACAGCAGCCGAAGAACACAAAAATAAAGAGAAATTAGAATTTCTTGCTAAAGCTAGGGAGCATCATCAATGGATACGATAAGGCTAAGGTTAAGGATTTATGACCCAAGATCCCAACCGATGGCAACATCTTGAACCCTTTATTTATCAGCTTTTTAAGGAAAGAATCCAACGTTATGATGAAATTATGGAAATGACAGAAGATAAAATTACAAGCATTTCTGAGAAATTTCTTCAGGCAATAGAATTATGTATTGCTTTAAAAGATTTTGAGTGTGAACCTTCCGATTATCCTTGCGACGTAATTAACTTATTTTGTCAAGTTGCTGAATCTCCTACTTTACTGATTCAACTACTCAATCAATATCCAGTAGAAGTTAAAAAAGCCGATCAAGCCATCATTAATTACGTTGGTAGTATTGATAATTGGCGTGGCAAAAAATGTCCGTTCGGAATTAAAGATCACTGTAATATAGTACATTTTTTCCTAAATTTAAATGGGAGCTATCAGGATCAATTATTTTTTAGAGGTGCAAATTTTACGCCTGAAGTCATCTGTGAATTTCTGCAAGAATGGAAAGGGATTAATTTATTTCCTTTTGTATCCAAAGAACTTCCTTTGGTAACTAACTAAATTATTGTTATTGATGGTTAAAAAGATAATTATGAGTAAAATTCGATTTGCAACAGTTTGGTTAGCGGGCTGCTCTGGCTGCCACATGTCCTTTCTTGATATGGATGAATTTTTAATTGATCTAGCAGAGAAAGTCGATGTGGTTTTTAGCCCCGTTGGTTCTGACCTAAAGGAATATCCCGATAATGTGGATGTTTGTCTGGTTGAAGGCGCGATCGCGAATGAAGAAAACTTAGAACTCGCCTTAGAATTACGCAAAAAAACAAAAATTGTTATTTCCTTTGGAGATTGTGCCGTTACTGCTAACGTTCCTGCCATGCGAAATATGTTAAAAGGAGCCGATCCTGTTTTAAGAAGATCCTATTTAGAGTTGGGTGATGTCACGCCCCAATTACCCCACGAACCAGGTATTGTGCCCGAACTGTTAGATCAAGTTGTTCCCCTTCATCAAGTCATTCCGGTGGATATTTTTATGCCAGGCTGTCCCCCTGATGCACCTCGTATTCGAGCAACCTTAGAGCCGTTATTAAATGGTGAACATCCCTTAATGCAGGGCCGAGAAATGATTAAATTCGGTTAAAGTATCCAAAGGATAATTTATGATATTACTAAAAATATTTTTAGGAATCATTACTGTTATTATCTTCCTAATTAGTTTTTCCTTTTTTGGATGGATAGCTTTTGCTATCGGCCCGATGAGGTGTTCATTGCCTAATCACTGCACCACATGGCAAGCAATTTCATACACTATTTACAGTCTTTTGGTAATATCAATCCCCTTTGCTTTTGTTATTTTTTCCTTCATAGGAATTAGTCGATTGTAAGAATTTTATTATTAATTTTAAAGAGAATCTAATTATGTCTAAAACGATTGTTATTGATCCCGTTACTCGCATTGAAGGTCATGCCAAAATTTCTATTTTTCTTAATGACCAAGGCGAAGTCGATGATGCCCGTTTCCATGTAGTCGAATATCGCGGATTTGAAAAATTCTGTGAAGGTCGGCCCATGTCAGAAATGGCAGGTATTACGGCTCGGATTTGCGGAATTTGTCCCGTTAGTCATTTACTTTGTGCTGCAAAAACAGGGGATAAAATTTTAGCGGTTCAAGTACCACCTGCGGGCGAAAAACTCCGTCGTTTGATGAATTTAGGGCAAATTACTCAATCTCATGCCTTAAGCTTTTTCCATCTCAGTAGTCCTGATTTCCTCCTCGGTTGGGATAGTGATCCCGCTAAACGCAATGTTTTTGGGTTAATTGCCGCCGATCCCGATTTAGCTAGGGCAGGAATCCGTTTACGTCAATTTGGTCAAACGGTCATTGAAATACTCGGTGCGAAAAAAATTCATGCGGCTTGGGCCGTGCCTGGTGGGGTGCGTTCTCCTTTATCTGAAGAAGGTCGTCAATGGATACGCGATCACTTGCCTGAATCCAAAGAAACGTTATATTTAGCCCTGAATCTATTTAAAGAATTATTAGACCGCTTTCAAATAGAAGTAGAACAATTTGGCAAATTTCCCTCTTTATTTATGAGCTTAGTCGGTAAAAATGGCGAATGGGAACATTACGGCGGCCATTTACGCTTTACCGATAGCGACGGCAATATTGTGGCGGATAATCTCAGTGAAGATAATTATGCTGATTTTATTGGGGAATCCGTCGAAAAATGGTCATATTTAAAGTTCCCCTACTATAAACCCTATGGCTATCCTGAAGGTATTTACCGCGTTGGCCCGTTAGCTCGCCTGAATGTCTGTACTCATTTTGGTACACCCGAAGCCGATCGCGAACTTACGGAATTTCGGCAACGAGCAGGCGGTGTAGCAACCTCTTCCTTCTTGTATCATTACGCGCGATTAGTAGAAATTTTAGGGGCGTTAGAAGGGATTGAAATTTTGATTAATGATCCTGACATTACCTCATCACGGTGTCGAGCCAGAGCAGACGTGAACAACTTAGAAGCCGTTGGCGTTAGCGAAGCTCCCAGAGGAACCCTATTTCATCATTACAAAGTGGATGAAAATGGCTTAATTCAAAAAGTTAACCTGATTATTGCTACAGGAAACAATAATTTAGCCATGAATCAAACGGTTACCCAAATCGCGAAACACTATATCCACAATAACGATGTCAGTGAAGGTTTCCTGAATCGCGTAGAAGCCGGTATTCGTTGCTATGACCCTTGTTTAAGTTGCTCTACTCACGCAGCAGGCCAGATGCCGTTACACATTGAGTTAATTGGGGCTGATGGTTCAAAAGTTCAGGAGATCTGGCGACATTAAGTTCTTTAATCAATCGGTAAACGCGATCGCGGCTATCAACATTTTGTACAATCTTGATTTGATTAGCGGGAACAATAAGCATCCTCTAAGCCAACTCGCTCTAACAATTTGACCAATTTCAAGCAAACCAAAGATCTGTAAACTCAAAAACTGTGTTGGAGAGAGCAGAACCATCACGCCTGAATTGGTGAAATCGTCCTTTACAATAAGAAATGCCAATCAGACAAAATTTACTAGAGCGAAACAGAAGCAACCAACATGGGAGAAGCAATTACTCTTTTATCTAAACGTGAAATTGAAAAAATGCGGAAGGCGGGGCAATTAGCAGCGCATTTGTTAGATCATTTAGCTCCAATGGTACAACCAGGCATCACCACCCAGGCATTAAATGATGAAGCTGAACGGTGGACTAAGGCTCATGGCGCAATTAGCGCACCTTTAGGATATAACGGTTTTCCTAAATCGATTTGTACTAGTGTTAATGAAGTAATCTGTCATGGAATCCCTAGCCCCAAACAGGTTTTAAGAGACGGAGACATTATCAATATTGATGTCACGCCGATTGTTGATGGCTATCATGGCGATACGTCACGGACTTTTTTTGTGGGAACGCCTTCACCTATTGCCAAAAAATTAGTCGAAGTCACGGAAGAGTGTTTACGCCGAGGCATTGCAGCAGTTCATCCTAACGGAAAAATTGGCGATATTGGAGCCGCTATTCAGGAATATGCTGAATCTCATGGTTTTTCAGTGGTTCGGGATTTTGTCGGTCATGGGATTAGTCATATTTTTCATACTCCCCCTCAAGTTCCCCACTATGGGGTAAAGGGGAAAGGCAAGAAATTGCGTCCTGGCATGGTTTTTACCATTGAACCGATGATCAATGAAGGCACCTACGAACATATTTTGCTCAAAGACGGCTGGACGGCTATTACCAAAGACCGCAAGCTTTCGGCCCAGTTTGAACATACGATCGCGATTACCGAAGATGGCGTAGAAATTTTGACATTGAGTTAAAAAACAAACTTGTTGACCCTGAAGTCGAGTCAGTTATTCCCTAGTTTGATCCGCGATCGCAAGAGGCTGGGGGGATTCTGATTGTAGCCCTTCCATGAGAACCGTATTAGACTTCTCGGCAGCCCGAAGGCGCAAATGATCGACGGTTGATTTGATCACGCTCGCTAGGGGAACCGCAATTAATAATCCTAAAATTCCCCCTAATTTTCCGCCCACAAATAGGGAAACAATAATCCAAACAGGATTTAGCCCAGTCATATCTCCCATTAAACGCGGAGCCACAATATTGTCATTAATTTGACCGACAATGACAGCCGCAATCAGCACTTTGACCCCTAGCCAAAAATTTTGCAACATCAGTAAAAAACTGATAATTACAATACTGATGCCACTGGCGTAGGGAATCAGGGTTGTTAGTCCAATGGTAATGGCAAACAGAACTGCGTAGGGGACTTGTAGAACGGCAAAAACGAGAATTTGAGCGAGACTCAAAATTCCTGCTAACATGGCTTGGGTTGCGAAGTAGCGGGTAAAGGTAATCCGCATCGTTTCTCGTAATTGTTGGTTCCAAGGGGCAGGAAGCCAACTAAAGATCCCTTCTGACACCTGCTCTCCCGTTAAGACCAGAAAAACCGTTAACACAATAATAATTAATCCATTAAAAAGGGTCGTGATGGTCACGCCAACAACGTTTAAAATTTGATTGCCTAAGGAGTTGAGCAAACTCGTTAATTTTTCAACGGCTTGATTAATAAATTGACTCAAATCTAAATTAACAGAAATATTATGGGCGGTTTCCCATGTTTGTAAGCGGCTGAGTTGTTCATTGGCAGAGGTAATCCATTGGGGAGAATTACTGATGAGTTCAGTCAGTTGGCCCACAATTAAGGGCACTAAAATCAAAAGCGCGATCGCGGTAACCAAGAGGGCAAAAGAAAATACAACCGAAATAGCCCATCCTTTTTTTAAACCACTTTTTTGTAAAGAGCGAACTGGCAAATCCAACAAAAAAGCCAGTAACACCGAAGCGACAAAAATACTACTCAGGGGTTGAAAATAATTCAGCAAGATAAACAGCAGCCAACCATTGAGAAAAATCAATGGAAAACTTAATCCTAACTGTAACCAAGGGGGAAGACCTTTTAAAAAATCAAACATTGGTGTGTATCACATCCCACAATATCAAGAAGTTAACTTTAGGTTAAATCTTAAAGAATGTATAAATTTTAACAATCATCAGCAGAGAATTAAAAAATCGCAAAATCAATAAACTGCCCTCAAAAATGTATCTGTGAGAAAACCTAGTTGTTCCAACAATTGACAAAAAAGAAGCCAGTAAGTCGCTTGGCAGACCTACTTTCATCAATTTTAAAAAAGACAGATTAACAGTAGAGTCAAAACTAAACAGAATTTAAATTGTTTATTCTTTATTGTAACAATCCCTATGCAGAGCCTGAAGAATAGGATATCATGGCACCAGAACTGTTTGAGTTTCCGTTTTTTTGAATCTCCACATTAATTTCGCTTTATATCTGAAGTTTATCCTGTCCGTTTTCTGTAAATCTTTAAATTTTAGTTTAATGATTGACTGAATTCTATAGGCTAATTACAGATTTTTATTGCTGATTAAGTTTTCCCTTTCAATCTTGTTTAAATTTCTCATCATCTTGTTCATTTTCATCAATTCTTTGGGAATACTCAACAGTAATCTGCTTTATTAACTATGCTGTGAATCCAAGATGAATAATGCCCCTGAAGTTCGCCATGTCTTGGTAATTGAAGATCAAAAGTCTCGTCGCATTGTCTCGCTCCATGAAAACACCTACACCATCGGACGAGATCCCAATAATACGATTATTCTCTATGACCGTCAGGTTTCACGATATCACGCGACCTTACTCCGCATTAATGATTACCAAAGTCAGCGTTATTCCTATCGCATTATTGATGGCACAATTCAGGGCAAGCGGAGTACCAATGGCATTACCGTTAATGGGCAGACCTGCTTAACCCATGAGCTAAAAAATGGGGATACGATTCGCTTTGGGAGTAAATCTCAGATTGGTTATCAACTCATTTCTCTGACGACCGACACCGATGGAGAATTGTCTAAAGAAGATTTATTGGCAAAAGCCACGTTGGTACCGATGGAGGAATCCCTAGATCCATCCCTAGATGATCCCATTCCAGAGCTATTAGTCAGGGACTATGCGGCAAAAACGGCAGATTCCTTTCCCGATAGTTTTGATCAGGATGATGGGGCGTTGGAAGATGCTTTAGCCACTGCCATTCTTTATGGTTCGGGGAATGCGAGTAAAACCAATCGCGATCGCGTGAGTTTAACGGCTAATCCAGATGGGGCTTTGGTGGAAAGTAGCCCCCAAGCTATTTTCGAGTTGACCTTTGAAGGGAAGTTAACCTACTTGAATCCGGCGGCCATTTCGCTTTTTCCTGAATTAGCGACGGCTAGGGTCGGCCATCCCCTAGTAGATGGCATTATTACCCTGTCTCCTCCTGAAAATGGAATTTCTGCGGTGAGAGAAATTGCCTTAACGGGAAAAGTCTATGAGCAACACATTTGTTATGTGGTCGAAAAACAGAGAATTCGGTGTTATGTCGTTGATATTACGCCCCATAAGGCAGTATCTGCCGAACGTTATCAAATTTATCAGCAACTGACAACGGAACCCATGCTCTGGATTGATGGGCAGACAAAAGCCATTATTGAAGTGAATTCAGCCTATTGCCAATTACTGGGTTATGATGCGGCTGAACTTTCTCAGCTTAGTCTTGATCAACTTCTGGCAGTAGAGTCAGGAACGATCCCGCAACTATTTGAGGAAGTTCCAGAAAACGAGCCAAAAATCCTTGAAAATGTTGCTCATCGCCGAGCAGATGGTTCAACACTCCAAGTATCTATGCAGCTTTACCGTAAGCTGTTAGAGAATCGGGAAGTTTATTGTTGTACGATTCATCCTTTGCCTACTCAAACCGCGATCGCCGAACCGAACCAATCACCTGTCCTTTATGATCCCTTAACCGAGTTACCCAATCGGCAATATTTTAATCAACAATTAGCGATCGCCCTAGAACACGCCCAGCGTCATCAACATTTACTCGCTATCCTTTTCTTTGATCTCGATTCTTTCAAAAATATCAACAATAGTTTAGGTCACCGCATTGGTGATCAAGTCCTCAAAGCCTTTGGTCAACAAATTCAAAGTTGTATCCGCTCCGATGATACCCTCTGTCGGTGGGGAGGTGATGAATTTTGCGTTCTGTTGCCCCACATCAAAAATGCCGATGATACGGTTAAATTAACCCAACGTCTCTTTGATAAGCTACGTCAGCCGATTGAAATTGAATCCCACGAATTTCACCTGAAAAGTAGTATTGGTATTGCTATCTATCCCCAGGACGGCGAAGACAGCGAAACTCTCCTCAAAAATGCCGACACTGCTCTCCATCGCACGAAAAAAGAAGGTCGTAACCATTACCAATTCTATAATTCCAGTTTAGGGGCAGAAGCGACTCTCCTATTACGGTTAGAAAATCTCTTAGATCAGGCGATCGCCCGTAAGCAACTCTCGCTCCAATACCAACCCCAAGTTAACCTCAAAACAGGTGCAGTGACGGGGATAGAAGCCCTGCTACGTTGGGAAAATCCAGAAGTAGGTTTCATTCCGCCCGCTAAATTTATTCCCCTGGCCGCCAAAACCGATCTAATCTTTCAAATCAGCAAGTGGGTACTCAAAACCGCCTGTGAGCAAAATCTCAGTTGGCAAAAAAATGGATTACCAGCTTTTCCTGTCGCGGTTAACCTGTGTGCCAAGGAATTTCACTATCCCCGTCTCGTAGAAACCATCGCCCAAACCCTAGCAGAAACAGGACTTGATCCCCACTGGCTAGAAATTGAAATTACGGAATCGACCCTACGCCTAGATCCCACGCTTGCCCAAAAAACCTTAAAAGACCTGAAATCTCTTGGTGTTCGTATTGCCCTAGATGATTTTGGCACGGGCTATTCTGCCCTCAGTTATCTGAAACTTTTTCCCTTACATACCCTCAAAATAGACCAGCATTTCATTCGAGATTTACGCAGTAATCCCCACGATCTTGCCTTAATTTCTGCGATCTTAGCCATGGGAAGAGGTTACAATCTCCGCATTATTGCAGAAGGCATTGAAAACGAATATCAATTAAATACCTTACGCAATCTTCAATGTGAAGAAGCCCAGGGATACTGGTTTAGTCGCCCTCTCAAAACGAAGGAAGCAACCCAGTTTTTACAGCAACAATTTTTAACATAAACGGTTAATTGGGAAACTGTTCATCAATAAAACTTTGAGCAAAATCACTATACAATTTAAATAGGCGAAACTTTCAGCCAGTAATTAGTTAGAATTCCCTCTAAGATGGGGGATAAGAAGCCTACCTATTAACAGGTTAGAGACTTCACTCTTTAACCATTCATTCAACCGACTGGCTCAAGAGATGGCTTTTATAGACTTTCAATATTCCGATTGATTTTTAATGGTTTTAATGGTTTTTATCGGTATTAAGGTCAAATATTGCAGTAAAAAAATTGACTGGGTAAAAATTTACTGACAAATCTAAAATTTTCGGGTAGCGGTTAGGTTTTAGCTATGTCAAACTAAGATTAAGTGCTATGGATAGGCTTCGATATTGTAGGTATGGTTATGAATAATGAAAACGAATTTCGCCACATTTTAGTCATTGAAGATCAAAAAGCGCGACGCATTATTAGCTTAGAAGATCCGACCTATTCTATTGGACGCGAATCCAGTAACGACATTATTATTTATGATCAGGTGGTTTCTCGTTACCATGCAACCTTAATTCGCATTAAACCCAGCCCCAAAGTTGATAACTATTGCTATCGAATTCTAGATGGAGATTTAGAGGGAAATCGTAGCCGAAACGGTTTAATGATTAATGGAAAAAATATGGAATCCCATGAACTCAAACATGGGGATGTCGTTTTTTTTGGGAGTCAATCTAAGGCCAGTTATTACATTGTTTCTACTTCCCTAGAAATCGCCCTTTTCAATCCTCTAGATTTTTCCCAATATGAAGAAACGGCTCGTGCCAGCGTTCCGCCCGGAGACAATAAGGCAACGATGATCGGCAATGATGATGATACGCCTTCTCTGAGTCAACCCCAGTCAACCGATTTAATGCGGTTTATGTCCTTTGCTGAACTGAGTCCCAATCCCATTATTGAAATTGATTTTAATGGACACATCCTCTATCTCAATCCCGCCGCCAGTATTAAATTTAAACTCATTCAAAAAGAAGGCTTAAATCATCCGATTTTGGCAGGATTACTAAATCAAGCGCAAAATATACGGGGAAATTTATTATTACGGGAAGTCCAAGTTAAAAATGAAATTTATGAACAGTACGTTCATTATCTAACTGAGCACAAAGTCATTAGAAGTTATTTGTCCGATGTGACGCAAGCGAAGCAAACCGAAGCCAGTTTGACCTATCAGAATTTCCATAATGCTTTAACCGAGTTACCCAATCGAGTTTGGTTTGAAGAACAGTTAGCGATCGCGATCGCCAAAGCCCAACGAGACAACGAAATCATGGCAGTGATGTTTCTAGAATTTGATAACCTCAGTACGGTTATTAACAGTTTTGGCTACGACTGCGGCGATCAAGTCTTAAAAAGTGTCGCCCAACGTTTAACCGAATGCTTAGGAGCCTCTGCTAGCATCGCAAATTGGAAAACCGATCAATTTGTCCTGTTACACAAAAATCCAGGGGATCAAGCAGAGATTATTCACCTAGCCCAAAAAATTCTCAACGCCTTAGAAGGTCTCTTAGAAGTTTCGGGTCAACGACTTCACCTCAAAGGACGCATTGGCATTGCCCTCTATCCCCAACAGGGAGAAGATGCCGCAACCCTGTTAAAAAACGCCCATACCGCCCTCGATCAAGGCTACGAAGACGGTCGCCATGCCTACGCTTTTTACGATGCCAAAGCCGCTTCCAAATCAACCATCCTACTCAAACTGGAAAACTTACTGTATGAAGCCCTAGAGCAAAGACAGTTTTATTTAACCTATCAACCGCAAGTTAACTTAAAAAGTCATGCCATTACCCGAATAGAAGCCCTATTACGGTGGAAGCACCCTGATTTGGGAGAAATTTCCCCCGTTAAATTAGTTCCTCTTGCCGAAAAAACGGATTTAATTATTCCCATTGGCCATTGGATCTTAGAATCTGCCTGTCAGCAAAATAAACGATGGCAGGACTCCGGCATTCCGCCCTTACCCATCACCATCAACCTATCCTTGCGCCAATTCCAAGAACCAAACTTAGTCGAAACTCTCACGGGCATTCTGCAAAAAACAGAGCTAGATCCCCAATGGTTAGAAATTGAACTCACAGAGACGACCATTATGGCTAATCAAGACCTGTCCCTCTCTGTCTTACAACAATTACAATCTTTAGGTGTCCGTATTGCCCTAGATGATTTTGGTACGGGGCAAGGCTCCTTTCAATGCCTACAACAATTTAAAGTGGATAGTCTCAAAATTGATTCCTCCTTTATTCTCAACTTGCACCAGAGACCCCAAGACCTAGCATTAATCAATGCCATGATTCAACTTGGTCATAGTTATCACACCAGAGTCATTGCCGAAGGGGTAGAAAACGAAGCAGTAGTCAACCGTTTGCAAGAACTCGACTGTGACGACTTACAGGGCTTTTGGTTTTGCCAACCGTTAAAAACAGAAGATGCAACTCAGTTTTTAAGGCAGAGTACAATACAATCGAATTAACCGAGCATCGAGAAAATCAATCCGTCTCCAGCTTTCAGTCAAGATTAATGGTCTGGCTGTACCAATTCATTTTTTCTTTCTTGGCAATTTTACTAATATTTTGGAGAATACTTGATAGGAAGTATAATCAAAAAAGTATAGCCCCGTGTTTTTGATTCACCTAATGTCTTATCCCTATCAACCGAGAAAATTGCATTTCTTAAATTTTTTGACGTTTAATTTCCGTTTAAGACCGAGAGAATGATCGAAAAATTTTTAACAACTGATACCCAATTAAGGGGAGCAAAGTCGAGATAGGATTCACCCTAGCCATCTACTATAAAAAAGAAAGCTGTTGGTAGAAGAATTTAGTAACCCCCTATTCTTGATTGAAGCCGAGATCACAAGTCGTCAGCAAAGCAGTATTTTATTTTTAACTGCTCTTTTTTTAAGAGAATCAATAATCTAATCAAAAAGATTAAACGCGATTAACCCTATTGTTTTAAGAAAAAAGATTAATGAGCTTTGTTCTTTATTCTGTATTTTTTTAATTTATTTAAATAATAAAAGTTTTTTTGTTAATTTTTAAAGGAGACTAATGGTTAACATGATTGATGAATATAATGAAATAATTAATAATACTCCTTTCATTCAACATATCTTGGTAATAGAAGATCAGGCTCAGCGAAGAACGATTATTCTAGATGAAGCCAACTATAGCTTGGGTCGTCATTCTAGCAATAGTATTCCGATGTATTCTCGTCAAGCCTCACGACATCATGCAACCTTAGTTCGTAAATTTAATAATAAAACCAATCAATATTCCTATTTGATTCTAGATGGGGATTTGGAAGGAAATAAAAGCCAAAATGGAATTTTTATAAATGGACAAAAGTGTTTAATTCATGAGCTTGCTGATGGGGATTTGATCAATTTCGGTTGTGATGTCAACGCTAGCTACCATCATTTAGGAAGACGGGATAATGGGTTGATGAATGCGGCTTTAAATTTAGCCGGTGATCCGAATAGCGAATCCCAAACTCTGGATAATAGTCAGGGAAATAATCTCATTAAAAGTACTTTAATTTTATCTAATGAAGATACTGTTAATGAACGAGATGAAGATGATACGTTAGAGGATCAGTCCTATTTAGATACCATAACCGGATTACCCAATCAAACCCTCTTTAAAGAGTATTTATATATTGCGATTTCTAATGCAAAACGGTATCACAATTGTGCGGCTATTCTCCTGATTGATCTCGATAATTTACCCCAAATTTATCAATCGATTGGTCAAGAAGCCGGCGATCGCATTCTCAAAGAGGCGGGTAATAGTATTCGGAAACGCTTACGGAATGGGGATATTGTTGCCCGTTGGAATGAGACTCAATTTGCGATCTTATTGCCCCAAATGAATGATACGCAAAATTTGCCCAATATTGTTCAACGCATTATTTTAGCCATTGATCAACCTATTACGATTAACCAGCAAACCGTTAAATTCTATCCCCACCACGCGATCGCATCCTATCCCAAAGAAGCAACGGACTCAGTAGAGATTCTCAATTTAGTCGAGAAACGTCTGACCCAAGTTAAACTCAAAGAGCAATCCGTAGCCACTTTTACCACAGGGACAACACCGGATCTACAAACCCCGAATCGCAAAGAACGGGTTGAAAGACGGCTTTATCGTGCCCTAGAAAAAGGGGAATTAGCCCTTTTTTACCAACCTCAAGTGAACTTGAAAACAGGGGAAATCGAAGCCATGGAAGCCTTTGTGCGTTGGCAACACCCCCAGCAAGGACTCGTCAAACCCAGCCAATTTTTACCTTGGGCTGATCAAACGGAATTAATCAATCCCTTAAGCCAATGGATACTCCAAACCGCCTGTGAGCAAAATCGGCAATGGCAGCAAGCGGGAATTCCTGCTTTGGTGATATCGGTGAACCTATCGGCTAAGCAATTTTATCAGGATAATTTCTCTAATTTAGTCACAGAAATTTTAAAAGAAACGGGATTAGAGGCTCGTTGGCTAGAGTTAGAAATTACGGAATCCTTAGTGTTAGATAACTTTGAAAAAGCGCAAACAATTATTCAGTCGTTACGTCAACTTGGGGTTCGTTTTTCCCTCGATGATTTTGGTAAGCATTATGCGTCTGTTCGCTACCTTAGAGAGTTGCCCGTTAATAAAATTAAAATTGATCAATCCTTAATTGCTAAATTAGCGGAAAATTCCCAAGAGACAGAAATTATCTCTGCCTTAATTGATCTGGGTAAAATCTTTCATCTTCAGGTAGTTGCCGAAGGGGTTGAAAACCAAACCCAATTAGCGACCCTCCAAAATTTACAATGTTTTCTGATGCAGGGCTATCGTTTTAGTCAGCCCATGAAGAGTGAGGATGCCAAAAACTTTTTATTGCTTCATCGTTCTACTTCGCCTTAAATGAAAAACTGACACGGATTTTCGTTGTTTTTTTGGTCAGCGATCGCGCAGGAAATTAAACGGACTGTAACCTTTGCTCAAGCCTTTAGTTTTTGTTTGTTTAGTCTGCTCTATATTCCCTATTTAACCACCATCGGAAATATTTGGAGAGAATCTAAATCTTTTCGTTTATTTAACCCATATTAAAGTAAATATCTTGTTAAGAGATAAGATTTTCTATTAAAATTGTGAGTTTCTTTTGTAATTGCTCAAATTCCTTTACTTTCAATTTATCTTGTTCTATTTGATTTTGATATTTCTCTCGTTGAAATTGAATTTTCATTTCTATATTATTAAAAGTTTTATCTTCTAATTCTTTGATTTGACTATTGAGTTGAATTTTCATAGCTTTTGCAATATTATCAAATTCTTTTTCGATGCTAGATTGAGCATCTTTTAGCTCTCTTGCTTGTTGTTCTTGTTGCATTTCTTCAGCTACATCAAGAGTGAGTGTAACTATAGCAAGAATTGGCCCTACAAATTTTGCATATTTACCAACATTATTAGCTAATTTTACAGCTTGCCAAGGCTTAAATTTAAATCCAACAAACTTACCAGCCTGTAATATATTTTGATGTAATGGACTACCCATCGTATTAATCAATGATTGAGATTCACCAATTATTAAAGACTGGCGAACAGATTGTTTTCCTAGCTGCATTCCAATTTCTGTGGCAATCCCTCTAAAGGCTTGAACCTGTTTAGATAAGTTACTAAAGTTAAAACCTTTAGAGAATGATCTAGTTTCTAATTCTGTATCAGAATCAAGTTTTGCTACAAAGTCAACAATTACTTGGCTGTCTAATACTTCTCTAATGTCTTTTTCTAAAGAATCTATAGAATTTATTGCAAGGTCTTGTACTTTTTTTTCTAAATCATTCCAAATTTCTTGAAGTTCAACTTCAATTCTTTCTTGACGGTTTTTAAATTCAGACTCATTCTTAAATTTAGTTAGATCATTCGCTAAATCACTTCCTAAACTATGAATTTTACTATTAGAATCTAAAAAAATATTTTGTACTTGTATTTGTAATCTTTGATGATTTTCACGAACTCGACGTGATAAGCGATTTAAGGTATCAAAAAATATTTTGTCTTGCTCAGGATTGCTTATAAACTCTTGCTTAACTTCTACAATATAATCTAATACACGACGAATGGGAGTATCTAATTGAGCAAGTTTATCTTTATCTTTTATAAATTGATTAAGCATCCTAATAAAATCAGGAAAACGACTTAATTCAACTAACATTTCGTCATTATCATTAATACCTTCAAGATAATCCTTCGCATCAAAAAAACATACTGGAAAATCATCTAAACTATGAGGATACAATGATTGAGCTATACTTGAGCAATAATTTTCAATTTTTTGATCATCATCACCTGCCTCGGCTGACAATTTGTTGAAAATTAGCATCATTTTATGAGCATACTTTTTTTCATATGCTAAACATTTAAAATGCTCAATAATATGATTGTCAAGTAACATATGAGTCGTACAAAAGATGAGTAAGTCAGCTTGTTTAATTGCCTCATACGTCACAACATCATGATCTTGTCGCTCTGTCCCAATACCAGGAGTATCTACTATTTTGATGCCCTGCCAATGATAGTCAGTAGCTTGATCCGTTGTGATATCTGAGCCTATTTTAATGGATTTATCACCCGTTAAAGCTGAGATAATTGTTGATTTTCCTGCACTATACTGACCAATAAAGGCAATTTTAAGTACAGGATTCTCTCGGATGGATTGAGATTCTTTAAGCAATTTATCAAGATAAGCTTTAAACTTACTTTGATTACATTCTTTAATAAGTATTTTGAATTTTTCAATAATAGAGTCAAATTGAGAATAAATATATGTAAATTTAATTTCTGTGCTTTTCATAAAATTAATTGTTTTATTTAAAATTTAATGTTGAATATTGAACTAAATAAAATAAACTTTAGTAGAAAGAAACTTTCTCGCTAAGTACTTGACTACATTCATATTGTCTATTTAATGGAATGAGTTTTTTATCTTTCAAATAAATATTGAAAAAATCACCTGGTTTTCGAGTAATACGTAATATATAATTATATAATTGCTTTTTATCAATTTCTATATAAAAGCCAGCACACCAACTAAAAATACGCAAGGCAAATAATCCATTTAAATTATTTCGGAGCTTATTCAATATTTTTTCTGAATCTGATAAATCGGATTCAATTAAATTAATTTCTTTGATTAAGCTATTAAAATAAATGTCCAAATTTCTTTCTACTGTATTAGAAAATTTATAAAATTCATTTTGAACTAAAAGTAATATTTCTTTTTTTTTATTTTCGATTCCTTTTTTAAGATCTTTCTCTATTTTTTCACAAATTTCTTGTTGACGTTTTTCTTTACTTTGGAAAAAATGTTTAAATAAACTTACAACTGGCCCAACAACAGAAAGAATAGCTAAAGGCGTAAAGGTAAAAAAAGCAATAACTCCTCCTAAAGTTAGAAGAATTCCACCAATATTAAACAAAGCTCGGAAATCAACTCCCCCATCTACTCCTGTAAAATTAAACTCTTGACTATTCAATTTCATTAAAAACTGAATATCGCTCCCAATTTCTTCTAGTGCTTCTTCAACTTTCTTCTTATAATCTAGTTCAGCTTCTCTAATTATATTTTCTAGTCTTTCAGAAATTTTTATCTGATTATCTAACACATTTTTCCATGCTTTTTCTTGCTCCTGTTGAGAAGATTTCCAGTTTTTT
>JAYKGY010000082.1:0-4619 GCA_035285545.1 Snowella sp. | reverse complement strand
TAGCGGGTCGAGTCTTTGATGATGAGTTAGATTTAGCCTATGCTCTGATTGAAGGAATTGAGAATCGAGCCAGACAAGGTGGATATTCCGTTTCTCGTTTTTCTTTTAATTAAGTTGACCTACTTAGCCGCCTAGTAAAATGAACAATAAGGTTAACACCTCAACCCAGTAGAGACTGTCTAAATCTGCCACTAAACCGACACTACTTGCACTAAAAATAACCAACAGAATCACATAAGGGATTTTGGGAGAAATTAAGGCTTTTTTGCTTTCTCCTTGTGCTTTCATAATTCCCCTCGTGCAAACAAAAATTGCCCCAAAGGTGAGGCATAAAATGTCAGCATTAATTCTCCTGATTGATGCAGTTCCACTAAACGACTTGCGTGATAACCCAATACCAGAAAAAGGGAGAAAATTAAAAATTTAGGATTATTTAAATCCCCTGGACGGGCTAAACGAATTGATTTGCCTATTATCAGTTCTAATAATAAGTGTAGGCTAATTAAAAAAAATCCTAAAAAGAGGATGGGGCCAAAGAAATGATGATTAAACGCAGCACCCCAGTCTCCCTGACAGATAGCGATAAATGAACGAGTTAAACCACATCCAGGGCAAGGAATCCCCGTTAGAGCGCGAATTGGGCAAAAAAACGGTGATGAATAGCTAGTGGAACGGTAAAAATAACTGGCAATTAAGGGAGCAGAAACGATACTTAATCCTATCCAATGCTGGTAAACAGACCGAGAAGATAGGGGGGTGACGACCCAGTGTTGGCGGTTTAACATTGCGACTGCTATGAATCCAAAATGGTGCTGCTCTTTGTAACGATTTTATTCCCTATTCCAATCCATATTAAACGCGATCGCTGAAAAAATCCTGAGCTATTGGCTTTACCCCGTATTATAATCAAATGCTAAAATTTGTTACAAAATGATACAGTTTCGTTAAACTAAAGTTTACAGTATCGTCAACCTAATCCCTATCCTCTTTGACCATGCCCAACCTAGAACTGAGTGCCAGCCTAAACCCAACAACAACCCACCAATTAACGGCCTTAGAAAATGCCCTAACTCCCACCGATAAGTTTATTAATCGCCACATTGGGCCCAATCAAGCGGAAATCCAAAAAATGCTTGATTTGTTGGGTCTTGAGAATTTAGAAGACTTTATTAATAAAACCGTTCCTGCTGCCATTCGTTTAAAAAATTCCTTAAAATTAGCCCCTGCCCAAAGTGAGTATGCGGCGTTATCCCAATTAAAATCCATCGCTTCAAAAAATCAGATTTTCCGTTCCTATATCGGCATGGGGTACTACGACACCATTACTCCGCCCGTCATTCAGCGCAACATTTTAGAAAATCCAGGCTGGTACACGGCCTATACGCCCTATCAAGCCGAAATTGCCCAAGGAAGATTAGAAGCCTTACTCAACTTCCAAACCATGATCATTGAGTTAACGGGGTTAGAAATTGCCAATGCGTCCTTATTGGATGAAGGGACAGCGGCCGCCGAAGCGATGGCGATGAGTTATGGGGTTTGTAAAAATAAGGCTCAAGCATTCTTTGTATCAAATCAGTGCCACCCTCAAACCATTGATGTAGTCAAAACTCGTGCGATTCCTTTAGGTATTGAAATCATTGTGGGTGATCATGCTGATTTTGAATTTGATACACCAATTTTTGGTGCATTATTGCAATATCCCGCAACCGATGGCGTTATTTACGATTATCGATATTTTATTAATAAAGCTCATGAAGTCGGAGCCTTAGTAACCCTAGCCGCCGATCCGTTGAGCTTAACTTTACTGACACCACCAGGAGAATTGGGAGCCGATATCGCGATCGGAAGTACCCAACGGTTTGGTGTGCCTCTGGGTTTTGGTGGCCCCCATGCAGCTTATTTTGCGACAAAAGAAGCCTATAAACGACAAATTCCAGGTCGAATTGTTGGGGTATCCAAAGACAAAAACGGAAAACCTGCCTTGCGTTTAGCCCTGCAAACCCGTGAACAACATATCCGCCGTGAAAAAGCGACTAGTAATATTTGTACGGCCCAAGTCTTGTTAGCCGTGATTGCTTCGATGTACGGGGTTTATCATGGGGCAGAAGGCTTGAAAAATATCGCGCTCCGTATTCATCAATTAACGGTTCTACTGGCAGAAGGCTTAAAACGGCTTAATTATTCCATCAGTAAGGATTCTGTGTTTGATACCCTACGAGTAGGAGTCGGAGGCAATAGTGCCAAAGCCTTAATTAAAGCTGCCGAAGCCCGTCGCATCAACCTGCGTTTATTGGATGACGGTTCCGTTGGTATTAGCTTAGATGAAACGACGACGATTCAAGATTTAATTGATCTCTGGCAGATCTTTGCGGCAAAAGAAGAACTTCCCTTTACCGCAGAGAGTTTATTAGAAACGGCTAAATTCGACTTTCCTGCTAATCTCACTCGCGAAAGTGCCTATCTAACCGATCCCGTTTTCAATAAGTACCACTCTGAACATGAGTTATTGCGCTACTTACATCAACTGGAAAGTAAGGATTTGGCGTTAAATACCTCCATGATTCCTTTGGGATCTTGCACGATGAAGTTAAACGCGGCGGCGGAAATGTTCCCCGTGACCTGGCCAGAATTTGGCAAACTCCATCCTTTTGCGCCTCGTAGCCAAACCGAAGGGTATCAAATTTTATTTGAACAGTTGGAAACCTGGTTAGGGGAAATTACAGGGTTTGATGGGATTTCTCTCCAACCCAATGCGGGTTCTCAAGGGGAATATGCAGGATTACAGGTGATTCGTCAGTACCATCTCAGTCGCGGCGATCGCGATCGTACCATTTGTTTAATTCCTGAATCTGCCCACGGAACCAATCCCGCCAGTGCGGTTATGTGCGGAATGAAAGTCGTTCCTGTTAAATGTGATAAGGACGGCAATATTGATATCCCCGATTTAACTGAAAAAGCAGAAAAATATCAAAATACGCTCGCTGCTTTGATGGTGACTTATCCTTCTACTCATGGGGTATTTGAAGAAGGTATTATCGACATTTGCAACATTATCCATACCAACGGCGGTCAGGTTTACATGGATGGAGCCAATATGAACGCTCAGGTGGGCTTGTGTCGTCCTGCGGATTTCGGAGCCGATGTTTGCCACTTAAACCTGCATAAAACCTTCTGTATTCCTCATGGGGGCGGCGGGCCAGGCATGGGGCCAATTGGGGTTAAAGCTCATTTAGTGCCCTTTTTACCGAGTGTTATCCCCCCTAACCCTCCTTTGGAAGGTGGGGAAGTTTCTCAATCAATTGGGTTAATTTCGGCGGCCCCCTATGGTAGTGCGAGTATTTTGGTCATTTCTTGGATGTATATCGCCATGATGGGTGCAGAAGGGCTAACAGAAGCGACTAAGATTGCGATTCTTAATGCTAATTACATGGCTCGTCGTTTAGAGGCTTATTACCCCATCCTCTTCAAAGGAACCAACGGTTTAGTTGCCCATGAGTGCGTCATCGATTTACATCCCTTGAAAAAATCGGCAGCCATCGAAGTGGATGATGTGGCGAAACGTTTAATGGATTTTGGTTTCCATGCTCCCACCGTTTCCTGGCCTGTACCTGGAACGATGATGGTCGAACCAACGGAAAGTGAATCCCTCGATGAGTTAGACCGTTTCTGTGATGCGATGATTGCTATTTATCAAGAGGCAGACGCGATCGCGAAGGGAGAAATTGATGCCCAGAATAATCCATTGAAAAATGCACCCCATACCGCAGAAACTTTAATCAGTGATGAGTGGGATCGTCCCTATTCCCGTGAGCAAGCAGCCTATCCTGCACCTTGGACAAAAGTTCACAAGTTCTGGCCAACGGTTGGACGGATTGATAATGCCTATGGGGACAGAAATTTGGTTTGCTCCTGTGAAGGGATGGATGCTTATAAAGAAGGTTAATTTGGCTTAATAAGTTAGTTTGAAACGGCGATCGCTTCTTATCTTTGGGTAGGAGGCGATCGTTATCACCAATAAATTAGCTTAAAGAAATCTGGCATAAAGAATGAAAACTGATAAATGGTTCTATCAATTATTTTTAACAATGCCAGGAATAATTGCTGAATTAATCCCGAATATTCCCCCTGATTGCGAATTTGATTACATTGCCCCTGTTATCAAAGAACGAGAATTTAGACTGGACGGATTATTTATTCCCCAGTTAGAAAACGGAAATATTCCCTTAATTTTTCTCGAAGCGCAAATGCAATCAGATTCAGGTTTTTATGGACGATAGGCGTTGCTGATTTTGAAGATGAATCTTTCTTATACCATTTTTACAATTCAGACTCAAACTAACTTTTCAGATATGTGCAAAAACGGCGTTCATAGATTGATTAAGCAACGCCCTAAAAAGTTAGGTTTTCAGAAAACTCATCAAAAGGGAAGTCATATTCCTTTGATCTCAAAAATTGCTGTGTTATGATAACAGAGTTTATTGTTAACGTTATGTAGGAATTTATTCGTGATGGAAACAATTAATATTGAAGTTTCTAGTCAAGTTGCTGAAGCTTATCGTAATTTTGCTGTTAATCAACGTCAACAAATTGAATGCTTAATTAATGGCCTATTAAGTCAA
>JAYKGY010000081.1:0-17432 GCA_035285545.1 Snowella sp. | reverse complement strand
AGGACTCATTTGAGAGATAGTTATCCGAGCATTTGCTAGGGAAATAACCGTCCACCTAGCTAGTGAAGTTAGCGTTCGCTAAAATGTACCAATTTCGTTCCTATTGACTTTTCGGATAGGCTCTAATAGCTCTCTTTTTTCGTTGATTTTCATAGCAAGTTCTGTCCATGCCCAAGAAAATAAAGCACTAAAAGATCCCTTGGACAGTTCCGTCAAATTACTGATTGACAGTAAGTACGAGTTGACTTTTCCAGAAGATGCAATTTTTACTGATAATCCTTTAATTTTACAAAAATTAGATAATGTTATCTTAGGGGATGAATTTGCTGTTTTTTCCCCTGTTTTTCCGCTGACCAGAGAATTGTCTAACATTCTTCTTTTTCCCCTTCTGAGTCAGAATATCTCCTCTAATACTTTTATTAATGTTCCATTTACCCCTAGACCCCTTACCGCTTCAAATCCCAATACCATTGATCCCTTCGCGACCACTATCCCCATCAATGAAATTGCTATTACCCACCTCACGCAATGGCAATTGCAAGTAGGTCAACTCTTTGGTCAAGAAACCTCTAGTTCGCCCGACTTCAATGGTATCCTCACAATTAATAGTGATGTCAGTACGGAGATTAAAGAAAATCGGATTTTCAGCGTGGAGCAACGGGGACAGTATGTACAATTAGCGACGGTCAGAGATAAGCGTACTGTTACCACTACTGAAACCATTCCCCTAACGATTTTAGGGCAGCACATCCAAATGTCTTTAACAGGAGGATGTGTTTTCCCTGATAAGCCAATGGATGCTATTTGTTCTTATACGCCTGGTGTATCCATTGACCCAAACAGCATCAACCCCAAAACCTTACTGCCGACCCGTACTAATAGCTCATCGAATTTCGGTGAGATCGTCACCCCAGAGTCTTTAGAAGCAATACGTCAACCGGGTTTTCAACGAGGGGCTAATGGGCAAGAAATTGGCATTGACTTTTTCTTACCGAACACAGGTACCGTCCAAAGCAATGAGCAAGCCAGTCAATCCACGATCACCCGTCACGAAGATTTTAAAAACGCTGCCGCTGCTAGTTATCTTTACACTTATCAAATTGCTCAAACTAATGCGGAAAAGTCCGTCATGGCTCGTACCATTAGGGGAATACCATTCATTCAGGATGAAACGAATACTATTCTTAATCCTGCTTTATCCCTTGTTAACGCTTTTTTGCCTGACATTAAACCGACTTTAGAACCCAGTGATACCAACGCACCTGTCAATAAAACTGTCAATCGCAACTTATACTTTGCCGCTAATAACCTTCGTTTACCAGCATCTAGTTTTGTCATCTATCAAGCGGGTTTAGGAGAAGCTTATCATCCCGCTAAAAATTTGACTGATGTTAGTCAACTGCCTCCTGGATATTTCAATAGTATTTGGTTAGGATTATCACCTGTCATTAATCGTCGTCAAGACACTATTGAAGGAGGCTATAGCATAATAGGCCCCACACGAATCTTGGCCAATAAGGGAGGAGAAGGGGGAAATAGTAGTGTTTCCAATGTGGACTTTACTTCAACAGTTAACGGTAATGCTTTTTCCTCCCTATCCCTTACCGATCCCTATACTCAAATCTATATTAAATTTTTTAGTAATGAGGCTAATGTCACTTTTACTAATATCTATTCAGAAGAAACCCATTATTATCCCCATTTAAGTTTTACGGGCAACATTACTAATAGTAATTCTGTTTTTCGTTATTACGGGGGCATTATTGCTGCCAATGAAGTTAAACCTTATATAGGGCTAGATTATGCTCAGAATTTTCCAAATTGGAGCTATCAATTGGGAGCCGTCGGTTATCTCAATGCAGATCGGGATTATTATAGTCAATTAAATGGTAGGGCTTCCTATCGGATTCCTCTCAATAAAGATATTTTGTTTACCCTATTTAGTGGTATATCCTATGCTTTACAAAAGGATACTCGCATTGGCGACACAATTAATGTAACTCCTCTTAGTTCTTTTGCTACAGGGTTTCAACTCAAATCTTCCTCTATTGGTTTCGGAGTAACTAACTTTCTCGGTTTGGATAACTTAGAAAATAATTCTCTTTCTAAAATGTTAGTTAATTTATTTTTGAATTTTAATCAGTATGCCACTTTCAGTGCTTATTTTGCTCCCTACGATGACAACCCAAATCGTACCCAATATGGACTTGATTTTAACCTTAATTTAGGAAGAGAGTTTAATTCACCCCAGCTAAGTTTTTCCTGGGCTAATTATCAATATCGATACTTCCAAAATGCTTTTGGTAATAGTCGATCAGTTTACGATAATATTTTTAAAATTACGCTGCGTATCGGACAACCGAATAATCCCTTCCGTAAACCTAATTCTCAAACACAGAAGGAATGATCCCTGCATAGCATTTAAGGCGCGGTGGTAATTACATTCGGCACTAAGTCATTGTTTACTGGTTGTGTACCACTGGACGATTCGATTTCAACTACTAATGAGCCAGCCGCATTACAAGGGCTTCCGTCGCATTGAATAGTATTAAAAGAACCAATGGCAAGGGAAGATAGATTGCCTGTGAGGGGATCATAAAAAGAACGACTATAAGCATCTCCTTGCCCTACGGCGGCAGAAATAGATGCAGCAGAGACATGTCCACTTCCATCAATGATAAATGCGGCAGATCCCCTTACAACCTCTTGGGATAAAACGCTGGATTCTATTATTGAAAGGTAACTACAAGCAATTATAATTGCTAACTTTAATTGATTGAATAGCATAGTTATTTTTGATGAGACGACAGACAGAACAAAAAATAATTTTGATTTTACACTATTGAGAAATTAAAAAAACGCTCATTAGATAATCCTGTACAATTCTAAATTTAGAAAATCAAGAAGAGTTAGGAGTGTTCAAAGACTCAAACTCATCGAACATAAAAGAAATTAAATGCGACCAGTCATCCCAAACAGAATAAGTAGTTAGAGTTTATAAAATCACCCATGTCTTCAAAATATTATGGTTTTCATTTTCAGTCTTCCAACGAACATGGGCGGATTGAGCTAATTTCACACTATTGCTGACATGGAAGAGATAGTCCGTAATCCAAGCATTCTGGAAAAGAACAGCCCCATTCGATTGTTGAGTAACCGTCATTCCTTTTCTCTCTATCTCTTCCTCCATCCCTTATCTATCCTTAAATTTAGAATTGCTGTCCTAGCCTTCTATCCCAAGCTTTCAGGGCCACTTTCTGTCATAATTTAATCTGGACTTGTTTTTTTTGATCCACAAGTATCCCCTTCTGCTCTCGGTGATGGCTGAAATGGCTCGCTGTACGGCAAGAATTTAATGATCTAGGAGAAATCTTAGAATTTTTTTGTAAAAACGTATTATTTTAAGACGGTTCATTATGGCTCAACTTTCAGGTGCGTCCGATGTCCCAGATTTGGGTCGTCGTCAATTTATGAACTTACTCACCTTTGGAACGATTACGGGAATTGCCGCAGGCGCGCTTTATCCCATCGTTAAATACTTTATTCCTCCCTCTAGTGGTTCAGCAGGTGGCGGGGTGACCGCTAAAGACGCACTGGGCAATGATGTGATTGTCAGTGAGTTCTTACAGGCCCATAACGCTGGCGATCGCACCCTGGCTCAAGGTTTAAAAGGTGATCCGACCTACATTGTGGTAACTGGCGAAAAAACCATCGAAAATTATGGAATTAACGCAATTTGTACCCATTTAGGTTGTGTTGTGCCTTGGAATGCTAATGAAAACAAATTTATGTGTCCTTGCCACGGCTCCCAATACAATTCGGAAGGTAAAGTTGTGCGTGGCCCTGCGCCCCTTTCTTTAGCCTTAGCTCATGCCACGGTGACCGAAGATGACAAATTAGTCTTTACGCCTTGGACAGAAACCGATTTCCGTACCAATGAAGATCCTTGGTGGGCTTAATCGAGATTTTAATAAAGCAATTTGAAACTGTTAACCTTATTCTATTTGACCTACAGATGAGAACGCCTGATTTTTCGGGACTGTGGCAACGAGGCAAAAAAATATCCCTCAGTATCGCTTTAGCGGCGATCGCCACGATTACCCTATTTTTGTTTAGTGATCTAGTCGCCCCCCAATCGGCCGGTGCCTATCCTTTCTGGGCCCAACAAACTGCCCCTGAAACCCCTAGAGAAGCAACAGGTCGCATCGTTTGTGCCAACTGTCATATTGGTCAGAAACCCGCCGAAATCGAAATTCCCCAAGCCGTTCTGCCCGATACGGTTTTTGAAGCCGTTGTTAAAATTCCCTATGACCTCAATAGTCAGCAAGTCTTAGGGGATGGCTCCAAAGGCGGGTTAAACGTCGGTGCTGTGCTCATGTTACCCGATGGCTTCAAAATCGCTCCGCCTGACCGGATTTCTGAAGAAATGAAGGAAAAAATTGGCGGATTATTCTACCAGCCCTACCGTGAAGACCAAGAAAACGTGGTGATTGTCGGCCCCTTACCGGGTGAACAATACCAAGAAATTGTTTTCCCTGTCCTATCCCCGGATCCGTCAACCAGCAAAAATCTCCACTACGGTAAATATTCCGTGCATTTAGGCGCGAATCGCGGTCGTGGACAAGTTTATCCCACCGGGGAATTAAGCAATAACAACGTCTTCAAAGCCCCTTCTGCGGGAACCATTAGCCAAATTAATAAAGTTGAAGCCGGTGGCTACGAAGTGATCCTCAGCACCGAGCAAGGGGATGAAACCGTTACCATTCCTGCTGGCCCTGACTTAATTGTTTCAGAAGGACAAACGGTTACGGCAGGAGAAGCGTTAACCAACAATCCTAACGTCGGTGGTTTTGGCCAAAAAGATACGGAAGTGGTTCTGCAAAATCCCACCCGAATCAAGTTCTTAATTCTCTTCTTAGCGGCCATCATGTTGGCTCAAATTCTCTTAGTGGTTAAGAAGCGTCAAATTGAGAAAGTCCAAGCGGCTGAACTCGAATTCTAAATTCACTTTAAATTTGAAATTTTCTGTAGGGGCGTATTGTATGCGCCCTTTATTGCTTTAAGGATTTTTTATGCTGATGTCTCATGAAGTTTTTTTAAACGATTTTGTAACTCATTGGTTAATGCTTCTGAACTGGTGCGGATTTTTTCAGTATCGTAATTTGCAACCGTAATGGGTTGACCAATATCTACTTGAATATCGGTTCCCCAAGTCGGGTAGGGCTGGCTATAGCGGAGGGAGACGGGCAAAATTTTGATATCACTGTGGGGATTTTGTTTCAAAACATCTAATGCGATGCGGGCAACCCCCCGTTTTAACCTATGTACCTGACGATCGCGAAAAATTCCGCCTTCAGGAAAAATAACTAACATTTCTCCTTGTTTTAATAAAGCCACACTGTAAGTTAAACTACTCACTTCCGGTCGCTGTATATCAATGGGAAATCCGCCTAAATGCCGAATAAACCATCCTTGAATACCCGTTACTTCACTAGAGGTCACCATAAATCGCAAGTCTCGGCCACTCACCTGTCGTCCGGTTGCGAGGGAAACAACTACGGCATCCCAGCGAGAACGGTGGGTCGGAGCCACAATGACGGGGCCGGTTTTAGGGACATTTTCCTTGCCGGTAATTTCGAGGTGACCGAAATAGAGAGGCATTAATAAATTTCGTCCAAAGGGATAAATAATATCCATTAACCACGAGTCAATCGTGGAGTCGAGCAGTTCTGGGGTGGGTGTAGCGATCGCAGAAAGCCGCATGGGAAAAATACAAGGTTTAAAACAATAAAGCTTTACGTAGTTTTAGGGTATTCAATTTATACAAAAAATAACCCTTGAATTCAGACAGTTATTGCTCTGTCCTCAACAAAACGTAATTAATCGGACGGCTACTTGAGCAACATCAATTTAAGGGCGGGGTGGGTAGGCTTTCTAAATACTGCAAAAATTCTAATAATTCTTCATCGGAAAGCAATTGGCGCGATCGCTTACCGTAGGTTTGTAAGAGATAATTTTTACCCTGCTCATTTGTCCAATTGAGGCGTTTCAGTTCCACATTACTACGGGCAATCACTTCGGAAAAATCAATCGGGCCACTCAAATCTAGCGGTGGCGTTGGGGTTGGTTCAACAGGAGCCGGTGGCGTATCCAGTTCCATTAACGGTAAGGATGGTTCTTCGAGGGAAAGGGACAATTCGGTCGCGCCATTGGTTTGGGCTAAATCCATCAGGGGCAACTTCCCATTTTGGTCAACCGTTTCTGTGGCGAAAGAGAGGATGGGTTCAGGTTCAGGGTCTTCCGTAACGGGTTCAGATAACACTAACTCAGGAACTTCAGGTTCAGAAACTTCTGCCACGATGACGGGTTCCGGTAAGGATGGCGTTTCAATAACGGGCGGAATTTCTTCGACAGGAGGCGCAATAACGGGTTCGGGTTTGGGTTTAGCCGCTTTAGTGGCAATTTTTTTCTCAACAGGGGCAGGCGGCGGCGGAACGGGTTGGGCTTGAACTGCTTCGGTTACGGACGGAATAGGCTCTTGAGGCGTTTCGGGTTGAGTTTTTGCGATCGCGCTTGAAGTGGCATCCAAATGTAAGAGGTCTAAGGCTCTGAGTCGGGCTTGATTTTCAGCAGCTTCAATGGTTGTGGCGGCAGCGAGTCCGGTGGCTAAGGTCACCCCTTCTACCTGTACCAGCGATCGCACAATATACAAACCATGATCAATCCTGACCAACTCACTGATCAGACTTCCCTGGGGATAATGCAGACGAAATTGATTTAACATATCAAGCTACTTGACTGAAGATTAAACGAATCAGACCCAAATGAACGGATCAAGCAAACAATTATAGAATCTTAGACAACCGGGGTTGTGGTGATCCTAGCGGAGTGCATTGTGACTCAAGCCATTATTTTAGTTTCTTTGTACTATTCTAGCAAGCCATGAACCTTGAGATGACGGGATCGGGGTTTAGGTTTGCGCCGTTTCGGGGGAGTTTACGCGATCGCTGAAATCCCAATTCAGTCGAGGGATTAACCTTTCAGTTATCTTGAATATAATGGGAGAATGACCAGAACGTCCCTTAGCTTGATACAATGTGAAATTAATCTAAAGAATTTTTTAAGAACTTTAGAATCTCGTTGTTTCTTGTGGGTCATGATTCCCATTCAAAGCAACGTAAACCTCAACGAAAACTATTTGATGAGTAGGTGACAACCTTTCTACCTTAAGCAATAAAGAGCGTTCTTGCTCGTCAGAGTGGTTAATTACGTCGCTTCGTTGATTAGTACTGCTGAGCTTCTAGTGACATCCTCTTCGTCAATCTAGGAATTCTTGCAAGTCAATTTATCCTTGTTTGTTTGGTCAGGTTGCTCCCTTGATTATCCGCATTTGGCAATTCTTTGAAAGTTGAAGTCTCAATGTGGGAAGAGGTAAAGCACTTTCCCGACTCAATCATAACGGTATACCCCCTCCCTTCGATTCAATACTGCTACCCTTTAGGATGACTTTCATGGACTTTTCAATCGCTACACTCCTTTCCCACTTTAGTGATGATAAATTGGTTGCAGCTAAAGTTTTAGAGAAAAAACTGGGCTGTGAAGATGAAGAATCCCTCGAAAAGCTACAAATTGCTTTAGATGCCCTAGAAAAGATTGGATTATTGTCTAAAGAGCGGGGAAAATATCGGCGGCTGATCGAAAATGATGTGGTAGAAGCAAAATTGCGCTGTTCGAGTAAGGGCTTTTGTTTTGCCATTCAAGATGTGGAAGATGCGGATGATATTTATGTGCGGGAAACCCATTTAGGGAATGCCTGGAATGGCGATCGCGTACTGGTCAAAGTGATCAAAGAAGGAACACGGCGGCGGTCTCCTGAAGGGGAAGTGCGATTAATTTTGGAACGGGCCAATCCGTCCCTATTAGCCCAGGTTAAACAAGATGAAAATCAATTTAAAGCAGTCCCCTTGGATGATCGGCTATTATTTGAATTGAATTTGCTGGAAAATGGGCAAGATCTCGCCAACGCGATCGATCACCTCGTCCATGTTGCCGTTTTACGCTATTCCATTGGCACCAATCCCCCTCTCGGTAAGGTAACCAAAGTCTTAGGCAGTGATGCAGAAGCCGCCGCCGATACGGATATTGTTTCCTGTAAGCATGACCTACCCCAAAGTTGGCACCCTGATGTCATTCAAATGGCCGAAGCCTTACCCAACAGTTTTGACCAAAAGGAAATTAAAAAACGTGTAGATTTACGCAAGTTAACCACCTTTACCTTCGCGGATGACATTTCCAGAGAAGCCTTACCTTTTGTGGAAACGGCGTTTAGTTTGGAAAAGGTGCAAAAAAATTGGCGGTTAGGGGTTCATGTCAGTGATGTTGACCACTATATTGAAGCCAATAGTTTATTGGATAGAACAGCGAAAAAGCGGGGAACTGCAGTTTATTTAGGGCAAAAAGTTTCGCCCTTATTTCCTGAAGCCATTACCCATCGTTGTTCTCTTATTGCTGGAGAAGATCGGCTAACATTGTCATTTTTTGTGACCTTAGATGAGAATGGAGAACTACTGGAATTTGAGTATCAACCCAGTTTGATTAAGGTGGATCATGCCTTCACCTTTCCCCAAGTTCAAACCCTTTTAGCGGATGCTGACAATGTTACTAAGGAGCAAAAAAAATTAGTAGAAAGCTTACATCAACTCTTTTTTACCCTCAGTCCCCTTCTCAAAAATCAACGCCTGCAACGGGGGAGTTTTAATATTCAATCTGATACCCAGTTACCCTTCCTCGATGAAGGCCGTTTGGGGGTTGTTCTGGTTTCGGATGCCTTACCGATTCGCGCTCTGTTAACCGAATTAGTCATTTTTGTCGGTAAAGCGATCGCCGATCATTTAGTCGCCTTACAAGTCCCTAGTATTTTCTGTACCCAACCCGTACCCGATTGGGAAGAATTAACGGATCTTTTAAAATTAGCGACGAATTTAAACCTGGATGTGCCTGTAGATACGGAAGCCGATGTCACCCCCCAGGATTTTGCCCGTTTAACCCAATCTTTTGCCAAATCTTCCACCTCACGCATCCTCAATCATTCCCTAGAAGAAACTTTGAAAGGGGAAAAATATAGCAGCCATCCCGCCCCCCACTTTGGTTTGGCCTATGCCGATTGCTATACCCATTTTGTTTCTCCGGGTCAACGCTATGCCGATTTACTCATTCAACGGGTTTTAAAATTAGTCGTCAGCGAAGGACGCGATCGCCGCACCAAACAAACTAAAACCGGCGTTATCCTCACCAGTAACGAGTGTCACGGCAAAATTAGCTGGAACGTCCTCCCCCCCAATCTTCACGATACCCTTACCGAAGAATTTCACCTGATCATTTCCCATCTCAACGATCGAGCTAAAATCGCCGAAGATGCAGAAAAAGACCTGATTGGCTTGAAAAAAGCGGAAAAGATGAAGGAAAGAACAGGGCAAATCTTCCGAGGATTAATTACAGGGGTTCAATCCTACGGTTTCTTTGTTGAAATTGAAGATCTCTTAGTAGAAGGATTGGTTCATGTCAGTTCCCTCAAAGATGACTGGTATGAATATCGGGCCCGTCACAGTTGCTTAGTGGGACGCAAAAACCGTACCGCTTACCGTTTAGGCAATGAAGTGGATGTGCAGATCAAGAGCGTCGATTATTACCGTCAACAAATTGATCTGGTTACCGTCAGTGGTGGACAAGAAACTTCCAATAATCAATGGGATGAGGATTAGAGAGCTGAGCCAATTTTTCCGATAAAATGGGCCATGATTGGCATGAGTTTATCAAAACCTGTTGAATACTATCAATTTTCCATGAAAGCTAAAAAACAGTTCTTTTCCTTCATCTTGCCCCTAGCCCTGTTAGTAATGACTTTTTTGAGTGGCTGTGTTCGCTATGATGTCGGCATTAATTTTAATGAACAACATCAAGGGGAAATTATTCAACATATTCAACTGGGTCAACAACTCACCACGCTCAGTCAAGCAGAAACGGATAAATGGTTAGCCAGTCTTGAAAGTCGGGCTAAAGCCTTACAGGGAAGAACCCAACGCCTTTCTGCCCAAGAAATGATTGTTAAAATCCCCTTTGCCAATGGGAAAGAACTCGCAGAAAAATTTAATCTCTTTTTTAACCCCAATCCGCCCAAAAATACCACCAAAGCCAAAGCCGATCAATTAGATTTATTGCAATTAAAAGCTGACCTGGCAATTGATCAAAAAAATTGGATTTTTGTTGACCGCAATCATTTAACCTTAACCGTTGATTTACGCGCTTTAGGGGTTTTATCGAATCAAGGCAATATTATTGTTAGCCCTGGGTCTTTGATTGATCTAGAATTTGCCCTGAATACCCCCATTTTTACCCGCAGTGTTGATGGCGAAACAACGTTATCTCCTGAATCCAAGACGCGATCGCAGTTAGTCTGGAAGCTCAAACCAGGACAAATTAACACTTTAGAGGCTGTTTTCTGGGTTCCCAGTTATTTAGCCATTGGAACGGTTGTTATTATTGCTCTCTGTTTAGGTGGCTTTTATTTGAAATACAAACGGTGGCCAGGGGTTTTCCCTGCGGCTTCTGCGTCTTAACGTTTTTTGCCCCCCTAGCCCCCCAAATTTGGGGGGAATTCAGGAATTACAATCATTGAAAGTCCCCCAGCATTGGGGGATTTAGGGGGCTTCCTAATGCTCAAGACGAGTTTACTTCATGTCATAACCAAAGAGATTCGCGTCCACTTCGGTTAAATTCAGATCCCCTAAACCGTATTCCTGCCAGCGTTGCGTTACCATCTCTGCCATATCCGCATCGGACTCTAACACCGCGCCCCATTCATGGTCGGTTTCGGGAGGAATTTTGGTGGTGGCATCAATGCCCATGCGTCCGCCTAAGCCGATTTTTTCGCTAGCAAAATCCAGGGTATCAAAGGGCGTTTCCGGCAGAATAAACACATCCCGCACCGGATCAACTTTAGAACTGATTGCCCAAACGACTTGACGGGGATCGCGGATATTAATTTCCTTATCCACAACAATCACAAATTTCGTGTAGGTAAATTGGGGTAAGGCACTCCAAAAGGCGAGGGCAGCTCGTTTTGCTTGGCCAGGATAGGCTTTATCAATAGAAATAATAGCGGCTTTATAACTCAATGCTTCCATCGGTAAGAAGAAGTCGGTAATCTCCGAAACCTGTTGCCGCAGGATGGGGGTATAAATTCGGTTAAGCGCGATCGCCATCATGGCTTCTTCTTTGGGCGGTCGGCCACTAAAGGTCGTTAAATAAATGGGGTCTTTACGATGGGTAACACAATGGAAACGAACCAAAGGAGAATCTTCCACGCCGCCGTAGTAGCCCATGTGATCGCCAAAGGGGCCATCCGGTAACATTTCCCCAGGCGTAATCGTTCCCTCTAAGACAAATTCGGAATCTGCGGGAACTTCTAAATCTACGGTTTTACATTTGGCGAGCTTAACCCCCGATCCCCCGTATAACCCTGCAAACAACCATTCGGATAAATCAACCGGAATAGGCGTAGCCGCTGCCATGATGATTAAGGGATCAACCCCAAGCGCGATCGCGATTTCTAATTTCTTTCCTGCTTCAGCAGCTTTACGTAAATGTCTAGCCCCCCCCCGTACCGAGAGCCAATGAACCGTCATCGTGTTTTTGGATTGCAGTTGCAGCCGATACACGCCCACATTAGGGGTTCCTGTTTCGCAATCTCTGGTAATCACTAAGCCAAGGGTAATGATTTTCCCTGCATCCCCTGGATAGGGACGAATCATCGGGATTTTATTAAGGTCTAACCCTTCTCCCTCAATAACAACCTGTTGGCACGGCGGAAAAAAGTCTCGACCAGGTTTAGCTTTGAGGACATCAAACAAGACTTTCCCAAAATCAATGGCTTGAGAGATTTTCTTCGGCGGTTTGGGCTGTTGCAACATAGACAGCTTTCTCCCTAGTTCTTCTAATTCCAAAGGATGCTGCATATTCATGGCCCAGCAAATGCGCTCTACGGTTCCCATTAGATTAACCGCAACAGGAAAATCAGAGCCTTTCACATTCTCAAACAATAAGCCTGGCCCGCCTGCTTGTAGCATCCGATTAGAAATTTCTGCTATTTCTAGATCAGAATCGACTAAAGCCTTGATCCGTTTAAGTTGTCCCCGTTCTTCGAGTAGTTGAATAAATCCCCGTAAGTCTCTAGCCATGATTGTAACGATATATTAAGCAGGTCTTTTCTGATCCTAGCAGGCTTAACCTTCATAATCTACGTCTTCTGTTGCCTGATTCCTAATTCTTTTTACCTCTCTTCACATAGCGGAATGGGAGTTTCTTCAACTTCTATCCAGGTTTCTTCTTGTTCTCCGTGTAATAACTGTTGAGCGGCTTGTAACAGATCCGGCACTAAATCTTTTAAGTCTAAGCGATTATCTAGATAGGTTTTTAAGGCTTCAATCGGATCAAGACTGCTACCTACTCCTAATTCCGGTAAACGGGGACGGGCTAACTGGCTGACTAATTCAGGACGAATTGTGTAGGTATGGGCAGTTGTTAAGGCTTCGTGAATGGCATTGGTATTGATGAGGTCTAATTGCTCGGAACGAATTTTATAAATCAGACGGACGACGGCATCTTTAATTTCTTTTTTCGCGATCGCTTTTAAAATGGCGGCTTGAGGATCGTCTTTTTCCGATACATCCAGATTAATAGTTAGGAAAGGACGGGCAGGCAAAGGGCAAAATTCCCAACTAACATTACCTTTTTCAATTTGAATAAATACATAACCTTTATCTTCTTTCTCTTCACTAAAATCAACCCGTTCGATTGATCCTGGATAAATAATGGGGGGTTCATTGCTGGGATTTAAGTTTTGGTGCTTGTGAACATGACCCAGGGCGACGTAATCCAATTCAGGCCGAATTAATAGGGAAATCGGAATCGTAAACCCCTTACCCACGGCTAGGAATTTTTCAGCCCCCAGGGTGGCGCGATCGGCCATTAAATGCCCTAAAAGAATAGTAGGCAGTTTTGGATTTAATTGACGAATTTCTCCTTCTAATGCAGGTTCTAGCTTTTCAATTAATAAGCGATTAATTTCCTCAAAGGATAAACCTTCTGTCTCAGGGCGAGTTAATAAAGTGGAACGATTAATCCAAGGGAGGGTAATCACTTGAATATCCCCGTTGAGGGTGGGAATATGATGAGTTTTCAAGCTATCTCCTACCATAAAACCAGGAACAGCCAAGGTTCGATAAATACACAAACTTGCGCCGCCGTTACCTTGGGAGTGTTGATCATGGTTCCCCACAAGTAGAATAGTCGGAATGTTAGCATCGGCTAAACGACGAAATTGAGCGGCAAAGGCTTCATGGACATAGGGGGGCGGGGTGGCATCGGGAAAGGCATCTCCACCGAATAGTACTAAATCCACAGGTTCAGAAATAGCGCGATCGATACACAGACTCAAGGTTTTAACGAAATCTTCGAGGCGAGTATTTAAACCTGTTGCAGGATTAATGCGACCATGAGAAAAGCCACTACCCAGGTGAATATCTGAAAGATGGAGAATTTTAATCATTTTTTAAGAAAAGATGTGGTTAAAAATACAGCTTGATTGTGTCTTACCCAGATTTTGCGATAAAGTAATAGCAATTAGGAATCCTTGTAGAGAGACTCAAACATAATGGCTTACGAACTTCCTGCATTACCTTACGATTACACCGCACTTGAACCTTATATCTCTAAAAGTACCCTAGAGTTTCACCACGATAAGCACCACGCCGCTTATGTGAATAATTATAATGGTTTGGTTAAAGACTCTCCGCTCGATAGTCAGCCCATTGAAGACGTGATCAAAGCAGTAGCAGGAGATGCCTCCAAAGCAGGTATTTTTAACAATGCTGCTCAAGCCTGGAATCACTCTTTCTACTGGAATTGCATGAAATCTGGTGGTGGCGGTACTCCGACAGGTGCTTTAGCCGATAAAATCAACGCCGATTTCGGTAGTTTTGAAAATCTAGTTCAAGAACTCAAAACCGCAGGTGCCACCCAATTTGGTAGCGGCTGGGCTTGGTTAGTTCTCGATAGCGGAACCCTGAAAGTCACCAAAACAGGCAATGCCGAAAATCCCATGACCACAGGAGCAACCCCGCTCTTAACCATCGATGTTTGGGAACATGCCTACTATTTAGACTATCAAAATCGTCGTCCTGATTACATCAGTGATTTCTTAACAAAATTAGTGAACTGGGATTTTGTTGCTGCTAATTTAGCCGCCGCTTAATTTCCGTTACGTTAAAACTTGAGGGACAATCTTTAAAACAAAGGTTGTCTCTTTTTATTACTATTTATCTATCACTAATTCAAAAAAATCTAATGTTTCGTGAAAATCTAGCATCATGGGGATTTCTAATGATGAAAAAAGTCAACTTTTAATGGCTGAGTGAGTACGAGCAGATATTAAACATACGCCCGAAAAAATTATTAAAATAGCAAAACAACAATCAACAGGAAAAATTATTTTTCTGGAAATGGGGAAAGGAGGAAAACGCGGTTCTGAATTACAGCATATTCTGAAAAATCATCAGGATAATTTTTTAAACAGAAGCATTTCAATAGACAAAATGCCAAATCTTATTATTAAGGCAGTGTAATCCAGATCGACTAGCCAAACTTCTCTCCGTTTGGGACTACTCATAAGCCAATTCTTCTTCATCTAAATATTAGAAAAATATCTCGGCGTTCAACGTTAATTCTTCATCAGATAACGGCTCAAAATCTAAATCAACTGTGCGTTTTAGAATTTCTGATAATAGGTCTAGTCTTTCTGAGTATGTCAAATTGTCAAAAGTGTTTAGAAGCTCTTGTACTATGGCAGTCATCACTTTTCTCCTCAATTTTTACCTACAAGTTAACATGATCGCCGCTTACTCTAAACCTTCAAAGTCTTCATCTAAAATTTGTTCTACGGTAAATGGACAATCTAGAGAATATTCTTTTTCTAAAGGAACTCTTAGTCCAAATTTAGTGCGTTTTCCTTCTTTGATGGCTAGTTTACGGGAACTGGGATAAACTTTAGCGATCGCGTTTTCTAAATGGGATTTGAGGGAAGGCATTTCTTCTAAATCGTAGAGAATTCGTTGACGATGTTCACTAACGGAATCAAGCCAACTGCTTTTCATCGTTTCAGGGGCATCTTGCTGAATTTTGAGTTTGAGTAAATGAGCGATGAGAATAATTAAATTGCTTTCTAATGCCCGTTTATCGATTTATCCAAATCCGTTAATTCCTCAATTAAATGTTCAAGATCTAGCTGATCAAATTGTTGGTTTTTAAGTTGGCTAATCGTTTGTGAAAGCCACAATTGAAAATCTTGATCATACAGAGGAGTTAGCTGATTGGGTTGGGGAGTCAAAATTGTCATTTGTTAAAATCTATTAATTCAATAATTTGTGGAGGAATTTTCATTAAAAAGTAATTTAATCAGGAATAATAATGTAGTTTATTTTATTATTTACAAGAGAGCGGGGTAGGGGAGTCGAACCCCTAACAGCATTTCTCTTGAAAGTACATTATCCCTTCCCTACTTCAATCTCCTGCTATACAACTGAAGGGTTTGGCGAAGAACCACCGACTGGTATCCCGCAGAAACGCCACCCCGCAAGCTGCACCGATGACTGATGCTACAGGAGCTTTAGCCATAAGAGATTCAGATAGTATGTATTCAAACCATCCGTCGCAACTTACAGGAGCATTAAAGAGATGTTGGACAATGCAAACTGTCAAGTTTTTAGGAATCAAACGTGTTTATACCGATTCCCGCATATATGCTACATTATAACACAAATCAATAAAATATTTTTATTGCATTAACACACTTTAAACTACAAGAACAGCTTTTTAAAGACAATTGCCTCTTACTATTGAATAAAAAGATAAAAAGAGATAAGTCTCGCAATTATGAAGTAGTTTGAGAATGAAGGTGTTGATCAACCAATGTAGAAAACTGTTGAATATCTACCTCCTCATAAACTTGATTGTGTGCCTGGGAATCAACTCGATCCATCAACACTTGAAACGCGGCTTGATCATTGCGATGCTCCAACACATACTTTTTCAATTCGCGCATTGTCATTGTTTGAAAATCAGATTTCATTGATAAACCTCCAATTTCCGTTAGGATAGATTTCAATCAAAATTTCTTCGCCTGACAAAATGATAGCATTTCCAGTTCTTTGGTCTAAACGCACCAAATCAATAGAGAGATACATATTGGTTAGATTTTGGCATATCTGAAAGCATCGAAATGCTTGTTGGTTCGTTGGCAAGTAATTGATCTCCCTTACTAAGTAGAATAGCGATCGCCTCCTACCCAAAGATAACAAGTGTTACTCTATAGTAATCTGATAAATTCTTCTACACTTAAATCAGCATCCCGAAGAATAGCCCGTAGGGTTCCTTTGGCCAATACCTGATGATCTAGCACTACAACCTGAGCAAAGGGTTCATCTCTTCGTAAAATAACATGACTACTTTCTCGTCGTTTAAGATAAAATCCAACTTTTTGTAACGCTTTTACACAGTCTTTGCCTGAAACGCTAGGAAGTTTACTCATACAACAACTAGAAAAGTTTCAAACGTTTCTTCTGGAATCGGTAAACCATCCTCTTCTAAGGCCGCGATGTAACCTAAAATGGCTTCTTTAATATTAATAAGTGCTATTTCCTTGGTTTCGCCTTGGCTAACACATCCCTTAAGACTGGGACATTCAGCAATCCAATAACCATCTTCATCTTTATAGGTAATGACTTGTCTCATCAATGGTTTATTCGTCAAAAATAAAGTTTAATAGGGATATCTTAACAAAAATGGCTGAGTTACAGCGATCGCCATTAGCTCATGGGTAAAGCCATCAAGACAAAACGAATAACTACCCCTACAATTGCTGTGAATAGAATACCGATCAAAGCCCAAATTTGCCGATTTTGACTTCCTTCCACTTTTTCTAAACGCTTATCTTCACAAAATCGAGTAACGCCTCTCCCAAATCTCCTAACTCAGCGATCGTCAACTGAAACTGCAACGGAAGACCAAGCGGCAACTCAGGAAATT
This sequence comes from Snowella sp., assembly GCA_035285545.1. GTDB lineage: Bacteria > Cyanobacteriota > Cyanobacteriia > Cyanobacteriales > Microcystaceae > Snowella. The sequence goes on along the minus strand of JAYKGY010000081.1, from coordinate 293 downwards.
AAAACAGAAGCCGAAAAGGAAAATTTGGCAGAAAAGTCCCAAAATCCGATCGCTAATTTAATTAGTGTCCCATTTCAAAATAATACAAGTTTTGGCATGGGGCCTTGGGAACGAACTCAAAATATTATGAATTTCCAGCCCGTTATTCCCTTTGATTTAAATGAGAATTGGTTAATTGTTTCTCGTACTATTTTACCCGTTATTTATCAGCCACCCTTAACGGTTGAAAGTGCTAATCGCTTTGGTTTTGGAGACTTAAATCCTCAGTTTTTCTTTGTTCCTAAAAATAATAG
>JAYKGY010000080.1:0-30800 GCA_035285545.1 Snowella sp. | reverse complement strand
AATTGGATATGAATCAACGGTTAAATTTAGAGATGACTTAAGGCATAAATTTTTCTAGAATCTTTTACTGGTAAGCTTTCTGGTCTTCAGATGGCACTTCGTTGCAGCTTCGCTACCTTTACCCCCAATAGGCGCGATCGCGGGTCTCAACTTTTCCGATCATCGCTAAGACAAGGAAGCATTGCCCGTACCCTGGAACATAATCCAGGACAAAAAGAAATTAATAATAAACACGGCTAATAGCGAAGTAACAACGGCCGTCGTAGTTGATTGACCCACCCCTTTCGCCCCACCAGTGGTTGTTAAACCCCAACTACAACCAATAACCGCAATCAGACAACCGAAAACGAGAGATTTCAGCATAGAACTAAAGATATCCCAGAGTTCTAAAAACGTTCTGACTGATTTGAGAAAAACGCTAGGGTGAATATCGTACAAACTGTAGGCAATAAATAAGCCGCCCCCCATTCCGACAATCAGAGCCAATAATCCCAAAATAGGCAACATCAACGCACAAGCTAACACCCGCGGTACCACCAAATAATCAATGGGATCGGTTTTGAGCATGTAGAGGGCATCAATTTGTTCAGTAACGCGCATCGTTCCAATTTCTGCGGCAAAAGCTGACCCGACCCGACCGGCGATAACCACTGCCGTTAAAACAGGCGCAAGTTCCCTGGTTAAGGCTAGGGCCAATACGCCACCGACTGTTGAAGTCGCTCCAAAATTAATAAATTCCCGTGCTACCTGAATCGTAAACACCATTCCCACAAAACCGGCAGTTACCAAGGCAATACTGAGGGACTCTGGGCCAACGACACTCATTTGTTCGAGGGTATTACGGCGATGGACTCGACCCTGTAGCACATGCAAAAAAACCTGCCCTCCCAATAAACCAGCGGCCAGTAAACGGGAAAACCAAATGTCTAAACTACCTGAAAATCGATTATTCTGTCTCATTCACTTGGAAAGATGGGCTGAAAACGCTTATTTTAACTATAGGAGTTTTCTTGTCCTCTAAAACAGAAATTTACTCAGCCTATCTACCCTATTTATCAACACGAAATCGTTCTACGGAAGTTAACAATTCTTTAGAAATTGACACGAGAGATTGTAAAGAACCCGCAACCCGTTGAGATTCTTGGGAGGTTTCTTGAGCCGTTAACTCAATGGATTGCATAACCTGAGCCACTGCCCCAGAGTTTTCCTGTTGTTTAACCGTATCACCAGAGATGGAACGCACCAGCGTATTAATGCGATTGGAAACCTCAATAATATCCTCTAGGGCGCGTTTGGACTGTTCAGATTTATCGGTTACGTCAATAACCTGTTGAATCCCTTCTTCCATTGCGGTCATAACCGAGCCGGTTTCACTTTGAATTTGTAAAACGATTTGCTCAATTTCTTTTAAAGATTTGGCCGAACGGTCTGCCAACTGTCGGACTTCATCCGCAACGATCGCGAATCCCCGACCCGCTTCCCCTGCACGAGCCGCCTGAATGGAGGCGTTTAAGGCTAATAGGTTGGTACGGGAGGCAATTTGGGAAATGACCGCAACAATTTTAGAAATTTCCTGGGACGCTTCCGCTAAACGTTTAACTTTACGGGCTGTTTCCGATACCGTTTCCCGAATCTGTAGAATACCACCTACCGTTCGTTCCACCGCTTCTCCCCCTTTTAAGGCAGTCACGGAGGAGGTGTGGGCAACTTCTTCGGCTTCGTGGGCGTTTTCGGCTACCCGTTGAATGGATTCCGTCATTAATTGTACCGAATTCAGAGTTACAGCCAATTCCTCTGCCATTCGCAACGCATCGCTGGAGTTATTACGCGCAAACGACTCACTATCCGTCGAATTTTTATTAACCTGTTTGGCGGCTCGTTTTACCTGTTGAACGATTTCCCGCAGGTTTTGAATGGTGAGGTTAAAGGCATCGGCCACGGCTCCGAGTTCATCGGCGGTTACTTCGGCTTGAACCGTTAGATCTCCCCTAGAAGCTCCTTCCACGTCATCGAGTAGGCGAATAACTTGGCGTTGCAATTTTTCCCGTGCTTTCTCGGTAGCAGCCGCCCGTTCTTGCGCTTCGGTGGTTGCTGTCAAAATTACCTGGGAAATGTAGTTAAAGCGTTGAGCCAATTGACCCAATTCATCTTCAGAAGTTACCTTGGCCCGCACATTAAAGTTACCGTCGTAAATAGCATCAAATTGATTTTGTAGGTCATCAATGGTGCTTTTAAATTGCTGAATCAGGAGATAGCTAATTAGCCATGTCACCCCAAATCCCACTATCCCTGTTGCCAACGCTAGCACGAGTAGGGAAGGCCCTGATGGAGTCGGGTTGGCCGCCTGGGGTTTATTCGCGGGTTTCGCTGCGGCATTCGGTTTTTGGGGGGCTTTGTTGTTGGCAGCTTTAGGAGTCTCGGTTTTATTGGCAGCGGGGGGGCTGGAAACCTTTTGGGGGGCGTTCATTCCTGTCACACTACCCACAATAAAAACGGCTAGGGCCGAGGCGATTCCCGACGCGATCGCCAGATACCATTGCTTTCGTCTTAACGGGGCATTGGTAAACCACCCCAACCATCCTGGATCAACTTCTACCGTTGGCTTAACAAAGCGGCTAGATACCCCTGTTAAATCCCCAGCAAGGCTGTCTTCTGGCTTAAGCCAGGTGACCATACCAGGGGGAGTCCCACTGGGCGTAGAAGTCCCTGATTCTCCGTTATAACTATCTCTACCTCGAATGGCCGTATTCTCTGCAAATCCCTCACTTCCCTGGGTAAACATGGTGGTGGAATCGGGCAACTCTGGCGCAATATCGGTCAGATCAAATTCCGCCAGATGATCTAAGTCCGCTTTATTAAAACCTTCAATGCTAGAAAGAAAATCCGGATCTGCCTCATCCATTGACATCGAGGGAGAAGATTGGACAGTAGGCACATTATCCAAAGAATCGATCCCATTTTCTAGATTACTTCCTTGCCAGGGCTGAAAAGTGGGTACACTTCCGGGATTTGCCGAATTGCTTTGGCTGGGAGTAGAAATTTCTTGTTCCACTAAATCCGCAAAATCAAATTGTTGAGCAGCCAGGTTGGGCGGCACCATAAACGTGGATTCACCGACTTCGGGCATGAGGGTTTTGTCGTCATCATCATCGAGCTGCACATTATCATGGGCTAACGCTTCGGCATTCCAGTCAATTAAACCGGCGGCATCATCAAAGGCAAAGGGATTGGAGGAAAAAGCATCCACTTCGTTATTGAAATTTCCTGTATTGCTCCCCGCAGTGGAACCAAAGGGATTAGTCGGTGTGGGGGGTTTTGTTTGTCCTAAGGTGGGTTCCCCTAAATCCTCATCATTAAAGACCGCACTATCCCAATCTAGCCCATCGAAATCGTTATCCCAATCAACGCCTCCCTCATGATCATTCCATTCTGGAAAATCAGTTTCTTTGTCTAAATTAGCCTGAGACTCATAATTAAAAGCGGATTGACCAAAGGTAGCCTCTCCCATGCTGTTGGGGTTGCCTTGACTACTAAAACCCGATGAAGGGGTTCCGCTCTGTACGGATTGAATTTGGTCTAAGGCCTGACTGGCGCAGTCTCGTAAATCTTGGCGATCGCTTAACCGGAGCACTTCTTGGTATTTTTGTTGAGCCGTTTCGTACTGCTCTAAACCCACATAAATATGGCCTTGGAGTAGCAAAACATTGGGATCTTCTGGAAAAGCTGTTGCCATTTCTTGAATATAGCTGGCCGCTTCTTCGTAACTTCCTTGCCCATAGGCGACGTAGGCTTGTCCATATAAGTGAGCATAATCTTGACTTGATGTCATTTGCCTATCTCCTGTCGGTTGGTGGTTAATCAGTTAGAGTTCAGTTAGTTAAGAAAATACGAAATAAAAATAAGTCAAAAAATAAACACGAATCAACACAATCGTTGCTCACCCAGCTTACGTAGCCCATCGGGCCGATCGCAAAATCGCGACATGATCTAACAGACGCAATATTTGTTGAGACTCTCCGTCTCCTGAAATCCATTCCCCTTGAACATAAGGCGCAATATGGTCAGGAACATTACTCGCGGTTTGTAGATGCTCAATATTTAACCAAGCCATTTCTCCCAAAGATTCGATCGCTAATCCTAACAAGGTTTCTTGATCTTCTACGGCGATAATGGGAATTTCTACCCGATCCGTATTCAAAGCCATAGGATTACCGAGAAATTGCCCTAAATCTGCGACCCAAATGACCTGACCCCGAAGATTAATCGTTCCTAGCAGTAAGGGAGAAGCGTTAGGAATCGGGGTGATTCGATCGGGGGTTTGTTGCATCACCTCCCGAATCGCGATCGCAGGGAGCGCGAATTCCTCAGCAGAAGGAAGAAAAAAACGGAGATGTAATTCCCCTTCCAACGCCTGAAGCGTCTGGAACTCTGGACTCATCCCTTCCGGGTTATCATCAACTAAAAATTCCGACTTATCATCCATTCAATTGATTTCCTTTCTTGCGGGTTAAGGGCTGGAGTAATCCTGAGCTAGCCTCGAAGAAGTTGCTTAATTGTTCCGACCAATTCAACTTCCTGAAATGGTTTGGCAATATAAGCATCTGCCCCTTGGCGCATTCCCCAATAGCGATCAAATTCTTCCCCCTTTGAAGAACACATCACCACAGGGACATTTTTCGTTTTCGGGTCTGATTTAATTCGACGGCAAACTTCATAACCATTCATTTTTGGCATCACAATATCCAGTACCACCAGATCCGGGCTAAAGGTTTTTAGATGTTCTAAGGCTTCGACCCCATCACAGGCTATGGTTACTTTCCAGCCACTCTTTTTGAGGATGCCAGAAATCATCTCTCGCTGAACGGGGCTATCTTCAACAAGCAAAACTTCGCTCATAAATGTCCTATCGGCAGGGTTCGCTGAGGATCAAGAGTTTAGGCGAACGGAGTGACGCTGTTTCTCTCATTCCTATCTTAGTAGTTAAAATAACATTCAATTCTCCCTGTTGAAACGTTTTCCTTACTTAATATGCCCAGATTTTTTGGAAAACGATGCAAAAGAAGATACAAATATTTCGCTAAAAAGACTCTTTAGCTTCCTTATAATAATTCATTCTGAAAAAATTGACTATTTTTAAATGAATTCGTTCCCCTCAATGCTTCATCCCATCCGCTTTAAGCATCTTTTTTGTTCTCCGTATTATTTCGGTTGTAATTGTCAGTCAACGCATTTTTTTAACGACCACTTAAGTATTTCTCCGTTAACAGTAATAACTCACTTGCCCCGAAGGGTTTGGTTAAGTAATCCGTTGCCCCAACAATACGGGCTTTTACCCTGTCCATAAAGGTTTCCTTGCCGGTTAACATGATCAGAGGGGTTTGACGGAAAGCGGTGGAATGACGCAGCATGGCGCAAATTTCGTAACCATCTAATTGGGGCATCGTAATATCACACAGAATGAGGTCAGGTTGTAACTGGAATACTTGGGAGAGCGCTTCGAGGGGATTGGGGATACATTGGCAATGGTAGCCCTGTTGGTTGAGGATTAACTCAACTTGTTTACCAATACTAATATCGTCATCAATGCAAACAATTTTCGGCGAATGGGCTGGTGATGAGGGATCCCAAGGTGGACTTGCGGGAGCGGCGATCGCGGAGGTGGACTCAGTAAATTGCAATAGCCCTTGTTCCGCGTAGGGATATAGTCCCCGTGCCACGGTTGGTAAATCCCTGTGTAAATACCGAGCTAGCTGCCGTAAAGCAGTTTTTCCATTGGCCCAAAACATTAAGCGTTGATACAGCTTATCGGATAGCGTCGCCTGTAATTGTCCCGGATTGGTGATAACCATCGCTTGATCGGGGGATTGAATATGGGGATGAAATTGCTTCCACTCCCAAACCTGCTTGGTTGTTTGCGTAATCAGGCTACCGACTTCAAAGGCAATCATGGGCGGATCGAGCGCGTTGCCCATTTCAAAAATAAAGCGTCCTTGGCGAACATTGAAGAGGTCAAACAAGGTTTCCTCAACCATACAGCGGATAATATGTCGGGCTTGATGAGGCGTTAAAATGTTTTTTTCGAGCAGTAACCAAAGATAGCCGTATTCCGGATCATTTGTGGTGGCGATCGCTGAATTATTAAAATAGGGCACTTCATCGGTGATACTGTAGCGTCGTAAATAATCCCGTAACCGTTTCATTTGGCTATAGGTTTGATCCGCCGCATAAACGACTTGACCATTGACAAAAAAAACAAACCAACTCGTCGCCGGTTCCAAAGAAATCGATTGAGCAGGATAGGCTTCCGTTAACATTTCTTGACTTCGCCGAGCAGGACGATAGGTTTCAATGAAGAGTTGCCCTGTTCTTTGGCCTAATTCAATCAATTGTAAAATGCTACGAAGATCAATTTCACTTAACGTGCCTTGCATAATTTTATGTTCAATACTTGCATATTTTAAATTACTGCTCTATTCTTCAGTGTACTGGACGAATTCCTCAATAACCGAATACTATCGACAAGGGTGTAATCCATTTCTTTCTACAAGAGCCTGCATCGAACAAGAATTTGGGTTAATCTTGAAGTATTAGAAGATTACCGTCTTTAGTCGTCTGAGCCTATTCACAGGATCATAATCGTGCTCTATTTAGCAGAAGTAAAAAAGCAAACTCGGACTTTTTTAGGGGGGTTGAAATCAGACCTCAAACTTTTAGCTTGCCAACACAGCGATCAGACTTGGAGCGCGTTGCCCAGCGAAGAGATCCTGACAATCGAAGACATAGAAACTGTCGGGGAAGGAACCCTCTGGATGCTTCAACTGAGCAATAATCGACAACTCCAGGGCAAACCCGATATTGCGGCTCCAGAAGTTGTCCGTCAACTGCAAAAATTATCCCGTCTCTCAGAAAAGCTTAAAGATCAACAAGAAGAAATTGAACAGTGGAAGCAATCCCTCACTTTCCAAAGTCAAGAGTTGGCAAGGCGGGAAATGGAGATCGACACCAGAGAATCCGAAATTGAAGAAAAATCGGGTGAACTTGCCCAGCTTAATCGCCAGCAGCAGGAAATTAATCAGGCCTGGGATCGCCTTGAAGTTGAACGACGACAACTCCAATCCCTTCAACAACAATTTGGCAATTTACTGGATCTGCCCGCTGAACAAACGGAACAAATTCAGAGCCTGATTAACCGATTTGCCATTCATCCCGACGGACTCCGGGCGATCGCCACTAGCTTGCAAACGGCGACGGCTTCAGTCAATCAGCAACAGAATATTTTTAACAACCACTGGCAAAATCTCGATAAATTCAAGGCAAAAGTCGCTCAACTCCATCAAGAAGTCCAACGTAAAGATGAAATCTTAGCCATTCGTCGCCAAGAATTAGAATCAGTCCGGACTTCCTTGGCAGATGCTAAAACCCAATTAGTCCTAGAGCAAAATATCCTAACTCACAAACAAGAACTCCTGCGTCAGATTACGCTGGAAATGGAAAGCACCAACGAATTGCAGAAAACCCTCTATCGGATTGCCACGGGTTCAGTCGGGACAGCCGCAGAACAAAAAAAAGTCGATACAGCCGCCTTGGAAGTGATGCCGCTGAATGAATTAGAAGACATCATTCAACATCTTCAAGCTGAATTAGATAAACTTGTTCGCTTTGTCAATGATCAAGAAGAAGAATTAACAGTTCAGTGTCAAGCCGTAGAAGAACTCCAAACCAAGTTATCCCAAGCGAATGATTATGAACGCATGACCATCGAAGAAGAATTAAGCGAAGAACAAGAACGCAAGCGAATGCTCGATGAAACCTTAGTCGGCCAACGTCGTAACTTAAAAGAGCGACAAGATATTTTAGTTCAACACCTACGAATTCTCCGTCGTCGTCAAGGGATTGTTGACTTAGATAATAATTATGCCTCGATTAATCTTGATCCGGTTATTGAACAATTAGAGGGAATACAAGGCAGTAATCAAGAAATTAAGCAGAAATTAGAAGCAGATTTGCAGCATCTCAATCAAAGCCTTAAACACATTCAGGAGATGATTCATCAGCTTGAACGAGAAAACGAATCTAAAGGGAAAGATTTACAGCAGGAAGAAAATGCTTGGAAGGAACTACAGCGGGATGCCATGCAGATTGAAACCCAAATTCGTACCTATGAACTGACTTTACAACCGTTACAAAATCAACTCGATGCCATTCGTCCCCAGTTTGAAGAATTGTCCCAGTGGTTACTTTCGGACTAAAAAAGTATTTGACTTGGGCTACCTGTGTGCTAAGATACTTAATTGTGGCGTGAATGGGTCGATGCCCGAGTGGTTAATGGGGGCGGACTGTAAATCCGCTGGCTATGCCTACGCTGGTTCAAATCCAGCTCGGCCCACCACAATCCCAGTAATGGTCTGCCCGTGTGGCTCAGTGGTAGAGCACACCCTTGGTAAGGGTGAGGTCACGAGTTCAATCCTCGTCACGGGCTTTTATAAAGTGATATACATTCAACAGTTTAATATCTTTATTCAAAAGCTATTGTTGCGGTTTCAAGAATTATTGTCGTTATTCAAATAAATAATTGTTCAAAAATTAAATGGTTTTTGTTGGTTTTTGTTTGAGTTTTTTATTCCCAAGGTTGTGATCCTTTCAATCCATCAAATTCTAGCACTCTAATGGGAAGATCTATAGATCTATTCAAGTATCTTTTGGTAATAAAATCCATCGTCCAACCCCGAACTGGGATGGTCGTTGAAATCGATGCTTCTTATAATCCAGATGCCCTAATCTAATTCTCGTCTACCTTCTAAGGCTCTGGCTAAGGTCACTTCGTCGGCATATTCCAAATCGCCCCCCATCGGTAAACCAAAGGCAATTCGCGTTACTTTTGTAAACGGTTTGAGTAACTGCCCCACATATAACGTGGTGGTTTCTCCTTCTATGCTAGGACTAATGGCTAAAATGACTTCCTTAATGCCTTCTTTACTCACTCGTTTAACGAGGGGTTGAATATGCAACTGCTCCGGGCCAATTCCATCCATTGGAGAAATCACACCCCCTAAAACGTGATATTTTCCACTATATTCCCGTGTTTTTTCGAGGGCAATCACATCTCTAGAATCCTGAACTACGCATAATACTTGCTTTTCTCGGTTCGGATTGCGGCAAATTTCACAAACAGGTGTGGCAGATAAATGAAAACATTCTTGACATAAACCCACTTGCTTTTTGGCATCGATTAACGCCTGGGCGAGAGCTTGCACATCTTTTTCGGGTCGTTTCAAAATATGTAAAGCCAATCGTTGTGCCGACTTTGGCCCCACACCCGGTAAACGTTGTAATTGTTCAATGAGACGAGCTAGAGGGGGCGTATAAATGGTGAACTCTCCTTAAATCTTGGCTCTAGTAGTATAGTATCATTTTGATTTTTGATTGTCGGGAGGGTTATCATCACCTCTATTTACTTGATTTTTAGGTAAAGTAAGGAATTTTATCGCCAAAAGGGTGTTTAACTGGCTTGGTAAGGAAGAAAACAGGAAAAAGCCTCGTTAAATAAGCTTTAATTCTATAATTAAAAGGAATTTTAGGAGCAGTTATCTATGCGATTAGTTATGCTCGGTGGTCCAGGGGCGGGGAAAGGAACTCAGGCGAATACCTTAAATCAAACGCTTCAGATTCCGGTGATTTCTACAGGGGGAATTTTGCGAGAGGCGATCGCGGTTAAAACGCCTTTAGGACTAGAAGCGGAACCCTACGTTACGAATGGGGAACTGATCCCTGATATGACCATGATCGAATTTATGCGATCGCGATTATTGCAAGCCGATATGAAAGGGGGGTGGATTTTAGAAGGTTATCCTCGGACTGCGTTTCAAGCTGAAGAACTCGATTTTTTACTAGAAGATTTGGGTCAACCCCTCGATGGGGCAATTTATTTACAAATTAGTGAAACAACGATGATGCAACGATCTTTGGCGCGATCGCTCTGGGACGATCAACCAGAAATTATTGAAAAACGCATTGAAAGTTTCCGAGAAAAAACCATTCCCTTATTAGAATATTACGAAGGAAAGAAAACTTTATTAACCCTATCCGCAGAAGCTAGCCCCGAACAAGTCAAAGCCTTAATTTTAGAAATGATTCAGCATTAATCAAGATTTTAATTTATTTCAAATCTAAATTTTTTATCAACTATCAACTATTAACTATTAACTATCAATGCGTTTATTAGAAAACATAAGTTCTGAGCAATGGAATTTATGGATCACACAAGCACAAATAATTGCTCAAACTGGTAAGCTTCCCAACTATATTCCCTTACTCAATCAGGTTAATGTTGATGATTATGCCGTCTTAATTGTTGATTCAGTTGGAGAACTCTTCAAAAGTGGCAATCAGTCAAAAAAATTTCCCTTAATGAGTTTGATTAAGCCCTTTTTATTGTTGTATTTATTGGAACAAAAAGGCAGTCCGTGGGTGTTTGAACGAGTAGGGAATCAAGCCTCTGAATACCCATTTAACTCCTTAAAACAACTCCAATTAGACCGAGGATTTCCCCGCAATCCCATGATTAATAGTGGAGCCATTCGCTTAGCAGATTTATTATCAGGAAAAACAAGCCGCGATCGCTGTTTGGCATTACAGGATTGGTTAAATACCCAGGCGCAATGCCAGCTATTTCTCGATGAAGCCATGTTGGCCTCCGTCCGTTCTCGACCGAATCAGAAAAATTTAGATCTCGCCCAAGAAATGATGAATTGGGGACATTTGGGAGATATTGACCAAGCTCTCGACACTTATAACCAAATTTGTTGCTTAACGGCTAATATTGAAGATTTAGCTCAATTAGGACTACTCCTAGCGCGATCGCCATCTTCGATTAAAACTGAAAATACTCAACACGTTCAAACCTTAATGGCTACCTGCGGATTGTATGAAGCGTCTGCTCAATTGATTCAAGAAATTAGCTTACCCACTAAATCAGGCGTGAGCGGGGGAGTATTATCGATTATCCCCAACCAAGGCGCGATCGCGATCTATAGCCCGACCTTAGATCCCCAGGGTAATTCCATTGCAGGCTTATTCTTATTAAAAATGATTGCTGCCTCGATTAAACGGAATCACTCAGCAACCACGCAAGAGCCTCACTCTCTTCCGCAAAAACTCGATAAATAACCCCTCGATTAATGGCGATTTTTTCAGCAACTCGATTGGTAAATTTAGCGGGATACAGGGCGGCAACTTTCAACGGAGACTTTAAGATATAAGCAATATCCTGACCCACAGCAATGCGATCGCGCTCAAATCGAGGTGGCCCGATTTCTAAACAGTCCAATAAAATGCGGGTGTGATTGGTTTGTCCTGCTTCTTTTTTAATCTCTAGCAAATTTTCTAGCACCAAATCCGAATTCCATTGCCCTCGACAACTGACGCGCAAATAGCTATTTTTATCCTCAAATATCATTCCACTGGCAAGATTCGTGAGCGGCGTTTGGGAGTGATTGGTCATGGTTAAAATTTTGGGATTTAAAAGCTGATCTGACCTACAGTTTAAACGAGTATCCTTTCTTAAAATGTATCAGGAAGGGGTAAAAAAGTTATCTGTCATTTTCTAATAAGTTGATGGGGTAATTGTATGGCTAAGTTTTATGTTTAGGAAACAGAGGGTCTAGCTTTTTCATAATTGAGTAACGCCACGCTCAATGTCACTAAAGCCACGCCCAAAACTTGTAATCCATTTAAATTTTCTTGGATGGTTAAGGCAGCTAAAACAACGGTCAAGGCCGGATTGGCAGCCCCAATCATGGCGGCTCGACTGGCTCCAATGAGACGAATCCCCCAATTATTGAGAACATGACCTGCAAAGGTAAAGAGCGCGGAGAGGAGAGAACCGATGCCAATGGGTAGCCAAAGGAACTCAGTTGCAGACGGATGCCAAATGGAGAGACTAATGATTGATAAGATTAAAGTGACCGCAAAGCTAATCCAGGTAAATGGCACAGGATGGATTTGGGTCAACGCTTGTTGGGCAAAAATAGTGTAACCGGCGTAGGTAATACCGGATGCGATTCCCAGAAAAATCCCTAGCCACATAGAATGTTCTCCTGCTGGCGAATGGTAAGGAATGGTCAGTAAGGTTCCCAATAAAGTCAAAAAAATGACTCCCCAGCGCAATAAGGTTGGGATATCGCCAAATAAACGCCAGGCTAATAAAGCGGTAAAAATGGGGTAGGTAAAAAAGAGGGTGAGGGCAATTCCAGTCGGAATCAGACTGATGGAAATATACAGCAATACCAAATACAGAAACATCAACAATCCACACGCCAGCGATCGCGTTAAAACTGGATGCTGTTTAAGCCGTACCAGCTGAATTAAATCTGTCCAGGTCTGGGCATAAAGACGATTAGCCACCAGTGCCATGAGGGGAACCACCCAGATCATTCGCAACAACAGTAAGAGGAGGGAATCATTTAAGGTGGGGGTAACAAATCCTCCGATTTCCCAAACGCCCAACAGTTTTTGTGGTGCAAACAGAATACGGACAATCAGATTATGAAAACAAAATAAAACGGCAGCAAAAAGAACGGCGAAAAACCCTGCCATGTTGATATTTCTCCCTGTTAGTCAACGAATAAACCCTTAAATAGAGACTAAATTGCCGTTTTTCCGTATCCTTCACAATTGGAAGGAAGATTCAAGCCCATCTATTCTCCCCAAAATTGATCGATTTTTTTGACGTACTCCAACTGGGCTAAGTTAAATAAAACCTCTTTCCAATTGGCTTGATGGGTATGGCCAATGCAGAGATATTGATTCGGTTGGCAACCGATGCGGCCCCGACTGCGGGAATATTGCACAGTGGGATCGATCGCTTGAACTTGTTTGACCGTTTTGCGTTGGGCAGGAATACAGAATTCATAGCTCACAGATCGTAATCCATTGGGGGGGCCAATGAGTCCTTCAGGGGAAATGGCGGATAGATCAAAGGTAATTTTGTTGATGGAATTAGTGGCCGGGTCAGGTTGGGCCGTAACGCCTCCCAAAGAAGTCAGGGTTAAACCGGCGATCGCGAAGGGAAAGACCCAGTTTTTGAGAGCTATCATAGGTAAATCAAAAATTTAACGCTTTTTAATTTTGACGGTTAATCCTTAATTTTAAGTTCATCAATCCCCAAAAATTTTATGATGGGTTAGGCATAATGCTGTGATCCCCCACCTCTTCGATTCATGAATTTTCGTCCCCGCAAACGGTTTGGCCAACATTGGTTAAAAAGTGAAAAAACGCTGTCTGAAATTGTCACTGCGGCTAATCTGACTAAAGGCGATCACGTGTTAGAAATTGGGCCAGGTACGGGAATTTTAACCCGCCGCTTGTTACCCAAAGTTGAATCCCTAGTGTCGGTCGAAATTGATCGGGATTTGTGCCGGAAATTAGTGAAAAGCTTTGGAGAAATAGAGAATTTTTTGTTATTACAGGGAGATTTTTTAGATCTCGATTTATCAACCCAATTAAGCCAATTTCCGAAATTTCAGCCGATTAATAAAGTCGTTGCTAATATTCCCTACAACATTACCGGCCCGATTCTAGAAAAACTATTGGGAACCATTGCCCAACCCCAGCAACCTAGCTATGATTCGCTAGTTTTATTGATGCAAAAGGAAGTGGCGGAACGATTGGTGGCCGAACCTGCAACCAAAGCCTACGGGGCCCTATCAATTCGCATTCAATATTTAGCTCGCTGTGATTGGATTGCCGATGTGCCTAAAACAGCTTTCTCGCCGCCGCCGCAAGTGGATTCTGCCGTTGTTCGTCTCGTTCCCTATCAAATCGCTAATCCTGCTGATAATCCCCGCTTTTTGGATCAAATTGTCAAATTAGGCTTTGCCAGTCGGCGAAAAATGTTACGGAACAATTTAAAAAGTCTGTTGGATAGCGATCGCCTGACCCAAATCCTGGAACAATTAGGAATAGACTCCCAGGCACGAGCCGAAGAACTGAGTTTGTCCCAATGGATTAGCCTCAGCAATTTATTAGAACCTTTAATTTAAACGCTTTTCAGGCTGATATGCGCTCCTATACCCTGCTTGCTCCGGCCAAAATTAATCTGTATTTAGAAATTTTCGGCGATCGCCCCGATGGTTTTCATGAATTAGTGATGATCCTACAAAGTATCGAACTGGCGGATCAATTAGAAATTCGAGCCAATGGCACGGAACAGATTCGCCTATTTTGTGACCATGCCGACGTTCCCTTAGATGACACCAATTTAACCTATCGGGCTGCGAAGTTAATGATGGCCCAATTTCCAAGCGTGTATGCCAATTATGGGGGCATTGATATTACCTTGGATAAACGCATTCCCGTAGCCGCAGGATTGGCAGGGGGATCAACGGATGCTGCCGCCGTCTTAGTCGGGATGAATTTACTTTGGCGATTGGGATTAACGAAACCTGAATTACAACGTCTAGCGGCCCAATTAGGCTCGGATGTCCCCTTTTGTATTGCCGGCGGAACCGCGATCGCAACCGGACGGGGGGAACTGCTAGATCCGATTCAGGATTTAAACAATCTTTGGGTCGTTTTAGCTAAATATCGCAATATTGCCGTTTCTACCCCTTGGGCCTATGGCACCTATCGCCAGCAATTTGGGGATACCTATCTCCAAGAAGCTAGGGAAATGCAGTCCCGCACCTCCGCCATTCATGCAGGGCCTTTAGTTTCCGCGATCGCGCATCAAGATGGTAAACAGATTGGGCAATTACTCTACAATGATTTGGAAAAAGTGGTGTTACCCGAATACAAAGCTGTTGCCAAATTGCGATCTGTGTTAGCCCAAGCCGGGGGACTCGGAACCATGATGTCCGGATCGGGGCCAACCGTCTTTACCCTCTGTGAATCTCAAGCAGAAGCTGAAAGAATCCGCCAACAAGCCGAAACGGAACTCAATGATCCCCATTTAGGATTTTGGGTAACACGCTTAACCAACAAAGGAATTCAAGTTTCTGCCTAATTTTATTTGAATATTTGCTAGGAAAACCGATTATGAGCGATAAGAAAACGGAATCTCAAACGACCCTTACCCCTGTTGAAACGGATCAAAAGGAAGTAACTCCCTTACGCTGTTTAGTCGGGTCAACGATGTCTGGGGCTTTAGCACTCGGTTTATATTCCCTAACTTCCGCGATCGCGACCACCTTTGCCACAAAACCCATCACTTCCGATAACTTACTAGTCATTAAAATCGGTTCTGCTGTCCGTACTCTGGTAGTGGGGGTAGCATCTTTAGCAACGTTTATTTTTAGCTTTGTCGCGATCGGCTTAATCCTTTTAGCCATTCAATTGATCATTCAACGCTTTACTAAACCGAACGAAACGGTTAAGAAGGAAGGAGCCGATTAAAATAACAAATAAAAAACAGGATAAGACCTACATCTAATCCTGATTGATCTATAACTCTTCAGACAATAATAAACACACCCAATATTTAGAACGATTGGCGGGAAATCATTTTTTCCATCACCGCTTGGGTTTCTTGTAAAAGCTGTTGGCGACTATCACCAGATTGAGCAAATGTGGGGACAAGATTGCGAGCTTGTAGCGTCATGTGAAGTTGTAGCTCGGCAACGTATTCACGAATATCTTCTCGGCACAGGGACTGATCTGCTGAAGTAGCTGGCACCGTCAGTTATCCTCCTTAATGGAACGCAACATGAATCAACTAACCTTTATAGAAGTTATCATGGTTGCGAAGATTGGCCTACTCTTTAGTTACAGTCTGTAACATTCCGTAAGATAGCCTGAGCACTAAATTTTGTCTCTCTCTTGACGCACTGCTGTGATTGTTTTTGGCAATACACCGACTAAGAGGGCAAAAATTTCGTCTGATACATCCTCAGTCGTTGTCGCATCAAACCAATGTTCAAATTGATTGAGAATGACTTGGGCCCGTTGTTTGGGGCTTGGATTATCAGCAATTTGTTTGGTGAGTAAAATCCATTGACGACGAATTAAATGGGCTTTAATTTTTTCTTCTGGGTTTTGGGGGGATAACAGGGATAATTTACCAACAGCTAAGATGTGAAGCACCTCTTGATCAAACTCACTGCCAATGACTGCTCCTGGCCCGGCAAATTCCGCATGGTACGGTTTAATCAAAATAATGCCATTGCGTCGGCGGGGGTTAACAATTAAAAATTCTTTACGATGTAATTGCGATACAATTTCGTCTGCATTATCCATTCTTCATTATTAATTGGTTTGTAAACATTAAACTCAAACTTTTATCTTAAATTGCTGGTTGAAATGAAGGATAAATAGGGGAAACATCTTGCCCGTTAATCCGCTAGAGAGTGATTATCTACCAATAAAGAAAGCCCAGTTAGTTATTTAACTTTTTTTTCTAAAAGTAACCGTTTGGGTTGATTGAATAACCAACTCCGTAAAGTGTTTTCAACCCGTTGCCATTGGTAACCATTGGTTAAATAGAGTTGTTTCGCTGCGGTGTTATCTTCTAATACATGTAAATAAAGGGTTTGACAATTCCATTCGCGGGCAATTTTTTCGCATTTTAATAACAATTGTTTGGCAATTCCCTGGCGACGGTAGGCTTGGCTCACCGCAAGATTGGAAACATAACAAGAACGGGTATGGGTCATAAACCAAGTCCGTAATGAGATCTCTGCGGTACCAATAATTTCTTCCGTTTCTAAGGTAAAAGCAACCAGACATTGGTAGTAGGGAGAGTTCGCCCGCAAACGGGTTCTAAGATCTTCATAAATCCCTAATTTTAATAAGGGATAAAACCAGGATATCCAGGATTGGGAAATGTGAAAACTGTGAATCAGAACCTCGGCTAAGGCTTTGATGTCTTTGAGGTCGGCATAGCGAATCTGAAAGGACGAACCCGCGATCGGTTTGCTAGGTTCGGTTGGTTGTTTGGGAATTTTAGATGCGGATAAACAAAAGTCCATATCTCCCCCTTGAAGTTCATGGACATGGAAACTAAGCTCTTCGCTCTCTTTTCGGCTAAAGCAGAGGAGTTACTTGGCTTATTGTTTGAATTGTAACGCCTTCCGCTAAATCCGATCCTTTTTTTAAGGTGAGGTTTTTCGGCCTTGTTGATGAACGGAGCGATCGCGCCTTGACTTCAATTATTCTAGGGGTGATAACTTCATGCTGATATCCAGCCAACAGGAACGGGTGATGGGGGCACTACTAGAGATATAGTCCACGCCAGTTTTGGCCACTAAACGGAGATTGTCTAGGGTGATATTGCCAGAAGCTTCGATGTGAATATTGGGATTTTCCCGTCGAATCAGTTCCACTGCCCGTTTCATTTCCTCCAGGCTCATGTTGTCCAGCATGATAATATCGACACCCGCCGCGATCGCTTCATTGACTTCGCTTAAATTGGCTGTTTCTACCTCAATGGTCAGGGGATAGGGGATAGTGTGGCGTAATTTGGCGATCGCCTCGGAAATACCGCCTGCTGCCATAATATGATTGTCTTTGACCATGACAGAATCATCCAATCCCATTCGATGGTTGACAGCTCCCCCGACTTGCACCGCATATTTTTCAAGAATCCGTAATCCAGGCGTAGTTTTACGGGTATCCACTAAATGGGTTGCCAAGTCCGCAATCACTTCCACATATTTACGGGTTAAAGTCGCAATCCCACTGAGCCGCATGGCTAAATTTAACGCGACCCGCTCCCCCATTAACAGTGACTCTAAGGGTCCTTGTAATTCCGCAATGAGTTGACCTTTTTCGGCAATGGCTCCTTCAGGCAGTAGCGGTGTAAAAACCATCGTTGGGTCTAATAAATAGAAAACTCTTGCAGCAACCGTTAAACCCGCAATAATGCCCCGTTCTTTGGCTACCCAAGTCGCTTTTCCCGATCTTAAGAGTTGTAATCCTTGGGTTGAGCGATCGCCTCTGCCAATGTCTTCCAATAACCAATTTTGAAGAAGGGGATCTAAAACGATCCAAGGCGGTAACTTGATCATGCTGCTTGTTCCAGAAAGTTTTGCTTATTGTATCAAAAGAACTACGACTTTTTTAAATAGTTTAAATTGATAAATCTCAATGATTGAGGACGATTACCCCAAAAAAGCGGGATTAAGACCCCCTATTGCCCTAAGCGATCGCGCTGCGATATAGTCAATGGAGATCGGGGAAAACAAATTAAACCTTTTACATCCTTTTAAACTGCCTACTAATGCTGGACTATCGTTCACAACTTCTCCCTCTCCCAGGCACAAAATTTTAACGAGCCAGTCTTTCTTGATTGTATAAACGTCCCTTATTTTGTTGACTTAACCTCATTTATGCAGCGTAACTCCGTCCTTTTTGCTCTTGCGGCTGTTTCTTTGACCTTAAGTAGTGGTTTTACTGCTCCCGTAAGTGCCAATGACATTGAAATAAAAGTCGGCGTTGTGCAACGATTTGGGGATGAAGCTAAGGATCAATTAGAGTTGACGGCTCCGTCGGGTAGCACCTTAACGTTACGGTTTGTCGATCAAAATAACCAACCCCAAACCCTAACAACCCAAAATGCCAACATTGGGATCGTTCAGCAAACCCTCCCCGCACCGAAGTTAGAAGAACGGTTAGTGTTAAGTGAACATTCCACCTTTGAAACAGCCGAAGATAGCGCGAATCAATGGAAGGCTTTAGGGCTTCAGGTAGAAGTTACCCAACCGGAACGCTGGCAAGTGTGGGCCAAACGGGATGTCTATTCTAGCCCCTTGGTGCGTCGTTGGTTGTTACAAAGTTTAAAAGCGAAAGGCTACGATTTACCCCGCTTAGATAGTGCCATTGTCAACGCCAAACCCCAAACCCTTATTAATGTGAATGGGAAACAATATCCGACGAGTTTTTTAGAAGTTTCCAGTACTAAAAATCTCGTTCAAGTCAGAGAAGGTAAAAATAACCCCCAACGCTTGTATGGTGGGTCTTTAAAACTGCAACCGAATGCCTACGGCACCTATACCTTGGTGAATACCGTTCCCTTGGAGGTGTATTTACGGGGAGTGGTTCCCCACGAAATTGGTAGTAATGCCCCTGAAAATGCGACCAAAGCCCAAACCATCATTGCCCGAACCTATGCCCTCCGCAATCTTCGCCGTTTTGAAGCCGATAATTATCAACTGTGTGCTAGTACCCATTGCCAAGTGTATTACGGTTTAAAGGATACCAGTCCTAAAGCAGATAAGGCGATCGCGGAAACTCGTGGCTTAGTATTAACCTACCAAAATGAATTAGTCGATGCCCTGTATTCTTCGACCACTGGCGGCGTAACGGCTCGATTTAGTGATGTTTGGAATGGGGAAGAGCGACCCTATTTACAAGCGGTCATTGATTCTCCAAAAAATCTCTGGGATCTTTCCCAACAGTCCTTGGAAAATGAGGCAGATTTTCGTAAATTTATTAATCTAAAAGACGGATTTAACGAATCCGAGCGTCGAATGTTTCGTTGGCGTTACCAAAATACCCTAGAAGAACTCAATCGGGATCTCAAAACCTATTTAGGCAAGCGCAAACATCCCCTGGCCAATTTCACAACGATTCAAAGTATGCAGGTCACCCAGCGATCGCCGTCAGGACGCATTTTAATATTAGAAGTGCAAACCGATAAAGGCGTTATCGAATTAGCCAAAAACGAAGCCCGTAGTGCCTTTTCCTCCCCCCGTAGCACCCTCTTTTATGTTGACCCCATTTACGATAAGCAAAAACAACTTACCGGCTATGCCTTTGTTGGCGGCGGGCTAGGTCACGGAGTCGGCATGAGTCAATTTGGTTCCTATAAACTTGCTCAACTCGGCTGGTCGCCTGAAAAAATTCTGGCTTTTTACTATCGAGGGGCAAAACTACAACCGTTGAATAATAGTATTGTGTTTTGGAAAGGAAATTGAGGATTGACGTTGCCGATTTGTAGCATGGGGCATTGCTGATTTGAAGTAGGTTTTAGCCCCTCCCTAGCCCTAACCTTAATAGAGGGGAGATCAACTATAGGTGAGGGAAACTCCACCTCTTTTGTTATCTAATCAACATGACGTTGATTGTTTCGCCGACTAAAATCATTTCATTATTAATCGGTAATTGGGCTAAAGCATTGGTTTGCGCTAAATTGATCAAATTCCCTGAACTGTGACTACCCGATGCCACTTGAAATTCTGGGATTCCCGCTTCATTCCAGTTAATTTTTCCCCATAAATAGCTTTCCCGTTTACTATCAGGTTTTAATTGGCTCAGCGATCGCGCTTGAATAAACAGAGGATGCCAGGGGGATGTTAAGCCTGATAATTTTTTAAGGGCAGGTTGCACGAAACGCCAACAACTCACCAAAGCAGAAACGGGATTACCTGGAATCCCAAAATACACACAACCATTAGCAAATTTAGCAACGGTTAGGGGTTTTCCTGGCTTAATCGCGACACTACGAATCAGGATTTCTCCCCCTAATTCGGCTAATAATTCCTCAACATAATCGTAATCTCCCACTGAAACGCCGCCTGTAGAAAGGACAATATCCGCTTGTTCAATTGCCTGACTCATGGTTTCTCGGAGGCGATCGCGCTGGTCGGGAACGATGCCTAATTTTAGGGGAATGGCTCCTTGACTTTGCACAAAAGCAGTGAGGGCATACTGATTGGAATCAATAATTTGTCCGGGTTCAAGGGTTTGCTCAGGAGAAATTAATTCATCGCCGGTTGAGAAAATAGCGACTTTGGGACGACGATAAACGGGAATCTCTGTTTTTTGAGCCGTTGCGAGAATCGCCATTTCTGCTTCTTTAATCTGGATTCCTGCTGATAATAAGGTTTCTCCTCTTTGGGCGTATTCTCCCCGTTTTCGCACAAAATTTTGAATATGGGGCGGAGCAATGCGGATCGAAACCTGATCATCCTGTCGTTGAGTATTTTCCTGCATGACAATGGTATCGGCTCCCTCTGGCAGCATTGCCCCTGTAAAAATTCGGGCAGCCTGACGCGATCGCAGAACTAACTGCGGTTTTCGACCTGCGGGAATTTCTTCAATAATTGTTAAAGTTACGGGTTGATCAGGGCTGGCATTTTGCACATCCTCGAATCTGACTGCATAACCATCCATCGCGGAATTATCCCAATAGGGAAAATCTAGATTACTCGTAAGTGATTCCGCTAAAACTCGATTGAAAGCTTTTTCTAACGGTAAAGTTTCTAACTCCTTAAGGGAGTTAACCGAATTTAGGATAACGGACTCAGCTTGATTAACAGACAACATTCGACTTTATAGCAAATTACATTTAGGATGACCAAACGACATTTGTAAGAACATCATCTATATATGCTCCTACCCTGCTTGATTAATACTCTTCTTCTAAAATATCGGTTAAGGTAAACGGTAAAGTATCAGAAATTAAGTCTTTAATATCCCAATATAAAGGCGATTTATAGATTACATCCTCTCTTGCATCCTCATAGCAACTTTCTAACAGAGATGTTAAATAGGGTTTAAGACTAGGACTATCTTTTAAAAGTTGTTTAACTTGCCGACGTTGTTCACGGATAGTTAATCGCCAACCTCTAGCACATTCTTGGCGTTCAGATTCAGGCAGCCAGAAGAGTAAACAGAGGATATGGGACATGATGAGGGTAACTCGTTTTCTCAGTTCTCGTTTGTCTGCTGCTCCCAAGGCTTCTATTTCCTCGATGAGATGTTCCCAATCTAAAGATTCAATTTGCTGCGATCGCACTTGTTGTACGGTTTGCTCAACCCATAAATTAAAATCTTCGTCATAAAGGGTTTTAGAAAATAACTGAGCCGTCATTAAACTTATCTCCTAACGAGATAGGGCGTTAGCCATTATTATAGGGTCTAACGTTGTTTAGGTTAACGAATCGCGTTTATACCAAAATGAAAAATAGAAGACTACACTCTTAACCCTTCGTTTCTAGTTCTTTAAATTTGAATCGTTAGCGATCGCATTCCCCAGAAGATTAAATGGGGATCATGGGTCAGAGAAAAAGCGTGCTCTAGATCAAGGGTATGGAGATAGTTAAATAAAATTTTTCCATCACCTCCCGTTAAAATAATTTGGCTTTTTGGAAACTGGTCTAACCAATCCTTAATAAAGCTGGAAAGTCCTGCTAATAGAAAATAGAGAATTCCACTCGCGATCGCGTCCGATGTATTATTTGCCCAGCGAGGAGGTAAGGTCTGCGGTAAATCCAAGGTAGGTAAAGCAGCCGTTTGAGTGCCTAACGTCCGAAATTGCAATCCTAATCCAGATAAAATGGCTCCTCCGACTAAAGCGCGATCGCCGTTAACTCCCGTTAAAGTTAAAGCCGTTCCCCCATCAATCACTAAACAGGGAAAACCATAGATTTCACTCGCCCCTAACACTGCTAGAGCGCGGTCAATGCCCAAGGTAGGGTAAAGATTTTTGAGGGGAATATCCTGCAACTCAAGGGGTTGAAGATGGGGATAGGAAAGAAAAAACTCGGTTTGATTGGGAACGACAGAGGCTAAATAAAGAGGAATATCAGGAGAAAACCCAGACGGAATGACTGCTATCGGCTGAGCGAGAAAATGATCGGTTTGCCAAGTTCGGATTAATTGATCTTTTTCAAAATAGCCCCAATGGTGATGGGAATTGCCAATCATTAAAGCGAGCCATTGTCGTGGATTTTCCATAAATATTCGGTTATCTTCCCTGCTTTCTCGTTAACAGAACCTCAGCGATCGCGTTAGGGTAAAAGATGTATGTGTATAAAAAGCGATCAACCTTATGACTAACAGTACAGCAGTAACCAATCCCCTGCTTATCGGCAAAGGATTACCCCCGTTTGACCAAATTCAAGCTGAACAGGTTGAGCCTGCCATAACGCAATTGTTAACAGAATTAGAGGCAGCATTGACGACTCTAGAAAATCAGGTAGTGCCTACTTGGTCGGGATTGGTTGAGCCTTTAACCCAAATCGAAGAAAGATTAACTTGGAGTTGGGGAATTGTCGGTCATTTAATGGGGGTTAAAAATAGCCCTGAATTACGAGAAGCTTACGAAGGCGTTCAACCGCAAGTTATTAACTTTTATAATCGACTGAGCCAGAGTCAACCCATTTATCAAGCCTTTAAAAAACTACGGGATAGTGCGGAATGGTCAACCCTCGATACGGCTCAACAACGCATTGTGGAAAGCAATATTCGAGAAGCAGAATTGTCAGGTGTGGGCTTAACGGGAGAAAATAAGGATAAATTTAATGCGATTCAATTGGAATTAGCCGAAATCAGCACTAAATTCTCCAATAATCTGTTAGATGCCACCAAAGCCTTTAAGCTGAAATTAACCCAACCTCAGGAAATTGAGGGTTTACCCCCTAGTTTATTGAGTCTAGCGGCACAAACGGCACGGGCTGAAGGCGACACCGAAGCAACAGCAGAAGCGGGCCCTTGGGTAATTACCTTGGATTATCCCAGTTTCCTGCCGTTTATGAAGTACAGCACGCAACGGGACTTACGGGAAAAAGTTTATAAGGCTTTTATTACCCGTGCCTCTAGTGGCGATCTGGACAATAATCCTTTGATCGAACGAATTTTAGAATTGCGATCGCAGCAAGCCCAGTTATTAGGCTATCAGACCTATGCAGAAGTGAGTCTGGCTCGAAAAATGGCTCCTAGCGTGGAATCCGTTGAAAAATTACTGGAAGAACTACGCCAAGCCAGCTATCAAGCCGCCCAAGAAGATCTTGCCGAATTAAAAGCCTTTGCCAACAATGATGATCTGAAACATTGGGATATTGCCTATTGGTCAGAACGACAACGGGAAGCCAAATTTGACTTTAATGCGGAAGAATTACGTCCCTATTTCCCCTTAACTCAAGTGTTAGACGGTTTATTTACCCTCGCAAAACGGATTTTCTCTGTCACCATTACGCCTGCGGATGGTCAAGCCCCTGTTTGGCAGGAGGATGTGCGCTATTTCCAAGTAGCCAATGAGCAAGGAAACGCGATCGCGCATTTTTACCTCGACCCCTACAGTCGCCCAGGAACTAAACGGGGTGGGGCTTGGATGGGAGATTGTATCAATCGGGCTAAAGTTCAAGAAAATGGGCAAATTAGCACCCGTTTACCCGTTGCTTATTTAATTTGCAATCAAACCCCTCCCATTGATGGCCAGCCCAGTTTGATGACCTTTGATGAAGTGACGACGCTGTTTCATGAGTTTGGCCACGGTATTCAGCACATGCTGACCCAAGTGGATTATCCTGGCGCAGCAGGAATTAATAACGTCGAATGGGATGCGGTGGAGCTACCCAGTCAATTTATGGAAAATTGGTGCTATGACCGTCCGACCCTCTTTAATATGGCCAAACATTACGAAACGGGTGAAACCTTACCTGAACATTATTATCAAAAACTGTTGGACGCTCGGAATTATATGAGTGGCTCGGCTATGTTGCGGCAAATTAACCTCAGTTTATTGGATTTAGAACTCCATCACCGTTATCAACCCAATGGAACTGAAACAATTCGGGATATCCGCGATCGCCTAGCAAAAACGACCAGTGTTCTTCCTCCTTTACCCGAAGATGCGTTCCTTTGCTCCTTTGGACACATCTTTGCAGGGGGCTATGCTGCGGGTTACTACAGCTATAAATGGGCGGAAGTTCTCAGTGCCGATGCCTTTGCTGCTTTTGAAGAAGTCGGTTTAGAAGATGAGCAAGCCGTCACTGAAACAGGCAAACGTTTTCGCGATACGGTCTTAGCCTTGGGGGGAAGTGTGCATCCGATGGAGGTGTTTAAGTCTTTCCGAGGTCGAGAACCGAAAACGGAACCCTTATTACGTCATAACGGTTTAGTAGCTGCTGCTTAAAATTGTTGAAATACTCGCAATTCCCCCAGTATTGGGGGATTTAGGGGGCAAATTCGTATTAATCAGGCAAATAATCAGAATTTAGGATTTCTTCTGTTGAAAAAGGGCAATTTTCTGGGAAAGTGCAGAATGATAATTCCGTCTCATCGGCGGCTAGTTCTCTGGCATCCTGATATGCTTCTGTTAAGATTTCTTGGAAATATCCTTGTAAACTCGGACTTTCTTTAAATGCTCTTTGAATGCGTTGACGATGCTCCCGAATGGTACTGCGCCAACTTTTAGAGCGTTTAGACGATTGGTAGCGATATTTTAGTAAATGCATTAACAAAATTTTCAGGTTGCTATAAATTGCCCGTTTTTCACTCCGCCCCATATCTTCCAACTCATCAATTAAATTGGCTAAGTCGATCGCATCTAAATCGGATGTTTTTAAAGCTTGAATGGTGTGCGCTATCCAGAGATTGTAGTCAGTTTCGTAGAGATTTAACGCTGTATTTGGGGCTGGACTAAGCATAACTTTTTTTCAATTCATATCAATTATCGATCAAGCAATTACTATTTGGGATTGATGGACATTTAGCTTTATTATGACTAATTTCTTACCCGTTGATCGATTGATTTTGATAGTCTTCCAGCGATCGCCGAATTTCAGGAAAATTTGAGACAGTGTGGGTCAGATTATCCCCATCAAAGGCTTGAAGTTGAGATTCTAACTGATTCACATAATCAATCAAGATTTTAAAAGGATAATTGTCTGTTAAATCCCCTAATCGTTTGGCAAATTGTCGTAAATCTTTCATGATCATGGTTTTTTGCAGTCTTGGCCAGACGGTTTCTTCTTCGTTTTTCAAAGCAGCAATTAATTCCGGTAAACGGCTGAAGTCTTCTGCGGAGAATGAGGGCGCGATCGCGGTTTCGGAGATAACAGGCTCGACACTTTCTGATGGGAGTTTGGGGAGTTGCTCGGTTCGTATGGGCAAGATACTTTTTAATGCTTCCACCAAATCAGCTTTTACTAACGGTTTCGTCAGAAATCCTTGGCAATAGCCCTCTAACTGCGATCGCACCTCGCTCATTAACGAAGCGGTCAAAATCAAAATGGGAATAGCCATTGTCTCTGGATCATTGCGTAGCCAGTAGGTCGCTTCTTGTCCATCTAAATTTGGCATCAAAATGTCCATAATAATGAGATTGGGATGATGCTGTTTGGCTAGGGTAATGGCTTCAAAACCGTCTGCCGCCTCTAAAATTTTATGATCCGTCGATTGAAAAAAACTCCGCATTAAATGGCGATTAGATTCCACATCATCGACAACGAGGATGGTTGCAGGGACAAATTGATCGAGATTATTATCCCGATTTACTTTAATGGGATGAATAGCCGTTTTTTCAATCATGACGGAGGGAAAAATGCAGGTAAACGTGCTGCCTTTTCCTAATTCACTGGTTAATTCAATACGACCACCGAGCATTTCAGTCAAACGGCGCGTAATCGTTAACCCTAAGCCAGTTCCACCGTATTTACGGGTACTTTGGCCTTCACTTTGGGTAAAAACATCAAAAATACGGGTTTGATCTTCAGGGGCAATGCCAATCCCCGTATCTTCAATGCTTAAAATGAGTTGAATTTGACGTTCTGTCGTTACGACACTGGAAACCTGGATATAAACATGGCCGTTTTCAGTGAATTTAATAGCATTTCCCACCACATTGAACAAAATTTGCCGTAACCGTACTTCATCAAAAGCAATTACGTTAGGTAAGGCGGGATCAACATCGGTTAAAAATTTGATTCCTTTTTCATGGGCTTTTTCTACAAAAATTTGGTGAATTTCTTGGATAAGCTGGCGAATATTAACCCCTTCATAACTGAGTTGTAGTTTGCCGGCTTCGATTTTTGACAAATCCAAAATATCGTTAATTAAAGACATTAAGGTTTTGCCACTAGAACGGATGGCTTCGAGATAGCCTTGGGAGCGGGGATCGAGGGTTGTACTTTGCAGTAAATCTGAAAATCCTAAAATCGCATTCATGGGAGTCCGAATTTCGTGGCTCATGTTAGCTAAAAATTCGCTTTTGGTGCGGTTGGCGATTTCGGCGGCTTCTTTACTGCGTTCTAAGTCTTTGGTGTTTTCCTGAATATTGGCGGCCATTCGGTCAAAGGCCACGGAAATTTGCGCTAATTCATCGGAACCTAACAGCCCTGCGCGATCGCTTAATTTCCCATCAGCCACATTATTACTCGCGGCAACTAAACGGGCAACCCGTCGGGTGAGGGTACGGTCAAAGAAAAACCATAATCCCAGACAAAAGAGCATGAGGGTAAAACTAAAAGTCAGCGATCGCCGAACAGCGGTTTGTTGAGCCTGTTGTTTTTCTTGGGTTAAATCGTGTTCTAAAAAGAGAATTCCCACACGGGAAGGGCGTAGTTCACCAGGGAGGGATTGCAAGAGAACGGGATAAATAGCAATTAATTTTTGTCGGTTGTCAGAGAGAATGATTTGTCCCGCCATTGTTTGACGAACTTGATCAAAGTGATCCCGAAACGGTGACGCTTCAGTTTCTCCGACTCGGCGATCGCGAATTTCGTAACGGCTCGATAATCGGACAATATTGTTGTGATCAAAGAGGAGAACACTGGCTAAATTGGGATCGCTCCCCAACTGGCTAATGGCAATTTCTGCCTGTTCGTTATCGGAACGACGAAACAAATAATCTAAAATGCCTGCGGTACGACTCGCCGAAATGCGGACATAATTTTGAGTATTACTTTCGACTTTTTGATAAGTTTCTGAGAGTTCATTTCTGACGGAAATCAATCCCAATACACTCCCATACACAATTAAAATGGTTGGGATAGAATACTTGAGCGGGAAAGGAAACCGTTCCATGAAAGGTCGTTTTCAGTTAAAGTTTAGCATTCTCAATAAAACGGGCATCCAAAATCGTTGCAGGATCAATTTTTTTAGGTAGGAGTTTATTTTCAACCATCACATCCACCAGCTTGCTCATCCCATTGACTAAGGCGGGATCGCTCTGATTGAGAAGTTTTAAATTTTCGGCTAAATTCGGTTGCACCATCCCTTTAAAGGCATTGAGAATTTGTTCCGGGCTAACTTTGGTTCGAGGGGCAATTCGTTGAGCCGCATCTTGAGGATTTTTTTCTAAATAATCTAGGGCCCGAAAGCGACCGTCTACTAGGGCTTGAATGGTTTCAGAAGAATTGGCGATCGCATCAGTACGAACCACTAAGGTATCCACAATTTCCCCTGGGAGTTGACTACTATCAAACAGCAATTTTGCGCCGGATTCTAACAAGTTGGCCCTAGCAGGCCCAAAAGTAACCACCGCATCGACCTTATTTTCTTGATAGGCTCGCTCATGTTCCGTTAATTCCAAGGAGACAATTTCAATATCTTTGGGAGTCATGCCATTTTTTTCTAGGGCGCGCGCAATAAAAAATGAACCGAGCGCAGTGGATTCAACCCCAACTCGTTTCCCCTTCAATGCTTTCATGTCAGCGATTTCGGGTTTGCCTAAAATAACATCCGCTCCATTAGAAAAATCCATAACCGCAATAATGCGTAAATCTTCCTGCGTAGCCGCTAACACTAAGGCTTGATCGATCGACAGTCCTGCTCCTTCGATTTCTCCATTCCGATAGGCACGGACTTCCTCGGTTCCGGAAGGATAATCTACCAGTTGAATGGGCTTATTGTCGTAATAACCTAAATTTCGGGCTAAATACAACGTTTCATAACCTGGCCAAAGATTCGTCGCAATTCTCAAGGGAGTAGTCGGTTGACTACTGCAATTCGCCAACAACAGGGCAATCATGCCTGCCGTAACGGTTAGTATGCAAAATCGGATGACCCGCGATCGCAAAAAACTGAGTTGCGCTTGTCCGAATTGGTATAGAAGCGATAAGCCTACAATAAAGTGCTGCATAGCCTTCCTATGAATCTTAATGAATAGGGATTCCTAAGACTAAAAAACATCAGGGTGTAATCCTAATGTTTAACACGTTAAAGATAAAAATAGACAAATCTGGCGGCAAAAGTCAATTTTTCTTAATAAAAACGATTGAGATATTTAACAATAACGCTAAATTTTTATCCCTAAAAATTCATGAATTTTAGTTTTCTTCCGTGTCAAAATCCACATAAGTAATACCAGATTTCTTGTCAGTCAACCACTTGACATATTTTAAATAAACCTCTTCCCCAATTAATTCTTGGGAAAACTCCGGCGGTTGCTTGTATTGGTGGGGAGGATGCTCAGAACGAATCCCAATAACCGTTTGATAGGGTCGATACCAACGCTTGAGAACTCCCATCAACTCATCAAATTTGAGGTAAGACAAACCATGTCTGTAGTTTAAACCAATATATTGAACCATTCTGGCGTAGGTTTCTGGATTATGATTTCTATCCGATACTCGAATAATTTTACGCAGTTTTTCAAACGGGGTATAGTTAGCAATCACCAACGAGACTAATGATTTATAATCTTGCAAATTGTATTTATCTAAGCCCTGAATCAGATCAGAAATTTGTCTTAAAACGGAGTAGTCAGCTAATTGATAGGCTTTAAATAAGGACAATAATTTTAATCCCAAGGCATCTTCTGAGAGTTTGTCTAAATGTTTGGAATAGCCATTTAATGCTATTCTACCCTCCTCTGTTTTCGTTTGGCTTAAAGCTCCTGCCAATTGAACTTGTACATTGTCACGAAACGTATCGATATTTTCGTAGGATTTTAATAAGCCTTCCGTATATTGATAAAATTCTTGTTGGGTAGAACTGCGATAGAGCAATTCCGTTTGATAAATGGCGATAAAACTATCTTTTGCCTCAATAGCAACCTGAAGCAGACGAATACTGGGTAACAAATCTGCATATTCGCCAATACTTTTATTTAAAAGATATTTGATTTTGACAAAGATTAAAAATTCGTCGTTCCCAAATTTTTCATTGTCGATAATCTGGGCGTTCTTTCCGAAAACCTTCAGGTCAGTCATTGCGCGGTTATGCAGAAATAGCGAACTTTCTGAAATCTCTTCTCGCTTTTTAAATAAGCCTAAAATTTTAGCGATCCACTTCCCAATAAGGCCTCGCTGCCACCATTTTTTGGGGGATCGATGGGTCATTTCTGGCGTAAGGGTTGTTCGAGAGGATTTTTCCATCGTTCTTAATGTATTCTGATTAAAAACCTCGGTATTAGCTTAACTATCCGTAGGCGTTACCATTCTACTCCAAGTTTTGTAAGATGCAACCTTTGTTAAATTTTTTCAACTTCTGTTGTTAGGTGAAATTAACTTTCTATTGTCTATCGCCCTACCGTCAAGTCAGGCAATTAAGCTAATCTTTATTTCCAAAAGACCTTGTTGCTAATCCCGAATGAGCGATCCTCATCCCGCGATCGCCTCTGATAGTTGCAAGGTTGAACGGGGGCTATCTTCCGATTCTTCTCCAAAATCAATGTAGGTATAACCTGATTTTTGATCGGTTAGATAATTTTTATATTTAAGATATAACGGCAATCCTGGAATATTTTGCTGAAAATCTTTAGGTTGGCGATACGTTTCAGGGGGATGTTCCTCACGAATATCTAGAATGAGTTTATAGGGCTTATACCACTGTCTTAATACTTGAACCAATTGTTGAAACTTGATAAAAGATACTTGGTATTGATGACTTAACGCAATATATTGAAACATCCGCGCATAGGTGTCGGGACTGCTACGTTTTTCTGTAATACCAATAATTTGACCAATGGCTTCAAAGTCATCATAGTGGGCCATTACCAAATAGGTTAAGGTCTTTAAATTCTCAACATCGCTACTTTTTAAACTACTAATCAGTTCGGAAACTGTTCGGAGGGTCGAAAAATCATCTAAATGATAATCCTTAAATTTGACAAATAACTTTAAAGCAAACGGTGATTCTGC
>JAYKGY010000079.1:0-9011 GCA_035285545.1 Snowella sp. | reverse complement strand
GGACTCATTTGAGAGATAGTTATCCGAGCATTTGCTAGGGAAATAACCGTCCACCTAGCTAGTGAAGTTAGCGTTCGCTAAAATGTACCAATTTCGTTCCTATTGACTTTTCGGATAGGCTCTTAGCCTGAGAATCTAAATCAACTAAAAGAACATTATGCCCTTTCTTTCGTAAAGCTGCCGCTAAATTGACAGATACTGTTGTTTTACCAACGCCGCCTTTATTATGGTAAATTGCAATAATTTTCATGGGCTTTTTTTCTCCTCGTTGAGTGTAAATATTTTGAAAAATACCTGCTACTTCTTTCTTTTCTCTTATGGATTCTTTACCTACCAAAGATTTTACTTCATCAATTTTGTCTTTTATTTCATTTACATTACATTGAAAAATAAGGTAAATATCATCTGCAAATCTTGTATAAATCCTAAAATCTTTACCGTTGGTTAAAATACCATATTTTACATAAAGAGCGGTTAAGTATTGTTTAAGACGACGAGTATAAATATCTAAATTTCGTTTAGGGCTTTTAGCTTCTATTACTAGACTTAGGGGTGAATTAGCATCAAGGGTAAAAGGTAATACCTGCGCTGCAAATGCAAGAAAATCAAGACGAATACTTCCTAGTGCAACTTCTTGATACCAATCATGCTGAGTATATCCTAATATTGGTAATAAATATTGAACAATAAATTTGCTTTCAACCTCAGTTTCATTACGCAGATTTTCAGGTTTAAAACTTAACATTTTAAATTGACTTAGAATTCCCTAAAATACTTTCACTGTTTTTGCAAAATACTCTCACATACTCTCAAAATTTCCCGTTAAATTAGGACTGAACGGATCAAAAGCTTTGTGAATTTTTGCTCCCAGATCTCTTAGTTTGAGACAAAAATATATTTTCATGTAATTGAAGCATAAAGATATTATATAATGATATGCAAGCATTTGTGCAACATCAATTAAATTCTCGTAACAAAGCGGAAGCGTCTCGTTAGATTAATATTTTATTGGTCATGTTCAGACTTAGAATCGGCAAGTCACAACGCTTCAGTCTTCAGAAAACTCGCGATCGCCCAAGTATCTGTTTTAACAGCGATCGCCATTAACAATGGGATTCAGTAATTTGATAACTATAGATATTAAGGATTCTCAGTGGGGGCAAATTTAGCAAAAACCTCTGCTTCTGTCATATTGTGAGTTTGATTCGCAAATTCGTAGTAATCGGGTTTTCTATCGATAAAAATCTGCTCGGTTAATTCAAAATCAATGCCCTCTTGAAAAAGACCTGCTGGAACAAAATATTGATTCCCTGGCAATAATCGGTAAAAAAGATGAGTTCCGCATTCACCGCAAAACGCTCTTTCTGCCCACTCTGAAGATTGATAACGTTTCAGTTTATCAACTCCTTCAATTTCCACATCAGAACCACAGGCTATCCCTAACGCAGGCCCGCCGCCCCATCGCCGACACATCCCACAGTGGCAAGCATCCACACTCTTTTTATCCGGTGTTTTGATCGTAATGGCACCGCAGAGGCATTTTCCTTCCATAGTGGTTTTCTTTTTTTAATAAGGCTATTTAGCTTTAAACGATAGGTTATTGCAAGCCTAAGGATCAACGGTTTCTGCAATATATTGGCTCTCACTAGATAATAGCCTGAATTAATTCTTTGAGGTGCCGAAAGCGATCTGAGTAGCTCCGCATCACTTCAACGGCAAACATAGGGGTTTGTTGAACCGCAAAGAGGAAATGTTCTTGATCCATTGGTGCTAAGATGCAGTCTGTTTTCGCGATCGCGGTGGAAGAACGACGATGATCCGCATGTAGCAGCGCACCCTCCCCAAACACATCTCCAGTCTCTAAGGTTTCAATGAGTTTGCCATTAAGATGCATCTCAACCTTCCCTTCCACGATGCCATACATACAAATTTCTTGATCACCTTCTTTAAAAATCACATCTCCAGCTTGTACGAGTCGTTCAGGGGCACTTTTAAATAATCGAACCGTATCATCAGGTTTCAGCATAGATTTAGATTTAAAGCAATTTAACGTTAAAAAAGTTAAGCGTTAGAAAATTGAACGTTTTTCCTAAAAAGCCTTGCGTTTACGCAGTAATTCGCTAATGGTTAAATCAGGCTGTGGTTTACCCTCAAAAACCGTTCCCACTTTTCCCGTATCAAAATGAATTTGATTGAGATGATAAGCCTCGTTGGGCAAGGGAATATCACCAACCGAAGTCACTAAACGTTGAGCATTTTCCAAGTAAAATCTGACGAAAGCCAACACTTCTGGCTTATCCTGTGCCGCTTGTTGATTGACATAGATAAAGAGAGGACGAGAAAGCGGCTGATACTTGGCTTTTTCAACGGTTTCGCGGGATGGTAAGATAGCCCCCTTTCCACTATCAACTCCCAAAGCTTTTAATTGATTTTGCTTTTCTTCGTAGTAGGAAAGCCCAAAATAACCAAGGGCGTTGGGATCTTGACTTACACCTTGCACAATCGCATTGTCGTCTTCACTGGCTACGTAGTCTGTGCGGCTGTCCTTGTCTCCAATCACAACTTCATTGAAGTAATCATAGGTTCCAGAATCTTTGCCTGCTCCAAAAAGCCGCAGGGGTTTATCTGGGTAGCTGGCTCGAATTTGTTTCCAATTGGTAATTTTCCCTTGGGCTGAGGGTTCCCACATTTTTTTAAGTTCTTCAAGCGTGATGTCTTTGGCCCAAGTATTTTGAGGATTCACCACAACAGTCAGGGCATCAAAAGCAATGGGAAGTTCTGAAAACCGGACTCCCGCTTTATTACAGATTTCCATCTCTTCTGGGGTGATGGGACGAGAGGCGTTATTAATATCCGTTTCTCCCTCACAAAACTTTTTAAATCCTCCGGTTGTTCCAGAAATTCCGACTTTAACTTGAATATCATCATTATTTGTTTGGTTATATTCTTTGGCGATCGCGTCAGTAATCGGAAAAACCGTACTCGAACCGTCAATTTGAATAGGACTAGGCGGTTGTTTTTTGCTACCAGCAAGAAGACTGGTGATCGCAACCCCTCCTACAACAATGACAAGTAATGCACCCAAACCAATAGCAACTTGCTTTGCGCTTGCTTCCATAAAAAAGAGTTTGATTTTGGACAATATCGGAAACGTCTAACATCATATCAAGTTGAATTGATGAGTCAAGATAAGAGCAATACAATCAAGCTTAAAAATACTTAAAATTAGTACACAAAAATTTTCAACAAACGTTTTTAGGGATAGAATATTTATCTTCTTCTACTCTTCATCCTTTAAACCGAATAACTCTTGCTTAGATTCTTTGATTTTTTTCCAAAGCTGACGAATTTTTTGATAAGCTTCCTCAGAAGAGATTTTACCGTTAGTTTCTAAACTACATAAATAAGAAATTTTTTGGCCAAATTCCTGTAGATTCGCATTGAAAACCAAATTTTCAGGTGTGGTTTTGCCCTCATAGGAATGATGGGGATGGAGGAACTGGTCGAGAGAAGGAGATTGGGGAGGATTTTGCTCAGACATACAACTCTTTTGCGATCGCCGTAGGATAATGGGCCAAATAACCGGAACAAAACTTTTGTCCCCATTGTACTGAATGGCTAGAACAATAGCAAAGATTCCCTGCATTACCTTTAGCTTTAAAATAGCGGCAATATCGGCAAGAGGTTGTAGTAATCGCACCAAACTGCATTATCAAAAGCCTATGAACTCAATGAATAATTTAAAATTAGACTGAATACTTAAACCTAAAATAATTTTTTAAATCTTAAATTTTGAATTTTACAAAAGAAATATTAAGCTAGAAAAAACGATCTAATAGTTTTTTTATATCAACCCAATGTAAACCCCAAAGAAAGATTCGGTTAAGGGAGATTTAACGACTTTATCGATAGACAAAAAACACAAAATTAATCGAAAAATCTCTCTGCACTCATCACCCTAGACAAATAAAAAATCACCCACTCAGGAGATCCCCCTGTCGGAAAATTCCCAGCCTATCGACACCGCTATTCATTGTTATCTTGAGTCATGTACTCATCCAGCTAAGGGGTTAAAACTCGCTAATTTCGCTTAAATTGCTTTTAAAACTTATTTTTTAAAAAAAAGCTTATTTTGTTACTATTTCTGCCAATATTTGCATTTTTTTCAAGGATCGGATCAAGCGTTGTGCTTGGGGGAGATAGAGCGGAGTACTTAAGGTTTGAGGGAGATGGCTGATTAAATCCCTTGCCTGTTGTAAAGAACATCCTGAGATCCGGCTGATAGTATTGGCACCTTCAAACGCAAGAGATTGATTGAGTAGTTTTTCAACCCGAATCCCCCAATTTTTAGGGTGTAAATCCCCAATTTCGATTTTTCGCAGTCCCTCAATTGTCGCTAAGATCACTAGGCGATCGCCGTCTTGAAGCACCACATCATCAGAGGGGAATAGCAAGGTTGATCGCTGTTGAGACTGGCACAACAAAGGAATCACCCCGTAACCATAGGCAATTTCGGCTAATAATAAACCGGATAACGTATCCTCCGATTCAATTTGATATTCGGTAACTAACACCGTTTGCTGATAGAGACGGAAAAGATTCAAAATATTCTCCCCAAAGGCCGCCCCGACAAAAACCTCTGCTGCAATCCGATTCGTATCCAATACCTGCGATCGCGGCAGTAAATTCATTAGACTTAATCCTAAACCTTCCTTCGTCGTCCGAATAACGAGATTGGCCTTAGAATTTATCTTATTCGATATTAAAGCGACTTCTAAATTGAGGAGATCCTCATCCGTCACAATCACTAAACTATTCGCAGTTGCTAAATTGGCTTTTGTCAAACTCTCATCGGATTGGGTGACAATGGGAATATCCGATAGAATCCGGGGATCAAAATCTGACTTGAGTGTAATGCCTACCGTTTTTTGTTTCCATCGCTTCAAAAGCTGGGCAATCCGTTGACCGACCCGACCTAATCCCAAAATAACAATATGGTTCTGTCGGGGAATGGGTAAACGTTTACGGGTAAAAATAAATTTAGTCGCCAACAAATTTTCTGTCAGCAAAGCATATAACATCCCCACAAAAGCAATCCCTGCTAGGGTTAACAACAATGCCAACGGTTCTAAAATCCAACGGCTATCTTGAGCCTCCTGAATCTCAGCAAATAAATCTCCATAACCGCCCAACAATAAGACAAAAGTTCGATAAAATGCGCCTAAAATCCCGATATTCGGTAAAGTGAGCGTAAAAAGAAGCGTTCCCACGCCTAAAAGCCCTAAAATTACTCCCGTCGCCAGAAGAATAATCGGACGAGATTGGAGCGCAAATTTAATCTTTTGTATCGCTTCAGTCAGCCATAAATTCCAACCTAAAGAGGTTTTGGGATTTTGATTTTGCGGAGAGGTCATTTTCTCCATCATGGCAGATTGCAAACCCAGCGAGAAGTTATCGACAAGTTCGACATAAATCAGTTCATCATTCAATTGCAGAGTATATTCCCCATTCCATGCTTCAAAAACAGACAAAATACCATTTTGGGGATTTTTAACGGTTAAAATACGGCGATTATGCCCATTCAGTTTGTACAGATACTGATTCCGCAACCAGGGATGTTCCGCTTGCAGCATGGTAGAAACGACCCGTAACCATTGTTGATCCAGTTCAAAAAAACCCAAAGTTCCGTTTCCTAGAGCCGCTAAAGCAAAGGCATTGGCACATAAATCGAGGGGTTCATAGGCAACAAAATTCCCTAATTTTTCACTCAGCAATTGATTGAGATTAGTCTGCCCTGACCGAACAACTAGGCGCGTATGGGGGTTAAGTTGCCGAATCAAGAGAGCCGTTTCAATATTGACTTGCTCATTATTGGTGACGAGTAAAGCAGCCCGACAAGCGGATAAATTGCATTGTTCTAGGACAGGAAAATAACTGCAATCTCCCGTTATCAAGCTTTCTAAAAGATAGGGAACAGAAGGAATTTCGTAGGTGTCTATTTTCTCTTTTTCAACGCCTATCACCTTAACCCCGAAAGTACTCAGGGCGACGACACATTGTTGTCCTAATCGCCCTAGCCCACAGACTAAAAAATAAACAGATTCAGTCATTGGCAGCAAAATGAGGGTTCAAGTCACACTAGTATTTAAGCACTGAATAAGCGCAAATTCTGTTCGTTTTAGTTTTATTCCTATCTTTGAGTGGGGCCATCATTTGCTGATTCAATTTTATTAATCTCTATTAATTTCGCAAAAACGGGACAAATTTCTTCAATTTTGTTATGATTCTCTGCGATCGCAGTTGGGTAATCCGCCAAGCATTTAAATCGGGAATATCACTGGAATGTAAGTGTTTATCGTCAAAAAATTCGTTTAATTCCTGTAGAATCACTTCTAAACGTCGAATAATATTTTCTGAGCGATATTCAGCCAAAATTTGGGGAGATAAAGATAATTTTCGCTGATTAAACAATTCAACGGCTCTTAAAATTCGTTGCCGATCAAATCCGGTGGAATATCCGGCAATTTTGTAACAGTTAAACGCTGGATCGAGATAATCCGATAGTCCATGATTGATGCTAGAAAAAACCTGACAACCACAGGCTAAGGCTTCCATCGGCTGCAAGCCAAATCCTTCACTAATGCCCTGCACTGCCCAATATTCGGCCGAATCGTAGAGATAAACCTTGGCCCGATTAAAAAGAACGGAGAGATCCTCGACATAGTAATCCACGACTTCCAATCGACAATGCCCTTGCAATGCCGGAACCAATTGCTTCATCAAATAATGAGAAGATTTGCGGGCCATCACCAACACATCAATATCCCGATCACGGTGGTGATTCTGAAAGGTTTCCGAAATTTCATTGGGTAAATAATACAGGAGAGAATGGGGCGATCGCTGTCCCCAATAGCCCAAGGTATTACGACTAACGGTAATAATGGGGATGTGAGCCGGTAAATTAAAGCCATAACCCGCACTATGGGCATGATAAACCGCATTCAATTTGGCTAACTGGGGGGCTAATTTGGCCACATCGAAACCCCAACAGAGGACAAAAATTACATCTTTTAAGGCTTCGGCGGGATGGGGCGTGGCTAAAAGATCGCCGAGGTAGGGATGTTCTTTTTCCCGTTGACGATAGGTCACCACCTCCGCAGGGCAAACCTGTTGAGCCAATTTCAAGGTTTTTAACTCTGCCCAGAGGCCACCACAAAAAAATTTTTTCGTTGTTCCAGGGAGCAAAAAGTAAAGTTTTCTCATGGGTTCGGCTTAATTTTAGGGCAGATCGATGGCTCAGACTTATTCTTTTTTACCCATAGATGGGGCCAAAGGACTATCATTCCCCCCAGGAAGCGGTGGCCCCATTACCGGCGTTTTGGCTTCAGGCTCTGGTTGAGCCGGTTTTACCGCAGGCGGTTCCGCTTTAGGTGCGGATTGTTTTGGCAATAGCCGCGATCGCTTACTTTCGGATAGGTTCCGGTTTGCCGCAGGAGACGGTTTGACCTCCGGTGTCGGGGTAACCGATGGCTTGGCTTCAGATTGCGGTTTGACCGGGGCCGCGCTGTTTGATTCTACGGGCTTGTTATCAGGGGCTGCCTTAACCTCAGCAGGATTTTCGGGTTTGGCTTCAGGTGCAGATTCCGGCTTAACCTCTGGTGTTGCTTGGGGTTGGGGATTTTTTATAACCGCTGAAGCTGGTTCCTGATCGTCCGTATTGTTGGGTTTGGGGGGAGTAACGGGAACCGGATTTTTAATTGCCGCCGGGTTGGATTGGGGGGTAGCGGGAGAGGGCGATCGCTCCGGGCTGGAATCAGAGGGGGCCGATTGAGTGGGGGGCGCAGTTTTAACCGCATTGTTATCTGTTTCAGGCAGTTGGGGAGGCCGATTGCTACCAGGGGTTAAGGTCGGCAATTGGGGAACGCTGCGGGTCGGATCATTAACTGGGGAAACCGTTGCCGAATTATTGGGAAGAGAGGGTAATACGGGGGCTGTTTCCGTTGGGCGATTGGGAGCCGCGATCGCGCTTTCACAGACCTTGGGATCGTAGTTAAAATCCACAGAGACCCGTGTTGGCTTATTAAACCGTTGTGATTGGAAGCTTTGCCGTGCTAATTGATTAAAAATGGAATAACGGGAGGTTTGAATCGGAGTGACTTCTCCCGACGGCTCCACATTATAAATGACTCTCGCTTCAGCCCGACTACGGCAAGCGGCACGAGGATAGGCCCCCGTGATGGCAACAGATTCAATGTCTCCTGTGGAAATTACACCATTATTTTGCTTGGCAAGTTTAGCACGCCATTGGAGATCATTAACCGTCGCTTGTTGGGGGTTCGTGTCTTCGCCATCGGGTTGGAGTTCAGGCTGAGGAGCCATTCCGGGTAAATTGGGAACCCCATTATCTTGAGACGCACGGGTAATAAAATCTGTCCCTCTGGGGGGGGGAAGTACCCCAAAATTGGGCCGAGGTGCCGTATTATTTCCATCCCCTTCAATAGAACGAAAATAGGATTGGGTTCCTGGCAACGGGGGCAACACGGGACGTTGTTCAGAGGAACGATTAGAGGAAGGTAACGGCGGCAAAGAAACCGGGGCACGGGCAATCGGAATATTATTTAAATTGTTATAGGAACTTAAGGGGGGAAGATTAGAGGGATAGGGCGGTAAAGCAGGCAGCGGCGGTAGGGGAGGAAGCTGACCAGGCAACGCATTGAAATTGCTGCTGTAGTTCGTTGAAGGGAGAGCGGGTAAGGGAGTTTCCGTAATGGGGGGAAGTTTGACATTGGGGTTCGCTGCCAAGAAATCATTGGGAGACATCGTACCCGACAACATCGTCGTACTATTGGGAAAACTCGTCCCATCGGGAACCGGCGGAATGGGTGGAGCGGGATTCGTGTCCGGTAAACGGCTTTGTTCTGCTTCGGTTAATTCAATAACCCCCACATTTTGCCGACTGGTGTTAGCATTTGGCTCTTCATTCAGATTCGGTAAAAACATCCCTAAAACAA
>JAYKGY010000078.1:0-3455 GCA_035285545.1 Snowella sp. | reverse complement strand
GACTCATTTGAGAGATAGTTATCCGAGCATTTGCTAGGGAAATAACCGTCCACCTAGCTAGTGAAGTTAGCGTTCGCTAAAATGTACCAATTTCGTTCCTATTGACTTTTCGGATAGGCTCTTAATCTTCTCTTCAACGGTGCAGAGACTCGGCAGACAGGCGGGATCTCCTTGCTTCCAGCAAAAAGTTACGTAACAATAATTAATAATTAAATCTTTTGAATGTTTAATAACCCTACGATGTCCCAATACTCAGACCCTATCTCGAATGATTCTCTACAGTATGATATCGCGATCGCGGGCGGGGGGATTGTAGGAGCAACCTTAGCTGCCGCCTTAAAAAATTCAGGACTCAAAATTGTCTTGATTGAAGCCCAACTCCCGGAGCAATCGATTATTAAACCCCAAGCCTACGCCCTATCCGTACTCTCAAGCCGAATTTTAAAAGG
Organism: Snowella sp.; assembly: GCA_035285545.1. Lineage (GTDB taxonomy): Bacteria > Cyanobacteriota > Cyanobacteriia > Cyanobacteriales > Microcystaceae > Snowella. The sequence goes on along the minus strand of JAYKGY010000078.1, from coordinate 3,006 downwards.
AATTGGGGTTTGGGAGAAAATTTTTCCCCATATTGGCAGATTTGAAAATATCAAACTCTCGGATGGAAATTACCCCAACTTAGTCCCGTTTGAAACCCAGGATTTAGGCACGGAATATTTAGGGTATGTGGGAGAACATCGGGTTATTTTGTCGGCTTTACAAGAATTTTTAACGAGCTGCCCCCAGGTGGAATGGGTGCGGCCGGCCAAGGTAGTTGCGGTGGAATATGGCACAAATCAAGCCAAAATTCGGGTTAAGCAAGGGGATCAAGACTGCCATTTAACGGCGAAGCTCGTTGTGGGGGCTGATGGCGCAAAATCCCAGATTCGCTCCCTAGCGGGCATTAAAACCCGTGGTTGGAAGTATTGGCAATCCTGTGTGGCTTTTACGATTCAACACCAAGCGGCTGTCAATAATATTGCCTTTGAGCGTTTTTGTGAAACGGGCCCGATGGGCGTTTTACCCTTGCCGGGTAACCGTTGTCAAATTGTCTGGACGGCTCCCCATGCTCAAGCGAAAGAACTGGCTGAAATGGCGGAATCGGCTTTTATTACCCAACTGGAACAACGGCTGAATGGGGTCTTAGGTTCTGTCAACCTAGTCAGTCCTCGCCTTCTGTTTCCTGTTCAGTTAATGCAGAGCGATCGCTACGTTCAACCCCGATTGGCTCTCGTGGGAGATGCGGCCCATTGTTGCCATCCGGTGGGGGGACAGGGTTTAAACTTGGGCATTCGAGATGCGGCAGCCTTAGCGCAGGTACTCCATGAAGCAGTACAGAAAAAAGAGGATATAGGGCAACTATCAGTGTTAAAATGCTACGAAACTTGGAGAAAGACCGAAAATTTACTCATTTTGGGTTTTACTGATTTCCTAGACCGCCTTTTTTCCAATGATTGGTTGCCGTTAGTGGTAGTCAGACGTTTGGGCATAGAAATGATGCGCCATATCCACCCGATTAAAGTTTTGGCCTTACAACTCATGACGGGTTTACTGGGTCGTCATCCTCGATTATCACAATAAAACCAAATAGAATGTGATCTGCATCACGTCTTAGTTTGATATATTCGCTTGCCTTTTGGTTTATTTAGAGAAATAATAAGGTCAGGATTCAAAAAGCGGGTGCATACATAGCACAAGGTTAGTTATTGAGAGTTAATAGCTAACCCCCTTTTTTTTATAATGACAGTCAGTGAAGCCCTTGATCACCGTTATATTCTCTAGGTTTAGGGGACAGGGGATTCAAAAAATAGGGCAGGATTACGGACGCGAAAAAGTTAGCGATCGCCATTCCTCTTTTCCCAAAGCCAAAGATCCTCAGGGCGATCAATATCTGTTAAGGTTTTGAGGACATAATAAGTTAAGTGATGCTGTTCAAGAATGGCTTGGGTTTGAGCAAAGACGCGATCGCTGCCCCAAGGAATATTTTGAAACAACATCGGTAATGGGCGATTCAAGCCGATTAGATAATAGCCACCGTCTTTCGCCGGGCCTAGCACCACCTCATCGTTGTTTAACGCAGTCAACGCTTCCTGAATTAACGCAGGGGTTAACCCTGGACAATCCGTTCCAATGATCACGACTCGTTCAATTCCGGCTCGAAAGGCATCGGCAAATGCCCCTTGCATTCTCTGCCCTAAATCGCCGGTTTCCTGTTCCTGATAGCGGAGATGATTGCTGGTTAGCTCCCCATTTAAGCGGGTTAGTGGATGGTTTAGTGGCTCAATCACCGGATCTAGCCAAGCTCGGATTAAGTCGCGATCGCCCCCACTGTAATAAACAAAAATTTCCACATTTGCGGATTGCCAGAGCGGATAGAGATTCACAAGGGTAAACTCCGTCATCTGGCGTTGAAGTTGGGCGGCTCCTTCCGTACCGAGTAGGGGAATCAGTCGGGTTTTGGTTTGGCCGGGGACAGGATAACGGGTAAAAAGGATTAATCGTTGTTGACTCATAGGTTGCCATTATTTAAGAACGCGATCGCTGAAAAATACTTAACATCACCGAGCCGAGCAAATAATGATGACCCAGGCAACGTAACCCGGCGTTATTCCCCAAGGCTTCCCGTTGTTGAGCCGAATAAAATCGCAACCCTCCAGGGGAAAGCGGAAACTTCTGATTTGTCCCCGTTCCGACATAATCCGCTAAATAAAAATAACCTTGAGGAGCTAAGATCCTAGCCACTTCTACGAAAACCTGTTGAGGATCAGGGTAATGCAAAAAGCTGATGGTATTAAAAACAGCATCAAATTGAGTATCTGCAAACGGTAAAGATTCGGCATTCCCTTCACAAAAAATTAAGCGGGGATGGTGTCGATTTTCCGCTCGTGCTTGCCGTAACATCCCAGGAGATAGGTCAACGCCTACGCCTTGTAACTGCGGAAAATTTTGAGCCAATCGATTTAATAATTTCCCCGTACCACATCCCAAATCTAAAACCATCGCTGATTGAGAAAATTGAACATAATCCAGTATTCGTTGATGGATTGCTTGATAAAAAACCGTAGTCAACAGAAAATCATAAAAAGGGGCCCACCGATCAAAGAAATTAATTTTTTGAGTAAAAAAGGAATTTGTCATTATGATGGTTAAACAAAAGTCTCTAGCATTCATTGTAGAGAGATTCCGGTCTCCCTATAGGGCTATGAGAGTTTCAGTAATTCGTTAGTTAGAGTAAACAAGATAGAATGAGATCTGGTATCTGGGAATTTTTTTCACGTTAGCTTAATTGCATCAACCTTCATCGTTTAATCCCTATAAGACAATCGGCAGCACACTCTAAAAATGGCTATGAACTTTCCCCTAAAACTCCAACCCTCAACCGCACAGCTTTTGACCCCAGGCAATGTGGCGATTTTTGCTTCAGTGGGGCTTCATGCCGTTGTTTTAGGGATGTTTTTACCGAATCTGAATGAAGAGCCAAATGCTAACACCAGTCGGCAAAATGTGGGGGTTATTGAATTAACCGAAGCAGAACAAAGCCGTTTACCGGACACGAATCCCGCTCC
>JAYKGY010000077.1:0-6388 GCA_035285545.1 Snowella sp. | reverse complement strand
CACAATGTTGACATTTAACTTTTTCATCTGTACACATTAATATCAGAAAAATTTCTTGCTCTTCTTGTATGATATTTTGTACACTAATTTGAGGCAATTTAAGAAGATTTTCGAGAAAGTACAACATGGTTCAGTCCTCATATAATGTATACCATTATACACTTCTCACTACTAACCGCGGAGAACCTATAACGGATACCCGTTTTCCCGTCAACTCGTATGAACTAATCTCTAGACTCCATCAATGCGGAATGGTAAAGATAGGACGTAGAAGTACACCGTTAATACAAAAGACTAATAGTCGGGTCAAATTGCCTCAAAACCTTACATCTAATCCTCTCAATCCCTTACCCGATAAGAGTTACATCGTTCCTAGTACAGATACAAAAACAAACCTAAGAGATAGTGTAGTAAGAATGCTTCTAAAAGCTCAATCCCTTGGTTTAGGCTTACGATGGTACACTTTAACCGTTGAATATCTATCTAAAAATGCTCTAAAAATCATTGAAAAAAACATCAAAATTTTTAGAGAAATTATTCTTCAAGACTTGAACAAAATTACAGAGTATTATCAAGTCACAATAGGTATTCAAACTCGCTTTAGTTATAGTAAAGAATTGCCCTGTTATGACTTCAATATTTTAGTGTTTAGTAACGTTGATATATCACGCTTACAAAACAACATTTCTCGCAGACTTGAGAAACGCTTTAAAAGCATCAAAATAACATTAAAAACTGATAATCCTTATTTCAAGGAAACCTACAATACCCTCGAAGATATTAACCGATTAGGACACTATACATTTAACCAAACTACACAAAAAAATCCCTACAAAACCGTTAAATTTACTCGCTATGCTCAATCACAAAAATTAAGAGCATGGAATGAGCGTATTGAATCGATATATCCTGCTAACGCTTCAATCTTTACCGTCAGAGATTCATTCAAAGCTGACGGTTGGACAGTAGGAGACAAAAACAATAAACAAGGCTGTGTTTTATTTATTGAACCAAGCGAATTATTTAAAAAAGATTATTCAAGGTATCTTTTCCCCAATACTTAGTTCTTTTCACGATTTATCATCGTTCTTTTCCTTAACTTTTCCCTTGCGTTTAGACTTCTTTAGTTTATTAATCTTAGGCTTCCTACCTTTCATTATCCAATCGTCTAAAAAATCAAAGGGTAATGAATAAGGTAGGTCTAACCCTAACATGATAAGAAGATGATAAAAAATACTCCATAATCCCTTAAACACTTTTCCGACAATGCTTTTCAGAGTTTTCATGATTTAATCCTAAATACAATTTACCCTAGAATACCTTGTTTTCTTAACACTTAACGTAACTTCAGTTTTTCTTGAATAAATAAAGCTACATTAAGCCTTTATGCAATCTCATTAAACGCTTAATCAAATGAATGCCTAGAGTAGCTTGGTAGGTTACGCTGTTCTCATGAAAAGAATCTGCTATCGGACACCATAAAAGCTACACCGTCTTAGCAATATGTTTCTTTCCATGAAAATATACATTTAGCTTAACTGCTCACAAACTGTAGCCGCTTAGCAATATAGATTTTTCTATGGAAAAAAATATATTACTGCAATGCTCTAAAAGCTGTAGCCGCTTAGTAATAACTATTTCTCTATGAAAAGAAAGTTATTACTAAAGCATTCCAACGGCAACGCCTCAAAATTAGGGAGTAATATTCTGGTCTATTTGAGCTAAAAATCGACTCAATCCCTTACACCGCAAGGCTTCCAAGAGCGAAAAATTTGTACTACTCCCTAAAGAACAAAAAATAACCTTAAAAGCTTATGCTGTATAGCTTTAAGTCTGTACTAATTTTTTAGACTAAATAGCATAACAATAACTTTATCTGATTATCCATTTCATGAAAAAGCAATGATAATACAAGTGTATTATCGTCGTTTTAAAGTGGCATATTTTTTTGTGCCACGTTTATGCCACTTTAGGGCTGAAACTACGGAGAGGAAGGGATTTGAACCCTTGCAACCTTTCGGTTGGCCCGATTTCAAGTCGGGTGCGATCGACCACTCTGCCACCTCTCCAGGGGCTAGCCGTCTTAAATCTTAGCATATTGGGAAGAGAAGCGATCTTCACGGATGATTTGAAAATCTGGATTAATTTAAACTCAGGTAATATTCGGTAATGCTTCCGTCTGAGAATCCTCGGTTTACCTTGTCTCCTCCCTTTGTCCCGCGCATGATTGCTGTGCCTTTCGACTTCTTCAAAAACTTGTTTTCGCTTTTGCCGGTTAGGAATAACCCTGCTTAACACTGCAATTCCTCAGATCCCAACAGCGATGGGTTACGCCCATCCTTTGAGGGAATAAATGAATAAACCTAAATATTCTTTTAATGCAATGACCGTTTGATTCAAAAAGTTTGTATCAGGAAATAGACCAATTAAAATAGTTTTTAGGTTGAAATCAGCATTTTTTTCGTCTATCACAGAAAAGTCTGTGGGAGCAGGAATGACTTGAATACCGAGTTTTTCAAAAATCCGACGGGAGCGGGGCATGTGAAAGGCCGAGGTCACCAGTAACACTTGATTGATTTTTTGTTGCTGCAAGATTTTTTGAACGTTTACTGCATTTTCGTAGGTATTCAATGAGTCTGGTTCCTCAATGATGGCAGATTTAGGAACCCCCATCATTTCCAATAAGGTTGCCATATCTTGAGCTTCCGGCGTTCCCCCTCCTAACCATTCAATGCGTCCCCCAGAGGCAATAATCAACGGTGCTTTTCCTGCTTGATATAATTTGGCACCATACAAAACGCGATCGCCGGCTTCAGCAACTTCTGGCATAGAACGAGGATAGGTATTGGGGTAGATGCCACCGCCTAAAATAACAATGGCTTCTGCTTGAGGCATTTCGGTTGGGGGTAAATTTTGCCATTCCAGCGATCGCATTAAAGCCTTGCTCACCCAAACATTCCCACCGACCAAAATAATGATTAAGGCCAACACAGCGGGCAGTTGAATCCAAGAACGTTGCTTCCAAGAGAGAAAAATAATCAAAATTAAGAGCAACGAAACTAGCCCCAAGGGATAAAAAAATAAGGGGATAAGCTTGGAAAGAAAGACAAAATCCATAGTGAATTAGACGCTGAATTTGAAGGGACTAAATAAAATCCCCCAAAATTTTAGCAAATCCATTCAATTTCTTGAAATTAATTTGATTAAGTACAAAAAATCTACGTTAAGACTGAAGACTAAATCAAAATCAACCAAATTTTACTATAAAGACGGTTTTTGCTGATGCCATTCGGTGGATTGTTCGTAGGCGTAACCCACATGGAACAGTTGATCTTCCCGCAACACATTGCCGATTAATTGCAATCCAATCGGTAAATTCTGGCTATCAAATCCACAGGGAATACTCATGGAGGGTAAGCCTGCTAAGTTCACGGGAATGGTCATTAAGTCTGATAAATACATACTTAAAGGATCATCGGTTTTTTCCCCAGCTTTAAACGCAGTCGTCGGAGCCGTAGGACAAACTAAAACATCCACTTTTTCAAAAGCATTATCAAAGTCCTGTTTAATCAGGGTTCTCACCTTTTGCGCTTTGAGGTAATAGGCATCGTAATAGCCCGCAGACAGGGCATAGGTTCCTAACATAATGCGACGTTTGACTTCGGTTCCAAAGCCTTTGGCGCGAGTTTTGGTGTACATATTTAACAAGGTGTCGGCTTCTTCTCGGATACCATATTTCACGGCATCATAGCGGGCTAAGTTGGCGGAAGCTTCAGAGGGGGCAATGATGTAATAGGCGGGTAAGCCATAACGGAAGCGGGGACAGGAGATTTCTTGAACGGTAGCCCCTAAGGACTGCAATTGCGCGATCGCGGCTTTTACGGTTTCTGCCACAATCTCATCGAGACCTTCCCCAAAGGTTTCAGTAATAACGCCCACTTTCACCCCTTTTAAATCGGGCTTGAGGGCTTGGGTATAATCGGGAATTTGCACATTTAAACTGGTGGAATCTTTGGCATCGTAACCCGCGATCGCCTGTAATAAAATCGCGGCATCTTCTACCGTGCGACTAAACGGGCCAATCTGATCCAAAGAGGAGGCATAGGCCACCAGACCAAAGCGGGACACTAAACCATAGGTCGGTTTTAGCCCCACCACGCCACACAACGAAGCAGGTTGACGAATGGAACCGCCCGTATCCGATCCCAATGCAACCACACATTCTTCTGCTGCGACTGCTGCTGCTGAACCACCCGATGAGCCACCTGGAACCCGCGTCACATCCCAAGGGTTAGCCGTGACTTGATAACCTGAATTCTCGGTAGAGCTACCCATTGCGAACTCATCTAAGTTGGTTTTGCCGACCATGACCGTGCCTGCATCCTGCAACTTTTGGGTAACGGTCGATTCGTAGGGAGGAACAAAGCCTTCCAAAATCCGCGATCCGCAAGTGGTGGGAATGCCCCGCGTACACAAATTATCTTTAATACCAACAGGAATACCTTCTAATAAGCCGATGCTTTCCCCTGCTGCAATCTTGGCATCTACTTTTTTCGCCGTTGCCATTGCCTGATCTGCCGTTACACAGAGAAAACTCTGTAATTTGGGTTCGAGCGATGTTACCCGTTGTAAGGTTTCTGTCGTAATTTCAACCGCAGAACGCTCCTTGGAGACCAGTTGTTGATGCAATTCGCGAATGGATGCCATAGTTAAAAAACGTTGGTTTGTCAGTGATCCAGTGTATCAGGAATCTGTTAAGCCTGAGCGGTATTACGCCTGTCCAAACGTTGAACCGTTAGGAATGATTAGGAATTTGTTGTGTTTAACCAAAGACAAGGATCAAACTGATAATAGTTTTTTAAAAGCTGAAAAAGTTGGGGATGAAATTGTTTTAAAACGGATGCTCTTTCTAAAAATAATTCCGTTACAACAGCAAAAAATTCCGCAGGATGGGTTGCGCCATAGGGATCAATCACGGTGGGTAAATGGTTAGCGAGTTGGCTCAAAAGTTGTTGATATTCTTCAGTGAAAACGTTGGCCCATTGTTGATAATCAGAATGTTTGGGAAGTGGTGGAACACCATTGGCGGGGCCTTCTTGCTGATCTAATTGGTGAGCAAATTCATGAAAAATCACGTTATGGCCATCCTGCCAATTGTCTAAATCCTGTTCAATAATTTGCCAAGATAAAACGACTTGCCCTTCTTTTCCCCAGGATTCTCCACTTAACGCCGTTTGCTGTTCTTCTACAATATATTCATCAACGGCAGTGACTTGTTTTCGTTGAAAAATGGTGGGATAGACTAAAATTGTTTGCAGTTTGGGATAATAATTTTCTTTTAAGTTTAAGGCTAATAAACAGGCGTAAGCGGCAATGATTAAGCGAATTTTATCGGTAATTTTTAAACCATTACAACCAATAAACTGTTTATGGGCTAAAAAGATTTGGATTCGGGGTTTTAAGCGTTGCTGAATCGGTTCGGGTAAGTGTTGATAGAGGGGTAATTCCGTTTCTAAAATGTTTAACCAAGCTTCAGGGAATGGTTTTTGTTGAATTTGAGCGTGTTTTAACTGAACTAAAAACGGTTGACCCCAAATATACGCAATGACTAGGGTTAATAGGATTAAAACAAAAAGTGTCGGTAACATAAAAGGTGAGGATTTTAAGCCGATAGATTGGCCAGATGTTCAATTTCTGTAACAACTCGATCTAATTCAGCAACAATAGGGTTTGGGTTAACAGCTTGTAACGTATCAGCGATCGCGCGGTAATACCAGAGCGTTCCATCCTTTCCCCCTGCAAAACGGCTCCAGAGTTCATCTCCTAACTGACGATAATCCATCAAAATCGATCGCGCATTATGCAACTTATCCGCACAGGACACCAATTTCACAGAGGCAGACGCATTAGCTAAATGGACAATATAGGCAAGCTTGCGTTCTTTCCAAGGGGGTTTAGGAATGGTATAAGCATCGGTACAGCCTTCTACAATATTGGCCACTTCTTCCCCAAATTCCGCGCGAATTTTTTCTAGAGTCGGTAAGCCCCCCTGATCTTCTACCGCATCATGGAGCAGACCCGCGATCGCTTCAGTTTCATTGCCACCGTATTCTAAAACGAGACTAGAAACCGCTAACAAGTGGGCAAGATAGGGCGTTTGGGAACTTTTACGAAACTGATGGCGATGTAATTCAGCCGCAACGATTAAAGCCTGATCAAAACGAGAAGATAATGGATTAGGAACAAATTGGCCCATACTTCTTAAGTAGGTCAACTTAATTAAAAGAAAAACGAGAAACGGAATATCCACCTTGTCTGGCTCGATTCTCAATTCCTTCAATCAGAGCATAGGCTAAATCTAACTCATCATCAAAGACTCGACCCGCTA
>JAYKGY010000076.1:0-7656 GCA_035285545.1 Snowella sp. | reverse complement strand
GTGACATCGGCTATGTTAGAGGTTACTCAACAAGATATTCATAGTTGGTATACTCATTGTTGTTACTGTACCTCATAGATTAAAGAAACGCTATAAACCCCAGCTTCATCAATCAGAGAATCAGTTCCTTAATAAAACGATTCTAGTTAATAGCATTAAAAACTTAATTCGAGAAATTCAAGGAAATTTGACCTATTTAAGCAAAAAAAAGACGATTTCACCTGTTATTCATAGAAAATTGGGATTTAACAGATGAAAAAAATCTCTTGGTGGAAACGAATATGGCAAAAAATTAAGGCTTTTTGCAAAAAAATCTTTCAACGCCAGCCACCCCCCGCTCCGCCTCCAATCGATCCACCAATTCCTCCAATTGGCCCCTTCCCAATAGATCCACCCCCAACCGATCCACCAATTTTTTCAGAATTATATTTAAAAAACTTTTTTTCTAAAGTCTATTTCAAAAATCCAGATAAAAAAATTTATTCTCTTCAAATAAAAACGTTAGAGATATTATTTTCTCGATTTAATTTATCTGTAAAAGAATATGATTTTTATGTTGCTTATTTTCCCTCTCGCTTACTGAATTATCTTTATCAACAAGATGCTTTTTCTGCTTTTAAAAATTTTCTTAATGACATCGGTACAACGCCCGAAGAAGTTTTTGGAGACGAAAAGATTGCAAATTTTGCAAGGGAAGCAATTTTAGGGCTTTATGAAGCTGATATGAATTGTTGGGACACCAGCTTAAATATTGAACCCCTATATCAATCTTTACGTTCTGATTTTAATCGTAACTTAATCAAATTTAAAAATTTACTTAGACGAATCGAAAAATTTACTACAATTTTTCATAAACTTAAAAGAGCATCAGAAAAAATTACTTTTCCAGCCTTTAATAGATTTATAAAAGATATAAATATTTACTTTGATTCATGGGATACGATGAGTCAAGTAGATGAAAATATTTTAAGATGGACTAACTTAATCAGCGACTATGAAACCGCTTTTAAACTATATCAAGATTATTTATATCAAATTGAAAACGAAATTTCTCGTTTAGAAAGAATAGAAATTACATCACAACAAAAAAATATTGTTGATGCTCTCCTAAAAGAAGTAAGTGAAGCCGAAAACAATCTTATCAGTGGAATTACTGAGATTGCAGAAGGGCTAGAAAAGTTAGAAAACTTACTATATGAAATTAAAAGTTTTGTTGATGAAGTCTTACATCGTACTAGAGATCGTAGAAAATCCAGAAAAGATGATTTTGCCTCTAAAGATGATAAATTATCTGTAGAAGATGCATTAATTTTATTAAATTTAACTCTTGAAGAACTATCAATACAATCCTTAAAACAAGCATTTCGTCAACAAGCAAACATTCATCACCCAGATAAATTAGGAGGGAGTGAAGAAATGATGAAAAAAATCAATGAAGCCAACGAAAAACTTAAAGAATATTTAGAAGCTCGCTCTACATAACTTTTCCTAACAAATCTTAATTTATTTTTATTTATACCTCAATGTCTCAAGATTATTTTAAAAGCCCCCTTGCTCGGTTTAAATCTCAAGAAAACCAATCAATTACTCAAAAACGTGAACGTAGAACGTATGAACAACTACTTGAACAATATGCCAAGCCAACACGGGTTATCGGACTCGTAGATGCAACAGGTTCAATGCAACCTGTATGGAGTAAAACTCTAGAAAATATTCAAGAATTAATTCATCGGCTCTTAGAAGCTGGCCAAGTAGAATTATCTTGGGTCGCTTATCGTGATTATTGCGATAATCACAGAATTATTGAGCAGAGCGATTGGAGTAACTCGGCTGAATATTTAAAAACTTTTATGGGAAAAATTGCTTGTAACGGCGGTGGGGACTTCCCTGAAGCCGTAGAAAAAGCGTTAGAGATTGCCATTAAGGAGTCCGTTGTTTCTAGAGTTATCTTAATTGGTGATGCTCCTCCTCACGAAGACAAAAATTACCGAGAATATGCTATAGCGTTTCTTTAATCTATGAGGTACAGTAACAACAATGAGTATACCAACTATGAATATCTTGTTGAGTAACCTCTAACATAGCCGATGTCACTCCATCAATTAGCTCTTTATAGGTTCTCGCTTTTAGCTTTCTTAAAATCGCTTTGATTTTTGACCACATATTTTCAATCGGAGAAAACTCAGGAGAGTAGGGAGATAAATAGATTAATTTTCCTCCGGCTTCTTCTATCATTGTTTCTAACATTTCTCCAAAATGAATTTTGGCATTATCTATTACTACATGTGCTCCTTTCCATAGCTTAGGTACGACTTCTTTCAAAATAAAGGCTTCAAATACGATTCTATCTACTGCTCCATAAATACAAATTGTAGCTAACACTTCTTTAAGGCATAAAGCACTAATCATTGAAATATTAATTCCTTTTTTCTGAGGCTTTTCTCCTCTAGCTCTTTTTCCTTTTATTGCCCTTGCATACAATCTAATCATTGCTAGATTGATTCCTGATTCATCGATGAAGATTAAGTCTTCTGCTTTAATCCCTCTGATTTTATTCCAATACTCTACTCGTTTACGTTGGACTCTTTCACTGTATTTCTCAGCTGCATATAGTGTTTTTTTTTGACACTATAATTTAATTTTTGAGTAACTCTTCCCATCGTGGAGATACTTACTCTTACACCCGTTTCTTGGTCGAGCAAGTCACAGAGTTCCCGAAGAGTGGCATCATTATTCTTTTCAATAATCTCTACTAAAGTCACTAACTGTTCATTGCCAATTTTGGGAGGTGGATTTCCGCCTTGAGGTAAAGGGTTTAAATCACCTGTTTCTTGATATTGCTTAATTATTTTTTGGATAAAGCTTGTTGCTACATGAAAATGCTTAGCAAGTTTCCGAACAGAAAGATTTTCTTTTTCACGGACTTCTAAGATTTTCTTTCTAAAATCTAATGAATAGGGTTTCATGGCTTTTGTCTCAAATTTAGTCCTCTTACTGTACCTCATTTATCAAGGAATTGCTATAATAGATTGATAACCAACTAACGTTAAATTTACCAAAAGGTTTAAATGTTCTAAATTCAGAAAACTGAAAGCATCGTGAATTGATAGGCAAATCTTCCTTTAGCTAGAGATTAATCTCCTTCTGAATGCAAGAAGGTTAGCGATAGGAAGATAATATGCGCCAACTAATTATTCACACGGTTTGGAAGATTAAGAAGAGGGGGGTAAGTCACTCGATTGCTGTTTTAAACAGTAAAGAATAGCGATATTAAGCACTTTTAGGGAATTAAATCAGGATCGGAAGGATTATGTAACCAGTTAAAAATCCCCAGCATTGTTACAGCTCCAACGAAATGAGCCGTAATTACCGTTGTATTGGCAGCCGCGACAAACACATCCAGAGAGCGAATAATGCGGTTTGGGTCATAAATTGCGACCCCTTGGGGCTGTGTAACAGACTTGCCCAGCAAAACGCTGAGCGTTGCAACACTACCCAAGATTGACAACAACATTCCTACAAATGCTGTCATAACCCCCAAGCGTAACACTTCCATCACTTTGCTACGTTTGGGATGAATTGCACGATTGGGGTTGTTAAGTCGCTTTGAGAAACGAATGAGACGAAATGCAAGATAAATCCCAAATAGTAACGACATAAAGCCGCACACTGCCCAAAAAATACTGATACCTAAGCCTGGTGTAGTTGTTTGAGTTTGGGTAACAACCGCACCTGAAATACTAGGCGTGGGGGCGATCGCTTGATTAAAGTTGCGACCAGATAACGCCAGCAGTAATAATACCCCTGTTGTTGCTCCTAATCCAATCTGAATGATAAAGCTTGCCCATCCAGTAAGCCGCAAAACAGCAATGACTCGTTTTAGATGGGTACTCGGTACAAGATTCTCAAGTTCAGTTTGTGTCATTGCTCAATCTCACATTTCTAACTCGATGAACGCTAGGCTTAATACTCTTTACCGATTCACAATATAGTTAGAAGCAGTCTCACTCGCTGGGATGGGTGCAACTTTTCCTTGATGAACCAAAGCTCGATGAATGATTGCCGCCACTTCCCCACGGGTTGCAGGTTGATTAGGATTTAATAGGCGTAGATCAGGGTAATTGACAACTATTCCAGCCGCCGTCATCCTTGCTACATCATTAATGGCATAATGCGGAATCTTTTCCGCATCTTTATAATAGTCACTCAAAATCAGTGAAACTGGACGTTGAGAGCCAGTCGTGCTGGCAGATTGAGAGGGTTGAGAAAGTTCATTTGCCGTACTCGATGTGGTTTCAGCAGGTGTTGCCTCGGTGGGACGAGCCATGAGCGGTTGCATAAGCACAGTCATCGCTAGGGGAAATATTAAGGGTCTTTTTGCTACTCTACGACGATTTGCTGGTTTTTCTGAGTTAATAACAGGGGTAGATGCAGAGGTAGATGACATTGAATTGTCTACAGCAGTATTGGGTTTTGGTAAATTAAGGTTGCGGGCAAGCGAAACTAACACCTCAACCTTTGAGATCGGTTGATTGGGTCGGAATTCCCCCGTTGGGTATCCTTTCATGAATCCCATTTCATAAGCATCTTGAATTGCTGGTGCGGCCCAATATCCTACAGGAACATCTTTATAGACGCTGCCGCGGCTCAGTTGCCGTTCCGTATTTTGAGAAAAAGCATTATGGAGAATCGACGCAAACTCATCGCGATCTACGGGTTGCTCAGGCTTAAAGGTGTTATCTGGATACCCTGTCACAACATTTTGCTGGGCGAGAGATTTAATAAATGCCTGTCCCCAATAACCTTGTGTATCAGGAAAGATGGTATCAGCAGGCGCAGCGACGACAGATGGAATTGAGTCTGAGTAAATGAAAGCTGCACTGGTTGCGACACCCATCGCTACAAGCATCACACTGATCTTTGTGCGAGATGAAGAGGACAAAGCCATAAATTGCACCAATTAATTCTGCTTACGTTCAGCCTATTGATTAATCAATGCAATAACGTCTACCTTATGTTAGAAATTGCTCGATTTTTATTGACTAATGCCCATCCCTGCAATGCTTTAAGGGGCTTTTTTACTTGGCGTTTTCGATAGCCCGTGGAAACTTTAGTTTGTCAAATAACTGCCAAATTATGGAGTTTTTAATGCCTATTAATATCTTTTTCTTTTACTTAAACCATGACTTTGCAAGCTGTGAACTGAAATCGTCGTGAATTGATAGGAAAATCTTCCTTTAGCTAGAGATTAAACTTCGTTTGAATACGAGAAGGTTAGCGATAGGAAGGGAAGATAATATGCGCCAACTAATTATTCAAGTGCCTCGTCGCTATGGGCAAAAAATTTGTGATTTGGCGATCGCTCATCAAGGAGTCAATCTCTCTCAGGTTGAAGCGATGTCCAACGGGAATGCTCGTGGCTGCCTCATTGGCTCCTCCTGCGGGAATCGTGGGGATGGCTGCGGAAATTCGTTCTCATTTAACGAGAGCCATTCAAACTCGCTTACGGTCGCGAAAAATTAACGTTACGCCTTTAGTCGATGTCAGCGTTCTTGAACCTCCCGATCCAAATTTATAGTGTTGAAAGTTTTTATGAATCAAGTTCCTCTTTCCCCTAAACGTGCGCTTGAACAAGAAAAAAGCGAGATTCTGCAACAGCTTGAGGATTGGCTTGAAGTTCCCCTGTTAGTGCTGAGTTTCGTCTGGCTAGCTTTGTTTATCGTCGAGTTAATTTGGGGACTTTCCCCCTTACTGGATGTGCTAGGAATTTCGATCTGGATTTTGTTTATTGTCGATTTTGCGCTGAAATTTATCTTGGCTCCCTATAAATTAATTTACTTAAAACATAACTGGATAACGGGATTATCACTTTTATTACCCGCTTTACGCATTTTACGTTTGGTAAAAGTAATCCGTGCCTTTCAAACAGTGCGTGCTGTTCGAGGTTTGCAATTATTGAGAGTCATGACTCGTACTAATCGTGGTATGCGATCGCTAGCAGCTAGTGTCAATCGGCGAGGATTTGGCTATGTGTTGGGTCTAACAGGAATCGTAACGTTGATTGGCGCAGCCGGAATATATACCTTCGAGAGGGAGCTACCAGAGTCGGCCATAAAAGATTATGGAACCGCACTATGGTGGACAGCGATGATTATTACCACAATGGGATCAGACTATTTTCCAAAAACGCCAGAAGGCCGAATATTATGCCTTATTCTTGCACTTTATGCGTTTGCGGTTTTTGGGTATGTTACTGCTACCCTTGCCACTTTTTTTGTCGGTCGAGATGCTGACAATCCCAATGCTGAAGTGGCAGGAACAAAAGAAATTGCAGCGTTACAAACAGAAATCTCAGCATTAAGAACAGAATTGCAAGCACTACTTTCTCAACAGCGACCAGAATAAAAATTTAGCGTTAGCAGTAGATTTACTTTCGATAAAATACCATTGACAAAAAGAATAGTCTTTTAAATTCTTCATTATTTGAGGAATTTTTTGCTTTTTAGTCTTAATGTAAAGTTTTTATACAATTTTAGAATAATTTTTAAATATTTATTAAAATCAGGCGATAAATTAGTTTTAAAAAAGCGATGGAATCTTTATTAAAGAAGTTCAATGTTAATATTATTGGCAATTTAGAATCTCAAAATACAATTGTTTTTGCTCATGGCTTTGGTAGTAATCAAAAAGTATGGAGATATATAACACCCAACTTTAAAGATAATTACCGCATAGTTTTGTTTGATTTAGCAGGTAGCAAAAGTATATACAACGAAGAGTTTAATAAGCTAAGATACAATACCTTATGGGATTATGTTGACGATTTTTTAAATATATTTTTTAAACTAGAGTTGGAAAATACTATCGTAGTAGCACATTCTGTAAGTTGCCTGATTAGTGCTTTAACTGCTATTAAATATCCTAATTTAATAAATAAGATAGCATTTGTTTGCGGCTCTGCTTGTTATTCAAACAAAAAAGATTATTTAGGAGGTCTAAGTGAAGAACAAAGCGTAGAAATTTTAGGAGATATGGCAGATAACTATACAAAATGGATTGAAAAATATGTTCCAATAATAATGAGTAATCCTGATAAACCTTATTTCGCTGAAGAATTTGCTGAATCTTTAAAAGACTTACGCCCAGACATAGCATTATTAGTTTTTAATATGATAATGAAATTAGATTATCGCCAAGAAATTAAACAATTAAATGTACCTGTACTAATTCTTCAACCTGAAGATGATCCCTTTGTACCTATTCAAGCAGGCGAATATTTACGTCAAGCTATTCCAAATAATCAATATAGTTTTATTAAAACATCAGGACATTTCCCTCATTTAACCAATTATCGAAAAATTGTTGAAGAAATAATTCAGTTTATATAATTGAGAAAATTTAATGAAGGCTGTTTGATACGCGATCGCAGCTTAGGCAGCAGAATAGATGGTCTGAGAACGGATATAAGGCGGATGAAAGCCGATAACAATATCCGAAGCAGGCACACCTTTATCCATTAACTCTTGAGCTATAAGTAGGTCAACTTAATTAAAAGAAAAACGAGAAACGGAATATCCACCTTGTCTGGCTCGATTCTCAATTCCTTCAATCAGAGCATAGGCTAAATCTAACTCATCATCAAAGACTCGACCCGCT
>JAYKGY010000075.1:0-35365 GCA_035285545.1 Snowella sp. | reverse complement strand
TTAGCTGATGAGGTAAACAAATGTTAGATTTTCACCTATCTGTTCAACCTAAAACTGAACAAAAGTTAAAAATTATTTTAGATTCTATAGAAGATGAAGAAAATTTTGCCCAGAGTATTATTAACGACCAAATAGCAAGATTGCAAAGAGCAATTTTAAATTTAAGATTAGATTTAAAGGTTTTTGGGCAAAAATATGAGGCAACATCTGAAGTGCTTGTTCAGTCCTTTCTCTCCAGGCATGACATCTCGCGATCGCTGGAATAGGGGCGACAAAGGTTCCATTGTCATCAGGACGCAGAATAATTTTGTAGTCGTTAATCGTTTTCATTCTTATCCGCCCTAAAAAGTTTATTTAAGCATTCTAGCTACTGTAGTCAACATCCAAGCGATCGCTGTTTAAGTTGATCCCTATTTAGAATAAGCAATCCAGAGATTCAATATGTAATTTAAGTAATTTTAACGATTCCAAGTGAGTAAACTGTGATGTAATATGTCTATTGTTATGTAAGACGCATTACATAAAATCAGCGATCATAAAATTAACAGTATTTTTAAAACAGTTAAGTATTCTAACTTTAAAATATTTATACTTTTGTAAACAAAATAATTGTCCATAAAAAGTTTATGAACCAGCCCAACGCCATTGTTCAAGAACTGAGGAGTTCGGTGAAACTCATCAAACCTGAGTTATTAGCCCAAGTACCTGATGATTATAATCCTCGTCAAGTATTCAACTTCTTACGGCATAGGGCAACGAATTATGATGTTTTGCTGGAAAATCATAGGCAAAAGTACGGTAATGTTACTCCTGCTGAAAACAAAGCCCTAATTCAAGGAGCGGCTGATGTCATCATTGACGCATTAAGAGGTGAGAATGACGATTTACTACAAGGTAAAACTAACACTATTTTTGCTAAATTTGTACGAAAAATTGCTCAAGCTCTAGGACTAGGTTTAGGTACTGATGTAGATTTAAAAGCAATACATGAGGCAACCAAGACGCTTAAAGCTTCTCAACAGATGTTTAAGTCATGGAATGAGCGTTATCGCCGACAAAAAGAAATGGTATTAAAGCTTACAAAAAAACTAGATCCTGAAATTTATCTTCAAATTAAGACAATCTACGAAGCAAATTCTAAAGATAAGCTCGACAAACTTCAGCAGGAGCTTTTCAATGTCTAAGCGTCAGTCTAAGCCTAAAGAAAATTCTGGACTTAAGGGCATGAAATTAATTGCTATTAAGGAGGAATGTTATGCCATTTCTGGAGTACCGACAACAATAGAACTTAAACGTAAATATCCTACTTTATGCAGTAATCGAGATTTTCGCCAGCGTAAAACTTGGGAATATGTTCTTCAAAATTTACGGTTTCATGGAGATTGGTTAGGGCTTCGTATTTCTGATATTGAATACCTTGCCGAAAAAGAAAGTAAAGCTGTTAAATCTGAGCTAAAAACTTTAGTCTTTCACGCAGAACGGGTTGAAATGGATAAGGCGGCAGAAAATGATGATTGATGTATCTCAGCTTCCTCCTATAAGCGCAATTTATCGAGTATGGCATCATGGTCGAATTATTTATGTTGGTCAGGCAAAAAATCTTAAGAAACGCTGGCAAAATCATCATATTCTTCCTAAAATTCTCTACAAATATGGTACAGACTGGACAATTGATTGGATTGAAATTGAACCTTCTAACTTAAATCGTGCAGAAGCATTTGCATATCGTACTTTTAAGCCAGAAATGAATAAAAAAAATCCATCTGAGTTGTTAGGTAAGGATCTTTAAAAATTGTTTACTTGACTATTTTCAAAAATTTAAGATGAATTTTTATGAATATATTGACTAAAAAAGTACAAACACGTGGAACAGAACATGGTTATTGTAATATTTGTGGAGAATGGAAAAAATTAACTTGGGATCATATTCCTCCCAAAGGAAGTATTAAACCAACTAAAGTTGGATTAAAATCTCTTTCTCAGTTTCATGAAAAAGAAAAATTAGCTTCAGCCATTCAAAGAATTTCACAAAACGGACTTAAATTCCGTAGTATATGTCATTATTGCAACAATACAAGACTTGGAAAAAACTTTGACCCCTATTTAAATGATTTCAGTAGAAATGTAGCGCAAATTATCAAATTAAATAAAAATATTTATTTACCATCTTCTTTTCCTGTCACCTTAAAGCCCCAGCGAGTTGCACGTTCTGTAATAGGGCATTTACTTGCAGCTGAAATAAGAGAAAATATGCAATCTCCATTGGAATCTGTACCGATGAAAGATGCAATGAGAGATTACTTTTTAAACACACCGCAAGATTTACCATCAGAACTAACTTTATACTTTTGGCCATATTGGTTAAATCGGCGAGTACTTCTTAGAGGAGTTTATATTGCGGATAATGCGGATGTTTCATCAACTAAAGAGAACTGTTTAGTAGGTGATTTTTTGAAATATCCTCCATTTTGTTTTTTCTTAGCTTTTAATATCTCCCAAAAATCGCACCAAAAATTTGCACGATTTGAAATTTTGATTCGCTCCCATAGGCTAGATCAGGATGGAGAAGCATTAATTAATATGAATACAATTCCCCCCAATTGGCCAGAATCACCTAGAAAAAATGAAATACTATTTATAAATAGCGATGTTTGCCTTATTGCAGAAGAAATTTAGAGTTAAATGCCTATAAGCTAGGTAAAATTTTAGTTTTAAATAACAAATAAAATTAAGAAATTTCAAAGTTGCGTCTATTTATAAACCTCGCTATAGCAAAAAAATTGACTCAATGAGCCGATTATTTTTATGAAGCTTAAATGCACATGTTGAACTATTTTACTCTGTCAATTATCTAGCATCTAAATTGATCAACATTACTTTGAATCTCCTTTAAATCGTTCTTGAGCAACTTTAAAAGCTTCTTTCATAACCGATTGAATGCGTTTGGGATCGGGTTTCTTGCCGCCCATGAGATCACCAAAATAAACACAGGCTCCTTCACCTAATGCCCAGGTATAAGCCCCAGCCCAGGATGCTGCAATCACACTGCCAAACCCTGGGACAAACTTAATTAATTCCCGTCCGACTGCTTGGGCTAAAAATCCACCCGCGATCGCGCTGACGACTCCCCCTGCTTGAGAAGGCGTTAAAGTTTGTCCATAGAGCTTGCCTAATAAGCCGACTAAAGAAACCTGTAACGCGGTTAAAACAGGCATTGTCGCAAAAGGTAAAGGAACAGCAGCTAGGGTTGCCGCAATAACAGAAAAAGTTAAACTATAGCGTCTGCCCACATCTCGGTATAAGTTTCCTAATTGTTTGCTGGCGGTGCCGTCTAATAATTGATGAATCGACTTGGCTTCAGCTTCGGGTAATAAATCGGCCAACGCATCCCGCAGAGCTTCTAAACCATAAAAAACAGGCGTATAACCATCTTCTTCTAAGGTGAAATCAATTAATACTTGGCGATCGCTGAACTTGCCGAAATTAGTTTTAAGTTCATTGAAAGCCCGTTGGATATCAGGAAAATTGGGCGGATAGGTTGGATGATCCAGTATTTCGGAACCATACAGTTCATGCAAACAGGTAACGGCTAAGAGACAGGGAATTTCGGGGTATTGCTGACGGAGCCGTTCAATAATTTGCCGTAGGGTATCGGTGGCAAAATCATTAACTTTAACCGTGAGAATAAAGACCCGTCCGCGATGGCTGGATTTTTTAAGATCACTAATTAATTCTTCAATAATGGAATCAATATTTTGATTAATATCCCCTAAACCGACCGTATCGGTAAAAATTAACAAGGGAACATCATTCGAGGGATAGGCGTAACGCTGTGTATGTTGGGTATGGGGTCGAAAACCTTGACCGACAATTTCTTCTGATACGCCCGTTAAACCGCGAACAATGGAGCTTTTGCCTGCCTGGGGTTTGCCAATTAATAACGCCTCCGTTGTGGGGAGTTCTGCGCGAACGGCTTCTAGGATTTCGGCCATTTGTTCTTCGTTGACGGTGAAGCCTTTAATAATGCCCTGGGCCAATTGGTCAACGGGTAAAAGCCGATTGAGATTTGCCGTGGTGGTATTCCAAACCTTGGCTAAATGATCAGCCCATGACGGATCTAATAAACGGGGGCTTTCGGTAGAGATGGGTTCATTCGTTGGGGGTTGAACCGTTGGATTATCTACATTCTGTTCCTCAGTCATGGTTTTAGAGAATCATTCAACATTGAGCGATCGCGTTTCTCTTTCTAGGGTAGTCAATTTTTCGGTGTTTTAAGCAGCAGATTAAGTTTGATCCAAGAAGAGCGGAATAGGGCTAAGGTAAATAACGAAAAGATGCAATGATGAATCGATGTCCTATTCTAAAATAACGAAACTGTGGGGCTTATTAGAACATAAAGCGCAGTGGACACTCAGTATTAAAGGTTGGTTATTCCTGTTACTGTCTTGTCTCGTTATTTTTATTTTAATTCTGACCAAGCTTCAGCCCTTTTTAGTGGTTTCTCATCCCATTTCAGCCCAAATTTTAGTTGTTGAAGGATGGTTAGATGAATACGCCATGAAGGAGGCGAAAACCGAATTTGAACAGGGAAACTATGATCTGATCTTGACAACAGGGGAAGCTTTGGGAGAAGGTTCCGTTTTAGCAAAATATGAAAGTTATGCAGGACTGGCGGCGGCAGTTTTAACCAATTTGGGTGTTCCTCCTGAGAAAATTGTGACAATTCCAACTCCTAAACTCAAAAAAGATCGAACGGCTGCTTCTGCTTTAGCGGTAAAAAATTGGCTTTTAGGCTCTTCCTTACCCGTTAAAACGATTAATTTATATTCCTACGATGCCCATAGCCGACGGAGTTGGTTTATCTACGCTAGGGTTTTGCATCCCCAATTTCAGGTTGGCATACTGGCCTATCAATCACCGTTTTATGACCCTGCTAGATGGTGGGCAACCAGTGAAGGGTTTCGATCGGTTCTTTCGGAGGCGATCGCCTATCTGTATGCGGTTTTAATCTGGCAGTTTACAGGATAATTGATTATTAACATGAACTTTAATCCTATTTTCAGCACGCTATGGTAACGCAACCCCCATCAACAACTGAACCGACTTGGCTAACGATTATTCGACTCCTGCGTTGGGATAAACCGGCGGGGCGTTTAATTTTAATGATTCCTGCATTGTGGGCAGTGGTGTTGGCGGCTCATGGTACTCCTCCGTTACCCCTCATTGGCATTATTGTTTTAGGCACGTTGGCGACGAGTGGATTAGGATGCGTGGTGAATGACCTCTGGGATCGGGATATTGATCCGCAAGTGGAACGAACGAAAAATCGTCCCCTAGCGGCCCGTGCCTTGTCGGTCAAAGTAGGCATTGGAGTGGCGGCGATCGCGCTTATCTGTGCCGCAATTTTATCATTTTACTTAAACCCGTTAAGCTTTTGGCTCTGTGTGGCAGCCGTTCCCGTCATTATTGGTTATCCCTTAGCCAAGCGAGTTTTTCCCGTTCCCCAATTAGTGTTATCCCTTGCTTGGGGTTTTGCGGTGTTAATTAGCTGGACGGCAGTAACCAATTCTCTAGAACCGGCGGTCTGGGTGTTGTGGGGAGCTACAATTTGTTGGACATTGGCGTTTGATACGGTTTACGCGATCGCGGATCGAGAAGATGATCGGCGCATTGGGGTTAATTCGAGTGCCTTATTTTTTGGGAAATACGTGGGGGAAGCAGTGGGGGTTTTCTTTGCGGCTACCATTGGTTTATTAATTTATCTGGGTACAATTTTACCGCTTAATATTTTCTACTGGGTGAGTTTAGCGATCGCCGTGATCGGTTGGGGTGTTCACTATATCCGCCTGAGTCAACCGGAGATTCCTGCTTTTACCTATGGCCAAATTTTTGGACAAAATGTTTGGATCGGCTTTATTTTGTTAGCAGGCATGATCGGCGGTTGGCTATAAAATTCCTGTAAAAAAAGAATTTCCCCCAACATTGGGGGTTAGGGAGCGTTTCAAACATTTATGGTAAAAGGCCTTTTATCGTTATTTTTAAAACCGAATTGCCCTCTCTGTCAGCGACCTGCGGAAAATATTCTTTGTACGTTTTGTGAACGAAAATTAGAAACGGCTCGGTTTACGAATCCTTTACAATTTTGGCAACAACCACAGCCCCTATTTGTGTGGGGAAAATATGACGGACAACTCAAACGGGCGATCGCGGCTTTTAAATATGACAACAAACCGGAACTCGGCGAGTATTTCGGGTATCAACTGGGGGAATTTTGGTTAAGGGTTAATCCGTTAAAGTCGGCGGGACGACTCACCATTATTCCTATTCCGTTGCATCCTCAAAAACAAAAAGAACGGGGATTTAATCAAGCCGAATTAATTGCAAAAGCCTTTTGTCAATTCACTCGCGATCGCTTAGAAAGTCAAGCCTTACTTCGAGTCCGTAATACAGAAGCCCTGTTTAATTTATCTCCCCAACAACGTCAGACCAATCTGCATCAAGCCTTTCAAGTGAATCCCCCCTTTCTTCAAAAATCATTGAAACAGCCAATATTATTAATTGATGATATTTATACAACGGGAACAACCGTTAAAGAAACAACCCGTATGTTACGCGCGCAAGGATTCTCTGTCTTAGGCGTAGCAGCGATCGCGACTTCTCATTCTTCCTTTGAGCAACCCTCTCCATTCAAGAAGCAATAATGTCAAGTATTAATGACAGAATGATCCTGATTCCTGATTTTGGAAACAATCCGCTAAAATATTACAACTATAAGGTAAGTATACCGAAAAGCTAGCCATAAGAGCTTTCATGATTGCTCCCTAGTTTGTTATCAAGTTTTAGATTGAGGATGATGATGAAACCCTTATTTTCCAAATTATCTGTGGTGTGTTGCAGTGCAACTGTCTCTTTATTAACCCTATCAACTCAGGCAATCGCGTCCCCTCAGCCTTCTATCAGCAACCCCATTATTCCGACGGCAAAAACAACCAAAACCCAAACGCCGAAAGCCGTTCCCGCCCAACCTTCCGTAACCAATACAACGGCTCCTGTCCAAACTCCAACAGCGACAGTCACGCCTACGACTGTTCCGACCGCTCCGACCCCTCCTAGCCCAACAGCAACGACACCCCCTGCTACTGTTCCGACCCCTCCTACGGTTCTGAATACCACCAATCCAACGACTCCTGCCCAAACGCCAGCCGCTACGACCCCTCAACCCCCAACAAGCAATAAAACGGCAGCCGTAACGAATAACAAAGTTTTAGCGACTAAATTAATTTTGAATTTAAAACAGCGTAAAGTGCATGTTTATCACAATGACAAGGTTTTGGTAAGCTATCCAGTCGCGATCGGCAAAAAAGGCTGGGAAACCCCTACCGGAAAGTTCACTGTCATTGAAATGGTGCAAGATCCGGTTTGGGAAAACCCTTGGAATGGAAAAATTGTCCCCTCTGGCCCGAATGGCCCGATTGGAGAACGCTGGATCGGCTTTACAAAAGATGCAAAAACCAGAAATGCCATTGGTTTTCATGGAACCCCTAAAGCCAGAGAAAATCTTTTAGGGCAAGCCGTCTCTCATGGGTGTGTACGGATGAGAAACTCAGATGTAAAAGCGTTATTTGAAATTGTTGAAGTGGGAACCCCCGTGCTGGTTGTTGCTCAATAATTGAGTAAAAATAGTTAGCTTTCCAAGAATTTTAAAGGTAGATTGAGTTTAATACTTGCTACCTTTTTTTCTGACCATTTCTCGGATTTTACGTCAACAAATGCGGGGAAGTTGATCGCCACTTAACCTATCTAAAATTCGTTCGGTTCCAAAGGCGGTTTTTAGCAACACAATCCCCGCAGGATTTTCAATGACTTCTCCAATAATTTGACTGTCCTTTCCCGTTGGATGATTTTGCATGACCGATAAAACGGTTTCAGCCTGCGATCGCGGTACAACGACCACCAATTTCCCTTCATTGGCTAAATAAAGCGGATCAAGACCCAAAAGTTCACATAATCCCATCACTTCTGTTTGAACAGGTAAAGCCGATTCCTGTAAGCGAATCCCGACCTTTGCACTTTGGGCAAATTCATTTAAAACCGTCACCAATCCCCCACGAGTGGCATCCCGCATGGCTTTCACTTTGGGACAGACTTGCAGAATGGCATCAATCAAACCGTTTAAGGGCTGGCAATCGCTTTTAATCGTAGTTGTGATTCCGAGTCCTTCCCTAGCGACTAAAATCGCAGCCCCGTGATCTCCCAAGGTTCCATTAACTAAAATCACATCCCCCGCTTCAATGCGTCTGGCTTCAGGTGAAACCCCCGCACGGATCACCCCAATTCCTGCCGTATTGATAAATAATTTATCGGCTGCGCCACGAGGAACAACTTTAGTGTCACCTGTCACGATTTGCACCCCTGCCTGGATTGCTGCCTGTTTCATACTTTGGGCAATTTTTCGCAGCGTGTCTATACTTAAACCTTCTTCTAAGATGACGCTACAGGTTAAATACAAGGGCGTTGCCCCACTGACAGCCAGATCATTCACCGTTCCATTAACGGCTAATTCCCCAATATCGCCCCCAGGAAAAAAGAGCGGATCAATCACATAGGAATCAGTCGTAAAGGCTAAGCGATCGCCGAGGGCTTGCAAACTGGCTAAATCGAAACGGGCTTGATCTTCGAGGAGAGCTAGAACAGGATTATCAAAGGTTTCGACAAAAATATGGTGAATGAGATCCCGCATCGCACTGCCCCCACTGCCATGGGAGAGGGTTACGGTTTGGGCGGTAAAAGACTTCGGTTGACGTTGCATTATTATTAACTTAAAGAATAAGTGAGTGATTCGAGAATACTGGGCGACAACGGATTTCTCGATGACTCAGAGAAAGTTTATCTTTTTTCAAAAATCTTGAGAATCCTCTTGGGGCAATTTGACCCGTCATCCCCGACTACAAACCCCGATAAATAATCAACTTAAGTTCCTTCTAGTCTGACGACCTAATCCCTCTGCCTGATCAAGATTTAGGCTGAAACTGGCTTCTTGACTCCTGTTAGATATCTCATGGACTTAAAAATCGCATTATCCCCTACTGGGCTATAGACCTATCTTAATAGACTTGAGAATCCTGACCCCTAAACAAGATAAGATGGCATAGTAGTCTGCTTAATATATGGTTATTTTCTTTAGAGATGCTCTTTATCTCTCGACGTTAAATGAATAAAGAAATCTATCTCAATCACCCTACATTTGGATTATTGTATCGTGTTTGTCTTTTAGAAGAAAGCCAGGAAATTTTTACGACTCTCTATGCTCAGCGTTTATTTTTCTTGGTCGCCGTAACCGCAAATAACATCAGCTTTGAGCCGATTACACGGGCTGACGCTAAACTCTTAATCGAAAATCGCCTCCGCCACCTACGACGGATGGGGGATAATGTTAATTTTCAATCATTGCAGCAACTCTATCAACAAACGTTTCAGTAAAACCCTGAAGAAGGGAATCTCGCCCTATTCAACGGACTTAACTGACTGGAAATCAAAAATTAGTGCTTGCTTGATGTTTATATGTCTATTGCCCAACGTATTGAATCTATCCGTCAAGAAATTCCGCCGTCTGTTCGTTTAATTGCGATTAGTAAACAAGTCTCCGTTGCCAAAATACGAGAAGCTTATGCGGCAGGGATCAGAGATTTTGGCGAGAATCGTCTTCAAGAAGCCCTTAGCAAGCAAGAAGAACTGGCGGATCTCCCCGATATTTGCTGGCACTTCATTGGGCATTTACAAACCAACAAAGCGAAAAAAACCTTAGAAAATTTTCAATGGATTCATTCCGTTGACAACCTCGCCCTGTTACAACGATTAGACCGCTTAGCAGCAGATTTATCGACTGCGCCCCAGATCTGCTTACAGGTCAAAATGTTGCCCGATCCCAATAAATATGGTTGGCAAATTTCTGAATTGTTATCCCATTTATCCGAAATAGAAGCCTGCCAAACGGTATCCATTCGGGGATTAATGACAATTTTGCCCTTGGGGTTAACCCCCGATGAAATCCTTTCGGCGTTTGAATCAACTGCAAAGCTAGCTCGTCAAATTGAACAGCAATCTTCCTTAAGGCTAACAGAATTGTCGATGGGAATGTCTAATGATTATCTATCTGCGATCGCAGCGGGTGCAACCATGATTCGTCTAGGTCGAACCTTATTTGGAGAGCGAACCTAATCCGCCATTCTCCTTTTCAAAATTCAACGACTATTAGGCAAAGGGTAATGCGCCTTACTCCATAGAACCTTGGCTTGATTTCTATCTAGAGAGTGAAGGGGATAAATATCTACCGGATTGACGGCTCAGTCAGGTGTTTACGCCTTTAAGGGTAAGGCTAGCAGACTGCTCTGCCGACGGAGTGATTCACTAAGATGGTAAACATCAGCTTAACAAAATGCTATGTCAGACCTTTTAGAAAAAATCTTTTCGACTGGTTCCTATATTCCTCATGGACATTGTTATCTTTGGCAGTCAGAATTGATTTGGCTGCATATTGTCTCAGATTCGCTTATTGCGTTGGCTTATTATTCAATACCGTTAACATTAGTTTATTTTGTTTACAAGCGTAAGGATTTACCCTTTGATTGGATTTTTTTACTGTTTGGGGCTTTTATTATTTCTTGTGGCACGACTCATTTGATGGCGGTTTGGACGCTTTGGTATCCGATTTATTGGTTATCGGGAATTTTGAAGGCAATTACGGCGTTGATTTCCATTTATACCGCGATTACCCTCGTTGAGTTGATGCCTTTGGCTTTGGCTCTGCCGAGTCCGACTCAATTGACTTTGATGAATCAACAGTTGGAGCAACAAATTCGCGATCGCCAACAAGCCGAAGAACAAGTACGGGAACTCAACCGAGATCTTGAAGCCAAAGTTGCTCAACGCACAGCAGAACTCAAACAATCCATGAATCAGGTGCAGGATTATGTCGAACGAACCGCCCTAGCAATGGAAGCGGCTCAGATGGGATCGTGGGATTGGGATTTAAATACCCAAAAAATTACCTGGAGTCATTATCACGAAATTCTGTGGGGTGATGAACCCGGAACGCCCGAACGCACCTATGAAGATTGGATACGACGGATTCGTACAGAGGATTTAAGCAGAGTGGAGGCGGCAGTACAACAGGCCAAACTCAATCATTCTAATTTTTCAGAAGAATATCGAATTACTTGGGAGGATGGCACAGAACATTGGATGGTGAGCTATGGGCGTTATTACTATAACTATGAGGGAGAGCCTTTTCGGGTTATGGGGATGGTACAGGAGATCACGGATCGAAAAATGGCAGAAGTGACTTTGCAAGAGCAAGCCCGTCAATTAAATGAAATCAACACCCAGTTAATGCAGACCACCGAATTAGTTCACCAGCGCAATCAAGAATTAGATCGATTTTCTTATATTGTTTCCCATGATCTGAAGGCTCCTCTGCGGGCTGTTGCCAATCTTTCCCAATGGATCGAAGAAGATTTAGGAGAGCAAATTCCTCAAGAAACCCAACACCATTTCCAATTACTGCGATCGCGGATTGCTCGAATGGACAATTTAATCAACGGTTTACTGACCTATGCCCGGAGTGGCTATCAAAGCGTTACGGTCGTTGAATTTTCTCTTAATGAATTATTACTAGAAATTATTGATTCACTGAATATTCCTCCCCATTGCACCGTCAAGGTGCCCCCGAATCCCCTAATCTTGAAGGCGAATCGCTTAATGCTCAGTCAAGTCTTCACAAATTTGATTGGTAACGCCATTAAATACAATGATCGTCCTGACAAAGCGGTCAAAATTACCGCTCAGATCCAGGCTCAAGACTATCGTTTTTCGGTTGCTGATAATGGCCCAGGCATCCCGCCCGAATATCAGGAGCGAATTTTTGAAATTTTTCAAACCTACAATGATCCCAAACAACAGGAAGGCACAGGAATTGGGTTAGCGATTATCAAAAAAATTATTGAGCGCGTTGGGGGACAGATTGAACTGGAATCTAAATTAGGGACGGGAACGATCTTTCATTTCACCTGGCCAATTTCTCCGCTTGATACCAATGGTTATTCCTCAGAACGCAGACAGATCCCCGAATTAACAATTTAATCCTCTCCCCGTACAATCTCGCTATCATTGGAGGATGAAGGCTCAAGCTTGAGTAAATAGACGATGCTCTCCGAACAGGTTAGTTTAACGCCCCATTGTATGATTCCTGTCCGTAAGTCTCCTACGGATTATGCAGTTTATCGTATTAGTCCAGAAGATACCAATCGCCTAGCGATTATTTTTGATTCCACGACCGCCGATGATTCTTTAACGGTTTGTGTGGAAATTTTTGATGCCTATGGCAGAACCCCCACCCATCGTCACCATTTTGCCGTAGAGATGTTTTTTATTCTTAAGGGAGAAGGATTAGCCGTTTGTGATGGTAAAACGATTCCGTTAAAAGCGGGAGATAGTCTGCTGGTTCGCCCCACCGGTATTCATGAAATTCGCAATGTCAGCAGCGATCGCCTATATGCCCTCTGTTTTATGGTGCCCAATGAAGACTTTTCTGAGTTAATTCGCAGTGGCATTCCCGAAAGTTTTGATGAAGAAGACCTGCGGGTTTTATGTCATAACCTTTAGTTACGAAAATAATTACGAAAATCTATTCAGGGTCGCTTTAGCCTCTGCTATTGCCAAAGCCAAGTCAGGTTAAGCACAAAATTGGGTAAAATTTCTTCTCCCGACAGAGAATCAGGACTGGAAAGGACTTCAACGGGATCGCCTAAGCGATAGATTTCTACCTGTTGATTTTTCGGATTGAATAACCAGCCTAGTTTTGTGCCTGCGGCTTGATATTCCTGCATCTTGGCTTGAGTAACAGCTAAATCATCGCTAGGAGACAGTAATTCCAAGACGAAATCGGGACACAGGGGCGGAAATTTCCGTTGTTGTTCCAGGGTCAGCGCGTCCCAACGGTCTTGTTTTACCCAGGCAACATCAGGGGAGCGATCGCCGCCATTAGGTAAACGAAAACAGGTCGAAGAGTCAAAAACCACACCAAGGTTATAGGTTTCATTCCAAATGACCAATCGGGCAAT
Source organism: Snowella sp. (assembly GCA_035285545.1). GTDB lineage: Bacteria > Cyanobacteriota > Cyanobacteriia > Cyanobacteriales > Microcystaceae > Snowella. The sequence continues at coordinate 22,247 of JAYKGY010000075.1, read as the reverse complement.
TAAGGTTGCATTTTTGCGTCCCGTGTCTCCGCCGGTGGGGGGACTAATAATCAATTCTCCTTGAGGGCTACGCTCAAATTTGAGGTCAGGATTTTGTTGACAAAGGGTGAAAAATTGGTGTTCGGTCAGCGCGATCGCCGGTTCCAGTTGAATGGTGGTGGTCTTCATAGGATGCTCGGAGTCGGATTTATCTGGAATTTTATGGAATTTGGTATAACTTTAACAGGTTAAAAAAGCAGAAATTTAAATTTTAGTGAATGGCTTATTTAGCAAGTTTTTGGAAGTTTTCTCGTCCCCATACGATTTTTGGAACCAGCCTGAGTATTTTCGCTCTGTATTTTATTGCGATCGCAACGACCCAAGCGACTATCAATCTTGAAAACTTAGGGGTATTCTTCGGTGTTTGGTTTGCCTGTCTCTGTGGAAATGTCTATATTGTGGGCTTGAATCAACTCTATGATGTGGAAATCGATCAGATCAATAAGCCAGATTTACCCTTGGCGAGTGGTCAGTTTTCCCTGAAACAAGGGCAATGGATTGTCGGATTAACCGGCGTTTTTGCTATTTCTATGGCCGCCTGGGTCGGTTTTTGGGTTTGGTTAACGGTAGCCATCAGTTTGTTAATCGGGACGGCTTACTCGGTTCCCCCCATCCGTTTAAAGCGTTTTCCCCTCTTGGCCGCTTTGTGCATCCTAACCGTGCGGGGAGTGATTGTTAATCTTGGGCTTTATTTGCAATTTACTGATACATTCACCCAACAGCGTTTTATTCCTGCGGTAATCTGGATTTTGACCTTGTTTATTTTGATTTTTACCATTGCGATCGCGGTTTTTAAAGATGTCCCTGATCTAGAAGGGGATAAAAAATACCAAATTCAAACCTTTACCCTCATTTGGGGGTCACAGGCGATTTTTAATCTCACCCGTTGGATTATTACCCTTTGCTATCTCGGCATGATCCTGGCAGGAATTTTTATTTTAAAGTCGGTTAATACGCCTTTTTTTGTTGGGTTTCATCTGGTTTTATTCATTTTATTGGGATGGCGGAGTCGAGAGGTGGATCTGAATAGTAAGGCAGCGATCGCGAGTTTTTATCAATTTATTTGGAAACTCTTTTTTCTGGAATATATTCTTTTTCCTTTAGCCTGTAGCCTGCGGGGATGACAAGCAGAAAAAACTTAAAAGCCTTGCCAGAAGAAAGATCCAGCAAAGCAGCAGAAAAAGAAATGATACAGAAAGGGGATTGCCCATTTTCTATCGGGATTTACCGTGGGGCAATTGGTCCACTGGATGGGGATTAATTCCATCAATAGCAGTTTTCCTTACGGATTATTTCTTTCCAGTTCCTCCCGTTCTCGCCTGACTTCGGGGTCTTCTTCTAAACTGGGATAGGTTGCCACCCGACGACGCATTCCGAAGAGCGATCGCAATTGATCTAAGCCTTGTTCTTTAAACCAGCCCACTAAACCATTGGGTAAAACGGTTACCACAATCAGGAATAACGCGCCTTGGAAAAAGAGCCACACCTCAGGAAACTGTTCACTCAACGAACTTTGTCCGAGTCGAACTAATAAAGTTCCGATAATTGCGCCAATTAAGGTGGCTCGACCCCCAACCGCTACCCAGATCACCATTTCAATGGAAAAAGCCACTTCCATAACGCTAGGGGTAATAATTCCCGTTTGTACCGTATATAAGGCTCCTGAAATTCCGGCGATCGCGCCCGAAATGGCAAAGACCAACACCTTAAATCCCGTAGGATCATAGCCCGTAAAGCGAACACGAGTCTCATCATCCCGAATGGCGACCAATAATCGCCCAAAACGTCCGGTTGTAAACCAACGGCAAAGTAAATACACCAAAATTACGCCTAAAACCGTTGCTTCATAAAAACCTAATTGAACAGAGGGAGAACTCGCCAACACCCCAAAAAACGTTTGTGTATCGGTTTTTAAACCATTCGTCCCATTAATTAATTTTTGTTGACCGTTGAAAAAATTATAAAAAACCAGCAAAGCGGCCTGGGTCAAAATGGAAAAATAAACCCCTTTAATGCGATTACGGAAAATTAAATACCCTAAAAATCCTGCGATGATAGCGGGAATAATTATCAAGGCCAAAATCGTAACAGGAAAAGAGTAAAAAGGTTGCCAAATCCAGGGTAATTCACTCACCCCATAGAGGCTGAAAAATTCCGGTAATTGGCCAGGGGGCAACTGTAAATTTAAATACATTGCTAAGGCATATCCCCCCAAAGCAAAGAAAATACCATGACCTAAGCTTAATAACCCGGTATAACCCCAAATTAAATCAATTCCTAAGGCCACAATCGTTAGGGACAGAAAACGTCCTAATAGTCGTAGACGAAAAGCAGGAAGAACTAAGGGTAAAATCACCGCAAAGATTAAGACAGCACCTAAAATAATTGCTCCTTCAATGAGAAGTTTTTGTTTTTTTTGCTGCCGTTTTGATGGATTAACGTCTTTATCAATAGTCATTTTAAGGTTGGTGTATGAGCCATTATTGACATCAATTGATCGATTTTCTGCTGAAAAATAAGGGAATGAAGTTGATTTCAGTTTACCCTATGGACTACGGATGAATTACAGTTCAGCAGTCCGTCCCTTCGGCGGAAAAATACCCGCTGGTTTAATTTGTAAAAACACAATAATTAAGGCAAAAATCATCACTTTTGCCATGCTCGTTGTGGCAAAGAAGTTAAAGAAATCAATCAGGGATTGAAACATCTCGCCGGGGGGAAGAATTAAGGCAAAGGTTCCGCTACCAATTAAATAGTTCAAAATTCCGATCGCCATCGCCGCAATAATAGTTCCCAACAAATTCCCCACGCCCCCTACCACAACGACCATAAAGGTATCGACAATATAATTCTGTCCCGTGTTTGGCCCAACCGATCCCAGGAAACTAATGGCACATCCCGCGATCCCGGCTAATCCCGATCCAATGGCAAAGGTTAGGGCATCCACCTGGGCAGTGGGAATCCCTAAACAGGAACTCATCGGACGATTTTGAGTAACAGCCCGAATGCGTAAACCCCAATTAGAACGATTAAAGAACAGATAAACGCCGACAATGCAAAGAATAGTTAGGATAATAATGAAAATCCGCGTATAGGGTAACTGAAAATCCCCTAACGGTAAGCCGCCTCGTAACCAGGCCGGAGCCGTAACATCGACGTTTCGAGCACTAAACCAAGGACGAATTAAACTATTCTGTTTACTCTGATTGATCAAAAATCCGGTAGCAACCGCGATCGCGAGGGATAGGGTAAAAAAGAGGAATCGAGCTTTACCGCGAATCTGTTCCCAATCCGAACGGCGGCTAATAAACCACAATCCACCAAAAAATAGGACACAAAATAAAACGAGAGAAATGGCCAATAATCCATTCACACTGCGAACAAATTGTTGAAGAATTAAGCTAACCCCCCAGGTCGCCAATAAAGTCTCTAACGGTCGCCCATACAAGTAACGGATTACCCCCCTTTCTAACAACAACCCCACTAAACCTGCCACTAAAAAAGCCATCGGTAAAGCGGCTAGGATATAAAAATTAAATACGGGTTCTCCCAAGGGTTTAAACACATTTTGAACCACAAAGGTTGTATAGGCTCCCAACATCATTAATTCGCCATGCGCCAAATTGATTACCCCCATTAGGCCAAAAACAATCGCTAATCCCAAGGCGGCAATTAATAGCACTGAGCCGATACTTAATCCATTAAATATTCCTTCTAGAATAGCTGACACTTTCTTGTGTTTCTCCCAATCAATTCAATACTTAGACTAAAACTTAATCGTAAAGGTAATTTATTTCTGTCTTAGATAAACCATGTTAAAGGATGACGGGAAGCACGACTCAAGGAGAAAAAGCTTCTTTAACTGGGAATGAATCTTAAAAAAATGATAATTTCCCCCATTTCCAGAAGGATTTAGGGGGGATCGAAACATTAACCTATAGGCTAAAAATTCGGTCTAAGCTTCCTTGAATTTACCGGGAGTATCAGGTGCTTTAATATCCGTTCTTGTCCAATCACAGGAATAACCTTTTGTTTCAGGGACAAATTGGTTCCAAGGGATAGGATTAACGGGCCCATCCGTTGCCCAAACGATATCAAAGAGTCCATCTTTGTTGACCTGCCCAATTCGCACCGTTTTGGAAATGTGATGGTTAGGAGTCATTTTCACCATTCCTTCTGGTGCGTCCATTTCTTGGCCAATTGCCGCTAAACGAACTTTATCTAAATCATCGGCAGTGCCTGCTTTTTCGACCGCCTTTTTCCAGAGATAAACCGCAATATAGGCTGCTTCGGCTGGGTCATTCGTAACCCGATCCGCACCATATTTCGCTTTGAATGCTTCGACAAACTTTTTGTTAGCCGGTGTGTCAACGGTTTGGAAGTAGTTCCAAGCAGCGTATTGACCCAAAAGATAGTCCACCCCAATTTGTTGAACTTCTTCTTCTGCGATACTGACCGACAGCACAGGATACTTGTCCGGTTTTAAGCCGGCGGATTGAATTTGTTTAAAGAAAGCAACGTTACTGTCTCCATTCAGGGTATTGAAAATAACACCCCCATTAGGAAGAGCTTGTTTGATTTTGGTGATAATGGGAGTAACTTCCGTATTCCCTAAGGGTAAATAGTCTTCCCCTACGGTTTTACCACCTTTAGCTTTTAATTGCTCTTTAATGATGGTATTTGCAGTACGGGGAAAAACATAATCTGAACCGACTAAGAAAAATTCTTTGCCTTTATTTTCTAATAACCAATTCACCGCAGGCTCAATTTGTTGGTTTGGTGCGGCTCCCGTATAGAAAACATTTTTGGAACACTCTTGGCCTTCGTATTGAACGGGATACCAGAGCATATGATTTTTCGACTCAAACACGGGTAACACCGCTTTACGGCTAGCGGATGTCCAGCAACCAAAGATAGCAACTACTTTGTCTTGATCAATTAACTTGGTTGCTTTTTCGGCAAAGGTTGGCCAGTCAGACGCACCATCTTCCTTAATTGGCTCAATTTTTTTACCTAAAACGCCACCGGCCGCATTAATCTCTTCGATCGCCATGAGTTCTGCGTCAACCACAGTGGTTTCACTGATAGCCATCGTTCCACTCAGAGAGTGTAAAATCCCTACTTTAATGGTATCTCCGCCGCCAGCAGCAGGACTTGCTTCGGTACCCGGAGAAGCCGTTGTGGTCGTTGTGTTATTCGGACTTTCTCCACCGCCACCACAGGCTTTTAATAACAAACTTGTGCCTAAAGTTGCAGAACCGTAGAGTAAAAATTTACGTCTTCCTAATCGACTTGTCATAATCGTAATTGATCAACCTCGTAAAACTTAAGCAGAACTAAATAGTGAGGAGTGAAGTCAGTATATTCTCAGATATCAAAGAGTGTATCTTAGAGTGATCTCTGCCAATAAAATGTTATTTCTAATACAAAATGCCAGGAAGAATTATGAATATCAATTTTACAAATCTCAGAAACTTTGCTGATTTCTTTATAAAAATAAAAAAAGGTTTGGATAGCCTCGGACTGGGAACAAATATCCCATATTTTTAGCCACCATGAATTCTTTTAAACGAGATGATGTTTGACAAAATCGATAATGCTTGCTAAACCTTCTTGAGTTTTTAAGTTAGTAAAAATAAACGGTTTATCTCCCCGCATTTTTTTTGCATCCCGTTCCATTATGCCTAAATCTGCGCCAACGAGGGGGGCCAAATCAATTTTGTTAATTACTAACAGATCAGATTTGGTAATGCCTGGCCCGCCTTTACGGGGGATTTTGTCCCCTGCGGCCACATCAATGACATACAGCGTTAAATCCACTAATTCAGGGCTAAAGGTTGCGGCTAAGTTATCCCCGCCACTTTCTAAAAAAACTAAATCCAAAGGACTAAACTGTTTTTCCAATTCTTCAATGGCAGCGAGATTCATAGAAGCATCTTCCCGTATGGCCGTATGGGGACACCCTCCTGTTTCTACTCCAATGATGCGATCGCGGCTGAGGGCTTGGGAACGCACTAAAAATTGAGCATCTTCTTGGGTATAGATATCGTTAGTAACGACGGCAATTTGATACCTATCCCGCAGAGATTTACATAAAGAATCTAATAAAGCCGTTTTGCCCGATCCCACTGGCCCTGCGATTCCAACCCGTAACGGTGTCATATTTAATTTATCCCGATCAATTTGAGAATGAATAATTAATTTGTTAGTTTACCCTAGTGGATTGGGGAATTTTGAGACTTCGTAGCAAGATTTAAGCCTTCCTTAAGGTTTGAGGCTCTTAGCCTTTTCGCCATGACTCAAAAAAATAATATCGTTGTCATTAATCTCCCGATACGTTATATTAATAAAAGCAACGCGGGATAGAGCAGTCTGGTAGCTCGTCGGGCTCATAACCCGAAGGTCGGTGGTTCAAATCCGCCTCCCGCCATTTAATATCTAAATAACAAAAGTACTTCAGTCAAGCAGTTCACCCTTGATGTTTTTGCTTAGGGGGTGTTCTGTTTATTTTTGGTGATTTGTGAATAATGAGTTGGTGGCCGATATTACCGTTGTATGCAGTCCATCGGAAGGGAAAAATCGTGTACCCTAAGTAATGACGATTGTATGTAACGGAATGTAACTGAAAAATTATGCCCCACACTATTGTTACCAACGTTTGTGAAGGTGTCGCCGATTGCGTGGATGCCTGTCCGGTTGCCTGTATTCATCCCGGTCCTGGTAAAAATACGAAAGGAACCGATTGGTATTGGATCGATTTTGCCACCTGTATTGATTGTGGAATTTGTTTACAGGTTTGCCCCGTCGATGGCGCGATCGTTCCTGAAGAACGGCCCGATTTACAAACAACCCCCTAATCGCAGTTAATAAAGGGAGCATCAGGCTATGTCAATCAGAGGCTAGGGGAAATGACCAATTTATTAGAAGTTGAAAATGTCTACGCGGGATATATTAAGGACTTACCCATTTTACAGGGAATTAATTTCACCATTAAACCAGGGGAATTGGTAACGGTCATTGGCCCGAATGGGGCCGGAAAATCCACCTTAGCTAAAACGGTCTTTGGGTTGTTAACCCCTAGCGATGGCAAAATTATGTTCAAAGGGGAAAATATTGCGGGGCTTCCCTCGGATCAAATTGTGCGACGAGGCATGTGTTATGTTCCCCAGGTTTCTAATGTCTTTGCAGCTCTAACCGTTTCTGAAAATTTGGAAATGGGCGCGTTTTTGCATCAGGGTTCCCTCAAACCATTGAAAGACAAAATTTATACCATGTTTCCCAAGTTAGCCCAACGTCGTCACCAAAAAGCGGGAACGTTATCGGGGGGAGAACGGCAAATGTTGGCCATGGGACGGGCTTTGATGTTAGATCCGGATTTATTACTACTTGATGAACCGTCAGCCGCCCTTTCTCCGATATTAGTGAAAGATGTGTTTGAGCAAATCAAGGCAATTAATAGTGCAGGAAAAGCGATCGCCTTAGTGGAACAAAATGCAAAACAGGCGTTGATGATGGCGGATCGGGGTTACGTTCTGGAAAATGGCAAAGATAAATTACAAGGAACGGGGCCTGCCCTTTTGAATGATCCGATGGTCGGTGAATTGTATTTAGGAGCGGCTTATCATGGTAAGTTATAATTTTTGATCCAAACTTTAATTCAACAATTTTCAATCTTACCTTTTATTTTTTAATCAATGTTTTTAAGACTTATTTTAAACAAATAATAAAGAAGTCAACTTACTTGAAGGAAAATAATTTTACATTCAAAGACATAATAGTAATTAACACAATTTAGTTAAAAGCAAAATAAGTTTTATTGCTAAGGACATAATAGTATTATGTCCCTACGAAAATATCTCTCCTGTAGGGATTAACACTGTTAAATCCTTTTGAGGTTTTATTTGGTTGTTCTACGTATTATGTCCCTAGATAATTTTTTATAGAGATTTAGTACTGTTAAATCCTTTTGATATTTTATTTGGTTGCTCTACTTACTAAATCATTTTTGAATTTGATTAATTAAACTGTATTGTTTTATCTCTTCAGGTTTTTATTTTTTATACTTGACGGATTGGGTAGCATTGTTGCAAAAATATAGGACAATACAAGCAACAATTCAAAGTCGCTGTTTTAAACTCTTTTTAACAATCCCTTAGGAGTCAGTATGTATATCGTCCAAATTGCCTCAGAATGTGCTCCCGTGATCAAAGCGGGCGGTTTAGGGGATGTGATCTATGGATTAAGCCGAGAACTAGAGCTTCGGGGGCATTGCGTAGAACTGATTCTGCCGATGTATGACTGCATGCGCTATGACCATATTTGGGGACTCCATGAGGCGTATAAGGATCTCTACGTGCCTTGGGATGGGGGTACGGTTCATTGTGCGGTGTTTTGTGGTTGGGTTTATGGTCGCCTTTGTTTCTTTATTCGTCCCCATTCGGCTGAGAACTATTTTGATCGGGGTCATTACTACGGTGCAAGAGATGATGATATGCGGTTTGCTTTCTTCAGTAAGGCCGCGATCGAGTTTTTACATATTACAAATAAACGCCCCGATATTATCCATTGTCATGACTGGCAAACGGGTTTGATTCCGGTTTTATTATTTGAAATTTATAAGCATCATGGCATGGCAAATCAGCGGGTTTGTTATACCATTCATAATTTTAAACATCAGGGGATTTCAGGGCTGAATGCACTGCGAGGTACGGGGCTAAATAACGAAGCTTATTATTATACTTACGATCGCTTACAGGATAACTTCAATCCGTTTGCCATTAATTTTATGAAAGCGGGGATTGTTTATTCTAATTTTGTGAATACGGTTTCGCCCCATCATGCTTGGGAGGCTCGTTTTTCGGATATTAGTTATGGGTTAGGCCATACGCTAGAACTCCATCAACATAAGTTTGGCGGGATCTTAAACGGTATTGATTATGAAGTGTGGAACCCTGAGCTAGATAAGTTTATTGATCACCCTTATAGCATTGATACCTTTGCGGAAAAAGCAAAAAATAAAAAAGAACTACAAAAACGGCTTTCTTTAGACGTGTCTGATAAGCCCCTAGTCTGTTTTATTGGTCGTTTGGATGAGCAAAAAGGGGTTCATTTAGTTCACCATGCCATTTATTACGCCTTGGCGCGTGGTTGTCAATTTGTTTTATTAGGATCAGCAACGGAGCAGCGACTTAACTTTAAGTTCTGGCATGAGAAAAATCATTTAACAGGGAATCCTGATGTTCATTTGGAATTGGGTTTTAATGAAGAGTTATCCCATTTAATTTATGCTGGGGCTGATATGATCGTGGTTCCGAGCAATTATGAACCCTGTGGTTTGACCCAGATGATTGGTCTGCGTTATGGGACGGTTCCAGTGGTGCGGGGTGTTGGGGGGTTAGTCAATACGGTCTTTGATTGGGATTACGACACAGAATGCTTACCTGAAGAACGCAATGGTTTTGTTTTCTATGAAGCGGATCAAACGGGGTTAGAATCGGCATTAGGACGGGCAATTGATCTCTATAATCAAAGCCCTGAGCTATTTAAACAGTTGGCGTTACAGGGCATGGCTTACGATTATTCTTGGAATCATCCAGGGGAGCAGTATGTCGGGGTCTATGAGCATATCCGTCATAAGTAAAGCCAGATAATTTCACAGGTTGGGAATCGATTTTGGAAGAGTGTATTGAGTTAACGGTTGAGCAGGGAACGGAACGGTTAGACCGTTGGTTGGCTTCCCAGTTGGCTGAGCTATCGCGATCGCGGCTGCAAAAGTTGATTGAACAGGGTCAGGTTCAAGTTAATGGCCAGATCTGTGTGGAAAAACAGCATAAGATTCAAAACGGCGATCGCCTAACCATTACCATTCCGCCTGTACAACCGTTAGACCTCAAGCCCGAATCCATTCCCCTAGAGATTCTCTATGAAGATAGTTCCTTAATTATTGTCAATAAACCAGCAGGATTAGTGGTTCACCCCTCGCCTGGCCATGCAGAAGGAACCTTAGTTAATGCTTTGTTAGCCCACTGTCCTGATTTAGTGGGAATTGGTGGCGTAGAACGACCAGGTATTGTCCATCGCTTGGATAAAGACACTACGGGCGCAATGGTGGTTGCCAAAACCGATCAGGCTTTTCAGCATTTGCAAGCCCAATTAAAAGCAAAAACGGCTCGGCGGGAATATTGGGGGATTGTCTACGGAACGCCCAAAACCGAGACAGGAACCATTGATTTACCTATCGGTCGCTGTCCTCGCGATCGCCAAAGAATGGCCATCGTCCCCGTCGAAAAAGGCGGGCGGGAATCCGTGACCCATTGGCGCATCTTGGAACGGTTGGGAAATTATACCCTGATGGAATTTCAGCTAGAAACGGGACGAACTCACCAAATACGGGTGCATAGTAAACATTTAGGTTTCCCCATTGTGGGGGATCCGGTTTATAGTTCGGGGCATTCGTTGGGGGTCAATTTACCAGGTCAAGCTCTCCACGCCCATCGGCTAAGCTTAATTCATCCTGTAACTGAAGAAGTGATTACCGCGATCGCGCCCTTACCCGAAAGCTTTAATAAATTGTTGAAAACTTTACAGCGCAGAATCTCTTCTTAGGTGCCCTAATTGCCATATTTTTGAAGTCTTGATCTTCGTAAAAAAAAGAAATACCCAAATTCCCTACAATAAGTAAGGATAAGAAATGGTTAACATTTTTGGGAAGTTTGATTAAGAACTTACCCCGTTGCTTTTATGCCCTGGACTCGGATTATTAGTACGATTGTCGCGATCGCGCTGGCATTGGTCATGCTCATTTTAGGTGGGTGGTATTTTACGGTTGCTATGAGCCTCATTATTTTTCAGGGGCAACGGGAATATTTCCAACTTGTTCGGGCTAAAGGGATCGCACCCGCCGCTAAGACAACCATCATTTTGTCGTTATTTTTAGTCATTTGTGCCACGATTTCCCCTAACTTAACCGACGCGCTGTTTCCCTTAGCAGGGGCCTTAATTTGCTTTTACCTGTTATTCCAGCCTAAATTCGCCACGATTGCTGATATTTCCACTTCTTTGCTCGGATTGTTTTACGGTGGCTATTTACCGAGTTATTGGGTAAGATTACGGGTCGGTTTGTCCGATTGGCCCGACGCGATCGCGACCTCTTCCCGTCATCTTCCTTTGATCGAATATTTACCCGATACCTGGCTGGAATTTCAATCCCAACTATTTACCCTGCCCTTAAAAGTCACCTTTCTGGCTTTTTGTTGCATTTGGGCAGCGGATATCGGAGCCTACATTATGGGAAAATGGCTGGGAAAAACTCGTTTATCAGAAATTAGTCCCAAAAAAACGATAGAAGGTTCTATTTTCGGCATTTTAGGAAGTGTACTCGTTGCAACGCTAGGAGCATGGTATCTCGATTGGCCCTATTGGCAAATCACAGGACTATTACTCGGCATTTTAATTGGAATTGTCAGCCTTCTGGGAGATCTCACCGAATCAATGATGAAACGGGATGCCGGAGTGAAAGATTCGGGACAATTGATTCCTGGCCATGGCGGCATCTTAGACCGTACCGATAGTTACGTCTTTACAGCCCCCCTAGTCTACTACTTTATAACGTTATTGTTGCCTCAATTAATCTGAAAATATTGACTTTTTTGATCGTCTAAAACACCCATTAAGAGGGAATTCTAAATAACATATTTCGGTCAAATCCTGAGAGTATGATAATCACTGAAACCCCAAATAAGAGTATTGAAATTAATGCTAGAAAAAATTGGTCTTCTTTTTCGGGAATAATTTCAAAAGTTAGCAAAATATTAGAACTCAGGACAAAAATAGAAGAAATAAAATTAAATCGAGAAGAAAGCCAAAAAACACCGACTCTTTCTAAGATTAAACGAAATAGGGTAATCGCAACGGTGAACGTATAAAAAAACCAGAGTTGGCTCTTCCAAAAAAGCCCCTTCTTCAGAACATTGATGCCAACAAAGTACAGTATCATTAAAATGCTAAAAAAACCGGCCGTAAAGGCTCGCCAATTTTCCCGTTCAGCATACTGTTCATAGGCTTCATATTTTTCTGCATAGAGGGAATCTTCTCCTAAGGTACTTAAGACAAGATCTCTACCAAAATCAAAATTATAAGTGATTAAAAATATCAGAGCGTATCCTAAGAAAATGACTAAGGTTTTAGTCAATTTTTTAGTAAATAAGCCACCGAGAAAAAAAGGAAGATAAAAGAATGAGCTTGAATGAAATATACTGGAAAAAATCGCTAAAATCCATGCCCAAGTAATTTTCTTTCTAAAAAATAACCCCAAGGCAAACAACATAATGCTAGTGGAGAGAATTTGTCTTAAAAGATAAATTGCTAATTCCCCAGGAACGGGTTGCAACCCAAAAATTAAACTGATGGCAATGGCTTTATTTTTCGGAACAAAACATTCAAATAAATAACTGATGGAATATAAAAACAATACAATTTCCAAACAGTGAAATAATCCCAGCGAGATACCCAACGACTTTGTAATGTATAAAAGACTGGTAAATCCGCCCTCTTGTCCCATAAATGACTCAAGGCTAATCTTGCTGACCTTATCATAAATGATTTGATAAGTCATGATGTCTTGACTATACAAGGCCGACATAGAAAATTTAAAGCCGGTCACGAAATAAGCAACCCAACGGACAATAGAAATTGAACTAAAAATGTAAACTAAGCATAATGCTAAGTAAACAAATTCTATACAAAGAAAAATAACGTCAGATTGATTATTATACATAAATCATATTGAAATAATCGGGATAACATTAAGATTGAATTAGCTTTTTAAATAGGGAATGATAGCGGTTGACTTGGAGTAATTGATTAAATTGGGTTTCTACTTTTTGCCTCGCTTGCAGGCTTAAGTGAGGAGAGGATTGAACCGTTTTGAGTACCCAGTCAATTCCACGGGTTAAATCTTCAATTTCAAAGGGTTGGGCGAGATAACCGTTTTTTTGATGTTCTATCAAATCTGGTATCCCACCGATTTTAAAGGCAACGCAGGGTGTTCCACAGGCCAAGGCTTCTAAAACCGTATTCGGAAGATTATCTTCTTGGGAGGGAGCAATAAAAACATCAGCAGCAGAATAGGCCAAGGATAAAGCAATATCGTCGTTTAATCTGCCTAAATAATACGTCGGATAACCAAACTCGATGGCTTCGGTCGGTCGGGTTGCCCCAAAAATAACAAGTTGAATATTATCCTGTCCCTGAGCTTGATTCAGCTTTTGAATAGCCGGATAGAGGAGATGAGCACCTTTGCGCGGATCGAGTGTGGCATTCATTGCACCAAAAAGAATAAGGGGTTTATCTTGGGGTAAATTTAATAGCTGTCTGGCTAAGGGCTTATCAATGGGTTTAAAACGTTCTAAATCCAAACCATTGGGGATAATTTCGAGGGGAAAATCCTTCAATAAAGAACTCCGCTGGATACAGTCTGCCATCCAATGACTAAGGGCAACGATCGTTAGATTCAGATTTTTCCACGATTTCGCTTTGCGCTGCCAAATCCAACGGGATAAGTCTTTTTCTCGCTGGCTATACAATTGAGGACAAGCTCCACACTGGTTTTGATAGCGATCGCAGCCATTGCTGTAATGACATCCCCCCGTAAACGTCCACATATCATGAAGCGTCCAAACTAACGGACATTTAAACCTGGCTAAAGTTTCGATTTGAACATAACCCAAGGTAATGTTATGAAGATTAATCAGATCAGGGGAGAACTGAGCCACCGTTTTCGAGATCGTATCCGGTAGCCATTGGGTGCAATACATACTGGAATTGGCTTCGGGATAGAATAATTGGAGCGGCAAAGAATTGAGGGTTGGTCGAATTTTTGCCATTGCTTTTCCCAGTGCTTTTTTGGGGGCAATAACAGTATCATCATCACTGAGTTTATTTTGTACTAAGAAATGGGAATTAATGGGATGTTTTTGTAATCCTTGATGGAGGCGATAGGCCGCTTTACCCGCCCCCCATTTCAAATCATCATTACTCAGGATTACAACTTTCATAGGTTAAGATCTCTTGATAGAATTCAATATTTTGCTTGATGATATAGGGTACGAATGATTTCAATAAATCGGTATAAAACTTGAGATTTTTTTTCCAAAAAGCGAATTAATCGCCAATTAAAAGTAACATTTTTAGTTTTTTGATAAACATCTATATAGTTTTCAGACAAATTTTCTATTTTTTTTAGCCCCATAATTCGAGTAAAAACATCAAAGGTATATCTTAGATGAAAGGTACAAGGAAGATGACATTTTATAACCGGATAAAAACAATTAGCAATAATCAGATATCCATCCGGTCTAACGTGATCAATCATTTCTGCTAGAAAAGGGAGGGGATCGGGAATGTGTTCTAAAACATCTGTGCTAATTAAACAATCATAAAGCTGGTCATTTAATTGATTCACAAAATGAATATTAGAATAAGAACTTAGGCGGGCTACAACGATTTGGCTTGGATACGGTTCATATAAATTAATAGACAAGTTGGGAAAGTTCATCGTAATTAGCTTGGCTAGTGATCCCATGCCAGCCCCATAATCGATAATCGTCTTGATCTCCGCTTCATGTTTTCCAATCCAATCACAGATTAATTGGCGGTTAAGGAGAGAAGCCTCATCTTTCTCAATAAATAAGCCATTTAAAGTCCAAACCGGATGTTGATAAAACTGATTGATTTTTTCAATTTCGATTTTTTGATTATCACAGCCCAGTTCATCCCAAACCGAATCCATCATTTTCCATAACTGTTCTAAGGAGGGAGAATTGTTGTTGGAATATTGGGATAATAATCTGGAAATTTCTTGTTCAATTTTCTTGATTTCTGGTTCTGCTATAGAGGGATCATTTAATTCCGTTAATTCAATCATTATTTTCTAACTCCTTTATTTCACTTTGTTAATTGACTTAAAAATATTGGCGAATAGGGGAATTTTTCTTTGGATACGGAATTTTAAGCTAGGATTAAACATGGTTGATTGGGTGAAGTCATCCGCAATACGATCTCGAATCATCAATTGAGGATGGTGTAAGGGAAAATTCATTTTCTGAGTCGGTAAATTAATCCAAGGATTTTTAATGCTAACGGTATGGGTTGCATCGGCTCCAAAGCCAATATTACTAATCAGGTTGACACTCGGTAAAATCGTGAGTCCATTTTGTAACCAAGTGGCGAATGTCCATCGGTAATCCCAGGCTTTAATTTTAGATTCGTAGGTTAATTGTAAAATCCACTCCCAATAGCGGGCATCTCTGTCATTCTCCAGAATCAGTTTTAACAGCTTTTGTTCTCGAACTTGTGGCCAAACTTTCATTTCTAGATCAAAATATTGCCAGGCTCGTTTCCAAGTCGCCCACCCCCAGGAATGGGTATAGCGAGAAAAATAATAGCTGTCTGGGGTTCTTTGTTGCCCAAATTGGAAGTTATCTCCCGAAATTGCCATAATTCTTGTGTCATGGCGATAATAGTCCAACAATTCTTCGCAGTACTGAAAGAAGCTGATTTCCGGTAGACAGTCATCTTCTAAAATAATGGCTTCATCAACTTGACTAAACACCCAGTCTAAGCCTGACGGAATGCGTTGATAGGAGCCTAAATTAACCTCAGCATAGTTTTTATAAACTTCACAATCCCAATCAATGGTGTCAATGATGGCACGAGCTTGTTCACATTTTTCTGCTTCTCCTGGTTTATCGGGACGGGGAGCGTCGGAAATGATAAACAGTTTAGGGGGTTTAACTTGACGAATCTTCTCAAAAACTTTTCGAGTGGTGTCAGGACGACGAAAGATAATAAAAACGATAGGGGTTTTCATGAACAATGTAAACGAGTTAACTTCGTCATCCTCTAGAAATCAATGATTTAGCGAAATTCAGATAACATCTTCAAAATCACTCTAAAAGTGTAATTTCTTTTTTTAAAAAATCTGCTGAAATAAAAATGTTATTTTATGGAAATGAGACGTAATTTAGGATTAAAAGTTGCTTGCTGGGGTGACGCGATCGCTGTCATTAGTCGTCATTAATCGATAACAAACACCCGATCACGCGCAAAGATATCAAAAAGCTTATTTTATTTTAGAGGAGATGAATCGATAATCAGTCTATTATCTCCCTTAACTGTTAAATGATTCAAGAATTAACTAGGCCGTTTGCCAATGGTGTTTTGGAAAGCCGGACGTTCCGTTAACCGTTTCAGGTAATCTGCTACAGCCGGATAATCATCAAAATTCAATTTCAGCATAATGGGAACATAGGCCAACAACGATCCCACTGCCACATCCGCCACCGTAAAGCGATCGCCGATTAAAAAGGGTTGCTGCGCTAACAAAGAATTTAAGGGCGTTAATAAACGGGGCATTTCCTTTTCCCGTACCGCTTCCAAAAACAAACCATTTGCCAGGGTTGAATTTCCAAAAATCACCCATTGAATCAGGGTACTTTTCTCTTCTACAGAAACTGGAGCTTGGTCATATTTTTCTGATAAGTAGAGCAAAATCGCCCCCGATTCCCAGAGTTGAAAATCTCCTTCCGTGATGGCGGGAACTTTACCAAAGGGGTTGATGCCCAGATAGTCCGGCTGGCGATGTTCTCCATTTTTCAGATCTAACAGTACAAACTCATAGGGAACGCCGATTTCTTCTAAATACCACTGGACGATAGCGGCTCGGCTTTGGGGTGCGCCATAAAGCTTTAACATAATAACCTTTCCAAGAATTAAAGAACCTGATGAGTATGGGGATGCTGTTTAACGTTATCTTCTGCGCGGACGATATTGGTCGCGTTTAACACCCGTTTCCGTTCTAAGGAGTAATTTAGATCTTCCCGAACCGAACCTAGCGGGATATGAACTTGGGCTTGGGGACGACTTTTATAAGTCCGAATCGTTGCTACAATTCTTTCCACAAAATTATCACAGAATTGGGCTGATTCGGGAAAATAGGCCGATTTAGAGGGCTGATCATCGACAATTACCTCACCAACAGTCATGGCTCTTGCCCATTGGAATGAAGTGGGAACCCCTTTGAGGATCGCTTCTAAGGCAGCGGAGGGAATCGGCTCTAGGACGTTGACTTGGTGAAATTCTCCATCGTCTTTAATAAAACAGGTGGAGAGTCCTATTACGCAATAATCATGACCCGTAATATCAGGCGCATTGGAGAATACAGGAGCGGTTGTCATAGGAAGGGGAAAAACAATTGGGCGGTTAGGAGCGGCGATCGCTGTCTTGCCAAATTTTAGCAGTGCGCTAGCGTCATTATCCTAATGGGCCAAGAAAATTTAGATCCGGTTTCCTCAAAAGCAGGATAACAATCGCTTGGGAGGGAGCCAATTCAAGGATTGACACAAGCTTTCTTCCAAAAGCCTGAGCTAACGGATTACAGTAAGGTTAGTTTCTTTTCCTGAAAGACGATGCAATTTTTCTCGCAGCACAACCGAGCTAATCAGACGGAATCCCATTCCCTCGCCATCCATAACGGGGATACACCAATTGTCAATGATGATTGGGCCACCTTACCTGATGCTCAACTCCGATTAGCGATTCAAATTAATGCTAAGCAAGAAAAGTATGCAACGGCGATCGCGCTCTTGAATTTGTGGTTAACTCGCTATCCCGAAAGTGCGACGGACTACAACTATCGAGGATTACTCTATTTTCGCCAAGGTCAATTATTTTCTGCCATTCAGGACTACAATCACGCCATTTTACTCAATTCTCGATTTGCAGAAGCCTATAATAATCGGGGGAATTGTTACGCACTCCAAGGCAATTGGCTGAACGCCCTAGCAGACTATGAACGGGTGATTGACCTCAACCCCTATAACGGTTCCGTCAGAATTAATTTAGGCATTCTGTTACGCAAATCGGGACAATACGATGCCGCCATTGAAAATTTAGATTTAGCCCTTCGTCTCAAATCTGCTTGGCGAGGACGAATTTATGCAGAACGGGGTTATACCTACTATTTACGGGGAGATTGGAACTGCGCGATCGCGGACTATCATCGTGCCCTAGCCCATTTACTCGACACCGATCCCATTCGCCAACAAGTGAAACAGTTACTCAAGCCATTTCTTCCCCCATTCCGCTATTTAGAGAGGGGAGTCGAAAATTAAGCAGTTTTTAGCTTTTGAGCCTCATAAAAAAGCTCCTATTGACGCGCGGACTCAAAGGGGATCAGCAACGAATTTAGTTACAAAATTTTTAGAAAGTTTAACAGACTCGGAATTAAGATGTTTTTTAAGTGAAAATCTTAAATGTATGTTCTTCTAAAATTTAGCTATTTTGGTCTATGTCTGAGCAATTTTTTGAGAAACTCATCTTAAATTCTCCTTATGGTCGCCCAACGAAACATTGGGAACTGGATAAGAATGGGTTGCCAACTCAGAAAATTATTGATCAACGACGACCTGCAAACTTTCTTACGCCCATTCCCCAGTCTCGCAAGCAAAAGGCAGTTCAACAAACTCTAGATGTATTTGATACCCATTCTAAAAATGGCGAATTATCGTTATTTATCAATAGTATTCGGGACAAAGTAAATCAATGGCGCAATTTACCTGAGAACAACAACTGGAAAGTCACTCCGATCACCAAAGCTTTATTGACCGATTGGCAACACCATCAATCTAATAGTTTTCGTCCTTTTTTCTGTCAGTTGGAGGCAGTAGAGACTGCTATTCTGAAATTGTTCTGTAATTATGATGATCTAGGCGATCGCCTATCCCGTCCGAGAACGTTGTTGATCGATAGTAAACAGCTAGAATCGGGTGATGCGTTATTCCCGATTTTATTGTGTAAATTAATGATGGGCACTTTGACCCTTTAAATTTAATTGTAGAAATTAAAGGTTATCGAGGAGAAAATGCGAAGGATAAGGCAAATACCATGCGAAATTATGGGATTTCGGGGGTAAATAATTTGGGTATTTATGGCCGTTGGGCTTTTGTAGAAGTTACGGAGGTTTTTGAAATTGAATCAGACTTTTATAAATTAATCGCCCAATTTATATCAACAAAAAAATAGTTTCTTTACAGGAGGAAAACTGATGAATGTTCGAGTTATTTTAGAGTGGGACGATGAGGCAAATTCTTTCTCTGCGACTTGTCCTGAACTTAATTTTGTCTCTTCTTTTGGAGAAACCAAAGAAACCGCTATTGAAAATTTAAAAGATGCGATCGCTTTAATGTTAGAACCTATTCCTGATCATCTATTGGAACTAACAAACACAAAAGAAATTGTTCAATTAGTTCTCTAGGATTTAATAATGTCTAAAAAATCTCCTAGATTGACGGCTAAAGAGGTGATCAAGCAACTTAAAGAAGCAGGTTTTGTTGAAGTTAAACAAACTGGCTCTCATCTGAAGTTATTCAATCCTGAAACCCGATTAACAACAATCGTACCTATTCATAGTAACCAAATTATTCCTTTAGGTACGCTCAAATCTATTGAAAAGCAAGCTAACATCAAATTTTCTTAATTTCCATGCTTTTTCAATCTAAAATTTATAGGAGTCAAAGCAATGTTAAAAAGTTATGAAGCGATCTATGAAAATGGTCAAATTCAATGGTTGGGAGAAAGACCAGAGGTTAATCATGCTCGTTTGATTGTGACAGTCTTAAATGAGCCACAAGAAAAACCAATTTAATACCGAACTTTTCCTATTCCAGAAGCGGGTGAGCTTGAAATTTTGGGAGATATTGTTAATCCTATCGTTGATGAAGAGGATTGGGAATGTCTGAAGTACACGACTTGGAAGGTTAAGGGTTGTCGGTTGTGCCTTTAACTACTTAAGCAGTGATACTTGCTCCCAACCAGGCTAAATAAGCTTCAGAACCGGCGGTAATTGGTAGAGCAATTATTTCAGGCACTTCATAGGAGTGAATTGCTTGAATTTTTGCTGATAAAATTTCAAACCGCGCTAGATCTGTTTTAATCACTAATTGCCATTCCGGTTCCCGTTGTATCTCGCCCTGCCAACGATAGATAGACTGAACGGGAAAAATATTGACGCAAGCCGCTAACTGTTCTTCGATTAAGATTGTCGCGATCGCCTGGGCTTCATCCTGAGACGATGCCGTTACCCAAACAACCCCATAACTTGGTTGATCAATCGCACCCATAAATCATCTACCCTAAATTTGCTCGCCGAAATCCGGTATTTTGATCCAAAGCCACATACCTACAATACTATGGAAAAAGGCGGAAAAAGGACAAGATAGGCCGCCCATCGTTTTTACAGGATGCCCAACTCTTAGGGATGTGAATTAATCATGTTAGATAAACGCTCCAGCGGAATTTTATTACATCCAACGTCTCTTCCCGGTCGCTTTGGGATCGGGGATCTAGGGGATGCGGCTTATCGGTTTGTTGATTTTTTGGCGGCTAGTCATCAAAGTATTTGGCAAATTTTGCCCCTCGGCCCGACGGGCTATGGTAATTCTCCCTATCTCTGTTATTCGGCTCTGGCAGTCAATCCGTTGTTAATTAGTCTTGAAAAGTTAGTGGAAGAGGGACTTTTATCCGCCACAGACCTAGAAAATGTCCCCGTTTTCCCCTTAGATACGGTGGATTTTGAAGGGGTTAAACAATTTAAATTTCCCCTTTTTAAAAAAGCTTGCGATGCGTTTAAAAAGACTCAACCTCAAAAATTAACGGTAGATTTTACCGAGTTTTGTCAGGCACAAGCCTATTGGCTAGACGATTATGCCCTCTTTATGGCCTTAAAAGAAGTCCATTCCGGGGCTAGTTGGAATACCTGGGAAACAGATCTAGTCAAACGCAAACCGGACGCGATCGCGGCTTGGAAAGAACGGCTTAAAGACACCATTTTTTATCATCAATTTTTGCAGTTTATTGTCTTTCGGCAATGGGTAAGCTTAAAAACCTATGCTAACGAAAAAGACGTAGAGATTTTCGGGGATATTCCTATCTATGTCGCCCACGATAGCTCGGATGTTTGGGCCAATCCTGATATTTTCTGCCTCGATGAAGAAACGGGAGAGGCGGCTTTAATGGCCGGAGTGCCACCCGATTATTTTAGTGAAACTGGGCAACTATGGGGAAATCCTGTCTATAACTGGGATAAATTAGCCGAAACCAATTTTGCCTGGTGGATACAACGATTTAAGGCAATTTTTCAATATGTGGATATTGTTCGGATCGATCACTTTCGCGGGTTTGATGCGTTTTGGGCTGTGCCCCAGGGAGAAAAAACTGCCGTTAATGGGGATTGGGTTGATGCACCGGGTCGAGCCTTTTTAACTACCCTTCAGGAAAGTTTAGGGGGCAATTTACCCATTGTTGCCGAAGATTTAGGGGTAATTACACCAAGTGTGGAAGCGTTACGGGACGATTTCGGCTTTCCTGGGATGAAAATTTTGCATTTTGCCTTTGATTCAGATCGAGCAAATCCTTTTTTGCCTTTTAATTACGTTAATCGGAAGTCTTTGGTTTATACGGGAACCCATGATAACGATACGACGGTTGGTTGGTTTACTGCGCGATCGCCGGAAGAGCAAAAACGGGTGACCGATTATTTAGGGTGCGTTTGTAATGAGGGTATCCACTGGTCTTTAATTCGCCTTGCTATGGGAGCAGTCGCCAATACAGCCATTTTCCCGTTGCAGGATATTTTCGGGTTGGGGACGGAATCTCGTATGAATTTACCGGGTAAAGCTGATGGGAATTGGGGCTGGCGTTATCAGGAAGAATATTTAAATGATTGGATTACAGGGCATTTAGGCTGGATCACAGAACTCTACGGTCGTCGGGTGTATCATCCGCCTAAGCCTCTGAAGTTAGATCCCAAATCCTGAAGTCGGCGATCGCGCTTTGTTTAACTTAATCATAATGACCACCTATGGCAAAAATATAAACATATTTATCATCAAATTTGTAAATTAGGCGATCTTTTTGAGAAAGTCTTCTTGACCACAAACCTGATAAGTTATGTTTTAAGGGTTCAGGTTTACCTGTTCCTTTGGCGGGATCTTCTCTCAGCATTTCTTTGATGAGTTTACAAAGGTTTTTATGCAGAATTTTGTCTTTCTGTCTGAGTTCTTCGTAAATTTCCCAAGTGTTACCTTCAAAGACTAAGTATCTCATTGAGTTCTTCCTGGTTAGGAGAATAGCCTTGGTTTTGGGTATGGGTA
>JAYKGY010000074.1:0-30038 GCA_035285545.1 Snowella sp. | reverse complement strand
TAGCGGGTCGAGTCTTTGATGATGAGTTAGATTTAGCCTATGCTCTGATTGAAGGAATTGAGAATCGAGCCAGACAAGGTGGATATTCCGTTTCTCGTTTTTCTTTTAATTAAGTTGACCTACTTAGTAATCTCAACATGGTCGGTTCATCAAGAACCATTAAAGCGTCATAGAAAGCATGACACCAAGATAAAGGCAGACATTTGATTGTTTGGGCAATTTGCAGTGAGGTCAACGGAGAATTTTTGAGTTGCTCTACCTTGGGTTGTGCTACTTGCGCTTTGGGATGACTGAGAATGGCGATCGGTAGATGAAAATGAATGCAGGTTCCCTTTTGAGGTTCACTTTCAATCGTAATTTCACCCCCTAAAAACTGGATATATTGTTGAGTGAGGGCCAATCCTAACCCCGTTCCTTCAATTAAAAATGGAAACTTTTCTCCCCGATAAAATGCATGAAACAGTTTATCTTTTTCTGCTTCGCTAATCCCTATTCCCGTATCAGCAATCCAAAAACGGAGTTGAGCTTTGTCTTCTGCTAAGGGATAACAGGCAACGGTGATGGACACACTTCCTAAAGGCGTAAACTTAAAGGCATTACTGAGTAAATTAAAAAGAATTTGTCGTAGCTTAGTGACATCGACGCGAATGACCTGGGGGCAAGGGGTTAGCCAATTTACAGAAAAGTCTAGTTTTTTTGTCTGGGCACTGAGTTGAAATATTTCTTCAATTTCTTTAAGAAAATCCATCAAATTGACCGATTGAGGGGTTAATATCAGTTTTCCGGCTTCAATTTTGGCTAAATCTAAAAGATTCGTAATTAATGTGAGCAAATGGATTGCATTTTTTCTGACGATTGTGAGGGATTGAGTAAACGTTGAGGAACAGGCGGGGTCATTAAGCACTAATGCGGTGAATCCTAGAATGGCATGGAGTGGTGTCTTTAATTCATGGCTCATATTGGTCAGCAGCAAGCTTTTCGCTTCATTGGCTACTTCTGCCTTTTTCTTTGCTACTACTAACGCCTGGGTTTGTTTTTCAACTGCTTTAATTAAAGTCTGATTATAATTTTTTAGCAATTTTTCTGCTTGTTTTCTGTCTGTAATATCCTGAGCAATCATAATGGCAAAGACGATATGATTATCATCATCTATAATCGGCTTCATCCAAAGCTCAAGAATAATATTATTGTTAGCATTAATCTCTAAATTAATATCATCTAAATAAAAAGATTCTCCTTGAAGGGTTAACTGAATTTTTTCTTGTAAGTGATTGAGTTGGGTATGAAATAAGGTTTTGCCACGCTCATTGATATAAACCTGTTGATTATGCACGTTATAGACCGTAACGCCAATGGGCATCACGCCTAAAAATTGCCTGAGTTGCTGTTCTTGATTTTGGATTTTTTTAACAAAATCTTGAAGTTGATTGGCCATTTGCTGAAACCCTTGGGCTAGGACTTTCAACTCCTTAATTACGCTCAATTCAATCGGTTTTTGCCAATTTCCTTTTGCTAATTCTAAAGTGGCTTGGCTTAAACGGGTAATAGGTTGAGTAATGAAATAAGCCGAAATTAAGCCCAGAATAATCGCAATCAATAATGCGGTGGTCGATAGAATAAAAGTGAGTCTTTGATTTTGCCAAATGGTGTTGAAAAAATCTGCCTGTGGGATAACAATAACGGCTAGCCAGTTGAGTCCATTGTGCTGTTTGAGGGGGAGGGTCAAGACAAAATAGCCTTGATTATTGATCTTGAAATCAGGAAAATATTGTCTTTCAGGCTTTTCTAGATTAAAACTCAGTAAATCACGAGAAATTGTTTGAATAACGGGATTTGTACTGTCCTTGCTTAGAATTGGCTCTGCTTTTTGATTAATAATTTTTATTTGACTTAACCCTGTAGAATCCGCAATTAGATATCCTTGCTGATCAACAATAAAAGCACTACCCGATTGCCCAATCTTCAAAGCTTCTAAAAACTGATTAAGCACCTGTAAACTAAGCTGAACTGAGGTTACGCCCAGTAGTTGGGATCGATCGGGGCTATAGAGGGGACGGGAGAAATTAATGGCGAGGCTTTTTTGATAGATCTGACGAGTAAAGAGGGTAGTCCATTGCGGTTTTTGGGTTTTTACCGTGTTTATATACCAGGGTCTTTTGGTGCAATCAAAATAATCAAGTACCAATTTTTCGTTCCGATTGGCGATGTAATCTTGAATAGATTGATAAGCATAGTATTTATACCCGATCTTGGGAGTTGCTCGTCCTAACCCTTGAATTTTTTTGCCCTGTTGATCGTAGGTATGACCTGCGCTACGAAACGCCCCGCTCCGATCGCAGACTAAAAATCCCGTCAAAGAGCCTTCTTGATAGTTGAGGTATTGTTTATAAATGTAGGGTGCCCAAGGTTCCAGGTTATCTAAGTCGAGAATCCCTAAATCAATCAGGTCTTGGTGTTCTTGGGTAATGGTAATTGGCCGCGCTAGCATCTGATCAATTTCCGATTGCAGGCGATCGCCAACCTTTTCAAGTAATAACAGGGTTAAATGATTGACAACTTGCCGTGTGCTTTGTGCGCTTAGCCAGCTAATCCCGCCAATTACGATGATGAGTTGAATGACAAATGGAATTGTCAAGATAACATTGAGGGAAAACAGGCGGGATACATTAAATTTCATAGCTCGTGCAACTGTATGATTTTAATAATACGCATCATTCCCCAAGGTTTTTAGACAGTCTGGAAGGTTATAACAAATTCAATAGAAAACAGTGCATTTACCTAATCCCCCCGCCTACGGCTTCCCCCCTTTGAAAGGGGGGCTAGGGGGGATAATATCGAGAATCCTATTTGCATATAAATCAAATTAATTTGGTATTAGCTATCAATGTATCAGACTGGAATCGATGATGGATCTGGCCAGCAATATTTAATCTGCAAAATAATTTTTTAGCCAATTCAGGGCTTCGGGAAATTGTCTAAATTCTAAGGATTGGGAGGAATTAAAAATGGTTTTAAAGGGAATAATTTCAACGCCACAATTGCTATAGGCAATCATTTCTAAGGATTGAATAAAATTCGGTGTCCATGCTTCTGTTTGATGAACTGTTATTCCCATTTTTTTTAAATAGTTTAAAAGCTGCGATCGCGTAATTCCAGGTAAGATTCTGCCGTCATCAGGGGGAGTCCAAAAACTATTTTCTTTCCACCCCCAAAGGTTCCCTGTACTGGTTTCTAACCAGGTTTTTTCGCTATCTATTAAAATGGCTTCTTTCGCTCCTTGCTTTTGGGCTTCTTGGAGGGCGAGCCAAGCTGTTAAATAATTTCCCGTTTTATAATCTGCTAAAGGACGTTGAAATAAGGCTTTATCTGCTAACCAACCGTTAATTCCTTGCTGTTGTCGTTCCGCTAAATCATCGGGTAAAAAGCGTCCGGTTACCCACAATTTTCCATCGGGAAAAACGACAATTCGTAAAATGGGATAATGCTTTAATAAGGTTTCTGCGGCTTCGGTTACTTCCTGCCAATCGGGAAAGGGCCATTGAAATTCGGTTAGGCTTCTTTTGAGGCGATCGCAGTGTTGTTCCCAATGGGTCAGGCGATGGGACAAGGACTGATGATAAACCCGCAGGGTTGTAAAAACCGTTGCCCCATAAATCAACCCAGGATGATTAATTCCTAAGGTAATATTATTCGCTTCAATTAACTGGCGATCGTACCAAAACATCATTACATTAAATTGCAGTAAATTGCATTGAGATTAACGACAAACATCGGTTGTACTTTGTTTTTCCCTGTCAAAATTTGACGGTTTTATTGTCATTGCTTCTATTTTTCTGCCATAACGAATGACCCCAAATCCAGTCAGACTCATCAACAAACTATAAACAGCGGCAGGAATCGCCATATCGGGATTGTTGAGTAAACCCGCCGTAATCGCGATCGCGAGAGTTCCATTTTGAATGCCCACTTCAATGGCAATGCAGATTTGCTGAGCAGGTTGAAGTTGGAGCAACTTACTGAGATAAAAGCCCGTTAACATCGACAGAATATTTAACAACAATACCCCTAATCCGACTTGCACAATAAATCCAGGCAGGCGATCCCATTCCCGAATGACCAGCAAGATAATAATTAACGCGAGGAAAATAACCGCGAGTTGGTTGGTCACCTTGGCTAAACGATGGGCCAGATTCGGAAATAACTGTCTAATCCCCATTCCCAAGGCAATCGGCAAGATAGTCATCACAAACACTTGTAAAATGGTTTTCCCAATCGGTAGCGCGATCGCCGCCGTCTCTTGCATGAAATACTGATAGGCCAGGTTGCCAAACAGGGGAATGGTTAACACCGTGATAAAACTGCTAAAGGCCGTTAGGGTCACCGAAAGAGCCACATCTCCCTTCGCCAGATAGGTAAAGATATTGGATGACGGGCCGCCTGGACACAGGGCAATGATCATTAACCCCGTCGCGATCGCCGGCTGCATAGGAATGGTCTGGGTAATGGCAAAACCGATCAAAGGCAACAAAACAAGCTGACTGATCAAGCCAATGGAGACCGCTTTAGGATACTTTCTAACCCGTTGAAAATCCTCTGGGACAAGGGTTAAGCCCATGCCTAACATAATAATTGCCAAAGCAATGGGTAAAATCACCGAACTCAATAGACTGGCTTGCATAATTTCTAGCGTATGAAAAATCAGTTGGCAGTTAGGCTGAACAATTCGCCCATCCATTAGATGACATTATGCATGGTTTAGACCCATGAATCTGCAACGGTCTGCATTTTTTCATCAAAAAGGGATGAACCAACATCTACCCAAAGAAGTTCGTCTTCAAGTCTTTAGATAGACGTGCAGAGATTGAAATCCCTTGGATAATAAGGCATCTAGGTTCATCTGGAAAATCTAACCTGTGATCCGAACTTTCCCCAGATTAAAGTCAACGGGCGATCGCGACCGATTCCACTCGAAAAATAGGGGGATGAATGCAGCGTATGAATTTTCAAGAAATTTTTCATAAAGACCCGGAAACCCAAGCCAGTGCGCCCGGAAGGGTCAATTTACTGGGAGAACATACGGATTACAACGATGGTTTTGTTTTACCGACGGCTATTCCCCAACAAACAACTGTAAAAGTCAGTTTGAATGACGCTGGAGAGCACCATCAACTCTATTCCGATAATTTCCATGAACAGGTCGAAATTTTAGACGAAAATCATACACCATCAGGATTTGCCAGTTATATTTTTGGCTGTTTAGCGGTGTTACGTCAAGCTGGACATACCATTCCGCCTTTGGATATTTATGTAGCGTCAACGGTGCCGATGGGATCGGGATTATCCAGTAGTGCGGCCTTGGAAGTGGCTACCCTCCGCGCTATTCGTCAACGCTTAGAATTAGAGATAGATGATGTGGAAATTGCCCAACTCGCTCAACAGGCTGAAATTCACTACGCAGGCGTACAGTGCGGCATTATGGATCAAATGGCTTCGAGTTTAGCCGACACAAACCATCTGTTATTTTTAGATACGCGATCGCTGGAACGCCGAGTCTTACCCTTTCCCCCTCAAACCTCAATTGTCGTGATTGATAGTGGGGTTCCTCGTACCTTGGCTAGCAGTGGCTATAATCAACGGCGATCCGAATGCCAAGAAGCGGCCAATTTATTAGGCGTAGAAGCCTTACGGGATATTAGGGATGAAACTACAACTGAATCTTTACCTGAACCCTTTAATCGTCGCGCTCGCCATGTGGTTACTGAAAATAATCGGGTGTTAGAAGTGGTGCAAGGGGTAACACCGGAGCGGTTTGGGGAGTTGATGAATGCGTCCCATGCCAGCTTACGGGATGATTATCAAGTATCAGTGCCTGCCTTGGATAATTTGGTCACGATTTTACAAACCACCCCAAATGTATTAGGAGCCAGATTAACGGGGGCTGGTTTTGGCGGAGCTTGTGTGGCCTTGGTGACCGCAGGACAAGAAACGGCGATCGCGCAACAAACCCTCCAGCACTATAACCAACTCGGCTATGACGGTCGGATATTAGTCCCCCAGCTTGAGATAGGCGATGCCGCCTAACAATCTCCACAGACAACCCGACAACCGAGATAACTAATCGAAAAATTCCGGTGGAAATAGTAACGATTGGCCGAACGGCAATAAATGGGGTGAGAATGCCAAGATCCACCACGGATAATACGTCCGTCACTGTCTGAATGATTATCGACCCAAGCACTCCCATCGCTAGGGGCTTCATCGTAATTATCATGCCATTCGTCTTCGCACCATTCCCACACATTCCCGTGCATATCGTACAATCCGTAAGCATTCGGCGGGAACAATCCCACTTCTTCCGTGCTATCCCAAAAAATTTCGTTTTTTTCTGCGGCGTAAACTTCAGTGCCGTCGTAATTGACCAAATCCGTAATTAAGGTTTCTCCACAATTAAAAGGCGTAGTCGTTCCTGCTCGACAAGCATATTCCCATTGGGCTTCACTGGGTAATCGATAGTTTTTTCCGGTAAATTCCGACAGTTTTTGACAAAATTGTTGACAATGGTTCCAGCTTACCTGTTCTACCGGATGCTGATCGTTTTTAAATCGGGAAGGATTCCAGCCCATTATCGCTCGCCACTGCTTCTGGGTAACCGCAAACTTTCCCATCCAAAAAGGTTCAAGGGTGACAAGATGCTGTTCCTCTTCCCGACCGTCTGACCAATCAGTTTTCTTTTCACTAGCAGGAGAACCCATCATAAATGTCCCACCAGGAATATAGACCATATCCAAATAGATCCCTTTGTCTAACTTTTCTCGATAATATTGAGCAATTCCGGGTGTCCATTGGGTGATTTCTCCCTTGACGTTAACTGTTACACTTTGAAATTTGTATTGGCGCAGTGCGGTTGAGTAATTTAGGTCTGGGAAATACCTTTCTTTTTTTTGAAAGAAATTACTGATCTGAGAAGTAACAGGAGAAATTTTATTGAATTCTTTAGGAGACAAGAACAAAATAGGATTAATATCTTGCACAAGGTTGTTAGAAATGGGCAATTGCTGAGTATTGACCGGCATAAGTCTTGGACTCCCAGACACCTATTGGGCACGCTAAGGGATGATCAAACGTCGAATTCTTAAGAAAATCTTTAAAATCTATAACTTAATATCTATCATTCTGGAAAACCATAAAACACCTGTATTAACCCGCATCTTTAAAAAGTCTTTAAAAAACTCGTCAGTGTTTTCACTGGCATGGACTCATAAATAACGAAGATCATCATTTGTAACTTATTTAAAGGGATTTATCTGGATTTTTTCTCTAAACCGTCTATCCCAAAATCAATCCCAAAATTCGAGATTGTCAATTAGTCTTACTGTCTGAAAATTTTGTTCAACCTTATGTAACAATAAGATGTCCATAATTAACGTCTTTGGTTAATGGAGCATTAAAAAATTAAAAACAAGCGCAAACTGAGCGGCAAAACAGGGCAATGGTTCAAGGGGATTGACCTTCCGATAAAATAGTTTCGGCAACCGGCTAACTTCGATGATTACCTCAAAGCCTATTATCTGGCAGTTGAACAACGAACCGTTTATTATTACCGATATCAACGGAAAGTCGGATTTGCTCCAATACTATAAAAAATACCCGATCTAGATTTTAATTTTTTTGTGCATAAACTAAATCTCTGTTTAAAGTATTTACATTATTTTTACTAAATTATACGCCCAATGAATCAAGCAGAAATTCCCGTCGTCATCACTCACTTTATCGGCAAACCAACTTATCTGAAATTTGCTCTAAAATCAGCAGCCGATTTTAATAAAACAGTTGTGCTGATCGGAAGTGATAGTAATCAAGACTTTTGGGAACATCACTGGAATACGACCTTAATAGAATGCGAGAAATATCAAGAGTTTAAAAAATGGTATGTTAAGATGTGTACCTACGATGAAAAGTACGATGATGTCTGCTGGAAACGTTTGTTTATGCTAGAAGAATGGATGAAGAGAAATAATGCAACCCAAGCGTTTTTCCTCGATAGCGATATTATGACGTTTG
This sequence comes from Snowella sp., assembly GCA_035285545.1. GTDB lineage: Bacteria > Cyanobacteriota > Cyanobacteriia > Cyanobacteriales > Microcystaceae > Snowella. Next base: position 21,977 of record JAYKGY010000074.1, on the reverse strand, counting down.
CGAATTATTCATCCGTATTAGCTCCTGTCTTATCTGGCAATTATACGACCTTTTTAAATGAACCTCAAAATCAATCCAATTTTCGCTGGTCATCCTGTTCTCATTTTGCGTATTGGACACTGGAAGCAATTGAAGATTTTACCTCTTTTTGTATTGAAGCCTATCGTAGCAATAAAGATTTAAGGACGCAGTTGGATGCTAAATGGCAATGGCATATTGATAATCAACAGCCAGGGGGGATTTGTGATATGACTTTGTTGTATTTTTGGTCAAAAAATAATCCTAGAGTAGCTAATTTTACCAAGGTTATTAATGATATGACTGTTGAGCATTGCATTAATGTTTCAGAAAATTATTTAGACGATGAATATCAAATGCAATTGGGAGTAAAAAAAATTATATTTAAAAACGGAATTCCCTATGGATTTAATAAGGATTTAAAAAAAGAAATCCGATTTTTATGTATTCATTGTCAGGGAACAGCCAAGATTCTCATGCGATTTTTTTATTATAAAAATCTGAGATCATTTTATTTGATAGCAAAAGTTTTAGAAATTCTGAAAAGGAAAACTAAATTTTTTATCGAAGGAATAAAGAAAGGTGGGCAATCTGTTCAATGAGGTCATAGGGGAGTCACAACCCAAGATAATCACGCTGTTGCTGAATGAGACCATAAATAAGTCGGGAATAGGTAGTTGCTAAAACTTCAGATGCGAAACATCAAAAAATTGCTTGGGCTTTTACTGAATTACACTGTACGTTTTAATGTTTATCAAGCTCTCAAGAAGCTGATTTATTATGCCAGAATCTTTGTTTTTTCTGGGTAAGATGACTCATCCCCAAAAAAATTCTTTTGCAATCTTGCTTTCTCCCTTTGCTCAAGTTAAAAAGTTTTTTCAAACCCTTTATTTTTTTATTTTAAGAATCATGTGGTCTGAATTGATCTGTGAGCAGAAGCAGGAAAATGAATGGGCGGGAATTTTATTCTTTTTTATTTTTCTATTGTTATCTTGGGTAACCTATCTGGGGAAAGTTTACTTTAGTTGGGTATTAGCAGGCTTTTTGATCCTGTGGTATCTCGACTATGGATGGGCTAAAGCTGATTACCACCAAGGAAAATATAGTATTCCAATTTATTTATTGCAAACCGACGATGGCCAATTAATTCGGAAATCTCATTTGCCGAATCGACCTCCTTCCAAACTTCAATTTGATTGGACAACAATTCGAGAGATTAAAATTAGTCAAGTTATCATTTATGGTGGTGCATTTCAAGAAAAACTCGGAAAGGTTTGGCAAATTAGTTTAAGACAATTTGATGAGGTAGAATGGATTATTGATGAAGCAAAAACCGTCCCTCAAGCCCTCTATCAAGCAAAAATCTTTCAGCAATGGGTCAATGCTCCTATTATTTTTAATCAGAGTCAAGGATTAGGAAACTATGCAGAGTTTTCATTAGACGATGATAGGATTGTGTCCACTCGTCAGACCCCTTTAATCTTCCAGCCTCATAGACATCCAGAAAAGTATGCTCAGTATCAGGTCGTTAAAGAAGAAATTAGAAAAAACTATCTAAAGCATTCGGGGATTAATCTCCAAAAAACACCGTCTAAATGGCATATTTTTTCAGTCTGGCAATTTCAACATTCTTGGACATTGCTCAAACAAATTATTCAAGAATCTGGGTTCCTTTTATTTTTATTAATTATGTCCCGTTTAATGTTAGGAATGGGAGAAATTGTGGATCGGGTTATCCAAGGTTTTAAAGGACATACTCTTGTTGTTGAAATTTCCCATAACTGGCTCTCTGGTTGGACATTGTGGCCTGTCGCGATCGCCGTTGCAATCATGATTTATAAAGGATGGCAATTGAGCCGAGTTAAACATTGCTTTCTTGATCCCCATTTCCTTAAAGTCATGTTGGATAATCAGGTGCTGGGAAAACTGAATCTTAAAGACATTGAAGCTATTTTATTACTAAATAATCCTGAGCCTGAAATTTTGATTTTTACCTTAAAAGACGCGATTATTTTACCTAAATTGCAACAAAAAGAAGACAGCAAACTGTATCTACGCTGTTTACAAGAGGGAATTGATTATTTCCAAAATCTAAACCAGTCCCCCCAAACCGATCTCTAACTCTCGAAAACTGTCATTCTGCCTTGCGATGGACGGAGATCAGAAAAGTGGTTGTCTATGGTGTTATTAGGGAGTTGTAACAATTCTTGACATTCCAAGAAAGTTGACGCTCTCGTTTTTTCTCTCCCACACCCATTTGGCGCAAAATGTTATGACGGTTGCCCTCAGTCTTGATCGCAAACCTACGGAAACGTTTCCTCATGCCCGAACGATTTTCTCGAAATCTGAAAATCCAAATTACTCAGAAGCCGAACAGCTTTTCCTGCAACTCTTGCAAACCGAGGATTTAGATACCCATATTCAAGCCCAACCTCAACGTGTTGAACCGCTAGAAACCGCGATCGCCGTAGCCTTAGATCAAGCCTATGGTAATAAAACCAGCACATCGCAAAATGTCGAACAAGAAGCAGCCCATTTGTTTTTGCAACGGCTGTTATATCGCATTAATCGGCTGAATCTGTTTTGGTACGATAATTTGAAGCATTATCAAAATGAGCGTTCCTATTATCTGCAACAAGTGCGCGATCGCATCGAAATTCCTTGGCAAGCGTGGGAATTGCCCCACCTGGGAGAAAATTATTTAGATAATGTCCAAGTTCTCACCGTTAATGCCATTAAACGGGCGTTACAACAACGAGCCGAAGCCGATCTCAATCCGACCTTAACCCCCAATAAACGTTACTTACGGGAGCAAATGACGGTTGACGGTTACAAACAACTGTTGGCGATCGCGTCTTTGGATGGATTGGTAGAAGCTAGTCGGATGTCGCGGATTTTGGGGGGAGCTTGCAACGAGATCCAAGCCACTTTAATTCGGGTGCTGTTGGAAGAATACGGAAATGGGCGTTTATCCCGCAAACATTCTACGTTCTTCGCCCAAATGATGGCGGAACTGGGCTTAAACACGACTCCTGAATATTACTTTGAGTTTGCCCCTTGGCAATTGCTCGCCTCGATTAATCACAATTTTTTATTAACCGAACGGAAACGCTATTTTCTGCGCTATAACGGCGGATTAACTTACTTTGAAATTGTTGGGCCTTCGATTTATACCGACTATCGCCTGGCCGCAGAGCGTTTGGGACTGTCGGAAAAAGCACGGGGCTATTGGGATTTGCATATTCGCGAAGATGAACGGCACGGCCAATGGATGTTAACCGGAGTGGCCTTTCCCCTAGCGGATCTTTATCCTGACGATGCTTGGGAACTCGTTCTCGGTTATGACCAAGAAAAATTTATGGGCGATCGCGCTGGGGCTGCCATCATCCAAGCGGTCAAAGCGGCTGAACAGGGAAATAATCCCGTTTCTTAAAATTTTTTTCAATCTAATTTTTTAAACCCAATTTCTTAACCTATTTCAAACCATGCAAGACACGTTGCTCACCAGTCCGCCTGTTTCTTCAGTTTCTGGTCAGGTAAATTCCCAAAATCTCAAATTACCTTCTCCCCATGACTTTTTTTTCTGTCCTGAAGAATCCCAATTTTATGCTCAATGCTTGGAAAAGATGGTTTTTAGCCAATGTGATCCAGGTTCAAAGGTCATTGAGTTTGGGGCAGGGGATGGCAGTCCGGTGATCAGCGCATTACTGAAAAGTCTCAGTTTAGGCATCGTGCATGGCTACGAATTGAATCTATCCGCCGCGCAGGTTGCCCGTTCTCGTATTGAACAGTATGGGCTAATCCCCCATTACCAGATCCATAATCAATGTTTTTTTGAGGCGGCTCCCCGTTGTGCAGACTATTTGATTGCCAATCCGCCCTATCTGCCCGCACCTGATGACGATTTATATATGCCTGCGTTGCATGGGGGAAGGGATGGAGCGAGTATTACCAAGAAATTATTAAGTATGGGATGTAATAAAGCCATGTTAATGATTTCTGCCTATTCCAATCCCATTGAAACGGTTGAACACGCGATCGCCGCCGGTTATCAAGTGGTGGATTTTCTGCTTTCTCCCTTGCCCTTTGGTTACTACAGCCGCGAACCCAAGGTACAAAAAACGATTATGACTCTACGAGAGAAAGGCAAAGCTTTTTACTCTAACCATATTTATTTTCTAGCAGGGGTGCTATTCCAGCAAAAACATCCGAATCAGATGGATTTATCGGAAGAATTTCTTAAGGTGATGACCGTTTTATAAGCATTGAAAAAACAGCGAGCTTTTAATCATGATCAAACTAAAACCCATTGAACAACAAGTCGTTGCCATTGTCGGAGCCTCTAGCGGCATTGGACGGGAAACCGCCCTCCAGTTTGCGAGGCGAAAAGCAAAATTAGTCGTCGCAGCTAGAACGGAATCCGCCTTGGAATCCTTGGTTCAGGAAATTACCCAGATGGGAGGAGACGCGATCGCGGTTGTGGCAGATGTCTCGGAATTTAAACAGGTACAACGAATTGCCGATAAAACCGTTGAACATTACGGACGTTTAGACACCTGGGTGCATACCGCAGCAACGGCCATTATTTCCCCCTTTGAACAGGTTAAACCGGAAGAATTTAAACGAGTTATCGACGTTAACCTCATGGGTCAAGTTTATGGGGCAATGGCTGCCTTACCCTATCTCAGAGTAGAAGGGCGGGGGGCTTTGATTCATGTGTCTTCTGTCGAAGCTCGGCGATCGCTACCGTTGCAGAGTTCCTACGCAGCTTCTAAACATGGCATTGAAGGCTTTCTGGATTCATTACGGGTAGAACTGCAACACGAAGGCGTACCCATTAGCGTGACTAACGTGATGCCTGCGGTAATTAATACACCGTTTTATAACAAAGCCATGACCAAATTGGGGGTTCAACCGACGGGAATTCCGCCCTACTATCAACCAACACTGGTGGCTGAAACCATCCTGCATGTCGCTGAAAATCCAACTCGCGATATCATTGTGGGCGATGTAGGAAGGATACTAGACGCTATTCAAAGACTTTCCCCAGAATTGGCAGATGCTTTGTTAAATATCATTGGCTTTGAAGGTCAACGCACCAATAAACTCAAATCCGTTGACGATCCTAATAATGTCTTTAAACCCATTGAAGGTTACAGCCAATCCAGGGGCGACTTTGATCATTTAACTATTCCTAGCTTATTAGATTGGTTTGATTGGCATCCTGCTATTAAATGGGGAACATTAACCGGATTAACCAGTTTAGGGGTTATAGCCCTATTAGCAGGGTTTCAAGATCGCTAACTATTTTCAATCTTTAACCCGAAAGACTTTGTAGGGGTGTATCGCGTGCGCCCTATTTTTTTGTTCAATTCCGCACCGTAAGGACATAATATATTATGCCCCTACCAATATTGGTTGTTATCGATAGTTATCCCTTTGATTAATTCTTTTCCGATTAAATTAAGCATTATTATTCCCGTCTTTAACGAACAAAGTATTGTTGAAACTTATTTATCAAAGATTCAATCTCACCCCCAAATAGAAATTATTGTTGTAGACGGACAAAGTATCGATCAAACAGTCCTATTAGCACAACAATTTCCGGTAAAAGTAGTGATCTCTCCCCATAAAGGTCGGGGAAATCAATTAAACTATGGCGCGTCTATTGCAACCGGAGAAATACTTTGTTTCCTGCATTTAGACAGCCAATTACCTCCTAATTATTTAAGTGTGATCGAAAACCAATTATCGTTACCGACGGCGATCGCGGGAGCATTTTCATTAGGAATTGACGCTTCGGGCTGGTCGTTTCGTTTGCTAGAAACTTTAGTCAATTGGCGATCGCGGTTTTGTTCTTTGCCCTACGGTGACCAAGCCTTATTTTTAAAAGCCGAAACGTTTCGGAAAATGGGTGGATTTGCCAAATTACCGATTATGGAGGATTACGAGTTCGTTCAACGGCTAAAAAAACGGGGTAAAATACAAATTGCTGCGGCCAAGATATTAACCTCTAGTCGGCGTTGGCAAAAATTGGGAATTTTTAAAACCACCTTAATTAATCAAATGATGATTATCGGCTATTACTTCAAAATAGACCCCAACATTTTAGCTCGTTGGTATCGTAGCCAAAAATAATTGAATACAAATTAACTATCAACTATTAACTATTAACTATCAACTATCAACTATTAACTATTAACTATTAACTATTAACTATTAACTATCATGGAAATCATAAATTACCTACATACGGCAATTTTAATTAGTGACGTTGCTCAATCAGAGAAATTTTATAGTGAAGTTTTAGGCTTAACCAAAGTTGAACGCAACTTAAAATATCCTGGCATTTGGTATCAAGTCGGTAATTACCAAATTCATTTAATGGAGCATCCTGACTTCAAGCAACCCTTAAGTAATCCCGAAAAAGTAGGACGAAATCCCCATATTGCTTTTGCGGTTAAAGATTTAAATCAAGCTATTGAGCGATTAAAAGCCTTTGATTATCCTTTGGAAATTAGCACGTCTCGTCCTGCATTATTTACCCGTGATCCCGATGGTAATGTGATTGAAATTAATCAGGCCTAATTCTTCTATAAAACTCATTTAAATTTTTTAGCAATTCTACAGATTTCCAATAAACTCTCGGCGATGAAGCTAGGTGATATTGAAAACTTGGGATAAAATAAAAATTTATCCAGATAACCGAATAATTGCAGCGTTTAAGTATGTCTTTTCTGCCAAGCGGGGTTATTGATAACTATATTCAACGAGTTACGGAATTAAGTCAATCGACTAATCGTATTCCCAGTGCCGAAGAACTGGAAAAAATCGCGACGGATTTAGGAATTGGCCCGGAAGAATTGCAACTCGCCCAAAAACAAGCTCAAGACCATTTTGTCCGCGCTCAGGGTTATGCCGGTCTGAAGTATTGGGATGATGCCATTGAGGAATTGCAAGAGGCGATCGCGTTCAACCCAGGCAATGTGGATATGCTCCTCGCCCTCTCCCAAGCCCATTTAGGCCGTTGGCAACTGAAGCATCAACGGGAAGATGAAGAGCAAGTGAAACTCCGAGTCCGTCAATGTTTGATGGTGCAACCCGATTCCCAAGCTGCATTAAACGTCTTGAATAACCTAACTCAGTGGAAAATCCGACGCAAGCAGGGGTTAATCGGTTTAGCTTTATTTACAGGAGCCGCGATCGCGGGAGTTTTAGGCGTATTATTTTGGCAAGGTGGACTGCCGTATGTGATCCAAAAACGCGATAGAATTGAAGCCATTGAAAAACAATTCAATGGAGAAATTTTAACCCTTAAACAAACTCAAGAGCAGTTAAAAAAAGACATTGCTGCCCTTGAAAATCGTCAATCTCAAAGTAATCAAGAGCAATTTAATCGGTTACAATCCCAAATTAATCAATTAGAACAAGCCCTACAGAGATTACAGCAACAAAGTACTATTTCTCCTCAACCGTCTCCTTAATTTTGTTAATAGGTATTGAAACTTAAAATCTGACAAAGTAAGTTTCATCGTTGAAAATAATATTATTGTAAACCCTAAATATGTTGTGGTTGCTAGGATTAAGTCACGTCAATAAAAGTCTTAAATTTATTAAATCGCTTATTTTAAGTCTGCTAATTATTTTATTTTGGATACTCAATAATCATCCTGCATTAGCAGTATCTGAAAGAACTATTTTAACCGATATTTTATTACAAGAACGTTTAAGCCATCCTGTTTTAAATGATGGTGCCTTAATTATTGACTTGCAAAACTTAGACATTGATTTAACCCCTGAAAATGTAGAATTTCGAGATCAATTTTATCAACAATTACAAAGCCAACTCAATCGCTCAGTTAAACCATTGGGTTTAGATCTGACTAATAGCTTGATTCGCGGCGATTTTAATCTTAATAAATTAGGGTTTTCTGTTCAGCTTTCCCAAACAACCTTCCCTCAAAAATTAATGGCCTCAGAGCAGCAGCTTTTGGCTAGTGATCCGGCGTTTGTTTCTGAATTAGGAGAGCAAACAACGACCCTGAATGTTTTTCGGGGGTTATTAAAGTTTAATAATGTTTCTTTTTTAGGAAAAACTGACTTTTCTAAAACTTTCTTTTTGCAGCGTGTTGAAGGTAAAAATGCAAAATTTGGTCAGGATAGTATCTGGACAGAAGCTCGTTTTGGTCGTGATTTAGATTTATCTCAAGCTCTTTTTAAGCATAATTTAGATTTTTCTCAAGTAACCCTTTTTGGGGCTAATAAATTTCGCCAAACGAAGTTTCAAGGAATCACCGATTTTAAAGACAGCCACTTCTGGACAGAAGCCAATTTTCAAGGGGCTAGATTTTTACAACTGGTTTATTTTACAGATATTCAATGGTTAAAAGATGTCCATTTTGAGCAAGTTCATTGGAGCGATCGCGTTCTTTTTTCCCAGAGTCATTTTTTCCAAAATTTAGATTTTAATAACGCAACTTTTGAGAAATCGGCAGCTTTTCGTTCGGTACGATTCAATAATAGCATTGATTTTGCTGATGTTAAATTATTGGGTCAATTAGACTTTAGTAATGCCATCTTTTTTCCGAAAGCCCAGATTAATGTATCGGGTTTAGCCTTTGATTCGGATCAGGCAAAATTATTGGGAGATAAAAGTATTATCGGTAAAGTGATTAGCCTATCGAGCTTAGAAGACAATGAAACTGTTATTCGCAGTTTGGTTCGTAACTTTCGGAATTTAGAGCAAATTCCAGATGCGAATCAAGTCGAATATACGGCTCAACAATTAAAGTCTCAGCAGTTAACCCAATCCCTTTTACAACTTCCTAAAAATGCGCGATCGCTCTTTAACTGGATAGCCCAATTCAATGATTGGTTAATGTTAAATGGTTTACTATTATTTAGTAATTATGGCACTAATGTTAAATTAGTTTTAGGAGTTGGAATAATCACCGTTGCTTATTTTGGAGCCATTTTTTGGCTGCTAGACCGCGTGAGGCGTTGGCATCCGTTTCCCATCTTACCCGACCAACAGGAAACAATTTATCTCAGCAGTAGTTTTATCGGGTTAATGATTGTCGGTTTAACCAATATTTTTACCTCAACAACAACGCCTTATTTAACTTTATTGGCCTTAGTCCTATTACTGATTCCGGTTCCTGCATTTTTAATCGGTCGTTTATATTATCAAGGTCGTTATCACGATTTACTCAAGACTTCCTATCTGACTCAAGATGGTAGTATGCGACAACTACGGCTTTTAATTGTACGATTACCCATTATTCCAGAATTTCCCTTATTTCGTGAACGTTATACCTATTTGAATTGGGAACGTCATTGGAATTGGCTAAACTACTATGATTTTAGTTGCAATAATTTAATTAAAATTGGTTTTAATGATATCCGTTTACGGGATGAACATTTACCCGGAATTGTCAGTTTTTTGGGATGGTATCAATGGATTTTAGGGGTTCTCTATGTCTCGCTATTATTGTGGACAGTTTCTCGAACCGTTCCAGGATTAAATCTTTTAATTTATTTACGATAAATCACGCCTCTTTTCCTTGAAAATTGTCTCGCAACGTCTTAGGAAGGTAAAGACTTAACCCCAAAACTCGAATGGCCATAAAAATGGCTAGGGCAAACCATAATAAACTGGGATTTTGTAATTGCCAGGCACAAATTCCGAGGGGTAAAAAGCCAATTAAGGTCGCAAACAAAGCCGTATTTCGTAAAATCACACCTTCTGCTAATCCTAAGAAATAGCCATCTAGCATAAAAGCAACCGAACCCAATCCCAAAACCGGAATTAACCAAGGTACGTAAAACTTTAAACGATCTAAAAGTTCATGATGATTGGTCAATAATCCAAAGAGTTGATCGGGAAATAAAACAAACGCGATCGCGATTATTAATCCGGTCATTACACTAACTTGAGTGGCAACTTTGAGAATTGCCCAAAGCTCATCTTGAGCATCTTTTCCTTTTAAAATTCCCACTAAACTTTCTGTTGCATAGGCTAAACCATCAATTAAGTAAACCGTTAAGGTGACAACCTGTAACATCAAAGCATTTTCTGCTAAGACTTCTGTGTCAATTGCTGAACTAAAATTGGTAAATAACGAAAACGTGGTTAAAAAAGCCAATGTCCGAATAAAAATATCCCGATTCAAGGTTAAAATTTCGATTAAAGCAGCAGGTTCCAATAGCTGATGAGCAACCGATTTAACCAATTTCCAATCAATTTCTTGCGCTAATAAAATTAGTCCTGTCATCATCATGGCGTATTGACTTAATGCGGTGGCGAAACCGGCTCCTTGACTTTGCCATCCTAACCGTATAATAAAGCAATAATCAAACAAAATATTGATCCCGTTCCCGATAATTGATAACAGCAAAACTTTTCCGCTTTGGGCACGGCCTAAAAACCAACCAATAATCACAAAATTTAATAGTGTTGCCGGTAACGCCCAAATTCGCGCATCGTAATAGGCTTGGCCAGCCGCTTTCACTTCCGCTGTAGCACTGAGTAGGGAAAACCCAATCGTTTGTAACGGATACTGGAAAACTAACAGAATAAGACCGAGTAATAAAGCAAATAATCCATTCCTTAAACCCACTAAAAGGATGGCTTCTGTATCCTTTCTCCCCACTGCTTGAGCCGTCACGCCAGTCGTACTCATTCGTAAAAATCCCAGGGTACGATATAAATAATTAAATAAAATGGTAGCTAAAGTTACACCAGCTAAGTGTCGAACTTCAACTAAATGGCCTAAAAAAGCGATATTAATAAATCCCGATAGTGGCACCATCAAATTAGACAAAATATTAATAACAGCTAACCGAAAAAATCCTCGACGGAGTTCTTTCCAGTCGTTTGTGATTGACGGAATCGTGTTCATGGGGAAATAATGTGCGATTGAAGCGGAATCAGGATGAATAGCCGTTATTTAAATTATTTTAAATTATAGCGAAACGGAAACTGATCAAAACTTTAACTTAAAAAGAAAGAAAATTTTTAAGCATAATGGGGTTAATCTCTTGTTAATCTAATAACAGTAATCATTAGACTGCCCTATTTTATTTGTCACCGCTTATGATCAAAATGACTCCATCAAAGTTAAAAAAGTGGAAAATTCTAGAATCAAAATTAGTTATTGACAATCAATGGTGCCGTGTGAAACAGGATCGAGTTCAGTTACCCAGTGGGGTCATTATTGATGATTATTTTGTCAATCTTCGTCCTGAAATTGTATTAATTTTACCCATTACTCAAAATCAAGAGGTGGTATTCGTTCGTCAATATCGTCATGGTGTTGAAGAAATTCTCATGGAATTACCGGCGGGTACGTTTGATCCGCACCAGGAAAAAAGCATTGATGCTGCCTATCGAGAATTAAAGGAAGAAACGGGTTATCAAGCTTCAACCTTAATTCCCCTGGCTCAAATTTACGATAATCCGGTTAAAGACAAGACGTTAATTCACATTTTTATTGCTCCCGATGTTGTCTCGACAGGTCAACAAGAGCTAGATATTACGGAAGAGATAGAAGTCATTTTAATTCCGTTAACGGAGGTTAAAGCTCAGATTTTTTCAGGAAATATTCAAGTTGCAGGAAGTATTTCGGCATTAATGATCGGTTTAGAAAAATTAGCGCGATCGCCGTTTAATTTTCATCTTTCATAAATTGATAATCCCTATTCAAACGTAAAACGATCTTATTTGGGATCTTCTAGTTTTTGAACAACATAAATGCTCACCAACTTGGCAATAATAATTGCGGGGTAAAGTTGCCCGATGATTGCTTCTAAATTGGACATCATCATTGTAGTACGATGGGCCGGCAATATATCACCATAACCGACGGTGGTGAGGGTCACAAAACTAAAATAAAACAGTTGATAGGAAGAGAGCTGTTCTTTAAAAGCTTGGGGATTAAGACTTAAAATAATATTATAGATTTGATACCAAACAATACCTAGCATTAAATACGCACTAATGCCTCCGCGTAGCGTATCTCCTGTGACATTATTATCAGCAAAAATTCGTTTAATAATGAGGACGACCGATATCCCCATGAAAATTAATTGAATAGATTCACCTAACAGATAAAAGAGACTGCGTTGCTCAATGTCTCTCATGATACCTAGCAAATTAAACAGATATCCTAAAGCCGCGATCGCTCGAAATGGAGTAATGAATTTTTTAGGTAATTTAAAAGTTTCAATCACAAATAAAACGGTGACAAAAAAGATAGACATCAAGCTAATTTGTTGCCACTGACTATTACTATCCAATACAGCAAAGGATACAAAAAGCAGAATTAACGACCAAAGTAAATGGGAATAGGGATTATTGAGAAACCGTTGCCAATGTCGAGATAGCCTGCCATACCAATAGTTTGATCTCATTGGTTACCTTTAGGGGCGATCGCTGGAGTTCAGTGAACAAGTTAAATGGCGGCATTGTCCACCGAATTCCGACGCTGGATGATCTGTAATCTTACAAGGGAGCAACTTGAATTTCAACTTCAGCCGTAACTTCGGGATGAATTTTAACTTGTGCTTTGTAAAATCCGACCTTGCTGATTTCCGGTAAGGTTACCCCACGGCGATCGATTTCTTGATTAGTAGCCGCTTTAATCGCATCAACCACATCTTGAGTGGTAACGGTTCCGAAGATTGCTTCGTTTTCGCCCAATTGTTTCTTGATAACAAAACGACCGACGGTTTCCAATGCTTTTTTGCGACCTTCCGCCGCACCTTTTTCCGCAGCCAGACGTTCGAGTTCTTTTGCTTTGCGCTGTTCCGCTTGACGAATCAGACCCGGTGTAGCGACAACAGCCATTCCTTGAGGAATTAAATAGTTACGGGCATAACCAGGGGCGACTTCAACTAATTCACCATTTTTACCCAATTTATCTACGGGTTTGTTTAAAATAACTTGTACTCGTTTCGACATAATCTTGATTTTTCCAATTCTAAAAATTGCACGGGATAGTCACAATCCTCAATTTTACAATCTATTCAGGACGCAATGCAACGCTAATCTGGTTAATTTAGCTATTAAACGCAGGGAGAATAAATGCTAGAACAATTCCGCCAATAACGACAATCTCAATAATTTTTAAGCTCAAATTTGCATAATTCCATTGAATCCCCCGCAACCAAGCGCGAGGAACATCATCTTGACGAATTTGCCAACTCAACATGGAAAGCAGCAAGGGAACCCCACCGACTTTCGCCCCTAATAATAAATGAATTGCTAAGCTAATCAAAACGCAAAGCCAAGCTGTTAAATGGGCTAAATACCATTGACGGTTAATCTCTCCCGCAGGCAACCATTCTTCCTTCATCATGCGACCCGTGATCACCGCAAAGGTCACAGCCAGCAACATTAAAGTATTGGCAAACCGTTGCAACGTAATCCACCAAATCGGTTTACCAATCTGGGTTAATTGATTTAAAGTATTAGCTTGAATTAAGCGTTTTTGCCCTAAATGAAAACTATATAGCGCGAAAAAGGGAATAATTAATAAAAAGACTAACGCGATCGTACCGTGAATGCCTTGAATATCCCCCAATGTTGGTAGTGCAAGACTGCCCCAGCGTTTATCGTAAGTGTTATAAACCCAGAAGCCTGTGATCAATGCCAAAATGACGAGTACCATTGCGGCACCGTGTAAAATGCGGAGTAAAGCCGGTTGGTAGGGTCTAGATTGAGGCATAGCCAAGCTTGAGGTAAACGTTCAAAAACAGGATAACACAAAACGTCTGCTGAGTAAGGATGAGAGCAACCCCACCCTTACGGTTAGCCTAAGCTTTTACTAACATTTTTTCATTACTAGGAACTTCTTTTTCCCGTAGATGAGTTAGGATTGCATCCACATTTTTCTTAGCATCTCCAAAGAGCATTTGGGTATTTTCTTTGAAAAATAAGGGATTTTCGACCCCTGCATAGCCGCTTGCCATACTACGTTTCATCACCACCACATGACGGGCTTTCCAAACTTCGAGAACGGGCATTCCCGCGATCGCGCAACTGGGATCTTCTAACGCACTCGGATTCACCGTATCATTAGCACCAATGACCAGTACAACATCGGTTTCGGGGAAATCTTCGTTAATTTCATCCATTTCTAACACAATATCGTAGGGAACATTGGCTTCTGCTAATAAAACGTTCATGTGTCCTGGTAAGCGTCCTGCAACGGGGTGAATGCCAAAGCGCACGTTCACTTTTTGGTTTCGTAATAATTTAGTGATATCGGAAACCGCGTGTTGAGCTTGAGCCACTGCCATTCCGTAACCAGGGGTAATAATGACATTTTGAGCATCCGCTAATAGCTCGGCCACTTCATCGGCGGTCGTTGCTGTAACGATTCCTGTGGGAGCCTCAACTTTAGCCCCTGTCGATTTACTCGCCCCTTCTCCAAATCCTCCCAGAATAACGCTAATAAAGGAGCGATTCATGGCACGGCACATAATAAAGCTCAGGATCGCGCCACTACTGCCCACTAAAGCTCCTACCACAATTAACAGGTCATTGGATAACATAAACCCTGCGGCTGCGGCTGCCCAACCCGAATAGCTATTAAGCATGGAGATCACCACTGGCATATCTGCCCCACCGATCGCCGCGACGAGATGAATTCCTAAAACACCCGCGATCGCTGACATAATTAACAACGGCTGTAAACCTTGCACATTGGGAGCCTGCATAAATTGCACGCCTAAAATCACGGTGGCAACGAGCAGGCCAATATTCAGAAAATGCCGAGCAGGTAACATCAACGGCTTACTACTGATAATGGCGCGGAGTTTGCCAAAGGCCACAATCGATCCCGTAAAGGTAACTGCCCCGATAAATACCCCTATATAAATTTCCAGTTGATGAATAATTTCCTCTGTACCCGTAATTTGGGAATCAGGGGCGAGATAATTGGCAATACCCACTAAAACCGCCGCTAAACCAACAAAACTGTGTAAGATTGCGACCAACTCAGGCATGGAAGTCATGGCAACACGGGAAGCCAGCACTGCACCAATAATCACCGCAGGGACAATGGCCCCAATTAAGGTGGTATAACCCGTAAATTGACCATTTAAAGCCGTAGCAGCAAAAGCGATTAACATTCCGCTAATACCGTAAATATTTCCTCGACGGGCGGTTTCTTGGTTAGAAAGCCCACCTAAACTGAGGATAAAAAGCACACTAGCCGCAATATAGGCGACGGTAACAAGACTGTTAGACATAATAATTAATTCAAACCTAAAACAATTTTTGAGTCTTTCAAGTCCCCCTTTCAAAGGGGGATTTAGGGGGATAAATTACGTGAAGAAGGACAAAGATTCAAGGAAATAAATCACTTTAAAGGGGTGGGAGTAGGGGAAAAGATGATTCAAGGAGGAATAAAACTCCTGATTTCCTCACAAACTCCTTTAAAATTATTCAAAACTTCTACATTAGTAAATCGAATAATTTTTAAACCATAACTTTCCAAAATACGAGTTCTTTCCTGATCGTAAATTAGTGCTGAATCAGTAGAATGACTATCTCCATCAACCTCAATCACTAATTTTAGTTTTGGGCAATAAAAATCAACGATAAAGTGATTAATTGGTTTTTGCCTCCATATTTTTACAGGAAAGGTACGTAGATATCCCCACAGTTTGCGTTCAGCAAGAGTCGGTTGTTTTCGCATTTCTTTGGCTCTTTCAATTAACTGAGGATTATAAGGGAGAAAATATTGGCCTTCTTTAAAAGTAGTCATTGAAATTTATCCCCTTAGCTTGGTATCGACTTTCTGTTATTACCAAATTTGAATCCCCCCTAGCCCCCCTTTGAAAGGGGGGAAGTTATTAGCCACGAGATAGGAACGAAATCACTTTCACTCAACTTCAGTCGGTGGCTGGATAGGAGAAGAGGCAACCGAAATATGAAAATGTCCAGTATCTTCTGTAACTTGAAAATCAGTGACAAATCGATTTTCTTCAGCAAAATATTTTAATTTTCGCTTAATTAATCTTTTCATAAGTCGTTGAAATTCTTCTTTAGTTTCAGAATTCTCTTCAGTGAACAAACTAATCCCCTGATTATTTTTTGAAGAAAGCATTTGTTGCAGAAATTCTTCCCGTGTTTCTTCAGGAAGTAACGCCACATTCCAAGCCATGATTGCAATTTCTACAAGCATGGTACGCTGTTGACTGGTTTCCACATCATCTAGAAAAGGTTGAATAAAATCTATCAACACTTCAGACATTTTTCTCAAATGTTTGGGATTTTCAATAAACAATTTGTTTTGATTGTCAGGATTACTTTCTAGTTTTTCTTTAAAACGCTTAAAGGCTTCTTTTTCTCGCTTTCTTTGAAGCTTATTTTTAGTTTTCTTAGCTAACGTGGGCTGTTTTTGGGGGCTATCTTCATAAAAAAGCTCAAGGAATTCTTTTGATTTTCTAGCCATAATAATTACCTCTTAATCTAAGATATCTAATTACGTTTGAACATTTTTAACATTCGTTGAGTAACTAAAAAGCCACCTGCAATATTAATCGTGCCGACTAAAATCGCGATCGCGCCCAAAATAGTTGTCGGAGAATTTAACGGGCCAGAAATTTGTAACATCCCGCCGATAATGATGATGCCGCTAATGGCATTGGTCACACTCATCAAGGGTGTATGCAAAGCAGGCGCAACATTCCAAATAACTTGCCAACCGATAATACAAGCCAGAACAAAAACCGTTAAATGGGTTAAAAAGGAAGCAGGCGCACCAATACCAATTCCTAATAGGGCTAGTACGGCTAAGACAACCCAAAGTAGGGTTTTATCAGACTTTTGCGGTTTTGCCTTTTCAGATGTTTCTGGGGTAACTGCGGCTGTTTTTGCAGGTTCTGCCTTCACGGGGGAAGGATTAACGACTTTCGGCGGTGGCCAGGTGATTTTGCCTTCTTTGAGAATTAAGGCTCCACGAATCACCTCATCTTCTTCATTGACTTCATATTTTTCCGCCCCGCCCATATCCTTGAGCAGATGCCAGAGATTTGTGCCATACAATTGACTGGATTGATTGGCCATACGGCTAGGTAAATCCGTATAACCGATAATGGTTACCCCTTTATAGCGGTAAACTTCTCCAGGTTTGGTAACTTCGCAATTTCCCCCCTGTTCTGAAGCTAAATCGACGATAACGGAACCATCTTTCATAGTGGACACCATCGCTTCGGTAATTAATTTGGGAGCAGGACGACCAGGAATCAATGCAGTTGTAATGATAATGTCAACTTCCTTGGCTTGGTCTGCAAACAAAGCCATTTCTGCATCAATAAATTCCTTACTCATGGTTTTGGCGTAACCCCCTTCGCCCGTTCCATCTTCGGCAAAGTGCAATTCCAAAAACTCACCGCCCATACTTTCCACTTGTTCTTTCACCACAGGACGAGTATCAAAAGCTCGCACGATCGCGCCCAATCCTTTCGCGGTTCCAATGGCAGCTAACCCTGCAACTCCTGCCCCAATGACCAGAACTTTAGCGGGGGGAACTTTTCCGGCGGCGGTAATTTGTCCCGTAAAGAATCGACCAAAATTATTCGCAGCTTCAATCACAGCCCGATAACCCGCAATATTGGCCATGGAACTTAATGCATCTAATTTTTGGGCGCGGCTAATGCGAGGAACCGAATCCATTGCAATAACCGTTGCTTGACGTTGGGCCAATTGTTCTAACAGTTCAGCATTTTGGGCAGGCCAAATAAAGCTAATTAAAGTTTTCCCAAGGGGTAACCGAGCAACTTCTTCGGCTGAAGGAGGACGAACTTTGAGGATAATATCCGCTTGGTTTAGCAGCGTATCAACATCATCAATAATGCGGCAATCGGCCTGTTCATAGGCTGCATCGGCAAAGTTTGCCTGGGAACCTGCCCCCGTTTCAACAATGACTTCAAAACCTAATTTTTGCAGCTTTTTGGCGGTATCGGGAGTTGCTGCCACTCGGCATTCGTTGGGATAGGTTTCTTTTGGGATACCGATAATTTGGGGCTTAGGTTGGGTTGAAATGCTTTTTTCAACGGTTTCGGTAGCAGTGGGGGCAACGATGGTCATAGAATTTTCTAGGGCTTTACTCACTTTGATTGACGGAAAACAAGCGTATTTCACCTTACGGTTCTGTTGGGTAAGGTTTGCATTAAATTCATTGAACGATTCAAGTATAAAAATGAATCTTCAAATCGACAGGCTTGCTATTGTTAACATTTGCATCTTAGCTGTATCCTATGCCGATCCCCATTTTTCGCCACAATTTCTTCAAAATGTGTAATAGTTTCTACGGCAACCAATCAGCGTCAAGCAATTGTTCAATCGTGTAGGGGCACGTTTGAGGAAATAGCTCCGTAGGTAATTGAGACTTACGAATGACATTTTTTCGGGCTTTTTGGTAGTTTTTATCGAGAACAGTGAGCAAATAGTTGTAAAGAACTTTGGATTCCAGTAAAATTTCCAATTCCAGCCGAAAGTTATCAATTTCCTGTTCCCAGCCTTTCCCTGACCAGTTTTTTTCCGTTTGCCAATATTGATACAGTAAAAGATGAATGAGAAGTTTGAGAGAATAGCTTTCCACTTTATGACGTTGCTCTCGACCCAAGGCTTCTACCTCTTCAATTAAATGTTCCCAGTCTAAATTCTGGAGGTCGCGGTTTTGTAACTGTGTCAGGGTGACATCTATCCATTCAACATAATCTTCTTCGTAGAGGGATACGGTCGAAGGGGCTAATGTCATAAAAACCTTCCTTTTTTCGCTATTTTAGAATGTCGGCTCGTTATATTAGTCTAGATTTCAATGATAAGACCTAAAAGAAAAATTGAAATGATGCTCTTGTCCCTTTTCTACAAGAAAATGCTTAATTTGGCTGTTTTTGATTGTTATTGACGCTTTTTGAAAAACATACTTTTCCATACTTTTTCTTGTTTACAAATGAAAGATAACTTTGTAAGATGATGGATGAACACCTATTTATCAATTCAGCCAAAAAATATGCTAGACCTTGAGTTTCGAGTTTGGAGAGATAAACATGGAGAGTGGCTCTGGACTCTGAGAGAAGGCAAAAATAAGCAACCGATCGCTGTTTCGGGTCAGTTATATCCTAACTATGAAATGTGCATCGATGCGATTAATTTGGTTAAAAATTCTGTCAATGCTTCGATAATCAGGGATTTTTAAATTTAAGCGATCGCGTTCAATTAACCAATGAACAATTCGATAGATGTTGACTGAAAAAATATCAAGAGTACCTAACCATTAGGGGCTGCCTCACAACACCAAGATAATTTTGTTTACCTGGTTTATTGATTCCATTGTTACCAATTTGAGTTGATTGACCTTCAGGGCATTGCCTTTGGATTTCCTCCATTCATATCTCTATGATGCAATGCCCAATTCTCTGTGTTTTCTTGATAGGAGCTTCACTCCTGTTTTTTTTCAGCATTTAGATCTATTCAGTTGCAAAAATGCTGGAGCTAAGAGTCCCGCGGAAACCAGTGATTTCTATAATGGCATCGTTATTCTGTTGATAGCCAAGCGTACCATCATTAATGGCAAGGAAAGTTCGTGTTGTTCCAAAGGCAAATTGGGCAACATAATTGGGTTGTAAATTGGCTAGGGCAGTCGCGATCGCTGTTGATGTTAGAGCAGTTACATTAGGCACGGTGACAAATTCACTCGCACTAGGAACACGAGAAACAAGAATCCGATCATTTTCTGCAACCTTAAAGTCTCTGATTGCATCGCAACGGAAAGCCTGTAAGCCGGATCCAAAGAGTGCGATACCGTCTGTCAAGTTTCGGAAATCAAAGCGATCGGCTCCCAATCCTCCGGTAAGCGTATCTGCCCCAGCCCCGCCGACTAACAGATCGTCTCCATTCTCACCCAAAAGCGTGTCGTTTCCTTCTCCGCCGTAGAGACTATCATTTCCGGGTATAGTACCACCGTAATCGCCGTAGAGCAGATCATCCCCGTTGCCCCCCAACAACATATCATTGTCCGATCCGCCATAGAGTCGATCAGCTCCATCGTCACCAAAAAGAATATCGTCTCCGCCATAGCCGTAAATAATATCGTTAGACCCTTTACCGTGAATAACTTCATTGAGTTTACTGGTCTGACTCCCTTTGAGAATATTCGCGAGAGCGGTTCCGCCTGGATAAACGGAAATATAGTTTGTCTCAATGGGACTCGAATAAATATCCACAATGGCTTGATTGGAAGTGAGAGAGGCATTCCCCCTGCCATCACCCCCATCCTCAACCGTAAAGATTAAAGAAACTAATCCTGATTCTGTTCCTGTATATTGATAGGTAAGACTTTGGAGTAAAGTCGTCGCTAGTGCATTGGTTACATTGCTATTGAAAGTGATAGACAACGGTTGGCCAGTTAACCCATTATTGACCGCATCAATCGTGCCAATCATTGTGCCGTTTACAGATAGGTCGTTGCCAACAATTGAAATATCTGTACCAAAATCCAAGGAAATATTGGATTGAATCAGTCCCGTGACGGAATCGAGGGAAATACTCAAGGTTCCCCCATTTTGCAGTCCTTGGGCATCGGTAATGGTTGCAATCCCCCCTGTCGAAATAGTTTGGTCGAGCCGCATTGGCGACGAACCGGAGAAATTCAGCAAATCTCCATCTAGATCATTGATGACCGGCGCAGTATTGACTGCGTTAACTCTCGTACTCAAGGTTACAAGATTGCTGATCGCCGTTGTTCCACCATTGGCAGAAACATTTCTGGTTCCGCCATTGACGATGGTTCCACTCGCACCACTGCTATCAATTAAGCGCACACTCAAAGAACCTGGATCGCCGAAATATCCCGCAACCGGTAAAAAGCGCACCTTGGTTGCAGCTAACAGGGTTAGGGCAGAACTATCACTCAAGGACGTACTAATATCAACCCATTGAGTTCCAGCATAATATTGCCATTTACCTTCAGTTGTCGGATTAGCATTATTACCGGCGATCGCGATTCCCGCTAATGTATTGGCATTACTCCCACCCGTTACTCGGTCAATTACATCATCAAACTGATAGTTGCTCGGCGAAGAGATACGGTTACGGAATAAAGAACTAATTGCTGCTCCAGTGGGATTAGTTGTACCCATGGTAATAGCAGGCACACTAGAACTATAGGCAACAGGCGCATCATTGACTGGCGTAACAAAGAGATTAAAAGTATTGGGAGTCGGATCTAGATTTATGCCCCCATTCGCTGTTCCTCCATCATCTTGTACTTGGAAAGTAAAACTAGCATAAGGAACGGTCGTACTAATACGATTATCATTGGCAATGGGGGTAAATCTTAAGTTTCCACTATCAATATCCGCTTTACTGATCAACGTTCCAGCAGTTACGGCTATTCCATTGAGCGTTAAGCTTCCGAGAGTCGGGATAGTGCTTACTCTGACACTATTTAGGTTATTTCCATCAAGAGGATCTGTAAAACCAAAGTCACTTGCCGAAAAAGTATAAGAACTATCTTCAAGAATTGTTTTAGTGTTGTTAGTCCCCGATGGCGCATCATTAACCGGAATGACGGTAATTGTTGAGACTAAGTTAGGATTGCCTGTGTCATCTCCGCCATTGGCTGTTCCACCGCTATCTCGCAAGCTGGTGATGGTGATGACTCGGTTCCCTCCCGTTGGGTCTTCACTGCTATTTCGGTACGCTATTCCCGTTACTAATGCTTGCGTTTCGGCTGGCGTTAATCCCGTTGTGGGGGTGAATACGACGGTTGCGGTTCCTCCACTTACTGTTACAGTGACACTACCGCCGGTTGTCGCATAGGTTCCGGCTACTAGGTCAAATTCTGTTCCATTTAAGGTCAGTTTTTCCGCTGTTCCATCACTCAGGTTCCCTACTGTTAAGGTGACTTGATTTAGCGTTTGACCGGCTTCTACTGTTCCTA
>JAYKGY010000073.1:0-10057 GCA_035285545.1 Snowella sp. | reverse complement strand
GAAAGGGATTTTCAAGTAGCGTTACCATAAAGCGAAACTTTTTTCTTTGAGCATTAAGCTAAAAATAACGCAAATAAAGGCTGATGATATCGTTTCAGGAATGATATTAAGATTTATTTTAGAATTCAGTTATTTATGCTGCGTGACTAGTCTATTGCCTTTCATCCCAACTAAAAGGAGTTCGGAATAGACTTGAGCAAAACGGCTATGAATTATTTCATTGACAAATTGAAGGTAGCTAATTGATAGCATTTAATTAGCATTTAATTCAATTTATTTAGAAAAGTTCAATCATGCCATTTGAGGAGAGAAATTTTTCCCCTAAAGGCTGGTTTAAAATGCTTCACTCAATCTCAAGAAAAGATTATTGAAGGGCATCTTTTAAGGCCGTTCTAGCAGCTAAATGGTTGCGGGTAGAAATTAAAATTTCAGCCTCTTTTTGTAAGCGTTCGGCCGTATTTTGCAATTCTAATAGTGCTTGTTGTTCTGCCGCGACTCCGTATAGGTTACCGGCAACCCAATAGGATAATTCAACGGGTAGCACAGGAATATTATCTGGTAGCTCTAAGGGCTGATCCGTTAATTTTGCGGATAACCTAACGACATCATGGAGTAAGCGATCAACTTCCTTGGCCAAGGGTCGTAAATCCTGATGGGTGGGTTCGTCTTCGATCCATTCTACTAAGCCAACTCGATAGGGTTTTTCCCTAACATATTCTAAAACGCGAAAACGCTGTTGACCTAACGTTAGCATTTTCATCCGATCATCGGGTAAACGTTGAAATCTTAAGACTTCCGCACAACACCCCACACTCGCAATTTCTCCCGTGGCCGGATCAATCATTAATACCCCAAAGCGACGGTCATCTTCCAAAATTGAATTCATCATAATGCGATAACGGAATTCAAACACATGAAGAGGGAGCGGTCGTCCAGGAAAGAGTACTACTTCAGGTAACGGAAAAAGGGGAAGTTCTCTAATAGCAAGGGAGGATGAAGAACGCATGATCTCTTTAATAAATTAATAAATTGATATCGCTAAGGGAACGGGTTGTTAGGATTGCTAATTTTTAGAAAGGAATAACTTAACCGGACACAATCAGACTTTCAAGGATGAAATTATTTCAATTCATCAAGTTTGAATAAGCAATGCTAAGGATTTTAAATGCACTTTTATTAATATAGCGGAGATACGGAAACGATGGGAGGAAGCCTGCGTAATACGTCGGAGGGGTTATTTTCCTGTTAATTTGACCAGTCCGATTCCACCAAAATACAATCCTAAAACAGCCCCAGCTAAAAGCGATTGGGTGAGGGGATCGGTTGAAGGGGTTAGGACTGCGCCTAAGATAACAGCGCCTAAAACCACGTAACGCCACCCACTGAGCATTTGGGTGGAAGAAACAATATTTAAATTACCGAGAATTAGCTGAATGACCGGAATTTGGAATGCTAATCCGGTACTAAACATCAGCAATAAAACAAATTCAAAGTAGCGATCAATTGACCATATTTGCTCGACGACATCCGCCCCATAGTGAATAAAAAAGTTAAGGGCAGCAGGAATTAGAGCAAAGTAGGAAAAAGCCAAGCCTGCAAAAAAGAGAACACCAGAACCGAGAACGACGGGCCCCAATAGAAAACGCTCTCGGCGGGTTAATCCAGGGAGGACAAATAGAATGATTTGATAAAGAATAAAGGGGCTAGCGAGTAAAATACCGCTATAGCCTGCGACTTTAATGGAAACGAAGAAAAATTCTCCTGGTGCGAGCTGAAGAAATTTAACGCCCTCTGCGGGTAGTTCTAAAACTTTGACGAGGGGCTTAACTTCAATAAAGCACAGGATCACGCCTACTAAGATCGCCCCTAAAGAATAAAAAATGCGTAACCGTAATTCTTCGAGGTGATCAAACAGAGACATTTCCACATCATCGGGAACTTCGTCCAGAAAGCTCTCTTGATCGGTTGGGGGTGTTTTTTTTACTTCTGTCGGGGCCATAGTCGCAGGGGATGAATCCGAGGGCTGTTAACCTATTCTATCGGACTCTGAGAAGGGTTCATTGCTTTGCCGAGGTTTGACGGACAAACTGGGGTAAATCAATATTACGACGAGCAGATTGGGCATTAGGACGAATGGCGAAGCTCAATAGGGCGCGATCGCGTTTTGGTGGAAAAGGCAACCTGGGTTCAGGTTCAGGGATAGGGGTTTGAGCAACCGCAGGTTCGGGCATTGTTTCCGTTGGGAGCGATCGCGGTGGTTCGACAGGAGCTTGGGTTAACGAGTGGGTTGTAGCGGTTACTGAGTGTTCCGCAGTAAGGTCATCGGCATTGGGTAAGGAGGCGTTGATTTCCATCTTTTCCTTCACCTTAACCGTTGTGGGTTCATCAGCTAATGACCAGGGTTGGATAATCGGAGTTTGCCCCGTTAAAGAGGCGATCGCGTGGGCCACATCAGACGAAGGACTAAAACTGGGAGTCGCTAAACACTGTTCCAGAGCCGTCTTGTATTGGAGAGAGTAGCGTTGCTGGCGTTGCAAACGTACCCGTAATTCTTCGATTTGTTGTTCTAGGAGTTGCAATTGCTCGGTTTTTTCCTGACAGGTTTCTTTCAGCAGGGAACAATCTCGCTCTAACTGAGCCACTTGAGATTGGCTGAGGGTTAATTTTTCTGTTACCGTTTCGAGTTGTAGTTGTTGACGCTGGGCTTCTTCTTGGTGAACCTGGAGTTCTGCCACCGTGTAAGCTAGATGCTCTTGGATTTTGCTTAATTCTTCCGCTTGCTGATCAATTAACTGATCCGTACTCTGCGATCGCCGTTCTTTCCCTTCTAATTGCCGTTCTGCTTCCTGTAAAGCCTGTTTATAAACCGCTAGTTCTTGCGTTAAATTTTCCTGTTCTAATAATAATGGTGGGGTTAAGGGAGAAACGAATTGGAGATCAGGCGATCGCGGCATTTCCATCACGGCGATCGTTGAAGGGGGATTAACCGCTTCCAAGCTATTGACCTCGAAAGAATCTAAGCCGTCTAAATTATCCAATAAAGACAGGGAAGAATCATCATTAAACGCCATCTTGCTAAATAAATCATCCAAAGACATTAACGGCTCCTGAGTGTTACTGTCTTCTGAAAGCGTCGGGACTTGCTCCATCTCAAAAAAAGCGTTTAAAGACTCTGGTGACGATTCATCTTCAGGCAACAAAGAAAAGAAGTCAGAATTACTCATAGGAAATTGCGGTGGTCTAGCTTTGGCATTATTCATTACAAGATGACAAAAGCCCGAATTTGGTTTCCTTGAAATGACAATGGCATTAAAATAAGTTTTGTTAAGAAATATTAAGCAACGGAAAAACTCATGGGAGACAAACTAAGTCAGTTATTAGAGCCGATCGCCGCTTGGTTTGCCAGCTTCGGGATGCCAGAGGTCATCGTGCATTGGGGACATCCGGTCATGATGGGAACGGTTATTTTTGTGATGGGGGGCTATGTCGCCTACGCAGGTTGGCAAAGCCGTTTAAACCCAGACCCAGAAATTGCGGCCAAAAATCGAACCGATCACCGTAAATTAGCCCCTTGGATGTTTTTATTTCTCACCTTGGGCTACACCGGCGGGATTTTATCCCTCGTCATGCAAAAGCACCCACTTTTAGAAAGCCCCCATTTTGTTTCCGGCTCTCTTGCCCTCGTATTACTCGCCATTACTTCCTTGATCTCACTATTTGGGTTTGGTGGCTCACAAAAAGAAGCCTTACGCTCTGTTCACGCCTATTTAGGTGCCGGAATTATGACTTTGCTGGTCGTTCATACGATTTTAGGCATAAATTTAGGTTTATCTCTTTCCTAGTGAACCTTTGACGTTGCTAATTGAGTTTTGCAATAGACGAAGCATCAAAAGGATTTAACAGTGATTTAAGAGTGTTAAATTCCTACTTGGATTTAAGTTAACCGACTTAACCGACTCTATTTAAAGGCTCGATCAAGCAACGTTATTTTTTAGGCAGCAGGCAAACTGGTTAACACAAAACGAATCACAGTTCCAACTAAAGCAGTACCGACAATGGCAATAAGTGTCCAGACTTGTTTACTTTGACTACCTTCTAACTTTTCTACTCGTTTATCTAAACTGTCTAGCTTTTCTTCAATCCTAGCTTGCCCCATTTCCAAACGGCTCAAACGTTCATCAATTCTTTCAAGCCTTTGATCAAATCGGGTTAAAATATCTTTTAAATCAGTCTCAATGGTGATTGGTTCTGGCATAGTTAATAATTTTCTGAGTTGAGCAATTTACAAATTTTAGCGATCGCTGATTTCACTAAACTGGCAACGGTTCTCACCCTGATTATAAAAGATAGAAGCAATTAGAGTTTTGAAAAAATAATTTAATCTGTGTACAATAACCCTCAATGATTTTTCAGAAATAATCAAAACTGTCAATCATGGGGCAAAAACACTGGTTAGTTATCTGCTTAGCCTATATTGTTGGATTACTATCAACTTTTTTATTAAGAGAGCAAACGTTTGGGTGGCAATGGTTAACGCCAATCGGTAGTCTGGGAATACTCACAACCTTGTCAGCATTTGTGATTCCCCAAAAGTGGCCTAGAGGCCCACAACCGGCTTTTTATCTGCTTATGGGATTGGTAGCCTTAACTGCGGCTATTTATTTTCAATTTCGTTTACCTCAGCCTCAGAAAAACGATATTAGTCAAGTTTTAACCCAAACCTCGTTTCCCCGCAAAGTCGTTACGGTTCGAGGGGAATTAATCAGTGAAGGGAAAACTAATGCCCAAGGTCGCGTTCAATTTTGGTTAAACACCGAATTAGTACAAGCTCGTAAAAACGGTGATTTTCAACCCGTAACAGGGAAACTCTATCTCACCTTACCGAATGAAGCAGGAGAAAATTTAATAACCTGTCAAAAGGTGCAAGTAACAGGGGCGTTATATCGACCGAAAGCGGCTTCTAATCCAGGCGCGATGGATTTTAAACAATATTTGGCCAGCCAAGGGGTATTTGCAGGATTAAAAGGTTATAACGCTAAAACAGTAGGCTCAGGCTTTTGTCTTCTCTCCCAACTTCGACAACGCATTGTCACTATTCAGGGGGCTTGGCTTCCGAAAAATGAACAGGGTAAAAGTCTTGAAGGTCTATTGCTCAGTTCAATTGTTTTAGGCTCAAAAGCGGTTAATCTTCCCTATGCTACCCGTACCTTATTCAATCAAGTGGGTTTAGCTCACGTTCTGGCGGCTTCAGGGTTTCAGGTGTCCTTACTCGTCGGGACGGTTTTACAGTTTGGACAGGGATTGTCGAAAAAAACGCGATTTATCTTAGGTTTAGCCGTTCTGTTGTTGTATCTGGGACTAACGGGTTTTCAACCTTCTGTGACCAGGGCAGGGGTGATGTGGTTTGCCATTTTAATCGGGGAACTCAGCGATCGCCGTGTGAATTCCTTGGGATCATTGCTGGTGGCGGTTACGGTTTTATTGTTAATTATGCCGATCTGGATCTGGGACTTGGGGTTTCAATTAAGTGTATTAGCAACCTTGGGAATTATCGTCACGGCTCCCTATTTAGAAAAGAGTTTTAACTTTCTACCGCCAAAAATTGCCAATTTTATTGCCATTCCCCTAGCGGCTTCCCTTTGGACGTTACCGTTACTGTTGAGTCAGTTTAGCGTCTTGGTGCTTTATGCGATCCCTTTAAATATCTTAGTGACACCGTTAATCGAAGTCATCAGTTTTGGTGGGATGATCAGTGCCATTACTGGATTAATTGTGCCCCCCATCGGAAGCGCGATCGCCTGGTTACTGTATTTCCCTACCCACTGGTTAACTCAAATTGCAGGATTTTTTAGCCAGTTTCCCACGTTTTCACCTGGCAAAATGCCATTAGGAATTTTAATTTTGATCTATGGGGGAATGGTTTTAGTTTGGTTAAATTCATGGTGGCAAAAGCGTTGGCCAATTGTCGGAACAGCCATGATCGGGTTAATGATCTTTCCCCTGATCCTTCAACACTTTACTTTAACGAAAGTCACGGTTTTTGATACCCCGAAATTTCCGGCTATTGCTATTCAACGACGAACCCAAGTTACTTTAATTGATCACGGCGATCGCGCCACTCGTCAGTTTACCCTAGCCCCCTTTCTTGCCCAAGAAGCCGTTAATCAGCTTGAATGTGCCTTAAATCTTGCTCCATCGATCAATAATCCCGAAGAGAGTCAAGTTAATCTATTACCAACTATCAAAAATCAACGTTTTTTAGATTCAGATACTGCCCAAAGTTGTGCAGGAACCCAATTATTAAATCTTGATCCGCCTCTATTACAGTTAACGCTCCCTCAACAAAACTGGTGGTTCATCCCCGAAGCGAATCGTCCTTTACCCCAATTATCAGGAAGTTTTTCGCCAACGGTGTTAATTTGGCAGGGCAAGACCTTAGACCCCACCTGGATCACGACCTTTCCCGTAAAAACCGCGATCGCCATTTCCCGTTCTGTTGACCGTAAAACTCGTAATTTGTTAGAAAAACAAGGGATTCAACTGTATGTTACCGGAATCGATGGAGCAATTCAGTGGACACCCCAACAAGGTTTTCAAACAATCCTTGATTCGACGGACGGCAATTTGAGTTAAAATAAGCCAGAAGCAATGCTGGAGAGGTGGCAGAGCGGTTGAATGCGGCAGACTCGAAATCTGTTTTAGGGAAACCTAACGGGGGTTCGAATCCCCCCCTCTCCGTTGATAGCGGTACTCGACGGTTTTAAATGCCCATCTTGGAGGAGTTAGCGCGGTTAACTTCATCAGGATTTTTGACCACTGATGATAAGATGGAGAGTCGATTCTCTTACCTCCTCCTATATCACCGATAATAGAAAAAGCACCTAGAAGGTGTTTGACCCATGCAGGTAATCTTACTAGGATGAGTTCTACCCCAACCCTGATGTCCGATTCTCCTACGCTTGTTGATTCTCAACCGATTATTTTAAAGACTTTACCTGATTTCCCCATTTCAGGCCAGCGTTGTGCAACCCACATTCAACAACAAATTGATCTGTTATTACTGGCGATCGAAGCGTTGGAGTTGGGGGGATCGGAGCAAATGTTAACAATGGTTGAACAGCTTAATTTAGAAACAATTATTAATAATCGATTAACGCTGTGGCGATTACGGTGTACTAATCCCTGGCGACGTTCCTATAATCGAGTTCCCTTGACGTTGGATCAAGCTAAAACTTTAGTCATTATTGCCAGTTACCGAGCTAAACAATTAACAGTCACGATTCGGCAACTGTTATTAGCAGAACAGCAAATGCGGGAAAAAAATCTGCCAGTAGCGACCAATTTCGTTTTATCAGAATATTTAGACCAGTTTCGATCCCATTTTCGCAGTCGGATGAATGCTCGTCGCGCTAAAGTCTCAGTCTATTTATCGTCAGAAGATGATTTAAATGAATTGGCGTTGTCCTTACTCAAGCAATTACTGTTTTGTACGGGAACAACGGGAATGCAACGGTTTTGGATTAGTTTGTTTGATGGGGAAGTGGCATGAATATTCGTCGTCAGTATAGTTTGCCCAATTGTACTTTGGTCTTAGAGGGACTCAGCGATATGAGTAATCCCCTCGATAATACATTGGCAATTGTGGTGAATGTGCAATGTTATTTTGTCGGCATTAATCAAAAGTTAGAAGGCGGTAGAGCGTTTTTAGAAAATTTGGTCAAAGTCGTCAATAGCTATGCCCAGGAGTGTTTAAGCGGTGTTCATCACCCAACCGAGAAGAAAGAAGAGAGCGATCGCGTCGAATTAGTTCCCTCAAAAACCGAAGGATTACATCATTTGACCTGGTATCCTGCCCCTGAACTCAATACCGATCCGTTATCTCTGGATTTAACGACGGTACAACTATTTGATCTTGTCGAAGCGGTTGATCAATTTATTGCCGACAGTCAAGCCCTACCCGATTTTTCTGTTAAATTACAACCTGTTTCGCGGCGTTATCGTCAACCCGATGAACCCCTTACCCAACGGGTCGTTCCTGCTAGTTTAGGTCTCGTTAGTGTCGCGATCGCGGCCTTAGCGGTTTACTTCTTACCCATTCCCGAAGTCCGTAAACCCGAACCCAAACCCCAAGCCAGTCCAACCCAAACCGTCCCAACGGGGCAAACCCCGCCCCCATCAGGAACTTCCCAACCCCCTGCGCCTTAACCTGGGGTTAATCTTTTTATCTGAGTTTTCAGAGGATAAATTGTCAAAAAATGTTAAAACTATCTTAAGATTAAACACATAATGCAGCGTTAAGTTTTTTAACTAACCATCGAAAAAATTAAGTAATAACTTTAGGAGGACACTTATGGCTCTCGTACCTATGCGGCTATTGTTGGATCACGCGGCCGAGCACGACTATGGGATTCCCGCATTTAACGTTAATAACCTAGAACAAATTATCGCTATTATGCAGGCTGCTCATGCAACTGACAGCCCCGTTATCTTACAAGCATCCCGTGGCGCACGTAGCTATGCTGGAGAAAACTTCCTCCGTCATTTAATTCTTGCTGCTTCTGAGACTTACCCTCATATTCCCATTGCCATGCACCAGGATCATGGTAACAGCCCTGCAACCTGCTATTCCGCTATCCGCAACGGTTTTACCAGCGTTATGATGGATGGTTCCTTAGAAGCTGATGCTAAAACCCCCGCAAGCTTTGAGTACAACGTAAACGTTACGGCTGAAGTCGTTAAAGTTGCTCACGCTGTTGGTGCTAGTGTAGAAGGCGAATTAGGCTGTTTAGGTTCTCTGGAAACGGGCCAAGGTGAAGCAGAAGACGGTCACGGTTTTGAAGGTAAATTAGACCATTCCCAACTGTTAACCGATCCTGAAGAAGCGGTTGAATTCGTAACCAAAACCCAAGTTGACGCTTTAGCCGTTGCCATTGGAACCAGCCACGGTGCTTACAAATTTACCCAAAAGCCGACTGGCGAAGTTTTAGCCATCAGCCGCATCAAAGAAATTCACCAACTGCTCCCCAATACCCACTTGGTAATGCACGGTTCTTCCTCCGTTCCCAAAGAATGGATTGACATGATCAACCAATACGGTGGTGCGATTCCTGAAACCTATGGTGTACCCGTTGAAGAAATTCAAGAAGGGATTAAAAATGGTGTTCGCAAGGTCAATATCGACACCGACAACCGTTTAGCCATCACTGCTGCATTCCGTGAAGCGGCTGCTAAAGATCCCGCTAACTTTGACCCCCGCCACTTCCTCAAACCTTCTATCAAATACATGCAACAGGTTTGTGCAGAACGTTATCAGCAATTCTGGACGGCTGGCAATGCTAGCAAAATCAAGCAATTGACCTTAGATGATTATGCGGCTAAATATGCTAAAGGCGAATTAAGCTCTACCGCTAAAAAAGCTGTTGCTGTCTAGTTTTTAATTAAACTCGTCTAAATAATTTATTCCCCTCTTTAAGTTATTAAGGAGGGATTTTTCTTATTTAAAACGAATGTTTCGCGTATTACGTCCAGAAGGTTGCTAGATGGAGAATGGTTGATAAAAGAGTAGACTAATAGACATTACACGGTTATTGTAACGTTATATGAAAATTTTCTCGTGATCGCTCCATTTAAGCGTAATATACGGAAAGATTTAAAAAAAATGTGTATTGGCGCTATATACGGAAAATTTCCGCATAATATATAGTTAGGACTACTTGAAGTCAATAAGCATACCCATCAAAATCATTCCATTTCGAGCACAATTAAAACCAAGATGCAGTCAGAAAAGCCTATAGTCGAAGCATCAGGCGATAATTTCAACCATTGGTATCTTGCGCTTTTAGCTATCATAACAGTCTTGACGTTACTTCCTGTTGTTTCGCCTAGGAGCCAATCTGCGTTAAGTTTTATGCAGGAATTACAAGCTGACTATCTATCGATACTGATGATATTCATCGCCGTTATTATGGCGTTTTCTGCTCTACAGACCTGCCATCATGCTCATCAACTACAGACTATGCCTGACAAGGCTACATTGGCGGATGCCCGCAACCAGTCA
>JAYKGY010000072.1:0-24775 GCA_035285545.1 Snowella sp. | reverse complement strand
GATACTTTGGGGGTTGCCCCACGGGACAATATCTCCATGCCAGGTTCTTTTTTGATTGATAACGCCCAAACCCTTCTCTTCTGAATGCTCAATGAGAGGGGTTTTGTGATTTTTCTAGATACTCTCTTTACTGGAGTTTAGACTAAAAGGGAAAGTGTGGTGAAAAGGCAGCCAGAGAAAAGCTCAGACTGCCAATCAGGGAAGAGGAACTCGGTGCTGTTTTGTTGCTATCTATTGAAAATTGTTGAAATTATCGGGCGTTATTCCGTCTACGGACACCTTCTTCAAATCCGCGATCATAGTCAGGCGAATTACGAGGATTATCGTATCTGGCTCCATTGATGCCATCCTGAAGCCCTCGAAAATATTCTTGCTCCGGGGGAACAGGGGCATAACGTTGAGCCTCAGCTCGTTGGGCACTATTAACGATCGCGCCGACTCCGACAGCCGCACCAACTCCTAGAAAAAAATCTCCCCAACTGGCTTGGGCGGGGCGGGGATAAAGGGAAACACTACTGAGAACAATGGTTGTTGCTAAACTAATGGCGGAAATTCGTTTCATGGTTATTGTTTAAAAAAATTCAAAATAAACTAAATACTGAGCAAGTAAACCATCATTACACCTTCAATGAGGTTTATTTTTTGCTAGTTTGGGGGCGTTCTTCGAGCCAACCTTGGCTTTTGATAGAGACTAATTTGGGTTGATTATCAATCCAAGCAAAGCGTAAGGTATCGATTCCCCCTGAAATAAACTGTTTTCCGTCTTCTCCTACTACGTTTTTAATGGTTGTGCGCGTTACAATAGCTAACTGACCGTCAGGCGTAAAACGAATGGTTTGGCGTTCATTGAGGACTTCGCGGTTTTTAACCCGTTGGTAGGTGTTCTCTAGCATCGTTCGGTGAGCCTCAATCCCTTCTATATTGCGGGTAACACTATTGCCTTGAGATTCCACCGTAATTTCTGTGACTCCATAGGGCACTAAAAAAGACAGAAGAGTATTAATGTCTTCTTTTTTCTCGGCTTCAGTGATTTTTTCCATTGCCTTAAGAACATTGGCTTCCGTTAATCCGCTTTTGGGTTGAGAAAGGCTAGTGTTTGCAGGGGGATCGATCGCTTGTACCGCATTGGGAAGGGTTAACAGGCAACTGCTCAAAAAGCCAAGAGCAACAAGATTTAATGGGCTAATTTTTTTCATGGTAGTAAAAGACAATAACAGTCTAAATCAGACATTTTGAATGGTAAGTTTAGAGCCTTCAGCGAACAACTTTTAGAGAAGCTCTTGTTATCAAGGATACCTAAACCTAAACCTTTCGCTTATGCCTATATTTAGATCAAAGCATACTTTAAGCGGGATGCATGACTGATTTTGTTCGTTATTCAAATAAGGATGAAGATAGGCGAATTAATGGATTCCCCCCTTCTCGCGATCGCCTTGAGCCGCTATGATTTTTTTACGAATAATTAAACAATTTTTTGCTTGTTTTTCGTGATTTTCTCGAATATAACTTAGCTCATCACTTAAGGCATTCATTAACAATAATCCGCGATTACTTTCTTTTTCGATGGCTATTTGGGGAGATGTGTTTAATTCTTTTTGCAGTTGCAGAGACAGATCAAATTCTGGCCCGTAATCCCAAATTTTAATTTCAATGAGATTGGGAAAAATGCGGGTCAATAATTGAATTGGAGTCTGGGGGGATAGCCCGAAATGGGCATATTTAACAATATTGGTAAAGCCTTCAACCAGAACAATTTGCATTTGCAAAAAAGTATTTTTATCTAACCAATCTTGGCAATTTTGTTCAAACCAAGGCAGAATTTCTTCAACCGCAGAGAAGGTCGTTTCCACCGTTAAGTGGAATTGAACTAATAATTCTCCTTGAAATGGCTCAGACTGGTTATAAGGCACCGCTATTTTTGTTAAAAATGATAAAAACTGTTTTTAAAATTAATTGAATATCATACCAGTGACTCCAATTTTCTTGATAGCGAAGATCCAATTTAATGACATCTTCAAAACTTTTAACAGTCGAACGACCATTCACTTGCCACTCTCCGGTCATGCCGGGTTTTACGTCTAGCCGCTGCCACTCAGGAACCTCATAGTTTTCCACTTCATCGGGAGTGGGGGGACGAGTGCCAACTAAACTCATTTCTCCTTTTAAGACATTCCAAAATTGGGGCAATTCATCCAGACTGGTACGGCGCAAAAAGCGACCAACTTTGGTAATTCGCGGATCATTACTATTTTTAAAAAAGGCCCCAGAGGCTTCATTTTTGACTTGATCTTTTAATGCTTCTGCGTTGGTACACATGGAACGGAATTTGAGCATTTTAAAGCGTCTGCCCATCCAACCACAGCGGGTTTGTCGAAAGAAAATCGGGCCTGGATCATCGATTTGAATGGCGATCGCGATGGGAATCAAGACAATGCCTGTGATGACTAAACCAATACTTGCCCCCACAATATCCACCGAGCGTTTTAACCAAGAACGAATGGAAGGATGGGTTTTTGGGGGAACTTCGACAGAAGAAAGCCGAGAAGAACCGTTAGGTGACGTATTAAGAGAATCTTCCTTGGAAGTAATGAGAAAAATCTGATCCAATCCGGTCATTGATAGGACTGACATAATGACGGAATTAACTTCCAACAACACCAGTTGAACCTCTTTTTCCTGAGTTGCCTTAAACAGATGAACCAGCGACCCAATACCGCTACTGTCAATAAACTGGGTCTGACTAAAATCTAAAATGAGTTGTTCTAGGTTATTTTCCTGTTCAATTAAAGTACAGGCAACCGCCTTAAACTTGACCGCTTCTAAAACCGATAATCGTTCAGGAATGGTAATAGTGGAACAGTCATTAAGGGTTGAGATAGGAAACTCCGATTCAGGCATTCCAGATGGCATTACTCAGGGAAAATAAAGAAATAGGAAAAAATTAAATCGTTAATAGGCAACCCACGATTGATTGAATTTATTGAATGGGCTGTTTCGTTTTCGCTTTGGCTTTAGCCGCACTTTGTCTTAAGGCTTGTAGGCGCGATTCATAATATTTCCGTTGGCGACGGTTCGGGGTCTGCTCAATTAAGGTTTTAAACGCACTCCCTAAACTTTTGTAAGCGTTGGGTAAGGTATAACCAAAACGGGTGGCTAGGGCGATCGCCTTTTCGTCAGCTTCAATCGCTTCTTTGAGTTTTTTATCGCCATTATTTTTTAACCACAGCCGATAACCCGAAATCCCACACAGAGATAACGCGAGTAATAATAACAAGCCATCCTGTACCCAGAGTTCACCCACTGCACCGCCTAAACCGATGGCCAAGGCCGCCATTTCCCAACCTTCACGGGGAATCGTATCATTTTGAATCCGGGCCACTTCATGCCAGAACAGGAGATTACGCTGATCGATCGCCAAATTTTCCCACTTAGCCAGATCTACTTGAATCTCAATTTCATCCCGTCCTAACTCTTCAGACCGGAGTAGGGGGGGATTCACTTCGGTGCTTCCCTCTACCATGACCCAACTTTGTAGTTCAGGAGGCAGTAAACTTTTGAGCCGCCGCAGTTCACTCATTTCGGCTCTGGCAGTGGCAGATGCGTAGGATGTCATAGCTACTTTAAGCAGTAAATAAAGCTGATAATTAAATTTTAACCTGGATCTTCTCTGGGGGATTGCTCCCCACGAGTTATTTAATCATAACGATAAACTTTCTATTTTTATCATGAGACCGCAAGGGATTTTAAAGCCCGATGATTAACGGTTAAAAGGGGAATCTATCCCTGTTTTTTGCTGCCAATCTTGCCCTACCTGAATCGTGATATCCGATAGTAAATAGCCCGTACTTTCCACTAACACTTCTCCCAATCCTAAACTGGCACGAACATTGGCCGCTCCACTCGTATCCCCATTTTGGGCGACAATACGGGTCTTTTTCAGGGGTTCACGCCATTTTTGAGTGACGACAATTCGACGATAACCCGCTTCACTTAACTGACGTACTAAGGCTTGGACGGCTTCCGAATTATCATTACTATCTTGAATGGCAATGCGTAATTGGAAAGGATCCTCTAGGGTAGAAGAATCCTGACTTTCTTCGGCAAAACTGCTATCTGTAGCAGGGGGGATAGCCTCAAAATATTGACTTGCTATCGTTTGAATCTTTCGAGAATTGGGTAACCAATAACTGGCACTGTGGCGACCGTTATTACTAAAATCCCCAGGCAACATCAGCATTTGCACATCGCTCCGGGGAGTCTTGGCGGCCATTGCTGCGACAGCGACCAATTCTTCCATGCTGAGATTGGTGTCGAGATAGGACTGGAGAATGCCGAGAATATCAGGGATTTTCAAAAGGGTTTGGGGTTTTAATGCCTGTTCAATCAGGGCCCGCGTTAGCATTTGTTGACGTTGAATGCGTCCAATATCCCCTAAGCTGTCTTTCCGAAATCGTAATAATTGCAGGGTTTTATTGCCGTCTAAGTGCTGTTCCCCTTCTTTTAGGTTGATGTACAAATGTTGACTATCATCCTGGTATTTCATGTCTTTGGGGACATAGACGGTTACTCCTCCCAGGGCATCAACTAATTTTTCGACAGCTTGCACATTCACCCGTAGATAGCGATCAATGGGCACTTCTCCTAACAAATGACTAACGGTTTCGGCCGCTAAAGAAGGGCCGCCTAAGGCATTAGCCTCGTTAATTTTACGAACCCCATGATCTTTAATTTCGGTTTGGGTATCGCGGGGAATTGATAAAACCGTCAGTTTTTGTTTTTCTGGATCGAAGCGGATTAACATCATGGTATCGGTTAATCCACTCACTGAGTTAACGAGAGTATGGTAACCTGCATTGGATTTAGCCCCAATATCAGAGGATAAAACCTTCGTCCCCAAGACTAAGATATTGACAGGGCGACTCAGTTGGGGAAAGGTCAAATTTTTATAGGAAATCGCTTTATCATTGTCAAAAACGGCTGCTTGTTTTGGGGTGAGTTTTGCTTGCTTTAAGGGAACCGAGGAGAGGCTAATGGCCAAAAGGGCACCAGCAGTGGCAGAAAGAAGCGCGATCGCCGTTAAACTCAGGGTAATCGCAAACCAACTATTCTTATTTTTGGTGTTGGATTGATATTGCTTTTTTCGTACAGAAGACCTGGATGAAGATTTATGAGTAGATTTAAGCGGCTTATTTTTGACGGACACAGATAGCCTCACACCCCACAGGAAAAGACAATAAAAACGATATTGGTATTAAATGATGTAGCCTTAAGATACACCAGAATCAGGGATTCCGCATCCAGAGGATTGGGGATTTTCGCTGATATTATCCTTAAAAATTAAGACTAAAATCGATTCTGAAAGACGGTCAAACCGCGATCGCTGAGCCAATACCAGAATGCATGAGTTAGGAATTACGGAAAATATTCTTGAAATTGCGCTACAACAGGCCCAAGGCAAAAAAATTTACCAAATAACCCTGGAAATTGGTCAGCTAACTGCGATTCTTCCCGATTCGATTGCCTTTTGTTTTGAAGCTTGTCGTCAAGATACGCCCTTAGCGGCAACAAGGTTAAAAATTATTGAAATTCCGGGTAGAGCCAGATGTCGTCAATGCCAGGCTGAGTTTGCGATCGCCGAACCCTTTGGCCTTTGTGAGTGCGGTAGCATAGATTTGGACTTTATCCAGGGACAAGAACTACAAATCAAAGAACTGGAGATGGAGGAACTATGTGCGTAACCTGTGGTTGTTCTGATGGTGCAAACGTTACCGTAACCCCTATTCACAATGGGCAGACAATAAATCACCTAGAGCATACCCACACCCTACCCGATGGAACAGTGATTACCCATACCCACGAAGCCCGCGATCGCCACGAACAGGATCATCATTATCACTCCTTAGAATCTGCCCAACTTCACGCCCAACGCCATCGCACGACCCTAACCCTAGAACAAAACCTATTAGCTAAAAATGACCAGCTAGCGGCCCACAATCGAGACTGGTTCAAGCAGCAACAAATTTTAGCCTTAAATTTAGTCAGTTCCCCTGGCTCAGGCAAAACAACCCTCTTAACTCGCACCATCCAAGATTTACAAATCCAAATTCCCATTAATGTCATTGAAGGGGATCAAGCCACAAGTCACGATGCCCAACGAATTCGAGAAACGGGGTGTGGGGTCGTTCAGATCAATACGGGAACAGGGTGCCATTTAGAAGCGGCAATGGTCAAAAAGGGGCTTCAGGAACTTGCTCCGCCAGCAAAATCCATTGTCATGATTGAAAATGTGGGAAATTTAGTCTGTCCCGCTTTATTTGATTTAGGAGAACAGGCAAAGGTCGTGATTCTGTCTGTTACCGAGGGAGAAGATAAACCGCTGAAATATCCCCACATGTTTCGAGCAAGTCAGGTAATGATTCTCAATAAGATTGATCTATTGCCCTACGTCAATTTTAACGTTGACCACTGTTTAGACTATGCACGACAGGTAAACCCCCATCTCCAGATCTTTCAGGTTTCTGCCACAACGGGAGAAGGGTTAGCGACTTGGTATGATTGGTTAACCAATACCGTCAATTCTTTGTGATACGGTTAAAATTTTATTCTTACCGAGTCAATGCGTATTAGAAAAGTTGTCATCAATGGAGATGATTTTGGTCTATCTCCGAGTGTGAATCAGGCTGTCATTCAGGCCCATGAACAAGGCATTTTAACCAGTACGAGCTTGATGGTGTCGGGAAAAGCTTGGGCAGAAGCGGTGGCTCTAGCTAAAACTCATCCGAATTTAGGGGTGGGGTTACATCTGGTTCTCGTTTGTGGTCAATCGGTGTTACCCCCTGAACAAATTCCTCATTTGGTGGATCGGCAAGGAAACTTCCCCGATGATCCCGTTAAAGCTGGATTAAACTATCAATTAAACCCAGCCGCTAGAGCAGAATTAAAACAAGAAATTCGTGCCCAATTAGAAAAATTTCAGCAAACAGGATTATCCCTATCCCATGTAGATGGGCATTTACATCTCCACACCCATCCTATAATTTTGGGGATTTTAAAGGATTTAGCAGCAGAATTTGGTATTAAAATTATTCGATTGCCTTCTGAAGAACTCAGGTTTACCTTAACGATTGATCGCAGTAATTTGCCCATTAAAATTATCCATTCCCAAATATTTCGGCAACTCCGTCGTTATGGGGAACGTCTACTCCATAGCCAAGGGATTATGACTCTTGATAAAGTGTATGGGCTACTGGCAACGGGTAAAATGAGTGAAGGATATTTACAACAGCTTATTCCACAAATTCAGGCCAATGTGATAGAAATCTATTCCCATCCTGATTGTTCTGAGGAAACTAATCCGACTGGCCCGTTGGAGTTACAAGCTTTGTTAAGTCCCTCTATTCGCGATCGCCTACAAGACTGTGGTTTTGAATTAGTCAACTTCCATCAACTAGCTCAACGTCCAACAAACACCTAGATTCTATTCAGTTGTGAAAACGTTCTTTCTATTAGCAATTTTAATTCTTACTCAAGCATTAGGTGACATTGGACTAAGTCGGGGAATGAAGGATTTTGGAGTCGTTAATCCTCTTGATTTTGGTGGCATTATTCCGCTCATTACTTATTTGTTAACTAATGTTTGGATTTGGATTGGCGTTTTATTTTTAATCATTTCCTTAATTTTCTATCTCACCGCTATTTCTCGATTTGACCTGAGCTTTGTTCTGCCGATCCATTCCTTTAGCTATGTCGTGAATGCCTTTTTAGCGTGGATTTTATTGGGGGAACAGGTATTGGTAATGCGTTGGTTGAGTACATTGATCATTTCATCGGGCGTGTTGTTAGTGAGTTTAAGTAAACGACCTGTCAGCCAACCCCCTAAATTACCGACATCGCCGGTTAAAATTGGCTCACGAAATATTCCGTTTTTTCTGTTGCCTTTCAGTCTTTCTGTTTCAAAAACCTGGTTAGCTGTCATCGTCATTTCTTTAGCAGATTCTGCGGGGGATTTATTACTAGCCTGTGGCATGAAGCAGGTGGGGTCAGTGGGAAAGATGGGATGGCGAGCCGGGTTCGATCTCGTGCGGAATATTATTACAAATCCTGCCATTATCAGTGGGATTGCTTGTCAAGCGATCGCGTTTTTTACCTTTATTGCAGTGCTAAGTTGGGCTGATATTAGTTTTGTTCGGCCTGCCACCGCCTTGACCTATTTATTTAGTATGCTAGGAGCAAAATTGATTTTAAAAGAAACATTTAGCAGAGAACGTCTGATGGGAACTGCTTTAATTGGGTTTGGTATTTTTATTCATCAATAACTATTGATTATTTAATCATTAATTTTCCAGAGGGAAGACAGTAAATTATATGATTACATCTATGATGACATTGTTGATTATCCTCTTTTTTTTCCTGAGTTTGGGTTCTATTAGTTATTACCTGTACTCTCTCTATGCCACGATTGATTTTTTCTCTCAAGCCTCAAATATTGATGAATCTTTTAGCCCTCCGCTGACAATTTTAAAACCCCTTTGTGGCTTAGATTGGGAGAGTTATACTAGCCTCGCGTCTTTTTGTGATCAAGATTATCCCCTCTATCAAATTATTTTTTCGGTACAAAAATCGGATGATCCCAGCATTGCTGTTGTTCAAAAACTTCAGCAGGATTTTTCCCATTTAGAGATTGAATTGGTCATCAGCGATCGCGATATCGGGATTAATCCCAAAATCAATAATTTAGCCAATGGAATGACGAAAGCTAAGTATGATTTTTTAGTGCTATCGGATAGTGATATTCGCGTCGAAAAAGATTATTTAACAGCAATCATTCAACCCTTTACCGACTCTAAGGTGGGGGTCGTAACCTGTTTATATAATTCCCTTACAGAAGGTTGGTTAGCCAGTTTTGAAGCCTTGGATATTGCGGCTCAATTTTACCCTAAAGTTTTAACGGCTAGAAAATTAGAAGGAGTGGACTTTGCCTTCGGTTCAACTATTGCTATTCGTCGAGAAACATTAGATAAAATCGGAGGATTTTCCAGTGTTGCTAACCATTTAGCGGATGATTATCAATTGGGATATTTACCGACACAACAGGGTTATCATGTTATTTTATCTTCCTATGTTGTCGAACATCGTTTAGGAAAAGTCACTTTTTCAGAACTTATTCAACGTCAAACGCGGTGGTTAAAATGTATTCGAGTTGAACGATTTTGGGGTTACGTTGGCCTACTTTTTACCTACGGAATTGTTAATAGTTTTATTTTGTTATTACTCACCCAATTTTCGATTTTTGGGTGCATTATCTTTGGAACTGTTTGGACAATTCGATTGTTAACTGCTTATTGGATTGCCATTTATTATTTTAATGATTCAACGGCTAAACGCTTTTTCTATCTCATTCCTTTACGAGATCTCTTGAGTTTTGCGCTTTGGTGTTACAGTTTTAGCGGCGATCGCGTCATTTGGCGGGGGCAAACCTATCAGTTATTGCTTGATGGCAAACTTACTTCTGTTTAGTTGATTTATAATCTTAATTCTCGTAACTTAGAGACTGAGGGGCTGACTTTTTTTCTTCTATGGTCTAGATTACGGTAAAATACCCCATAAATTTCAAATAAGGAGTCTTCAAATGCCACTTGGTACAGTCAAATTTTTTAATGATGCTAAAGGTTTTGGTTTCATTACCCAAGATGGAGGTGGCGAAGACCTATTCGTTCATCATACCTCTATCGACATAGAAGGATTCAGGACACTCACAGAGGGGCAGCGCGTTAGTTTTGAGATCGTAAGAGGCCCCAAAGGAACACAGGCTTCCAAGGTTCGTATTGAGTCTTGAGCCGTTATTGGTTTGATGACTTCAATGATATGAAAACTGCAATAGTTCAGGCAGTAAATTAAACCAAAAGTTTTAAACCTAGGACAAGCAGTGAAAGTTTGTCTTTTTTTGTTTCTTCAAGGATTGTAATTGTAGTGTTATAGTTTGAGCGGTAATTATTTAAACTTCCGATTAAGCAATTAATCCTATGGCCACCACTGCAACTCCGACAAAACGACGCTCTATCTGGCAACTTGCTTGGGAAAGCTTACAAACTGGCGGGCCATCCATGTGTCAATTTGCCGTTACCAGTGCTTGTAATGCCCGTTGTGGTTTCTGTAACTTTGCCGTCGATAAAATGCCTAAGGAACAACAGCGTTTCGTTACCCTAGAGCAAGCCAAAGAATCTGCCGAAATTCTTTATCAAAACGGCATTTATTTCATGATTTATGTGGGGGGAGAACCCTTACTCCATCCCCAAATTGATGAAATGATCGCTCATGCGGCGAGTATTGGCATGGCTCCGATGATTGTGACTAATGCAGGGTTATTAACGGTTGAACGGGTTAAAAAATTGGCGCAAGCGGGAGTGGTGAGCGTTATTATCTCCATTGATGCGGCGGAAGTGGGTAAGCATGAAGAAAATCGGGGCTTAAAAGGGGTGTGTGAACGGATTCGCCAAGCCAATGAAGAATTTAAAAAATATAAAATTGGAACAACGGCTTCAGTCACGATGAGTCGTTTAATTGATGATTATCAAGCGTTACCCGAATTTTTGAAATCCTTAGGATTTGATAGTGTGACCTTTTCCTATCCGTTAACAACCTTAGCGTCTTCCTATTTAGGGTATGCCGAGTCGAATTTAGTGGATTATACGCCAGAAGAATTAGATGAACGGTTTGAAGCGGTTAAAGCCTTGAAAAAAGAGTTTCATGTGGTGAATCCAACAGCTTCCATTGAAGATATGCAACGCCATTTAAAGGGGGAACCTGAAACGTTTGGGTGCTTGGGGGGGTGGAAATTTTTCTACTTAGATTGGGAATTAAATCTCTATCGTTGTCATAATTGGTCAAAACCCTTGTGTCATGTGACGGAATTTGATGGTTCTCAGCGAGTACGGGATAATTGCACCGCTTGTATGATGGATTGTTATCGAGATTCCAGTGTGATGCAGCATATTGCGGTATCTGTCAGCGATGGTATTAAATCCTTAAATGCGGGCAAAATTAATCAAGCCTTTCAAGATTGGTTTAATCAAAAAAATTGGCTTTCTTTAAAGTCGGTGATCGAAGAAGCAAAATGGTTGCCTCGCCTTTAAATTTTTACTCAATGCTAGAAGCCGCGATCGCGATCGCCAAAGGAAAAATTTGGTGTTCCTGAACCTGAATACGGGCATGGAGAGTGTCGGCGGTATCATCAGGCAAAATCGGCACAACGGCTTGGGCAATGATGGGGCCACTATCGACTTCGGCACTGGCCAAATGCACCGTACAACCCGTTACCTTAACCCCTGCGGCTAAGGCTTGTTCTACTGCCCGCACTCCGCGAAAACTGGGCAACAAACTAGGGTGAATATTAATGACCCGTTCTGCAAAAGCATTTAACAAAACAGGGGTTACAATCCGCATCCATCCCGCCATAATCACCCATTCCACCCCATAATCTTTAAGTGTCGAGACAATGGCTTCATCTAGGGCTTCCCGTGAAGTAAATTCCCGATGGTTGAGTAATACAGTCGGAATATTAAACTTGTCAGCCTGATCTTTAACTTTGGCCTGTGGATTGTTATAAATTAAAACTTCAACCTGAGCGTTTAATTCCTGCCTTTCGATGGCTTCGGCGATCGCGACAAAATTGGTTCCACTCCCAGAGGCCATAACCCCTAATTTAAGCGGCGTTTTGAGGGAAATTTGGTCTAAGGTCACATCAGGAACAATAAAACTCGGCGTTGTGGAGAGGGAATGGGACATCATATATCAAGCGACAATACGGAGCAAATGCTGTAAATTCTAGCAACCTATTTATCATAAGACTCAGGGTAAACGCATCCTCAAGCAAAAGATCGAAGACGGGACAAATAAATTCAAAAATTCTCTGGTACGATGCAACAACAGTAGGCTACCCAGAAAATTCGTAACAACTCTACACTAGAAGATGGAGAGAGTAAGCGAGGGAATTGCGGATTCTTCGGAATCTGAGGAAAGTCCGGGCTTCCAAAAGACCAAACTTGCTGGGTAACGCCCAGTGCGTGTGAGCGCGAGGATAGTGCCACAGAAAGATACCGCCTGAAAGCGTGAAAAGTGAAGGGTGAAAAGTTTTTAGTTGACTGACTATTAACGATTTACCTATTAACTATTCATTGATAGGGTAAGGGTGCAAAGGTGCGGTAAGAGCGTACCAGCAGTATCGAGAGGTACTGGCTCGGTAAACCCCGGTTGGAAGCAAGGTCGCAGGGAGAAGGGTTGGTCTTTTGCCCCTCCCGTTGTTGGTGGAACCGCTTGAGAGGTTTGGTAACAAACTTCCTAGATAGATAATTCCCCTTTCTCGGTTAGCTTCGTCTAGTCTGGAAAGAACAGAACCCGGCTTACGTCTGACTCTCTCCTTATTTTTTGACAGTTGGCGATCGCCGCTAATGGAGACTGAACAATTAACCTATGACTCTTGATCCCCGTCGTCTCAAGCAACTTCACAATCTAACCCAAAAATTAGGATTGCCCAAAGACGCACCCGTAAATTGGCAACTGGTCGATTTAGGGCTAACCCATCCCAGTATTTCGGCTAAGCAAAATTATCAACAACTCGAAT
The DNA here is from genome assembly GCA_035285545.1 of Snowella sp. Lineage (GTDB taxonomy): Bacteria > Cyanobacteriota > Cyanobacteriia > Cyanobacteriales > Microcystaceae > Snowella. The sequence continues at coordinate 12,156 of JAYKGY010000072.1, read as the reverse complement.
TTGTGGGGGATGCCGTTGTTCGTTTAGCGGCGGCTGAAGTGTTGCTAGAAAATTATCCTGAAGAATCCGTTGGCGAATTTGCCTCTTTGCGTTCCATGATGGTCAGCGATCGCACCTTGGCCCAGTGGGCAGAAATTTATGGTTTAGAGCGTTATCTCCTCATTTCAGCCAGTGCAATGGGGGACAAAGCGGGTAAGGTTTCCCGATTAGCCGATGCCTTTGAAGGACTGTTAGGAGCCTTGTATCTCAGCACCCAAACTATGGATCTGGTGCGTCCCTGGTTAGATGGACATCTTAAAGAAAAAGCCATTGAAATTTGGCAAGATCCCGCCAGACAAAACTATAAAGACGCACTTCAGGAATGGAGCCAGGCAAAATATAAGCGTTTACCCCAATATCGGGTGCAGGAAAATATTCCCTTTATGGTCAAAGAAGAGCGATTTATCGCAGAAGTTTGGCTAGATGAGCAATTTTTAGGGCAGGGAACAGGAGCCTCTAAAAAAATGGCCGAGCAAACCGCCGCCAGGGAAGCTTTTTTCAATTTTGTCCATCCTCAGAAATTTTCCGAATTGCAATGATTGCTACCCTCTCTTTCCAGAAGCATCTTCTATAATCAAAGGCGTTACAAAACTTCACACATTGCTGATAAAAGGGTTATAGGATTATGTTGAGCCGCAACGATAGCGATCGCAAAAAAAAGATTTTAGAGCATCTGGCCAAAAGTTCTGACCTGCTCAAAACACCAACTGTTAAGCCGAGTGTCCCCCTTACCACTGAATCTGTCCCGCCCTCTGCTCCAATTACGTCTGAACCCGAACCCACTCCATCCCCTACGGTTACTAAAACATCTACCGTTTCTAAGTCCGAAAGTCGGGATACCAGCGTGGCTAAAGACGCACGTAAACGTCAGATTTTGGCCCATTTAAACCAAAGTAGTAGTGAGTTCGGAGAAATTCTCAAATCAGATGAACCGGATAAAAAACGAATTCAAGAGCATCTTCGCAAAAGCATCAGTTAATTAAGGATTTTAAATTTAGGATGGGAAACGGGCCCACCTGGGGCATTAAGCTAGAGGAGATTCGCTTGGTGATTGTTTTATACGCAATGGACAAACGCTAACCATGTTCCTTTGGCTTCAAAAACGGTTTATTAAAATCCATCCTTTATTCATTTTAATTTCTGTTAGCAGCTTGATTTTATTTTTAGCTAGCAGTATTAAACATATTTTATATCAATCTACGGCGTTTGATTTAGGCTTTTTTGATCAAGCTATTTATTTAATCAGTGTTAATTTACCACCCATTGTTTCCTTTAATAATATTCATATTTTAGGAGACCATGCGGCCTTAATTTTTTATCCCATTAGTTTACTTTATAAACTTTATCCCTCGGTTTATTGGTTGTTTGCGATTCAAGCGATCGCGTTATCAATGGGAGCTTTACCTGCTTATTATTTAGCCCAAGAATCCAATTTAACCCCGAAACAATGCTTGGCGATCGCCATTGTCTATTTGCTCTATCCCTTAGTTTTTAATGTTAATTTGTTCGACTTTCATCCTGATGTGATTGCCTTACCTGCGTTGCTCTGGGCTGTACTGTCAGCACGACAGCAAAAACTAGGGCAATTTATCGGCGCGATCGCGATCATTTTAAGTTGTAAAGCTGTTTTAAGTTTAACTGTTGCCTTCTTAGGTATCTGGTTATTACTCCATCAAAAAACCAGACGATACGGACTCATTGCCCTAATAGCTGGAGCCGCTTGGTTTGGAATTGCAACCCAACTGATTATTCCCCATTTTCGTACCCAGGAATTGGCCGGAATTTCTCGCTATAGTTTCTTAGGAAATTCGGTTTCAGAAATTATTATTAATTTAATTTTAAAACCCCAATTAGTTCTCAGCTATTTATTCACAGGCGTTAATTTTGGCTATCTTTTGCTTTTATGTATTCCCTTATTGTGGGGGCTTTCGTGGCGACATCTTGATCCGTTAATTCCTGCATTGCCTGCCCTTTTCTTGAATTTATTAAGCGATTACGATGGTCAAAAAGATTTATTAACCCAATATTCCTTACCCGTTTTTCCATTTTTATTACTCGCCGTTATTGCTGCCTTAGCTGATGGAAAAACCTTAATTCGTCGTCCCCGTTGGATTATGCTGTGGTCTTTAGTCAGCTTTTTTGCTCTGGCGAAAGGGGGCTTTTTTACTTCCCGCTACCTCAGTTCTTTGGATACCTGGCAAGCAACCAATGCCGCGATCGCGCAAATTCAAACTCAAGGTGGCGTTTTAACCTCAGCCGAAATTGCCCCCCATGTGACCCATCGCCCCTTAGTAAAAATGGCAACGGATGGATCAGAAACCTTAGATTTTAATCAATTTGAATATGTATTATTAAACAAGCGTCATCCAGGTTGGCAAAGCTCCCCTGAATTGATTGATCAGCTAATTAGAAAGATCGAAAAAAACGCCAATTTTCAAAAAATTTATTTTCAAGATGATGTTAGTTTATTTAGTAACACATTGCTGAAATGACAAACAGAGAAACAAACAGAACCTACCCAGGGTAGTGATTGGATAGTAGTAGTAAGTCAAACTTATTTTTTATAAAATCCCCCGCCTATCGGCTCTCCCCTTAGTAAGGGAGGCAGGGGGGATAAAGCTCAAAAAGATTTTATGTTTTATTTAGTTGATCTACTTAGTAGTAGTAATCTAAAGCGTATAGGAGGGGCTTTTCTTCAAACTATCAAGGATAGTTTTACCCATAAGGGTAAGCCCAAACATCGGTAAATTACCCCGAAGACCGGAGCAAGTCTGCTTGATGTTTATCGACAATGGGATGTCTTTTTCTCAGTAGCAACGTCTCAAATTACATTTGGGATTGTAAATAATTTTGTAAACCGATTTTCTCAATCAATCCTAATTGCTTTTCTAGCCAATAGGCGTGATCCTCTTCGGTGTCGGCTAACATGCTAGTTAAAATGTCTCGTGTTTGATAGTCTTTTTCCGTTTCACAAACCGCGATCGCGACTTTTAGATCCCCGATAACGCGATATTCAAGGGCTAAATCATTGCGTAACATCTCTGGAACGGTTTGGCCAACCTGGAGATCGTCCTGTTGAGAGAGATCGGGCACACCGTCTAAAAAGAGAATGCGTTTAATTAGAGCATCTGCATGGGCGGTTTCATCCTGCATTTCATGGTCAATGCGTTCATAGAGTTTCGTTAAACCCCAATCTTGATACATGCGGGAATGGGCAAAATACTGATCCCGTGCCGCCAATTCTCCCCGTAATAATTTATGTAATTGCTGCAAGACTTGTTCATTTCCTTTCATGGTGGCTCATCCCTTAATAAAATGTGAATTTCTGGTTTAAAAATCCTCAACGGGCTTACATCATCGATTGAAGATAGTTTTCTAACCCTGTATTTTCAATCAGCCATTGTTGAGTGGTTAACCAGTCGATTTGTTCTTCAGTGGTTTCTAAAATTTCTGCTAAAAGCTCACGACTCACGTAATCTTGCTGTTGTTCACACAGTTGAATACCACTTTGTAAGCCCTGACGCATTTCCAGGCTCATCGTTAGATCGTTGCTGAGAATTTCTGGCACTTGCTCACCAATCAACAACATCCCTAAACTCTGGAGATTGGGCAATCCTTCCAAAAATAAGACCCGTTCAATCAAATGATCTGCCTGTTTCATCGCTTTAATCGAACTTTTATATTCATGCTCATTTAATTGGTCTAGTCCCCAGTTCTTACACATACGGGCATGTAAAAAATACTGGTTAATGGCAGTTAGCTGAACCTTTAAGGCTTCATTGAGCATTTGCTTGATATCGGAATTGCCTTCCATTATTTCTCCTTCAATTTCCCAGCAATTTATTTAATGTAAAGGGCTACTTACAATTATCGCTAAAAAATTGATATTTATCTAAATCCCGTTGGGGGCTTTGCTGTAAAACATTGTAAAAATTGTAAAACCCCCTGGATCTCAAGCTAAAGCAATTTGTAATAATTCTTGACTTGACAGAGCACCTGAATGATAATGAGAATAATTAGCAATAAGTTTTAATGGAATCTGCCAATCAATTTCAACTCAGGGGTGAAATTCTATAATGTATATCTGTATCTGTAAGGCGGTCACTGAGCAAGATATCCATCAAGCTGTCGGGCAGGGTATTTGCTCTTTAGAGGGGTTATCCGAAGCAACAGGGGTTTCCAGGGATTGTGGTTCCTGTACGGGTCATGCCTGTCAAGCGTTAGAAAAAGCGATCGCGTCCCATCAAAAGGTTTCGGCGTTACCCTTAAGTAATCAGTAATTGTCATCAGTAACCCGTCTTCAATTTTTGCAAGTTATCTGCAATTATTAAAGTCCTCTTGAAATCTTAGGCAAGCTCAACCCGAAGTATGATCAATCATTTGGGTCAAACACTTCACCCTTTTAGCTCGACTTGGTGATATTTTAGGTTTTAAACGATGAATTATCTATGGCTGAAATTTCTCAAACTCTCCATTTACCAAGTCAAGAAAGTGCGATCGCGTTAGCCGGAAATCAAGAAGAAAATTTAACCTATCTAGCCCGACACACAGGGGCAAATTTAGTCTTACGAGGTAAGGAGATTCGAGTATACGGCGAAGAAAAGCCCGTCGAAAGAGCCTTAAAAATTTTGCGATCGCTGACTCCTTATTGGCAAGAAGCGAAAACCATTTCCCGACCGGATATTTTAACCGCTTGTCAGGCATTAGATACGGGACGAACCGACGAATACCAATCCCTACAACAAACCGTACTGGCCAAAACCCGTCGCGGTGAAACCATTCGGGCCAAAACCTTTCGTCAACGCCAATATGTTAAAGCCATTGAAACCCACGATATTACCTTTTGTATTGGCCCCGCCGGCACCGGAAAAACCTTTCTCGCGGCAGTCTTAGCAGTTCAGGCGTTATTAAATAATCAATGCGATCGCTTAATTTTGACACGACCTGCCGTAGAAGCGGGAGAAAAACTCGGTTTTTTACCGGGGGATTTACAGCAGAAAGTTAACCCTTTTTTGCGCCCCCTGTATGATGCTTTGTATGAATTTATTGATGCCGAAAAAATTCCCGATTTAATGGAACGGGGAAAGATTGAAGTTGCCCCCTTAGCCTATATGCGGGGACGGACGTTAAGTAATGCCTATGTGATTGTGGATGAGGCGCAAAATACCACGCCTGCCCAATTAAAAATGGTTTTAACCCGCCTCGGTTTCGGCTCAAAAATGGTGGTAACGGGAGATGTGACCCAAACCGATCTACCCAGTCATCAAGAATCCGGATTAGTGGTCGCCAGTAAAATTTTAAAAAATGTTGAAGGGATTGCGTTTTGTCATTTTACCCAGGCTGATGTAGTTCGCCATCCCCTCGTTCAACGAATTGTGGAAGCTTACGAAAAAGTAGAAAATCAATAAACTTTTAGCCTTGTAAAGCCCCGCTAAATACGTTAGAATTTAACGCGATCGCCGATAAATTGCTAATAGCAAATGACCTGAATTGAGTTAACTTAAAATTAATTTAAGTCGCTCTCTCCTACTAACTTAAAACTGAGATTAACCATGAAAGAACTGGATACCGAAGCAACCATTAAAATATTAAATAATCTGATGGAATTTGAACTTGCAGGGGTCGTCCGTTATACCCATTATTCCCTCATGGTTACTGGGCCGAATCGAATCCCGATTGTCCAGTTTTTTCAGGCTCAAGCCTCCGAATCCTTACTCCATGCTCAACAAGTGGGAGAAATTTTAACCGGTTTAGAAGGTCATCCCAGTTTAAAAATTGCCCCCCTTGAAGAAACCTACGAACATAATTTAAAAGCCATTCTCACGGAAAGTTTAAACCATGAGAAAAAAGCCTTGGAATTATATAAAGAATTGCTCGCGATCGTAGAGGATGCTTCAATTTATTTAGAAGAATTCACCCGTGGCATGATTGGGCAAGAAGAATTACATAACATTGAAATTAAAAAAATGTTAAGGGATTTCGTCTAATTGAAGAGGGTGGGTCTAGAAACGTGATAGTCTCAGCACTGAAATCTGATTAAATACTTTAATTTTTCAGTGAAAAGTCTCTACCTATCCCTACCCCTATTTGCTTTTGCCCTATTGCCCTTACAACCCATCGCCTTTGCTTTAGAGCCATCCCCCGAAATCAAGGCAACGACTATTCTTAAAACTGACACCAGTTGGGACGGTAAGCCCTTGGTTTATCCCAAAGGACAAGCCGAAATCACGGGCATGATCATCGAAATCGCACCTGGAGCCGAAACAGGTTGGCATTCCCATCCTGTCCCCTCTTTCGGAATGTTGATTGAAGGGGAACTTCACGTTCAACTCAAAGACGGTCGCATTAAAAAGCTAAAAGCGGGCGATACTTTAGCAGAGGTCGTCAATACTCTCCACAATGGGCGAAATGTGGGGACTGTTCCCGTTAAATTAATCGTTTTTTATGCAGGCGCAGTAGGGCAAGCTTTAACGGTTAAAGAAAATGAAGGTTATTAAATGTTGGGATTGGCTGTGGTTTAGGACGCGATCGCGGTCTGATATGACCGAAGCCGCTTAGGTTCTACCTTGAGGAATATAGCAATCCTAAATGATTCGTGTTGTTGATAGGCTTGAAACCCTTGCCCAGAGCGGATCGATATTTACAAATGGTTTAGGACTGCTATAGAACAATTAACGGTTTTTCTCTCTAATTGGCGATAAAATCTTAACAATCTTTTCAACTTTCAGCCCCAAGGCTGACTAGACGGAAGAAATAGATTAAAGTGTGATAAGCGATAAAAAATGATCAAAAACTCTGCCCTATGCACATCAGTGAACTGACTCATCCTAACCAGTTACACGGGTTGTCAATACGCCAACTGGAGGAAATTTCTCGACAAATTCGGGAAAAACATTTAGAGACCGTTGCCAAAAGTGGTGGCCATCTCGGCCCAGGTTTAGGCGTAGTGGAACTAACCGTCGCGCTTTATTCCACCTTAGACTTAGACAAAGACAAGGTGATTTGGGATGTGGGACACCAGGCCTATCCCCACAAAATGTTAACCGGTCGTTATCACCAGTTCCATACCCTACGGCAGAAAGATGGCATTGCCGGCTATTTAAAACGCTGCGAAAACAAGTTTGATCATTTTGGGGCTGGCCACGCTTCCACCAGTATTTCCGCAGGCTTAGGAATGGCCCTGGCACGTGATGCCAAAGGAGAAGATTTTAAAGTCGTTTCCATCATTGGCGATGGTGCCCTAACCGGCGGAATGGCCCTAGAAGCCATTAATCATGCGGGCCATTTACCCCATACCAACTTAATGGTCATTCTCAACGATAACGAAATGTCCATTTCGCCCAATGTCGGGGCAATCTCTCGTTATTTAAATAAAGTCCGCTTAAATCCAGCAGTACAAAATTTAGCCGATAATTTAGAAGAACAATTTAAACATTTACCCTTTTTCGGCGATTCTCTTACCCCTGAAATGGAACGAGTCAAAGAAGGAATGAAACGCCTAGCCGTTCCCAAAGTCGGCGCGGTCATTGAAGAATTAGGATTTAAATACTTTGGCCCGATTGATGGTCATAATTTACAGGAATTAATTGATACCTTTAAGCAGGCCCACAAGGTTCATGGCCCCGTTTTTGTCCATGTGGCAACGGTGAAAGGTAAAGGTTATCCCCTCGCGGAAAAAGATCAAGTGGGTTATCACGCCCAAAGCCCCTTTAATTTGGCAACCGGTAAGGCCTATCCCCCTAGCAAACCCAAACCCCCTGGCTATTCCAAAGTTTTTGCCCATACCTTAACCAAACTAGCAGAAGAAAATCCCAAAATTATTGGTATTACCGCTGCGATGGCGACAGGAACCAGATTAGATAAACTCCAAGCCAAGCTTCCCCAACAGTATATTGATGTGGGCATTGCCGAGCAACATGCAGTTACCCTAGCAGCCGGTTTGGCCTGTGAAGGAATGCGCCCCGTCGTTGCCATTTATTCGACTTTCCTGCAACGGGCCTATGACCAGATTATCCACGATGTCTGTATTCAGAAACTCCCCGTCTTTTTCTGTTTAGACCGAGCCGGAGTAGTGGGAGCAGATGGCCCAACCCATCAAGGGATGTACGACATTGCCTACCTACGCTGTATTCCCAATATGGTGATTATGGCTCCCAAGGATGAAGCCGAATTGCAACGGATGTTGGTCACGGGGGTTAACTACACCGATGGCGCGATCGCGATGCGGTATCCGAGGGGCAACGGGGTGGGTGTCCCCTTAATGGAAGAAGGCTGGGAAGAACTGCCCATTGGGAAAGGCGAAATTCTCCGCAGTGGGGATGATGTCTTGCTCTTAGGTTATGGCTCGATGGCCTATCCTGCCCTTCAAGCTGCCCGAATTCTTAGTGAGCATGGCATTGAAGCTACCGTGGTTAACCCCCGTTTTGTTAAGCCCCTAGATACAGAATTGATCCTTCCCTTGGCGCAACGGATTGGTAAAGTAGTCACCCTCGAAGAAGGTTGCATCATGGGCGGTTTTGGTTCAGCCGTTGCCGAAGCGTTACTGGATCACAATATTTTGGTTCCCGTTAAACGGTTAGGGGTTCCCGATATTTTGGTGGATCATGCCGAACCCAATCAATCCTTCGCGGATTTGGGCTTAACCACCCCGCAAATTGCGGAGCAGATTTTACAAGCGTTCTTTAGCAATAAAACCCCTGCTACCGTCAGTTAGTTCAATTGAAGCAGATTGTCATTAATTTTCATCAAATCCCCTTGCCTATCGGCACCAGCCTTAGTAAGGGGGGTAGGAGGGGGGAAGTGCAAAACTATTTTATGTTTAATTAAACATCCCTTGTTTACACCCAAGCAAGGGATTTTTATTTGCACGAATTTCTAATATTTAAAAAGCTTCTAAGGGTAACTCTTGAACTTGCTTCATTTCAGGCGTGGGAATAAAGGTAAAGGTATCATTATTAATCTCTGGCTCCGTTGTGTGTTGCAGAATATTTTCTGTAATATCAACCATAATATCTTTTTCTGTTCCTAGCACCTGGAGTCTTTTCAGATTTTCTTCCTTCGGATCAATCCAGAGTACAAATTCAATTCCTTCTTCATTCGAGCGGTATCGATACAAGGAATAAGTAACTTGGTCAATAGTTTGTTTTTCCTGTTTAAAGGTAAATCCTTCTTGATTAAAGCTATTCGTGAAAAAATCCGTAATGGAGTCCACCAGATCAGCTTGATTAATGGTAGATGTTTTTTGCTCCTCTTGTAGCGATCGCGCAATTTCCAACAAAAAAGAAGACGACAAACCAATTAAAAAATTATCCTGAGAGGATTGAAAATCATCAAAACTACTGACGGCGTATTCATTGGCACTCGGCTTATAAACCCAAACTTGTTTTCCATTGGAAACCACTAAATATTTGCGATTACTCATTTCAATTTCTGAGCGAAACTGATTGGGTAAAGCAGTCGTTGTTTTATTTTTACTGACAATTTCGACATTGCTTTGCTCAACTTTTGCTTTTAGCGTCATTTCAGAAATCACTTGAAAGCGACTCGATTTGAAAAAAGTATTTAAAGCATTTTTTAAAGAACTAAAATCTGTTTGTATTGGCTCCTTTATTGCTATTATCAATGATTCTGCTCGGCTATTAGGAGTAAAGCTCAAAGTAATGATGGGAAAAACCATCAAAAGATTAAACAAAATTAACCAACGAATTTTTAAAATAAAAAGCAACATAAAATAGGATATAAAGATAGCTAAGTGTAACTTAACCTTAGCATTATCCCTTCTCAAAATCTCTCATTCGTTAACTTATCTTTAGCTTTTTTATGTCTACTAAACGACAACAAACTTCAAAAAACCGTCTTGTTTACCAAGAATTTGGTCAATCAGATTCCTCAGAAGCTCTCGCCCGTCCTACCCCCGATTTACCCCCAAATCAGCAAAATGTGCGAATACAAGCTTCCCGTTCAGGTCGTAAGGGCAAAACCGTGACAGTAATTACGGGTTTTCAGAGTTCTCCAGATACCTTAACTAAACTGTTAAAAAACCTTAAAACGCAATGTGGTAGCGGGGGAACCGTTAAAGCAGATAGCTTAGAAATACAGGGCGATCATCGGGATAAAATCTTACAAATTTTAACGCAACTGGGTTATAAAGCCAAAATTAGTGGAGGATGATTTTAAGGCTAGTGAATTTTTCTTGATAGTGTTATTGAATGAATTAGGAAAAACGAATGAGTGAATTTAAATTTAATGAATCCCTGCGGTGGACTCCAGATGCGAAAATGAAGCTCAAAAATATTCCCTATTTTGTTCGGACTCAAGCTCGGCAACGGGTGGAACAATTAGCCCGCGATGCAGATTTAGAGGAAGTTACGGTTGAACTTGTCGAACAAGCCCGTTTAGAATTTGGTCAATAAATAATCCCCCTGTCAGATGGCAGAATAACCAAGGGCAAGGGGAAACAACAAGGGCGCGATCGCGTTGAAATAACGCCTATAATCTCCGCCAACGCCGACCATCTTGATTCATCAGCACTTCTGCTTCAGGTGGATTCCAGGTGCCCGCTTCGTACTGGGGAATGGTGCTCGGATCAGCCGGTGAATCCCAAACCGTCAACGCAGGGGTTACCACTCGCCAGGCCTCCTCGACTTCATCCGCACGGGTAAAGAGCGTTTGATCCCCTAACATACAATCTAAAAGCAAACGATGATAGGCATCCGCCGTTGCAATCCCAAAGGAAGAACCATAGCTAAAATCCATTTCCACCGTCCGAGTTCGTAACTCAGCCCCCGGCATTTTCGCTTCAAACCGCAGAGAAATTCCTTCATTAGGCTGAATTCGTAGGCTTAAAACATTCGGTGTGGTTTGGTGGGCAACGGACTGAAAAATTAAGAGCGGCACATCCCGAAATTGAATCGCGATCTCACTCACCCGCTTCGGGAGCCGTTTTCCAGTACGGAGATAAAAAGGGACTCCCTGCCATCGCCAATTATCAATCATTAACTTCATCGCCACAAAGGTCGGAGTACTGGAATTAGGGTTTACGCCTGGCTCTTCCCGATAGCCTGGGACAGGTTTGCCTTTCATCCAGCCCGCTTTATACTGACCCCGAATCGCTGATCGGTCTAAATTATTAATATCCGCTAAATGGGTCGCTTGTAAGACCTTAACCTTTTCATTGCGGATACTATCAGCTTGCAGAGAATTGGGGGCTTCCATCGCCGTTAAACACAGCAATTGCAAAATATGATTTTGTACCATATCCCGCAGTGCCCCAGAGGTTTCATAGTAGCCGGCTCGGTCTTCCACTCCCACCGTTTCCGCGACCGTAATCTGCACATGATCGACAAACTGCCGATTCCATAGGGGTTCAAAAATCGCATTGGCAAAGCGAAACACCAACAAATTTTGAACGGTTTCTTTTCCTAAATAGTGATCAATCCGATAAACCTGTTCTTCCTTACAAACGGTTTGCACCACCCGATTTAAAATTTGGGCAGAACTCAAATCTTTACCAAAGGGCTTTTCAATAACAATTCTGGTTTTCGTGGGATCTTCCAACATCCCCGCCGCTCCAAGTTGCTTAATACCTGGAGGGAAAAACTTGGGCGAAACGGCTAAATAAAAAACGCGATTGCCCCTAGTCCCTCGTTTACTATCTAATTCTTCTAAAAATGCTTTGAGCTTTTGATAACTGTCGGGATTGTCCATATCTCCCGAAAAATAAAATAATCCTTGGGCAAAATCATTCCACAGTTCTTCACTACCGATGCCGTTGGAAAATTCTTCAATGCCATGCTTCATCTGTTCCCGAAAATAATCATGGCTCCATTCCCGCCTCGCAAAGCCGACAACGGTTAACTCTGGTGGAAGTTGGTGTTCCCGTTTCATTTGATAAATTGCAGGGACAAGCTTGCGTTGCGTGAGATCGCCGGATGCCCCGAAAATGATGAGAATGAGAGGTTCTGGCGTTCTTTCCTGTCGAAGTCCAACCCGAAAGGGATTTTCAAGTAGCGTTACCATAAAGCGAAACTTTTTTCTTTGAGCATTAAGCTAAAAATAACGCAAATAAAGGCTGATGATATCGTTTCAGGAATGATATTAAGATTTATTTTAGAATTC
>JAYKGY010000071.1:0-4456 GCA_035285545.1 Snowella sp. | reverse complement strand
TGACGTGTTTGATGCAATTCATCGGTTAAACGCTCACAATGTTGACATTTAACTTTTTCATCTGTACACATTAATATCAGAAAAATTTCTTGCTCTTCTTGTATGATATTTTGTACACTAATTTGAGACAATTTAAGAAGATTTTCGAGAAAGTACAACATGGTTCAGTCCTCATATAATGTATACCATTATACACTTCTCACTACTAACCGCGGAGAACCAACAATCCCTTCAACAAATTCCCCGATTAATTAGACCAACTATTCTCCTATCATTAACTTTCAATTATTCAATATTAATAACCGTTGGACTTCCTGAACTTCCCGTTGTTGTACCGCTTTGACCTGATTTGCGATAGGTGCTGTAAAGGCGATCGCGCCACGTAAAAAAGGTTTCATAGGTACTGTTATCCGCTAAACCTGGAATGCCTTTTCCCTTGAGTTCTTGGGGAATGGCTAAATAATCGCCACCTGGCAGTTTAATCGTCATACTCAATCCCGCTACGGCTAAATCGGCTAAGGTGGGTTCGTCGCTCACTAAATAGGGACGATGTTGCAAAATTAATGATAGGGCTTCCAAATCTTGCTTTAATCCCTGCACCGCTTCTTTGACGGCATCTCCCCCAAAACCAATTCCTGTACCTAACAGATCTAACATTTCCGAGGGAACCGAACCGATAATATTTTTTAGGAAATCGGGGGTATTATTGGGTAATACGGCAGTACGGAAATTAGGATTTTGATTTAAGGCTCCAACTAATGCTTTACGCCCCTTTAAACCAATGGATTCATCAGCCCATTCTTCGATGAGTAAACATTGACCCCGCAGAACGGGATCGGTCGGAATAATCGGTTTTTCAGGATATTTTCGGTCTAAATAAAAGGCAATATCGGTCGAGTCGGAAATAATCGTTTCCCCGTCTTTTAAAACCGGAACTTTCGATTGCCCAGAAAGCCGAAACAGATCAATTTGACCAACGCCAGGGACAACTTCAATTTTTTTGTATTCTAAGCCTTTGTAATCCAGAATTAAACGAACTTTTTCTGAGTATTGAGACAGTTCAAATTGATAGAGTTCTAACATATTGTTATGAATAAATAAAAAGAAATTAATTTATTGAAATCTTTCTATAACAAGATTGGACGATAAATTGTTAATAAAAGTTAATATAACATAAATGCCTTAGCTTGTTCTGGGGTGTGGTATAACTCAACAGAGCCAAATTGCCCGACAAACCGAAGTTTGCGGTTCCTAAAATTCCCTTGCTAATTCTCTTGGATGATTTTTTATGTCTCTAGCCTTTACCAAATATCATGGCCTCGGTAATGATTTTATTTTGATTGATAATCGCCATTCCCCGACTCCCCTAGTTTCCCCCGAAGAAGCGGTTAAAATGTGCGATCGCCACTTTGGGATTGGGGCTGATGGGGTAATTTTCGCGTTGCCTGGTCAGGAGGGCACAGACTACACCATGCGAATTTTTAACTCCGATGGCTCTGAACCGGAGATGTGTGGTAATGGGATTCGGTGTCTGGCTCGGTTTATTGCGGATTTAGAAGGGGAAACTGGTTTTGGTAAAGCTTATCGAATTCATACGTTGGCAGGCGTAATTACACCCCGTTTAGAAGCCAATGGTCAAGTTCGGGTCGATATGGGAACCCCCCAACTGTTAGCAGCAGAAATTCCCACGAGATTAGTGCCTGGGGATCAAAAAGTGATCAATGCGCCCTTGGATGTGGCAGGACAAACCTGGTTGGTCACCTGCGTGAGTATGGGCAATCCCCACTGCATTACCTTTGTTGAAGATGTCGATAACATTCCCTTAAGCCAGATTGGGCCGCAGTTTGAACATCATCCTGTATTTCCCCAACGTACCAATACGGAATTTATCCAAGCGATCGCGCCCAATTATCTCAAAATGCGAGTCTGGGAAAGGGGGGCAGGAATTACCCTTGCCTGTGGGACGGGGGCCTGTGCTTCGGTTGTGGCAGGAGTTTTAACCGGGAAATCGGAACGCCGTTGTACCGTAGAATTACCAGGGGGCTGTTTAGAAATTGAATGGTCTGAGACGGAACAGCGCATTTATATGACCGGCCCGGCTCAACAAGTCTTTAGTGGCCATTACGAATCTATCTAGCCCTAGCGTGACTAAAATTGAATTAGGGATGCTATAAATGATGATTGGCTAGGCGTTTTCCCATAAAAACTTTATTCTAGAATCAGGAACTTAGCCAGTCTTAACCGAATCATAATCTTTCTTTTCTTCCTCTCAAGTATTGTGATTTTGAGAGCGTGCCGCTTTTTCTCCGTTTACTTTTCGATGGGCCCTACAGATCATGACTCAATCTCGTCTCAACCCCGAAGTCCTGCTGCGTGAATTTCGTGCTGCTGAAGAAGAACGAGAAGAGGAAGATTATTTTGATTATTTCTATGATGAGCCAGGCAGTGAACCGGGTACCCTCAGCATTGAACCGGACGCGCCGCCGTCCAAGATTATTCTGATCGATTACAGTCCCGACCATGCGGTGCGGAAATCGGATTTAACGCCCAATGCCCTCCGTCCCTATTTAGGAACCAATACGGTTTCCTGGATGGATATTCAGGGGTTAGGGAGTGAAGAGGTCTTAAAACAAGTCGGGGAAATTTTTAAGCTCCATCCCCTGTTACTTGAAGATATTGTCAATGTTCCACAGCGGGCAAAAGTCGAAGATTATAACGATCACATTATGCTGATTGCCCATCGGGTGCGTCCGAATCGGGAAGAAGATGGGTTTGAGAGTGAGCAGGTGAGTTTTGTTTTAGGGAAACGCTATTTATTAACCTTCCAGGAAGGGGAACTAACGGATTGTTTTGATCCCGTCCGCGATCGCATCCGTACCAATCAGGGAAAAGTCTGTCAAGAAGGAGCGGATTATTTAGTCTATCTCTTGCTAGATATGTTGATAGACGAATATTTCCCTTTATTGGAAGATTATGAAGAACGAATTGAGGCGTTAGAAGACACAATTATTCGTAATCCCAATGGCCAGTTAATGGAAGAAATTTATAATATTCGTCGGGAATTATTGGCCCTACGCCGTTTAATCTGGCCGCTGCGCCATGTCATGACTGTCCTATTAAGAGATACCAATTCTTTGATCAGTAGCGATGCCCGTATTTATTTTCGAGATTGCTATGACCACATTATCCAAGTTTTGGATATTATCGAAGCCTATCGGGAATTAGCCGGTAGTTTAATGGAAGTTTATATGACTTCAATGAGCAATAAAATGAACGAAGTCATGAAGTTTTTAACCATTATTTCCACGATTTTTATTCCCCTAACCTTTATTGCCGGGGTTTATGGGATGAATTTTGAATATATGCCGGAGTTAAAATCTCGCTGGGGTTACGTGGGCACTTGGATCGTGATGTTAGCGATCGCGGTAGGTTCTCTCTTTTTCTTTTGGCGACGAGGCTGGTTACAACCCTATTTTTCAACCAAAGCAGAATAGCGATCGCTGGGAGTTCAGCAATCCAATTGGGTCGCCTGAGTTAAGGCTTACGGCAGATAAACCACACCTGACTACTAAACCATCCCCCTAGAAATCCCAGGGGAGAAAACGAGGTTTTTTCGACAACCAAATATTGTTCAACCGATTTCCGCATTGCCCGCCAATTAAACCCATAATGGGGGTAATAGGGTTCATCAGAATTCGTATAAATGGGTCTTTCAAATTTGGTTTGATGATTAGCAAAAACCATCCGTAAAGCATCCTTTAAAGGATAGACTTCGTAATCTCGATATTCTGGCAAAGAGGTCACCCCAGCAATCCACCGAATCACCTGCTTAAAGAAAAAGGTGGGGCCAATTTCAATGGGAACACTAATAATAACCTTTCCTTGGGGAGAGACAAGACGGGCTAAATCTTTTAACACAATGTCTATGCTGGGTTCTAAACAGTGTTCTAGGGTTTCCATGCAAGTCACGACATCAAAGCTCTGCTCATCGGCTGGGTCTAGCTCATCAACCTTGGCAAAGGATACATTCGGGATATCAGCCAATCGAGTTTTGCAACTATTGATCATATAACTGGAGACATCAACCCCTTTCCCCTGCTGAATGCGATCAGCCGCCATGGCTAAAAACGTACCATCTCCACAGCCGTAATCGAGGACTTTTTGAGGTTTATCCCCCAAAAGTTGTAATGCGACCTTAAAACGAGAACTATGGCTCCAGGCAATCACGCTACAACTACAGTCAAACTGTCTCTGGTAATAATGCCCTTCTTGAATTCCACTCACAGGTATTTACCTCAACTGAAAATTAGCGTTGTAGTTTAATGTACCTTAAGAGCCTATCCGAAAAGTCAATAGGAACGAAATTGGTACATTTTAGCGAACGCTAACTTCACTAGCTAGGTGGACGGTTATTTCCCTAGCAAATGCTCGGATAACTATCTCTCAAATGAGTCCT
>JAYKGY010000070.1:0-123495 GCA_035285545.1 Snowella sp. | reverse complement strand
CAACACCAGATTTTTGACGCTCACTGGCGTTTTTTCCCAATCCTTTTCGTCAATTTCTGCTGTCTCTACTAGCTGTTTTTCTTCCATGAGTTTTAGATTATCAGATTTAGACCCTCTGAACGGTTACGTCAAATTTTTTAATTTTGTAATTGAATTAGGAATTTTATTTATTTTGTTATCACTAAGCTCAAGAGTTTTCAAGTTTTTTAATTTAAAAATCTCTTCAGGTATTTCTGTTAATTCCTTAAACAAAAATTGTAATTCTTCTCGTCCATCTTCTGCCGCTTGATCAATTAACTGCAATAATTCTTCCCGATTCATGCCCAACGTTCCTAATACCGATTACTTATTATTAAAGCAATATATCCCAATTTTTGCTTTTTTTTGATTTTTTCAGAATTCTTACAATTTTCTAAATAATCTTAAACTCTGTAGAAACCTTGCTACTCTTTAAACCTAGAACTTATAAAATATTTCAAATCCACTAATTAAATTTAATTTTGGCCGAGTTGCATCTAAAAAATTAGCAAATGCGGCCAAAATAATTTATTTGTTAAACCCCTGCATGACCAAGAGCTAACCCCGTAATTAACATTCCAATAACCAGAAAAGGTTGGGCACTGGCTTGATATTTAACATCATTTTCCAAGGGATTTCGGAGAAAATACATATCTTGGAAAGTAATTTGCGGAATAATCAGCAATAAAACGATCGCGGCGTAGAGATTCTCTTTAATAAAGATCAAATAACCGGCAATCCCTGCTTGAAAAACATCGATCATAATCACGCAAATCCAAGCGGCGGTTGTAATCCCAAACATCACAGGTAAGGATTTTAAACCTAATTGGCGATCGCCTTCCACACTTTTGAAATCATTGACAACTGCAATTCCTAAACCCGCCAAACTGTAGATCAAAGTCAGAATCATAATCGTTGGATTCAATTCACCAAACAGCGCATGACCCGCCCACCAAGGCAACGCAATATAACTTGCACCTAACGCATAGTTCCCTAACCAGCCATTTTGCTTGAGTTTTAACGGAGGCGCAGAATAGATATAGGCAATAAACGCGCCACCCAAGGTTAAATAGGTCATAATCGGGGTTTCGTGCCCTGCCCAGAGATCCAACACATAGGCAATACCCACACCACCTAGCAGCAAAACAAAAATCTGAGTAACAACTTGAGGAACGGAAATCGCACCCGACGGAATGGGACGATAGGGTTCATTAATCGCATCAATTTCTTTATCGTAAAAATCATTCAAGGTTTGGGTATAACCTGTCATCAACGGCCCAGACAGCAGCATACAGGTCAACACCTTTAAGATATTTTCCAATGTCCAGGTATATTCCCCTGATGAAGCGGCTCCACACACGACCCCCCAGATTAAAGGAATCCAGGTAATCGGCTTCATGAGTTGCAGGCGGATCTTCCAAATCGAAGTTTCGCCAGGGGCAGCCCCTTTCATTCCTAAAAGTTGACGGGTTTTCGCAGTGCGATCGCCTGGGATTTCGGGCGTTGGTGTTGTTGAGTCAGATGGGGATAAGTTAGACATAGCTAAATAGAGTTGAGCAAACCGTTACGTTATTTTACTTTACAATTCAATGCCTTTTGCCACTAGCTTCTTTTAGAACTGACGGCATAATCCCATCAACTCCCCATCAATCCATAACGACCATTCCAGTTCCAAGAAACCTGACTTTTGCTGCGGCCTATTCGTTTTGGGAAGAAGCTTGAAAAGTCGTCGGAACAGCATCCGGCTTTTCTTGAGGAGCCGCTTCCGTTTCTTGGCTGGGTTCTGGCTTTTTCTCATTTTTGCCTCCCCCTGACTTGCCACCACCACCCGATAAGAAGCGATGTTCAATATCTTTGATGACAACAAAAAGAACCGGAACTAAAAACAAACTGAGCAAAGTAGAAACGAGATATCCGCCAAAAATAGCGGTTCCTAATGACCAACGGCTCATCGCACCTGCACCTGACGCAATCACCAAGGGCCAAAAACCCACCAACCCTGAAATAGCCGTCATCAAAATGGGACGTAGACGTTCTTTCCCTGCAAAGGCCGCTGCTTTAGAAATGCTCATCCCCAAATCCATTGCCTGATTTGCAAATTCCACAATCAAAATGGCGTTTTTACTCGCCAAACCAATTAACATCACCAAAGCTACCTGGGCATAAATATTATTGTTAACCGTTGGCCAGACCGCCCCTGTCGCAATTTGAGCATTAGCCCGTAACAAAATTCCTCCCATTGCACCCAAGATCGCTAGAGGAACGGTCATCATAATAATCGTGGGGTCTACATAGCTTTCATACTGGGCAGCCAATACGAGGAATACCATGATAAAAGCTAATCCAAAGATAATCGGCGCAGCCCCACCGGATTGTTGTTCTTGATAAGCGGTTCCGAACCATTCATAGCCAAAACTTGGAGGTAGGATTTCCTTGGCTAACTTCTCCATTGCCGCCATTGCCTGACCTGTACTATAACCCGCCGCAGGGGAAGCCTGAACATCGATCGCGGGATACACATTAAAGTGAGTCACAATGGGGGGATAGGTAATGGTCTTAACACTCACAACATTCCCCAACTGTACCAACGCGCCGGTTTGAGAACGCACATAAAGACGGCTAATATCCTCTGGATTAGAGCGAAAGTCCCCTTCTGCTTGGGCATAAACTTGATAGAGTCGCCCGTCTAAAACAAATTGGTTAACGTAGGTTGAGCCGAGATAAGTCCCCAACGTATTGAAAATATCACTAATTAAAACCCCTTGAGCATTTGCCTGATTGCGGTTGACCGAAATTTCTAGTAAGGGCGCATCGAAGGTAAATTGGGTAAACACCGTGCGTGGGTCTAATTCGGGCAGTTTTCTGGCTTCTGTCATGTATTTTTGGACATTTTCTGTCAAGGCGCTCATGGGCAGACCACCCCGATTTTGAATATAGAAGTCCAAGCCGCCCGTACTACTCAACCCATCCACCGGAGGCGCATTAACGGCTAAAACTTGTGCCCCTGTTATTTTTTCATTTAATTCGCGATTAATTCGACGCAATAACCCAAAAACAGAGGGTTTTTGCCCTGGACGTTCCTCCCAGTTTTTCAGTTTAACGAAAAAGAGCGATTTACTGCTATCGTTTCCTAAGAAACTAAATCCCCCCATCCCTAAAACGTGTTCTACCTCTTCTTTAGATTGAACAATTTCCGTCACCTGTTGAATAATCTCTTTGGTGTAATCAATAGAAACCCCTGGTGGTGAGTTTCCTAGCATGAAGAAATACCCCTGATCTTCTTCGGGAATAAAGCCGGTCGGCGTAATGGTATAGATCCAGCCCGTTGCGACTAAAGCCGCAATAAATACCGGAATAACAAGCAGACGAATGGTGATTAAAAATTCAATGAGCTTCGTATAGCCAGCTTTTATCCAATCAAAGAATGTATTGAAGGCATTAAAAAATAGGGAAAGGGGGCCATGATCTTTCTTCCTCGGACGCATGAGAATGGCCGACATACTCGGCGAAAAGCTGAGAGCGTTAAAGGTAGAAATGGCGACAGAAAACGCCATAATTAAGGCAAATTGCTTATAAACGATCCCCGTTGTTCCCGGAAAGAAGGTGACCGGAATAAACACAGCCATCAGTACGATAGAGGTGGCAATTACCGCCCCCGTTAGCTCATTCATGGCATCCAAGGCAGCCTGAAGGGGTCTCATTCCTTGAGCCAGTTTGGTTTCGATCGCTTCTACTACCAGAATCCCGTCATCGACCACCAGACCTGTGGCGAGAATAACGCCGAATAGGGTTAATTGATTGAGGCTAAAGCCAAAAACCAGGGCAAACGCCATGGCCCCCAACAAAGAAACCGGAATCGCGATCGCCGGAATAATTGTGGTTCGCCAGTTTTGCAGAAAGACGAAAATAACCAAAAATACGAGTAGAATCGCCTCAATTAAGGTTTTAACTGCTTCATCCAGAGAAGCCGTCACAAAGAGGGTACTATCGACCGCAACGGCTGACTTAACCCCTGGCGGAAAGAGGGGTTGGAGTTCGGCCATTTTCTCCCGTACCAAATCCGCCGTATTTAAGGCATTTGTACCAGGCAACTGATAAATAATAAAGGCAACTGCGGGCGCACCATCAAAAAGACTGATTTGTCGATAACTTTGAGCACCAACGGTAACATACCCCACATCTTTGACTTTAATCAAAGTTCCATTTTCGCCCACCTTAACAACGATTTCTTCCGCTTCTTCGGGGGTGACAAAACGACCAATGGCTCTGGCGTTAATTTGAAATTGTTGGCCGGTGGCCGCAGGCGGCAGGTTAACCCCCCCCGCCCCAATTTGAATGTTTTGGGTTTGAATGGCCTGAACCACATCCTGAGAGGTTAATCCTCTCGCTGCGATCGCGTTGGGATCAAGCCAAAATCGCATGGCATACTGTCCAGCCCCAATGATAGCGGTACTTCCTACCCCATTGAGTCGTTTAATTTCGTTAACCAGTACCCGATCCACAAAATTGCTGAGGAAAATGTCATCGTAAATAAACTTTCCCTGGGCATCTTTTTCTGAAAAAATCCCGTAGGCGATCGTTACGGAGGGAGATTGTTTCTGCGTCGTAATCCCTTGTCTTGCAACCGATTCGGGTAAGCTAGACTGCGCCATTGCTACGTTATTTTGTACCAACACCTGGGCAATATTGCGATCCATTTCCACCGGAAAGTAAACGTTCGTGGTGCTGATCCCCGTATTATCAGTCACGGAGTTCATATAAATTACCTGCTCCGTTCCGTTGATTTGTCGCTCCAAAACGGTGGTAACATTTTCTTCCGTTGTCTTTGCATCGGCTCCGACATAGTTTGCTGATACCGTAACCTGTTTAGGGGCCATATCGGGCAATTTTGCCAAAGGCAGTAGGGGAATCGCGATCGCCCCTAACAAAACAATCACAATGGTACAAACCGTTGTCAGAACCGGCTTTTTAATAAAAACGTCCGCAATACTCAGTAGCATAGACCCAAAAGTGGAAAAGATAGAGCAATGAAATTAGGAAACGCAAAAACTAATCATTGAAAAGCTGACGAATAAACTCATCATTTAGATTCCCTAGAATTTCATACTCCAAAGAGTTGATACTATGACTTTTAATATTACGATGATTCTTGATAAAGGCAAGAAATTATTACAGAACGCAATCCTTTACCGTTCCCCAACTTTCCTGATCGGGATAAAATGCTGAATACGCGCCCAAAACTGCGGCCAGATCAGCCTGATAGATTGTCCCCGCTGTGGGAGTTGATTAACGCGATAAAATTTCTGGGTTCTGTCACGCTGATTAATAGTGTTTCCAATCGAATAGGAAAGCCGATCACATAGGCACGCTGCGGGGTTTGAAGCTCAACACACACTATATTTTGTCCTGACCCATTAACCAACCATCGATTCCCCCAGCCATGCACTCCCCGACTCCAGGGCGCGTAATTCGTTAATCTAACCCCCCTTATTGCTGATTGGGGAAATTGGGTACGAAAGGCCCAACCCATTTGTACCCGTATCCACTGGCGATCAACTTCAACATAACAATTATGCGGTGGCAGCAAAACAATACTCGACAATAATCCATACAGGAAGCCGAAGTGAATTGAAAATCGTTCAACTTCACGATTAACCATGAGATTGATAGTTTAAGTGAGTAGTACTAACTGACTGAATAACTTCTTCTTTTACGCTAGCGGAAATTATTCATTGTTGAATCCCTCCCCCTGAACAACTAACACAGAACAGGGGGCATGGTGAAGGATGTAGTTACTCACGCTCCCTAAAAACATTTCCGAAACCCCCGTTAGTCCTCGTCTTCCAATCACAATTAAGTCCGCTCCCCAACTGTTAGCTAGTTCGAGAATTAAGCGGCTGGGATCGCCAATTTTCCATTGAGATTCTGTGGAAATCCCCTGCTCTGTGGCTCGTTTTTCACATTCGGCTAACCATTGTTGAGCGTCTTGGCTTTCCTGTTGAAAACGTTCTTGAACAAGTTGGGAAAAGTTCACCATTTCTTCGCTATAAAAGCTGGGATAGGGAGAAATAATCGTATTTTCAATGGAAATGCAATGGATTAAGAGGAGTTGAGCTTGTTTTAGTTTGGCGATATCTACCGCTTGTTGAAAAACGGCTTCTCCCAAGGTGGATCGGTCTAATGCGACTAAAATTTTTTGATAAGCCATGATTGCTTCTCTCCTCTCGTTGTCGCTGTCTTAAAGATTTCTTTAGTGATTGGGCTATCGTTGGGCGCGATCGCTGCTTCCCTGCAATTTGAGAAAAAACGATATAAACCAAAATTTCGAGCTATGGTTTTATTTTAGCGTTTTAAGATGGCTTAAGGCTGAAATTTAAAGATTATTCACAAATTTTTCCAGTCGCGCTAATCCCGTTTTAATGGTTTCCATACTGGTGGCATAGGAGAGTCGGATACATTGATCCGCACCGAAAGCGATCCCTGGAATGACGGCAACTTCCTGTTGCTCTAGAATGGCATCGGAAAAAGCGAGGGAAGATAGCCCCGTTTGACTCACATCCACAAACACATAGAAAGCCCCCATTGGGGTAGGACAACTTAATTTGGGAATTGATCGAATGCCCTCAACGATGACCTTACGACGTTCAGCAAAGGCGGCCACCATTTCCTTGACACAATCTTGAGAGTCTTCTAGAGCCGCGATCGCGCCATACTGGGCAAAGGTGCAAACATTAGAGGTACTATGGCCTTGAATGATACTGGCGGCCTGGATTAATTCCGCTGGCCCTGCGAGATAGCCCACTCGCCATCCCGTCATGGAGTAACTTTTGGCAAAGCCATTACTAATAATCGTTCGTTTGAAAATTTCGTCGCCGACTGCCCCAATGGATAAATGTTCGATGCCGTCGTAGAGAATTTTTTCATAGATTTCATCGGAAACCACCCAAATATCGTTTTCAACAATTACTTCCGCCAAGGCGCGAATTTCATCGGGAGTATAAACACTTCCTGTGGGATTAGAGGGCGAATTTAAGACAAATAATTTGGTTTTAGGGGTAATCGCTTGGCGTAGTTGATCCGGGGTTATTTTGTATTCATTTGCTTCTGTGGTGCTAACAATAACGGGGGTTCCTTCGGCCAGTTTGACCATTTCGGGATAACTCAACCA
Source organism: Snowella sp. (assembly GCA_035285545.1). Lineage (GTDB taxonomy): Bacteria > Cyanobacteriota > Cyanobacteriia > Cyanobacteriales > Microcystaceae > Snowella. The sequence goes on along the minus strand of JAYKGY010000070.1, from coordinate 116,309 downwards.
ATAGGGAGCCGGAATAATCACCTCATCTCCCGTTTCAATCAAGGCCAACATCAAGTTAAACAGAGAATGTTTACCGCCATTGGTGACGATGACATTTTTCGCGCTGTAGTTGAGGCCGTTATCTTGCTGGAGCTTGCGGGCGATCGCGTCTCGGAGTTTGAGTTCTCCTGCGGCGGGGCCGTAACGGGTTTTACCCTGATCTAATGCTAATTTAGCGGCTTCTTTAATGTGGAGCGGTGTATCAAAATCCGGTTCTCCCGCCGTAAAACTACAGACATCAATGCCCTCTTCCCGCATTTTCTTGGCTTTAGCGGTAATTTCCAAGGTAATGGAGGGAGGAACTTGACTAACGCGCTGTGTCAATTTCATCGTAATTATCCCTAAGTCAGTTTCGCTGATTTTGATTAGACATAGCTCTCAGTGAGCCGCCAAAATGTATCACCCCGATGGTCTTGGCCTAGACCCCAACAACTTTCATTTCATGCTCATAAACACTAACAACTCGTTCCTCAATGGGAATATAGTTCTGATCGTGTTCACCGACATAAATTTGCGTCGGGCGATAAATTTTATTCACCGCTAACTGCTCTTTCCAATGGGCTAACCAACCAGCAACACGGGCGATCGCGAAAATCGGTGTGAATAAATCCGTCGGAATACCTAATTTACGATAGAGCAAGCCTGAATAAAAATCGACATTGGGGTAAATTCCCTTTTCTTTGCCGATATATTCTTCCACCACCCTTTCGAGTTCCACTGCAATTTCGTAATACTCGTCGTAGCCCATTTTCTCGAATAATTGCTCGGCTAGATTTTGCAAGATCGTAGCACGGGGGTCTTTTACCTTATACACCCGATGCCCAAATCCCATAATTTTTTGTTTTGTGGTTAAACATTTTTCGACGTAGGGGCGGACATTCCTAACCGAACCAATGTCTTCCAACATTAACAAAACCTCTTCATTGGCTCCCCCATGTAAGGGCCCTGCTAAGGTTCCAACCGCCGAAGCAATTACCGCATAGGGGTCAGTTAAGGTCGAGGCCGTTACCCGCGCCGAAAAGGTCGAAGCATTCATGGTGTGTTCGGCATGGAGGGTATAGCAAATATCGAGAATTTTGGCCGCTAAGGGATCGGGTCGGCGTTCCGTTAACATATAGAGGAAATTTCCCGCATAATCCAACTCATCATTGGGTTGAATGGGGTCATTGCCTTTACGAATCATGTGAAAAGCTGCCACCATCGTCGGAATTTTGGCCAACAGGCGGACGACTGCTGCTCGGATATATTTGGGATCATCCAAGGCACGACGGGCATAAAAGAGACCCAGGGCCGCCGCAGAGGTTTGTAGTGCATCCATCGGATGGCCAGTTCCAGGGAAGCATTTCATCATGTCCCGAATGTGATATTTAATGCGGCGATGGTAACGGATTTCGTCTTCAAAGTCGTCTAATTCCTGCTGAGTTGGCAACTTCCCCCAGATTAGCAAGTAGGCCGTTTCAATAAAGCTACTTTTTTCGGCTAATTCTTCGATACGAATTCCCCGATATTCTAAAATTCCTTTTTCCCCATCAACATAACTGACGCGAGATTTGGCGGCGGGCACACCAGCTAATCCATCTTTAAAGTCATCAACTTGCATTGTCATAGGTCTACCTGTGTCGAGAGCGATCGCGGAGGAATCTCCAGTTACCTTACCGTAAAACTGTTCTCAAAAAGTTAATTTATTTGAGCAAAGTGTTAGGAAACACTCACCAATTTAAACGAACCATTTAGGAGAGATCAATAGGAATAATTGACTTTTTCCCAAAGGAGAGCCAACCGTCGGAACCGATAGTCCAATGATGCCCGATTTCTTTAAAATCATTTTTTCCTGTATATTGCCCCAAAGTAGCTGTTCTGCCCATTGGCTGAGATCGGGTTCATGGCCCACTAGGGCTAAAGCTCCCTTGAGTTGGACATAGCGGGAAGTTTCCCAATCCTGAAGAAAATCTCGGAGATCTCCCCCGTGGGACAACGGTTCATAATCTTCCAACGAAGCCGCTAACCCTACATTAAATAGAATTTGGGCGGTTTGTTTGGCTCGGACAAAGGGACTGGTGAGCATCAATTCAAATTCGATACCCATTGCTTTAAGGCGTTGTGCGACTCGCTGGGTTTTCTCTTCTCCTTTGGGAATGAGGGGGCGATCGCGATCGTTAGCATAATCTTCCTTATCGGCTGCAATGCCATGACGAATAAGATAAATATCCATCCGAAAACAATCCTGAAAATAAATGATGATTGAATAGCGATAAATCTAGGGTAGAAAGCACAAGAGAATAGGTAAGGATAAAACTTCAATCATTCTATTGATCAGCAAACTCCCCTAAATTAAACATAAAAGGCACGGAGCCACTTTTAGCATCCCCAGTGACGAGGACTTTTGGCATCTGCGCCCCCCCTTCGCGCCAGGCTTCGATCGCTTCTTTTTGTAAAACCAATTGACCCCCTTGAGCTTTCAAGGTTTCGGCTAATAAGCGTTGGGCTTCGGCCTTTCCTTTGGCTCGGTTAATATCCGCTTGGGCTTGCTGTTCCGCTTCTTGGGCAATATAAACAGCTCGTTGAGCACGTTGTTCCGCAATTTGTTTTTCTTCTACGGCACGGGCAAATTCCGGCGAAAAGGTCAGATCCACCACACTGGTATCCAACACCAGAATGCCGTATTTATCTAAGCGAGAACTCAGCGCTGCATCAAAATCTTCCTTAAGTTCACTGCGTCGGGTAATGGCCTCTTCAACCGTTCGTTTCGCCGCCGCAATTTTGAAGGATTCTTGGGTTTGGGGGGCGATAATTTTAGAGACAATATTTTGTAAAGATCCCTGCTTGCGTCGAATTTCTACTACTTGAATGGGGTCAAGACGAAAATTAATGGCAAAACTGGCACTTAAATTTTGGAGATCCTTGGTAGAACTTTGGGCCGGAACTTCAAATTTTTGTACCGTTAAATCATAAATATCCACTTTAGAAATAAAGGGCGGCTTATAATGCAAACCTTCCATCAGGGTTCCATCTTGAGCTTTTCCCAGCACACTTAACACCCCCGCTTGGCCAGGATTAATAATAATAAAAGCATTTAAACTGACCAGCACTAATAGGGCAGCGATAATTCCCCCCAGAATAGAAAACCAGTTTTCGCTAGATTGAGATTTCATTGAATTTTCCTAATAAGAATGCAAATTAACGAATAGTTGTCATGGCTGATAATTAAATTTAGCTTTTGCTTGATAATAAAGCTTAGAGCCGTTAAAACAAATTCATAACCATACTCTAATGATTAACTGGGTCTATTAAAATTTTCTCCCCAATTTTGATCGTACAAGTAAAATCACGCCACGAACAGGATTTTGTCCAATGGACAGTTGGATGCGGGGACAGCGCAAGCAAACCAGCCCTCAAGTATTCAGACGCGATTGATACAATCCCACAACCGGATTTTGACTTAAAATGTGGAGTTGTTGCGTGTTGTGAGTAAGCTCAATTATGTCCTATACCTTTGACATTCTTGGAATTACCCCCATTTTTACCTTTTTTAATTATCAGCAAGAAGTTGAACAAAATCCTCAACGGAGTACCACCTATCTGGGTAGTTATCAATGTACGTTAGAGGGGTTTATCCAAGCGACCGATCTAATCCCCCAAAAGCCTGACTGGGATTGGGATAATGTGGTTAAAAGTATCATTAACTTTTGGTTACGCCACGAAGAAACTATTCATCAATGGAAAAGTGAATTTGCCCACATTGGCAATGACAATCTTCTAGTAGCAAGAGTCTCTAATCTCGATATTTTGAGACGGGAATTTGAATCGCTTTTATAAAGTGTGGCAAGGGGAGATAAATTCTAAAGGTGTACTTTTACGCATCTTTAAGAATAATATTCGTCCTTATCCACTTTTAAGGCCATATTCATCAAAATCGCCTGGGAACTTTGGGAATGACCATCATGGGCTTGTCGTTGAATATAACGTCCATCCGATTGCAACTCCCAGGCATGACGATTATCGGCTAAATGGACTCCCAAAATTTCCTGTAATTCGAGAAAGGCTGACTCGGATTCAATCGGCGTAACGGCTTCAACGCGACGGCTGAGGTTACGGGTCATCCAATCTGCGCTGCCAATATACATTTCTTCTTCCCCGTTGTTGTGGAAATAGAAAATACGAGAATGTTCTAGAAAGCGTCCCACAATGCTAATCACGCGGATATTTTCGCTAATGCCTAAAACCCCTGGTTTTAAACAGCAAATTCCTCGCACGATCAGGTCAATTTTTACGCCTGCTTGGGATGCGGCATAGAGTGCCTGAATAATGGGTGGATCCACTAAAGCATTCATTTTGGCGACAATGCGGCCATTTTTTCCCTGATGGCAATGTTCCGCTTCCCGTTGGATCATTTCGATCATGCGATCGCGCATATTAATGGGGGCAACCAGTAGCTTACGGAAATTCTTTTGGCGAGAATAACCCGTTAAATAATTAAATAAATTGGTTAAATCGTGGCCTAAATCTTCCCGACAGGTGAATAATCCTAAATCCGTATAGAGGGTCGCGGTTTTGGGATTATAGTTTCCGGTGCCAATGTGCACATAACGACGAATTTTCTTGTGCTCTTGACGCACGACTAAAATGGTTTTGGTATGGGTTTTTAGCCCGACTAATCCATAAACTACGTGAACACCTGCTTGTTCTAACTTTTTTGCCCAATTTATATTATTTTCTTCATCAAAACGCGCTTTTAATTCCACTAAAACGGCCACCTGTTTGCCATTTTCCGCCGCTGCAATTAAGGCATTGACAATGGGGGAATCGCCGGAAGTCCGATAGAGTGTCATTTTTATCGCCAACACATCGGGATCATAAGCCGCTTGAGTAATAAATTGCTGTACAGAAGCAGCAAAGGAATGATAGGGATGATGGACTAAAATATCTCCATCCCGAATGAGCGTGAAAATATCGGTGCCATCTTGCTGAATTTCTCCATCGTCATTACCATCGACAATTTCCCGTACCCGATGGAGGAAATGGGGAATAACGGGATGCCAGGGTTTATCCTTCAGTTTGGGGCAGGGCAAAGAAAGGAAAAAAAACAGATCCTTTAAGCCCAACATTCCTTCAATTTCATAAACATCGATTTCTTCGAGTTCTAGATCCGACCGTAGGCGATCGCGGATGGAGTGGGGGGTAGAGGCATGAATTTCTAAGCGAACCGCAGATTTTCCGATACGGCGTTTACGAACTTCCTGTTCAATGGCTAGTAACAGATCGTCCGCTTCATCCTCCTCCAAGGCTAAATCCGCATTCCGGGTTACTCGAAACGGATGACATTCTTGGATAATCATGCCGGTAAACAGGGCTTCTAAATTATGGGCAATCACCTGTTCTAAGGGCACACCTGTCCAAACCCAAGATTTTCCATTCAACGGCTGACATAATTCCTGGGGTAACGACACAAAGCGGGGTAATACCTGAGGCACTTTGACCCTGGCAAAAAGCTCCTCATCCGTATCAGGGTCGCGCACCACGACGGCTAAATTGAGGCTGAGATTGGAAATGTAAGGAAAAGGATGGCTCGGATCAACCGCTAAGGGCGTTAAAACCGGAAAAATATGCTCTTCAAAATAGGTATGAAGGTAGGCCCGTTGTTCTTGGGTTAAATCGACATAATTCGTTAAATAAATGCCTTCGGTTTCTAATTCATGCTTTAAGGTCTTTTCAAATAAATCCGTTTGTTGTTGAATCAGCGGGCGTAAATTTTCACTAATTGCTTCTAATTGCTCCGACGGTGTGCGTCCATCAATGGTTAGCTTGCTTACTTCCGCATCAACCTGTTGTTTGAGGGCTGCTACCCGAACCATAAAGTACTCATCCAGATTGGAGCAGAAAATAGCTACAAACTTGAGCCGTTCTAGTAGTGGGGTGCGATCGTCTATTCCTTCATGTAAGACTCGATAGTTAAAGGCTAACCAGCTAAGTTCTCGATTGAGATAGTATTCCGTACTGTTGAGATCTAGGTTAGTAACGTCCGTTTTTGTATAGGTAGTCATACAGTTAGGATAGAGAGCGATAAGAACTACAACTAGTTACTTGAGAGAGATGATTCCCTATTTTACTGTCTGGTTTTACCTTGGTAATTTATTATTAGGTTAAGACTTTATTAATAAGTAGGGCAATCAAATAAAACGTCAAAAGGATTGAACAGTGTTAAATCCCAACAAAAAAATTCATGAAGGGACATAATACTATTGTGTCCTTAGACTTAGATGCAAAACCTATTGTTCTTTTAATTAAGTTGATTTACTCATAACAATCAGGAAAGATTTAGGCACAAGGGGCATACATTAATCGCGTAGGAAAATAAAATACATTTTGACTAACTGCCCATTTAAATAACGACAATAACTACTGGATGAGTATTTTTTGAAAATTTTTCAAAATGCCACTCAAAGCCTGACATAAAAAATCTTGCTACATTCGATAGAAAACCGCTAAATATTCTCGATACCCCGAAATTTTATTATCTCTCACCTCAAAGAAAACAGCCGCTTGATTATGGTAGGTTTGATTAAACATTGTGCCATCGGATTCTAGCTCAAAAATAACGATATTTTCGACACAATGGGTTCTTTTTAGGGTAACTTGCAGTCCTTCGGTGTAAATCTGTGAGACAAAGTTAAAAAATTCTTCAGCGATCGCTTTGCCTTGATGAACGCCTTGATATTTGCCCACTGGAAAAGAAAGGGTAAAATCTTCCGTTAGCATGGCGAGAAATTGATCCCATTGCCCTGTTGCTAATCCGATTTTCCAAGCGTCAAAGGCTTGATGCGCGATCGCCAAAGTTGTTGATTCAGTCATCTTAAAATGTGGAATTTTAGATATTTCTTCTACTGGCTTTAAAAACCTCTAACTATAACTATCTCCTTCCTGTTCTCGGCGATCGCGGTCTGCAATAAACGACTCCACTAATTTGACATCTTCTTTACTGCCAATAATTAAGGGGGTTCTTTGGTGCAATTTTTCTGCGGTCAGATCCAAAATTGCTTTATGACCATCGCTGGCTCGTCCCCCTGCCTGTTCAACTAAATAGGCAAGAGGAGCTGTTTCATAAAGCAATCGTAACTTCCCTTCAGGCTTCTTAACCGTTCCGGGATAAAGAAAAACCCCGCCCTGCATTAAAATTCGGTGAATATCTCCCACTAACGCTCCACTGTAACGAGAGGTATAACCTTCATGGCGATGGACATAACGGGTGTAATCCCGCAAAGCTTCATCCCACTGCCAAAAATTCCCCTCATTGGTACTATAAATCGGGCCATGGTCAGGAATTTGAATATTTTCTTGGGCTAAAATAAATTCTCCTAAACTGGGATCCAGAACAAAACAATGTACCCCTTGCCCCAAAGAATAAACCAACATCGTCGATGGCCCATAAAGAATGTAACCCGCCGCAAGTTGCTGCCGTCCATTTTGGGTTAATAAATCTGTGGCTTCTCCCGTTAAGTCCTCCCCCGATTGCTGACGAATGGCAAAAATCGACCCCACGTTGAGGTTAATATCCACATTAGACGAACCATCAATCGGATCATAGAGCAGGGTATAACGGCCAATTGGGCAATTTTCAGGAATATAATAGGGCTTTTCCATTTCCTCCGAGGCTAGACGACAAACTAAGCCACTTTGCTTGAAAACAGAAATAAAAACCTCATTGGCGTAAATATCCATCTTTTTAACGGATTCGCCCTGTACATTGGTTTCTCCTGTAAAGCCTAAAACATTCGCCATTAAACCTGCTCGACTCAAACGACGGGCAATCAACTTACCCGCTAGGGCGATGCGATTCATAATGGCACTGAGATCCTGAGCCTCTGCATCAAAACTGTGGAGTTGTTGAAGGACATGGCGAGATAGGGTGGTGCAATCTCGATCTAGGGTATGTTCTGGAATTGTAAAGCTGCTTGTTGTCACCATAATATTTGCTTTTAACTGTAGAGATGAGGTAATTTAAAGTTTTTTAATTGAAAATCAAGAAAAGTCCAAAGTCTAGGATTAAGACTAGAGTTTATCTTTCTACCTTAACGGGTTTATCCAAAAATGAGTGTTAATCAATTATAAAAATCTAAAAAATCTAATATTCAGTTTAAAAGCCCCCATCCATTAGGGCAAAATTTCCTATTAGTAAATAACTAAAATGATGAAATTGTTATTAATAATTAACCGAAAATTCTCACAATAAAATGATTAAAAGTGGCGGGGACGCATTCCATAATACCGATAACGTAAATAATCCTGCAAAATTTGTCGATGGTCAAAACACAGGTCTTTCGGCAATTCCCAAAGTTCAAAGAGTCCCACTTTTTTGGCATCATCTGCTGCATGGGGCGTTCCCTGCGCGATCGCGATAAAAACGATACTTAAGGTATGTTGACGGGGATCACGAGCCGGATCGGAATACACATAAAATTGTTCAATTAATTCGACATCTAAGCTCGTTTCTTCTTTTGCTTCTCGTATTGCTGCCGTTTCGACTGTTTCTCCGTAATCCACAAATCCACCGGGGATTGCCCAACCATAGGGAGGATTTTTACGTTCAATTAAAATAATCGGACGCTTCGGTTCATTGACCATTTCAATAATAATATCAACCGTAGGAGTGGGATTACGAAATGCCATAAATTTGAACCAATCCGGAGTATTTTGACAATTTATTTTTCCTAGTCTTAAGTCTAGCAGCTTATGGGAAAATAGTTTTGAGCTTTACGATTAACCATAACGCACAATGGAAGAAATGCCTAAAATCGTCACTATTCTAGGAGCCGGTCGGTGGGGGTCGGCTTTAGCAGAATTGGCAAAACGCAATCATTATTTAGTTCGTTTATGGTCACGTCGTAGCCAGATTTCATTAGTAGAAAGTTTGCAAGATACAGATGTGGTTTTATCAGCCGTTTCAATGGGGGGAGTACCAGAAATTATTGAAAGGTTGAAGAGTTTAAATTTACCCGAAAAAACGATTTTAGTAACTGCAACCAAAGGGTTAGATCCTATCACAATGCAAACGCCTTCCCAACTGTGGAAAAAAGCCTTTCCCTATTTTCCGTTAGTCATTCTTTCAGGGCCAAATTTATCGAAAGAAATTGCCATGGGGTTACCGGCTGCCACCGCAGTTGCCAGTAAAAATCGCTTGGCCGTTGAGCGAATTCAAACCATTTTTTCCTCTGATGCTTTTCGGGTTTATATTAACCATGATCCCCTGGGGACAGAATTGGGAGGAACCTTGAAAAATGTCATGGCGATCGCGGCGGGAGTGTGTGATGGTTTATGCTTAGGAACCAATGCAAAATCGGCCTTATTAACCAGAGCTTTACCGGAAATGATTCGTGTTGGAATGGCATTAGGTGCCCAACCGGAAACCTTTTTTGGCTTATCAGGATTAGGAGATTTATTAGCAACCTGTAGTAGTCCGTTATCCCGTAATTATCAAGTCGGTTATAAATTGGCGAATGGGCAAAATTTAGATAAAATCCTCGCAGAAAGTGAAGGTTATCCTGAAGGGGTTAATACGACTGAAGTTCTTGTAAAATTAGCTGAAATAAATCATATTTCTGTCCCCATTGCCCAACAGGTTTATGCCTTACTCAACGATAAAATTACAGCCAAAGATGCGGTTAAAAATTTAATGGAACGGGATTTAACCTCTGAATTTGCGAATTTATTTGCTTAAGTTTTATTATGCTGAACGATTATCTAAAAACGATAACCAAAAATTTAACGCAGATTGCTCTTTTCCATCAAAATCCGTAATCCAATCGGTAAAGCCGTTTAAAATTAATTGAACCCCAACGGCTAAGATAAATAAACCCAAAAGACGGCTAATGGCTGTGATGCCTGTTTCACCAAACACGTCTAGAAACCAACTCGATAACCGTAAACACAGATAACTGATAAACCCAATCATCGCGATCGCGGTAATGGCTGCACCGTAATTTAATCCCGTTTCCATTGTCCAATCCTGTCCTGCCTGGGCCGCTAAACTGAGGGTAACAGCGATCGCGCCTGGCCCTGCAATGAGGGGAATCGTCATGGGAATAAAGGCAATATTGGCATGGTCTTTGACTTCTGAAATCGCAATATCTTTATCATCTTCTGAAATATGGGTTCCTTCTTTTAATGCCTGCCATCCAGCTTCAAAGATCACCGTTCCCCCTGCAATTTTGACAACCGCAATAGAAATCCCAAAAAAGTTTAAAATACTCCCGCCAATAAATAGAAAAATAACCAACACGAAAATTGTATAAAGTCCAATTTTACTGGCAAATTGTTGGCGAAGTTCAGGGCTAGCATTAGCCGATAAAACAATAAATAGGGGAACGGCTCCCAAGGGATCGGCAACAGGAAATAAAGACGCAAAACCACCTATCGTAGATTGTAGGAAATCTAACATAATAAATTTCAAAAACATCAAAAATCAAGACAACTTTCCTGAATCTCATACCATTTAATCTTCCATTATCCTACTCGATACAACATTATCTTAAGAAAGTCTTTATTCTAGGTGCCCGGGTGGTAAAGCGACCAATTTCCCCTGCATTGTAACTGGCTGTTCCCTCTTGACACTTAAACCAAATCCAAAACTTATGTTGCTTTAACCGTTGGCGGCATGACGACTTTTTGCGCTAATCCCAAGGTTTTTAATGCCCAAATAACCCACCAGGTCACATCGATTTCCCACCAACGCCAACCCGCTTTGGCTACGTGGGGATAGGCATGATGGTTATTGTGCCAGCCTTCACCATAGGTTAGAATCGCTGCCCACCAAAGATTGCGGGAACCGTCTTCAATCTCAAAGGTACGATAGCCCCAAACATGGGTGACAGAATTAATAAACCAAGTGCTATGCCACAGTAAAACTGCACGAACAAACATTCCCCAGAAAATAAAGGGCCAACCCCCTAAAACGTAGAGCAAAAGGGCGAGGGGAATTTGCAGCAGTAAAAAATAACGATTTAACCAACGATAAAAGGGATCACGCGCTAAGTCTGGGGCAAAGCGTTGATATTGGTCATAGTCAAAAAATTCGGCATGGGGATAAAACAACCAAAGCATGTGGCTCCACCAAAATCCTCGGCTGGCTGAATAGGGATCTTTATCCAGATCTTCTGTATGGGCATGATGTAATCGATGTCCTGCAACCCAAAAGATTGGCCCACCTTGTAGGGCGGCGGCTCCAATGATCGCGATCGCGTACTCCAAAAATTTCGGAACCTGAAAACTACGATGGCTCAATAAACGGTGATAGCCCAAACAAATGCCGATACTGCCGAATAGCCAATGTAAAAACAGCATTACACCCAACGCTGACCAGGAGAAAAACCAGAACCCGCCTAACGCTAAAAGATGAATTGTTCCAAAAAAGATGACGGCAACCCAATCGAGTGGAGGGTCTTGTTTGGGTAATGTTGGTGAATTGCTAGAGGTCATAAAGTGAATAGTTAATAGTTAATAATGAATAGTGAATAGTTAATAGTTGATTTCAGATGTTAAACATCATTTGTCAATCATCAACATCCTGTATCGGCGAATTGCGATCGCCTAAAAAATCAAATTGAGCGGGAAAAATTAGCGGTAATTTTCTTTTGCAAGTAGGCATCAAAAACGGAGGCAATATTGCGGATTAATAACCGACCTGCGGGAGTCACTTCGATATGGTTGGGTGTGTGAATAATTAACCCGTCGGCTTCTAAGCTTTTTAGGGGCGATTGTTCATTACAGAAATATTCATCAAAATCTTGATCAAAGCTGAGATGATATTTTTCAACTAATGCTTCTTTAGAGAGTTCAAATTGACACATTAATTCCATGATGACCGTGCGGCGAATAATGTCATCTTGATTGAGATTTACGCCTTTATCAATGGGTAAAGTATTGGTGTCAATGGCGTTATAAAACTCTTTCAGTTTTTTATGATTCTGCACATAAACATCATTGAGCATACTGATAGACGTAATCCCAAAACCAATTAAATCCGATTCAGGTTGGGTGGTGTAACCTTGGAAGTTGCGGTGGAGTTTACCTTCCCGTTGCGCGATCGCCAATTCATCATCGGGTTTGGCAAAGTGATCCATGCCGATAAATTGATAATGATTACGGGTCAATTCCTCAATGGTCATTTGGAGAATATCGAGTTTCTCGTTGGCTTCGGGCAAAGCTTCTTGGGGTAAACGACGTTGTAAAGGCTTTAACCAAGGCACGTAAGCAAAATTAAAGACGGCAATGCGATCAGGGTTTAATTTAATGGTTTTAGCTACCGTATCGCGGTACGTTTCCAATGTTTGGAACGGTAAACCGTAAATGAGATCCACATTCACACTCTCAAATCCCGCTTCCCGTATCCAATCCATGACATTAAATAAAAGCTCTTCGGATTGAATGCGATTAATAGATTTCTGAACTTCAGGATTAAAGTCTTGAATACCAAAACTGATGCGTTTAAAGCCAATTTTTCGCAAAAATAAAACATAATCGCGGTCTAAGGTGCGAGGATTCACTTCAATAGAAATTTCGGCATTGGGATCAAAGCGGAAATGCTGGTTCAATGCATTCCAGAGGGTTTCAACTTGTTTAAGGGATAAGTAATTAGGAGTACCACCGCCCCAGTGCATTTGCTGAACTAAGCGTTCTTTGCTGATTAATCCTGCCATTTGCTCAATATGACGGATCAAATAGTCTAAATAAGGCACAGCCATTTCCCGACGTTGGGTAATCACCGTATTACAACCGCAGAAATAACAGGGAATATCACAAAACGGAATATGGCAATAGAGCGATAATGGGGTTTTCTTATAGTTACCAACGGCGATCGCGGCTCGAAAATCGACTGCATCAAATTCAGTTGTTAACTCCGTTGCAGGGGGATAACTGGTATAACGGGGCAGAGGTTGATTGTATTTTTGTAATAACTGGGCATCAAATTGAACAGTGGATAAAACGTTCTGCATTTTGCGAGAAAATCCTTTTTATTAATGAGTTTTAATGAGTTTTTCAAAAATCCCCCTAGCCTCTTAATTAAAGTTAGAGGGGAAATTAGGAAGTAATGAATTCAATGTTCTAGGAAGCTGTGACTAAATCAGCCGCGATCGCGCTTGCTCCTCGTTCCGTACTGCCCGATTTATCTTGGCGAGTGAGGAGATCGAACAAATGCTCACCCAGAGATTCTTTTAGGGATGCTTCTAATTCGTGCATGACATCACGGTTGAGGGCAAAGGCTAAATTTGCTTCAGCGACAATCTGTTCTATCGTTGCTTCATTGACAGGAACAGAATCGAGAGCTTGACGATATTTTTCTTTAAAGGCTCGTTTGGCTTCAATGCTGGGAATTTGGTCGAATTCATAAAAAGCGGTTCCTTGACCTTCGGGTAAACTCAAGGCAGACCGAACAATATTACGGAGAGCCTGACCCCCTGACAGATCGCCTAAATAACGAGTATAAGCATGGGCAATTAATAATTCGGGTTGCGTATCGGCAATTTCTCCTAAACGATCCACATAGCGAATACCTGCGGGAGAGGGCGCGATCTCTTGTAACCAATTGTCTCCGTAATAAAACGCTAAATCTTTGGCTAAATTGGCTTGGCGATTGAGTTCAGGAAAATAAATTCCGCCCAAAATAGAATGATCTTTTAAAACCATCAATTCCGCTTCTAACGTGCCATAAACAAAGTAAAGATTAGCTAATAATTGACGGAATGGGTCTTTTTCAACCACACCTTTGAGAAAACATTTCATAAAGGCGGTGTTTTCTGCCATCGTGTGGGAGGCTTTGGTTCCTTCTCGCAGTTGACTCGCTAAATGGCTCATGGGAGTTCCCTCGTTGCGGCTTCCTATTGATTACACTTTACACTTTGATAACTATATAGGAATGTATTTGATTTAATATTTCCCTTGTTACAAAATGTCACAAACCAAAGCTTGCTCTTGCCCGCTTTTTATTTATAATCTCATATAGCTGTTTAGTTATAAAAGAAAATTCTTAGTAAGTTTATGGTCAGCACCTTACCCAGTCCCGCCGCCGCACAGACGAAAACCGCTATTCAGGAAACAATCTTAACGCCACGCTTTTATACCACCGATTTTGAAACCGCCGCCAAGCTCGATTTATCGTCTCAGGAAGAAGAGCTTCAAGCCATGCTCACCGAAATGCGTAATGACTACAATCGCCATCACTTCACGCGGGATGAGAGTTTTAATCAAGCTTGGGATAATTTGGATGAAACGGCTCGTAAAGGATTTATCGATTACTTAGAACGGTCTTGTGTTTCCGAATTTTCAGGATTTCTTCTATTTAAAGAACTTTCTCGTAAACTTAAAGTCCGTAGTCCAATTTTGTCAGAGATTTTTCATTTAATGGCACGAGATGAGGCGCGTCATGCAGGTTTCTTGAATAAGGCAATGGCGGATTTTAATATTTCCTTAGATCTAGGAAAATTAACAAAAAACCGTAATTATACTTTTTTTCCCTTAGAATGGGTTATTTATACCGTTTATTTATCCGAGAAAATCGGTTATTGGCGTTATATCATTATTTTCCGTCATTTAGAAAAGCACCCTGAACATAAGTTTTATCCCCTATTCAATTACTTTGAAAGCTGGTGTCAAGATGAAAACCGTCATGGCGATATTTTTAAAGCCCTGTTGCGATCGCAGACTAGCCTTTGGGGAACTTGGCAATCCCGTCTATGGAGTCGTTTTTTCCTGCTCAGTGTCTTTGCAACCCACAGCTTAACGGTGCATGAACGCAAGAGTTTTTACGATTCTCTCGGAATTGATGCCACCGAATTCGATCAAGAAGTGATCCGTCAAACCAACGACACTGCGGCTCGTGCCTTCCCGACGATTCTGGATACGGAACATCCTGATTTTTATCCCCGTTTACAGCGTTGTTGCGACAATAATTCAAAAATGGCTGAAATCGACAAAAGCAATCAACCTGCTTGGATCAAATCCCTCCGTAAATTACCCCACAAGCTCTCAATTTTCGGGCATTTAGTTAAATTATTTTTCATTAAACCCATTGATGCAGAAGCGATTCGAGAAACCGTGCGTTAATCATTAATTATTAACGTGAATAGCTTGTAGCACATTCGTTTTGGAGAGTGTCCCTTGATCTAGACCTTAAGCGATCGGGGGATTTTTTTTGAGAAATTTCTACGCTAAAAATGAGTATTGATCGATTTTTTCCTAAATTTTGTAACGGGTTTAATCAATTCATTCAATTTATTCCCAAAATCATTCAGTAGCCTGTCAGAGTGAGAGGAAAGCGAGTTCATCTCTTTTTAATTCCTTCATTTTTGGGAGAATCAAATGCGTTTATTAAACCAAATTAGATATTTTTTAGTAACTACCAGCCTCGTCATCTTTCTGGCAACAGCGATCGCGTTGGGCATCCCCCCTGCACAGAGTTGGGCTGCGCCTTCAGAGGGTCAACTCCCGACACAAATTGCCTGGGGATGGGGTAGAGGTAAAGCAGTTGGTAAAAACCTAGAAGGAAAAGCTCAGGAAGGCTTTAGCAAGGTTACCGGCGATCCCAAAGATCAAATTGTCGGTAAAATGAAGCAAACCGAAAGCCAAGCGCGGAATGTTGCCGAAGACATGAAGGATAGTGTCAATCCCAAAATTAAGGCCTATACCAAAAATATTGAGGGTAAATTTCAAGACGCAGCCGGCACTATCTCTGGTAATACAAGAGCACAAGAAATGGGGAAAGCCAAACAACGGGAAACCCAACAGTTAATCATTGAAGCCGAAAACAATAGTTAAGTAGAGATACATCATTAAAATATAAAATGGTTTGTCCCTGCTCCCCCTCCTTTTTTCTCAAGGGTAAGGGGGTATTTTAGTAAACAGAAGCAGCAAAAATCGACGATATCGCAAAGATGCAACGCCAATAAAGGCTATGGATGAAGATCGCAAGAAGGCTGAATCTGCAACCAAATTTCAGGTAATGGATTGGTTAAAGCATAATTGCTATTTAATTCTCTGAATCCTATGTTTAGCCTATGGAACGGAAATAGAGTGTCAAGTTTTTCAGGTTAACTGAATAAGATTTGGATGAATATATCGGCATTAAGGGTTTCTTAGAGGGAAAAAAATCAACGGCAAGTGAAGAATCTTTTCACCAGTGGTTACAAGGGCACGTTAATAGTTGAAGATTTCTAGAGGTCGGCGATCGCTGATTTTTCGCGAATGACTTTTTGGAAACTGTTACCTAAAGTTTATAAACTTCAAAGGAGACTCCAATGATTTTTGGGAAGATCAAGGATTACTCCAAAATAAAGGAATTGGATCGTCAATCATCGGCAAATTTCCGTCCCATCTTTGGGTAATAGCTCTGACCTTTATTCCCGCCAGCTTTTTCCATGTAAAAGAATATGGTTCTTTAAACTCTAAAAATTCATCCGCACTAATTGGAGTGATATCAATTAATGTACCATTACAAAAAATTTCCCAATGATTATTATAAGAACTTTTCAAGCGAGATATTACTTTATGCTCTCTACTACCTGGACGGGTATTTTGAGTCATATATTTACCAAATGACGTTCTGACAATCTTTAAATTCCTTGTTCTTTCTTTATTTTCTTTTAAAAAAGTCTTGATTGTTTTTGCACATCCCCTTATTCCATTATTTTCATAATCGTAATTTAAATAAACTCTTTTAAGCCCAGTTGTATTAGGTGAAATGCCAACAACTACTATTAATAAACGAATTTTTTCCAGTAATTCTCTCACTAAAACTTCCGATGGAATTACATTAGGATATTCTATTTTTGTAAAATTAAATAAAGGGGTATAAGTTCGTATAAAATAATCTTCAGCAGTCTTAAGTTGCTTTTCTTGACAAAGAAACCAAGCAATTTTTATAAAGTATTCTTTATCTATTTTCAATAATTGATCTTTGCGATGATGATTTTTCCATCTCTCTAATATGTTTTTTGCTTGTCCGACATATAAAATTCTATTATTAGAATCAATGGCAAAATAAATACCTGATGACGATGGCAATTTACCTAATTGACTTAATTCAAGATAAGGAAGAGAAAATAAATCCACATCTTCTAGAGGCATCGCAATTTCCTATTTTGACAACAAGATAAAAAATATAGATAAGCATGTTGAAAGCTGGTATTTGTCAAAGTTATTAAATGTATTTATATAAGATATTCCCAGCGTAAAGGGATGTATAACTTTATTTTATTACGATAAAGAAAAAAATGCCGTTTTTTCATCAAAAATCATTATTTTCTATAATCCCATAAAATCTTCATCTAATGGAATTTTAATAACTTTAGGCATTGCTTAATTTAGTCAATTTCGCTGAGAATTATTCTGAAAACGATTTACAAACTCAGGATAATTGTCTATATCCTCTACAGAATTTAAAGGCGGCATTTCAATCCAATCCGCCTCTGTATTTAGCTTATCAATATAAGCATAAAAAGCAGCTTGATCTTCTCGATGCGAAAGAACATAACGCTGTAATTCTTTTTGGGTCATTGACTGAAAATCAGGTTGATTCATCCAATATATCTCCATTTTCCATTAGGATAGATTTCAACAATAT
Organism: Snowella sp.; assembly: GCA_035285545.1. GTDB lineage: Bacteria > Cyanobacteriota > Cyanobacteriia > Cyanobacteriales > Microcystaceae > Snowella. Next base: position 98,662 of record JAYKGY010000070.1, on the reverse strand, counting down.
TCTCATCTCCCGCAAGGAGAAAAATATTGCCTGTCCGTTCATCAAGGCGAACAATATTAATAGGTAGGTAAAGTTTAGTAAACCAGCAGCATAAAAGATAACACTGGGTTTTCTGCTCTGATGTGGGGATAACAAGATCCTCCTAATAACTCTGTATATTATTTTAATTTAAACCAAGATCAAGTAAATTCATACAAACATAGAATTGCGATCGCGGTCTAATATTTACGCTACAGACAAAAGAGGCTTAGGATTGGGTAGAGGTTCGTCATCAGATTCGGTTAATAAAGCCAAAACTTCTTGAGCGTTCTGAAATGCCGCCTCGTAGGTTTGGCCATGAGTAACAGGCTGCATCACTGTCTCAAACTCTGGTAAAAAGACAACAAAGCAATTGTCCTCCTCTGACCATTGAATAACAATTGTATATTTCACCATTAACTATTCTCATTGAAGATTTCTAGAGGTCTGCGATCGCCGCAAGTTAAGAATTGATTAACGCTCGTTCAATAGCCTCTCGGATATAACGCTGATAGCTAATACCTCGAATCTGGGAGGCTTTTTTAATGGCTTCAACAAGTTCGGACGACATTCGGATTGTAATACTCTTATTCTTCGGTGCAAATTCAAAAGTTGTGGGATAAAAATTATCTTGGTTTAAATACTCAGACAGATCTTGGTCTAGGAGTTGTTCAGCTTCCTGATCAGTTGTTATTTGAGGTAAAGGCTTGTTCATACTTTTCAATCTCCTTTTGATGCATATAGCGCGCACTAATAGGGCGAATTAGCGATTTTTCTCCGTTGGTTCGTAAAGTAAAAGCAACAAATATCGGCTTTCCAGTAACAGAACGACCAATTGCAAGATAACGTTGCTCGTGATCAGAATGCTTTAGGTCAGGAGCAACCCAAACCTGACTCTTGAACAAGGTTTCAATTTCTATCTTGCTTAATCCGTGTTTTTGACATTTATTTTCGTTGCCTTGATCCCAGTCAAAGCCATCAACGTCTATTGCCATCCAACCAGTCTAACTAATGTATGTACAAATGACCATACACATTTCTATCGTTTTGATATAAACATTTAAGGAGGGAATAATCTTCCCCCCTATTAGAATCCGTTAAACCGAAGTTAAAGCCTTCTCTTCTGATAAACTCGCATTAGGATTGGCTTCTGGGGAGTTAGCTTCCGATGGGGGAACGGCTTGCCAGAATTTGCCTAAATACTCAGACCAATTTGCTAAAATGCGTTGACCTTTCGGGCTTCCTGTTTTTTCCACATGGGCAGCAATCAACGACTTTAACTGTTCCTCACCCGCAGGGGAAATCACCCGTTGCAGTTTGATAATTTCGGGATTGATTTTTTCTGGGAAAGAACCGTCTTCATCGAGGAAATAGGCCAAACCACCCGTCATTCCTGCCCCCACATTACGGCCAACCTTACCGAGAACGACAACCACACCGCCTGTCATGTATTCACAACAGTGGTCGCCTGCCCCTTCAATAACCGCTTGACCAAGGGAATTACGAACTGCAAACCGTTCTCCTGCTCGACCGTTGGCATAGAGGAAACCGCCCGTTGCACCATAGAGACAGGTATTACCGATAATGACGTTATCTTCAGGTGCATAACCCGCATCTTGAGGCGGAACAATGATGATTTCACCACCGTGTAAGCCCTTGCCCACGTAGTCATTGGCTTCACCTTCTAAGCGCAGAGTCATTCCCCCGATATTAAATGCGCCGAAACTTTGACCAGCGGCACCTTGGAAGTGGAGATTAATTTCTCCTTCAAAGCCATTGTTACCGTATTGTTTCGCGATCGCGCCTGAAATGCGAGTTCCCACGGTGCGGTCAGTATTAACTAACTTAACGGACTTGGTAACGGATGTTTGATTTTGAATAGCTGCGATAATGGCAGGATCAGCCAAAATTTCATCATCAATGACGGGGCCATTGCTATGAACAGGCTCATGGGTTAACCATTCCCGATGTTCTTTGACGTTGGGAAGATTCAGCAAACAATCCAAATTAAGGGCGTGAGTTTTGGTGAGTTTGGCATCGGAGCGCACTTTGAGTAAATCCGTCCGTCCAATGACTTCGTTTAAACTGCGATATCCCAAATGGGACAACAGCGATCGCAACTCTTGGGCAATGAAGTAGAAGAAATTCACCACATGCTCAGGCACACCGCTAAACCGTTGCCGTAGGCGTTCTTGCTGAGTGGCAACCCCGACGGGACAGTTATTGGTATGGCAAATCCGAGCCATAATGCAACCTTCTGCGATCATGGCAATGGAACCGAAGCCGAATTCTTCCGCTCCCATCAGTGCCGCCATTAGAACATCCCAACCTGTTTTGAGACCGCCATCAGCCCGCAACAAGACGCGATCACGCAGTTGATTTTCAATTAGAACGCGATGCACTTCGGTGATGCCTAATTCCCAGGGAGAACCCGCATGTTTAATGGAACTCAAGGGAGAAGCCCCTGTGCCGCCATCATGACCCGAAATTTGAATAATATCTGCGTTGGCTTTGGCCACACCCGCCGCAATGGTTCCAATGCCGATTTCAGCCACTAATTTAACGGAAACCTGTGCAACTGGGTTAATCTGGTGTAAATCAAAAATTAATTGGGCTAAATCCTCAATGGAGTAGATATCGTGGTGAGGCGGGGGAGAAATGAGGGTTACGCCTGGTTTAGAACGACGCAACATGGCAATATAGGGGCTAACTTTCGGGCCAGGTAATTGACCGCCTTCCCCTGGTTTTGCACCTTGAGCCATTTTAATTTCAATCTGCTTTCCACTCATCAAATATTCAGGTGTTACACCGAAACGACCCGAAGCAACCTGTTTAATGGCAGAACAAGCCGTATCGCCGTTGCGTAATCCTTTTAAATGGGGCAACGTAGGCGAGTTTCCAACTTCATCCACATCGTTCAGGGTTAAATAACGAACGGGATCTTCTCCCCCTTCCCCAGAGTTGGATTTTGCACCAATCCGATTCATCGCGATCGCTAAGGTTTCATGGGCTTCACGGGACAACGCACCAAGGGACATCCCCCCTGTACAAAACCGTTTAACAATACTTTCAACGGATTCCACTTCTTCAACGGGGATAGCAGCACGGTCAGGATTTAAATCTAATAAATCTCGCAAAGCCGTAACAGGACGCTCTTTGAGGTATTTTTGGTAAACATCGTAATGGTTATAGGCTTCTTGATTAGAACCATTAGCCCCAATTTTGTAAGCATCAACCGCTTTGTGCAATGCCTTAGACATTTCGGGAGAATTCATGTGATATTCCCCGCCTGGACGGTAATTCACAAAACCGTAATTTTCCAGTTTTTTCGCGCTTAAGCTGGGGAAGGCTTTGGCATGGAACGTTAAGATTTCCTGGGCAACTTCTTCTAGGTTCAATCCCCCCACTCGGCTGGTGGTTCCCGTAAAGGCCAATTCCACTAATTCTGCACCTAAGCCGATCGCTTCAAAGATCTGCGCCCCATGATAGGAAGACAGCAAAGAAATCCCCATTTTGGACAAGATTTTCAGTAAGCCCGCTTCTACGGATTTGCGATAGTTACTCAACGCTTTAGCTAAGGTAATTTGCTCAATCTTGCCATTTTCCATTAACTTTTGGGTTTTAGGATCGTGCCACCACTGCCGCACCGATTCCAAAGCCAAGTATGGACAAACGGCTGATGCTCCATAACCGATTAAGCAAGCAAAATGATGGGTACTCCAACACTGGGCTGTATCAACCACTAAAGATGCCTGTAAACGTAAGCCTTCTCGAATGAGGTGGTGATGAACTGCTCCCACTGCCAGTAAGGGCGGAATATAACTGGTTTCTTCCGTTAGGGTTTGCTGATTGGGGCGATCGCTGAGAATCAGAATTTTGGCTCCTGCTTTAACAGCCGCGATCGCGTTTTGGACGAGGTTATGAATGGCTTGCTCTAACCCTTGGGGGCCACTGGCAATGGCAAATAAGGTCGAAAGTTCCGTTGCTTGTAACCCAGAATTTTTAATATCCGCTAATTCTAATTCATTGAGAACAGGGCTAGTTAATTTTAATAACTTGGCTGATTCTGCCTTCGGTTCAAGTAAATTACCCCGTTCTCCCAGGGACATTCCTAGAGACATCACCAGACTTTCCCGCAAAGGATCAATAGGGGGATTCGTGACCTGAGCAAACCGTTGTTTAAAGTAGTCGTACAGTAAACGGGATTTATTCGACAGAATGGCTAAAGGAACATCATCCCCCATGCAAAATGTCGGTTCTTTCCCTTGGCTGGCCATGGAAATAATGATCAGTTCTAAATCCTCGGCTGTGTAACCAAAGGCGGTCTGTTGTTGTAAAACTTGGGCAGGATCGTTAAATAACGCTTTTTCTGAAAATGTTTCCGATTTAATATCCTGACGATTTAACTGAATCCATTCCCCATAGGGATATTTTTGGGCAATGCGTTGTTTAATATCCCAATTTTTGAGAATTTCGTGATTTTGTAGATCAACGGCAATCATCTGACCAGGGGCTAAACGGCCTTTTTCTACAATTTCCGTTTCGGGTAAATCGACCACCCCCGCTTCCGAGGAAACAACAATATATCCATCCTGGGTAATGCTGTAACGGGCAGGACGTAAGCCGTTGCGGTCTAAACCTGCACCGACAATTTTGCCATCGCTAAAGACTAATAACGCAGGGCCATCCCAAGGCTCTTGCAAGCCACTATAAAATTCATAGAAATCGGTAATTTCAGGATGTTCTTTGAGATCGGGTTGATTTTGATAGGCTTCAGGTACCAGAATCATAGCTGCTTCTAAGGGACTGCGACCCGTTCTGACCAACAATTCCATCACACTGTCTAAGTTATAGGAATCACTGTTAGCAGGATTGACGATAGGCGTTAGGCTCTGCAATTCTGCGCTTGTCCAACCTTGGGCGGTTAAATTGCGCTCCCGTGCCGCCATCCAGTTAATATTTCCCAATAGGGTGTTAATTTCTCCGTTATGCCCCAATAAGCGCATCGGTTGAGCCAAGGGCCACTTGGGCATGGTGTTGGTACTAAAACGACGGTGATAAACCGCAAAGGTGCTTTGATAGGCAGGATTTTGTAAATCTAAGTAAAATTCCCCTAAAATGACGCTACGAACCATGCCTTTATAAACAATGGTGCGACAAGAAAAAGAACAAATATAAAAGTCATCCGCTAGTTTTTTACCCACGGCAGAGCGGGCAATATAAAGTCGCCGATCCAGTTCATCTCCCGATAAGCCTTGGGGACAGGTAACTAAAATCTGTTCAATGTGGGGTTGGTTAGCACGGGCTTGAATCCCTAAAACTTCAGGTTTAACAGGAACTTCACGCCATCCGATCACACTTAAATGCTCAGCGCGAACCACTTCTTCGACGTAACCTCTGGCCACTTCCCTAGCAACAGGTTCCTGGGGTAAAAAGACCATTCCCACCCCTAATTGTTCTTCAGCAGGCATGGGTAAATTGCGCTGCGTAAACCAAGCGGCTAAGATTTCTCTGGGAATCGCCGTCATCACCCCTGCACCATCTCCAGAATCGCTATCTGCACTACAACCGCCCCGATGTTCCAGACAGCCCAAGGCTTTTAACGCTTGTTGAACGAGTTTATGGCTTTTCTGACCGTTGACATCAGCAATAAAACCAACCCCGCAGGCATCGCGTTCTTCGACGAGCCAGGGTTGACCGAGAAAGGGTTGAGGTGAAGCGATCGCGTTTTGAGCCGTTGTCATGGTCATGGAATCTGGGAGGCTGGTAATGGATGGATAAAGAAGGAGTCTAGACGCTTTACAAAGCACTGGTATCTAGATAACTATTTGTTAATTTTATAAGAAAAGTTAAGCTGGGCCAAGCAAAGACGGTTTTCTATGCTATCACACGGGAGGAATATACGGGTTTCCTGACGAGCAGGGTAAATATACTTAAAAAATGAATCTATGTAACGGTGCAATTAGATTTAATTTAGTCTATTAATGAGTGCAAGTATTTTGTCCTTAATCGCTAAAGCCGTTGCGGGAGCTAATAACACGCCATTGCGATAGTGTCCCGTTGCTAACCAAACATTGTTATACCCCGTTAATTCTCGAATAATCGGAGCAGGTTCATTCATTGGTCGCGGTCGTTTGCCTGACCAGGTTTTTACAATTTCTCCCTGAGCGAGATCAGGACAAAAACTGATAGCTTTTTGATAGACCATTTCCAATAATTCGCGATCGCCGATTAACTCATGATTATCTGAAGGAAATTCAACCGTTGCCCCGACCCAATATTCTCCAAACCCCAAGGGCACAATATGAACATCATCCCCACTGATTACAGGTTGAAAGTCAGCGTTACCCATTGGTTGAGGAAGTTTAACCTGTATAGCTTGCCCTAAAACGGGTTGAATAGTAACGGTTTGACTCAGGGATTGGGTTAAGGCAGTTGTCCCCAGTCCTGCGGTTACGATTAGATAATCAATGGCAAAATTACCTTGGTGTGTGGGAATCCTATCTAAATGCTTGACGGAATCTTGGAAAGAAGTCAGTGAATCAGTTAAATTAATGGACGTTCCAAAATGACACTTCACCCCATTTAACTGAGCCGCAGTGATTAAACATTGGGTTAATGTGGTGGGATTGACTTGGTGATCGCGGGGAGAATAAACAGCCCCTATTGCCGCATCGGGGGACAGTTGAGGACAGGTTTGAGACAATTGGGATTGATTCCAAATTTCTAACGGATATCCTTGCTTATGACGTAAAGCTTGATGTTTTTCCCATTGTTGCTTTTCTGGCTCGCTAGGAATTAACAGAATCAAGCCTTGGCGATTATACGGGATTTGCTTTCCTGTGCAGCCTTCTAATTCAGGAATTAAGGTTTCATAGCGTTCTAAACTGGTTTGGCGCAATGTCCAGCCCCGTTTACTCACCACACCCATTAAAACTCCTAATGCAGCTCCCGTTGATCCTGTTGCAGGTTCTTTTTCATCTAATAGGATAATGTCTAAACCTGAAATTAAACTCAATTCATAGGCGATCGCGGCTCCAACGACCCCAGCCCCAATAATGGCAATCCGAACCATAAACTCACAAAGACGAAACGTTATTCTATGAAAAAACCGCTCTTGATCCAATAAAAGATTAAGAACGGTTGTCTAATTGAACAAAGTTTTATAAGGAGGTAAGCACTCTTAAAAACTAAAAACTAATCAATAGTTTGTAAACCCTAATTAAGCTGAATTAGATAACAAACCTGTTAAGCTTAGTAACGGTTGCGACCGCCGCCACCACGATTGCCACCACCATTGAAGGAAGTACGTTGTTCACGTTCTTTTGCCTTGTTGACTTTCATGTCACGGCCCATCCATTCAGCACCATCAAGGGTTTCAATCGCTTTGGCTTCTTGGGTATCGGAATCCATTTCAACGAAAGCGAATCCGCGTTTTTTACCTGTGTCTCGGTCAGTGGGGAAAAAGACACGCTTAACATTTCCATATTCACTGAATACTTCTGTGAGGTCTTTTTCTGTAATGTCGTAGGAAAGATTTCCAACAAAGATTGACATGGGTTTTTCTCCTTAATCGTCAGTTTGCAGAGAGTTTAGATGTCGGGAGAAGCCTGCCAATACTGAAAACGTATCTGAACACAAATCTTGTCACCGTTCTTTATTTCTCAATTTCTATAGTAACACATGGATTTGGTTTAGGCTCAAGTTAATTGAGCAGTTTGCCCTTGCGTTACATTTCTTTATTTTCTATCCAAACTCAAAGATTCAGCCCCTCCCCCCGTGATTCAATTCCGGGAGGTTTAATGAGATGATCGTAGGAATGAAAAGACTCCAGTGAATGGCTAACTATTTGGGCGCTAGACGATTTTCATCCTTATTAACTAATAATCTACGACTCGCTGTTTATCCAAATTGTTATGACTCAATTGCCTAGTCAAGATAAATCTAATAATAATTGGCAAAAAATCCGCGAAAATGGACAAATTCTGGTTGTCGCCTTGGTTTTTGCCTTTCTTATTCGGACGTTTGTGGCCGAACCCCGTTATATTCCCTCCGATTCTATGTTACCGACCTTGCAACAGGGCGATCGCTTAATTGTGGAAAAGGTATCTTATTATTTCCATCCACCGCAAAAAGGAGACATTGTGGTATTTACCCCGCCTGATGCCTTACTAATTCAAGGTTATACTCGCGATCAAGCTTTTATTAAACGGGTTATTGCGACACCGGGCGATACGGTCGAAGTCAATGATGGCATCACCTATGTAAACCAGAACCCCTTAGCAGAAGACTATATTGGAGAAAATCCGAAATATCGCTTGCCTAGACTCATTGTGCCGCCGGATAGCTTATTTGTCATGGGAGACAATCGTAACAATAGTAATGATTCCCACATTTGGGGCTTTTTACCCCAGCAAAATTTAATTGGCCACGCAGTTTTTCGCTTTTTTCCCTTGGTTCGTTTTGGCGGACTTTAATGAATTAGGTTGAGATTTTTGCCCCTTAAAACATTAAGGATTTATTAAAAAATAGAAATAATTATGAATATTGGTTTGCTTCAGCCCCTCGGATTCCTTCAATCCAAATCTGTCTAACGCTTGAGTTATCAAGAAGTTTACGCCTTTGAGTCGTTGATAAATGAGTGTTATCTTACTATTTATAGGTTTTCAGCAAATCAACGAGAATTGATGGCAAAAAAGTATAATTAAAAGTAATTGAGAAATTCCCTTTACTTAACATGCAAGGAAAGAAGAAATGGCGAAGTCTCTACGAAAATTAATAACGGTTGGACTGACTTCTCTCTTACTGTTTATTACCTTAACGGCTTGTTCTCCCCAAGCCCCTTCTCGATTTGATCAAGCGCAACAGCAAAGTACCGAACGCGGAGCCAGTGCCGTTGTTAAAGAGTCGGAAAAAGGGGGAGAATTTAACAAATTTTTCCCAAAATCCCAAGATGGCTACGATCGCGTTTACACCCAAGAAAAGAAAGGGTTTGCTGAGGCCAAGCTCAAAAAAGAGGGTAAAGATATGGCTGTGATGGCGATTTCCGATACCCTAAATACCCCCAGTGCCGTTGAAAAGTTTCAACAAAGTACTCAAACAATTCAAGGGTTTCCTGCGGTTCAGCAAGGCAGTACGGCAACGGCGGTTTTAGTGGCAGATCGGTATCAGGTTAAAGTGCTGTCCCGTGATCCGTCTTTTAGCCCCAGCGATCGCCAGGTCTGGTTAGAAAAATTCGACCTCAAAGGCTTAGCCAAATTAAAGTCATCATAAATTCTTGATCAAGATATTTATCAATGAGTGATGATCAACTGAATAAAGAGCTTAGCATTTTGTTGATTGAATGACATTCATTAAGAATCAACGATTAATTTGTAAGATTTGCATCAATTTTAGGATTTAGGAGTAATCAACAGTGAGTAAACCGATTTTTGAACTGGTTGATCAGTTACCCAAGGATAATTTAACGGTTAAATCTTTACGTGCTCTAGATTTTGTTATTCCTGGAGAGTGGCAAAATGTGGTGGGATTTGAAAATACCATTCGTACCGTAACGGGAGAAACCGATGAGGGCATGATCCAACAAATCGGCGATCGCGCAGTCTATTTATTTAACGACAAATCCCAGGGCTATCAAACGGCCCTTTGGCTGTATCAAACCATTGACAGTGCGAGTACGGCACTAGGGTCAGCAGCTTTAGCAAATAAGATCGGTCAGAACGTTTCCTTTCTCGGCTTTTTAGATAAACTTACCCCAAAACCTGAAAAAGCTCAGACGATTGATTTATCTTTAAAAGTCATTGTCGAGTTACTGGCTTTCTGTCAAATTAATGGCATTCCAGGGGACAGTATTGGGGATTTTCTAGGGGCTTTAGGAGACTACAGTGGCGAATCTTTAATGCGGATGGCGGCGTTAGTCTGTTTTGATGGCTTATTGCCTTTGGGCCCGAATTTTATTCAGGGGGTACAAGAGCGTCTCGGTGGTATGGCTCCTTCGGATTTAAATGAAAATCAAGGATTTAAACAAATTAATAATCTGATTCCTGGCGGTAATCCTGCCAGTAAGTTGGGTTTTATTCAAGAAGGTTTCTCGTCAATTTCTGGATGGATGGGCGGTTTTGTTAGTTCCCACAGTTTAACCCCCCAAGCGGTTGCCAGTAATCTCAGCCGATTTGTTGATATTGCGGATGATAAATTAGATTATGTGGCGGCGTTTCTGGATATGAGTACCAATTACTATGAGCATACGGGGATTCAAACCCTAGCCCATCGGTTAATTGAACGGGCGGTTGCGGAAATTTAGCGATCGCTGAATGGGGACTTAAAAATTGGCATTTAAAACTTGAATGCTAGGAGTTAGCCCGCTTTTAAAATTAAATTGCCTAAAACGAAGGAGTAATTTCAGGCTGGTTAATCTTGCCTCGTTCTTACTCCTTTTGCTATGGCAATTAATCGATTAAGCTCCAGGATGCCATTTGATTTATCAATGAACCTTGCGATAAGTTAAGATAAGTAACAAAAATTAAAACCATTTGTAATTGTCTATAAAAGCTCCTGTGATTCCTATCTTGACTGCTGTTATCGCTAACTATGCACGGCCTTCTGTTCAGGCGAAGTTAGCCATTTTTGAAGCGCGATCGCAGAAAGTCCAAGCCTGGTTAATACTCTTCGTATCCGGTTTCCTCGTTTCCGTTCCTGTTTTCCTGCAAGCCCCCTTGGTTCGTCTGTTTCCTTGGCTGAGCTTATTGCTCACAGTGGGTTGGGTAACGGCGGGCTGGAAATTTATGCAACGCCCTCAAACTCAAATTTGGGGGGATTTATTGCTCGGCTTTAGTTGGAGTTGGTTAGCCGGCTCGATTTATTGGGGTTGGTTTCGTTGGGAACCCTATATTCATTTACCCATAGAAGCGATTGGACTTCCCTTTGCCCTTTGGGGATTATCCAAACGCTGGGGGATTATTGGCAATCTCTTTTATATCGGCTCACTAACCGGAACGGTCATCACGGATATTTATTTTTATCTCACCGGCTTGATTGAATACTGGCGGCAACTGATGATCGTTGATCCCGACTTTGCGGGTATGATTTTTGTGAACGCGATCGCGAAAATTCAAACCCCTTGGGGAATCAGTTGGGCGATCCTGTTAGTGGGACTACTGTTAGGCTTAGGAAGATGGGCATTAGAAAAAACAGAATTACAATGGTGGGCCTTCGCTGGGGCAGTATTGAGTACAATTTTAGTGGATAGCTTATTTTGGATTGCTGCTATCCTGGCATAGTTACTCGCTTTTATATTTTGTGCCCCCGTGGAAGAAGTCCGAAATAATCCTTACTTTCTCATTCATACACTCCAAGGAAATCAAGAATTCCCCTTAGGAGATAAAAACTATTGGACAATTGGCCGCAACAAAGAAAACGATATTGTCATACGGGATCATTCTATTTCGCGTAATCACGCTATTTTGCAACGCACCGAAACAGGTGATTTTCTCCTCATTGACTTAGGTAGTAGCAACGGCACCTTTATCAATGGCAGACGAGTCAGCATCCCCGCCACCATCAAAAGTGCTGATCGCATCATGTTCGGCAAGTCCCAAGTCGAATTTTATTCAGAATCCCCTGAAGCAGCAAAAAGAACACAAACCCTTTCTGAACGGGATACGGAAACCAATGTCGTCCATGAACGCCGTCTGATGTCCGTGATGGTGGCAGATATGCGGAATTTCACTGTTTTATCTCGTCAACTGAATGAGGAAATTTTATCGATTTTAATTAGCAGTTGGTTCCGCCATACCGGAGAAATTATTCGTCACTCCGGCAGTTGGGTGGATAAATATATTGGGGATGCCATTATGGCCGTTTGGTTCCATAGTGGAGAAGATGGTACCCCAGAGGAAGTGTTACAGATCTTTGAAGCCGTCAGAAAAATCAATGACATGACAGAAAAACTGAGTTCCCAATACCCAGTTCCCTTTCCCCTCAAAATTGGTGTTGGCATTAATACTGGCTATGCCATGGTTGGTAATACGGGCAGTGAAGAACATCCCGACTACACCGCGATCGGTGACACCGTGAATGCCGCTTTTCGCTTAGAATCCGCCACGAAAATCTTAGGAATAGATGTGGCCATTGGAGAGCAGACTTGTCATTATCTCAGTAAATTTCAACAATTTGATCAAGAGTTTGAACAGCATCAGGTTAATCTCAAAGGCTATGAAACTCCAATCAGTACAGGCGGTACCACCTTCAAACGGTTAACTGAATTTTTACAAGCTAACCAAACCTTGCCCACCTTGAGTTGAGTATTAATTTGGGATAAAAAACCTATAAATATTGCCAACGATGGCAAATTGCCGCTTGTCCATAGTATTTTTGCGCTAAATCTACTAAGTTCCAAACTAAAGCGTCTTGAATGTAAAATCGACGTTGATTTTTAGAAATGCGAATCCCCGTATAGTTTTCACAAAAGCCTTTAGTGGCTACAGTTTCTAATAACTGAGCGCGTTCGTCTTGATTCGGAGGTTCGGCAGATTGACGGGAAGGAAGGGCCGTAAATTCTTGCCAGGTCATTTCAAAGAGCTTTTGAGCCGTTAAATTAGCGTAGTTAAAAATGGGGTCGGGGTCGGTATTGTGGGAAACAACGACAAAAGGCGCGTAATAAATATCCTTAGCTAAATTTGCAGTTATCTTTAACCCGCAATCAGTAAAATCTCGCTTGGTTGATTGGCGTAAACTCTCCTGCATGAGGTGAATATGTTCCGCTAAATAGGCATTTTCAGCACAGGGTTCGGGAAAGGATAACTGATTCATGGCAGATTGAAAGAATTTAAACTTCTGTCGTTGCTATCGGTGTTTTTTTCGCTAGATAGGAATATTGGCTGGCAATAATGGCGATTAATAACCACCAAAGGGTACTGACCTGGGGACGATACCAAACGGTATCAGCAATGCCATTCACTAATAGGCCGGCCATGCCTGACAGCGTGGCAATAACCCAGAATCCTTGCAGGTTTAAAGATTGGCGTAGGGCGATAATTTGACGAACTCCGTGGCTAATGGTGACCAGCAACAACCACATAAAACAGATAAAGCCAATGAATCCGGTTTCAACCAAAATTTCTAAATAGACGGAATAGGCACTCAATGCGCTGTATTTAGGACGCATATAGAGGGGATAAATTTTATTAAAGGCCGTATTGCCTGGCCCAATACCGAGAATGGGGCGATCGCGGATCATACTTTTTACCCCCTCCCAGACATTAATCCGAAAATTATTACTACTATCCGCCCGACCTGCAAAAAGACTGAGAACTCGCATTCGTAACGGTGCCACCAACAACAACCCTAAAATAAACAGAATTCCAACGCCTCCAAAGGAAATGGGCAATAACCAACGTTGCCAAAAGGGGGGAAGAGAATCGCGCCACCACAGATAGGACAAAATCAAAAAGGCTGCCAGTACCCCCACCATACCGAGCCATCCCCCCCGACTCTGGGTAAAGTAAATACAAGCCACATTAATAATCACCATGATTCCCGCTAACACTTTGGGAAGTCCTCTGCGCCAGACAAAAAGGGCAGCAATACTAAAGGCCAAAATGGGTAATAAATAAGCGGCTAATAAATTGGGATTGCCCAAATAGCTATAAACCCTAGTGGCTCCTGCCATTTCCGAGGTGGGATCATTCCAGGTAGCGAGTTGTTCAACCCCATCAATTTGTTGCCGGATGCCATAGGAACTGACAATCAATCCCACCAATAAGATCACGGTGATCAGACGATTTAAAAACACCGGCGATCGCAGAACCCTAGCGGCAATTAAAAATAAAAATAAATTTAAGCTTAATTTGCCAAAACCCACTAAAGCTGCCATTTTCACAGGAGAAAAGCTAACGGCAACGGCTGAGATTCCCCAATAGAGAAAAACCAGAAGATGAATCGGGGTAATGCCACTGTTATTGCGGGTATCGGCTACGGTTAATAATCCCCAATACAGGCCTAAAATGGACAGTAAAACACCGATCAGGCTGGTTGACGTAAAAGGGCCAACGATATAGACGAGACTAATTAGTAAGGCCGCGATCGCTTCCGACCACTGCATCAAATAGCTACCCTCTCGCCAATGCCCGAACATTCCGACCAGTTGATAGAGATAACTGCTTTGCCGCCACTGAGACGGAGAAAAATTCGTCAACATCACCTGTTTTAAACCAGCGATCATACCGATACATCCCTAAATTGCGGTTGTTATTATAGCCCGTTGGGGTTGGACAAGCTTCGTTTGCGATTCTGAGAGATTAATCCCATGCGCGATCGCGACAAATCTCTAAAAACGATGAAGTTAGCCAATTAAAAGGTCTGAAATAATTGTAAGCCGATGCTAACTAACGAGCCTAAGAGTAAGGTCATACTGCTCAGGATACTGATGGCAAAACCGGCAATTCGTTTTTCAGCGGCTTGGTAATAACCCCAGGCAAAAATAATGCGTCCAATAATCCAAAGCGCACCAATTCCTGCTCCCCAGATCGGACTGACATAAACGGAAAACAACCACAGGACAGGGAAAAAGAAAACCAATTGTTCTAACGTGTTTTGTTGGACTCGCACAACCCGCTCGAAGTCTTCATTACCCGACATGGCAGGGGGCATAATTTTATACTTGGCTCTGGCTCGACCGACATTAACGCTGAGAACTAGATACAGCAAGGTGGTTAAGGCAGTGATTAGGCTGGGATAAAGGTACATAAATATGAGATAGATGAGGATGACATTGGCAAATACTTGCTAAAAGTTAGCAGAAATCATCCCTCCGCGATCGCCGAAACCAAGATTTTAAGGATTCAAAATTAAAGCCAGTTCTAAAACAAACCCAGGTAAAACAGTCTCGCCGGAAAGCGTTGGGATATTATCCATTGAAAACGTTAACGTTTCCTGGTCGTGACCCTGCCGATAAATTTCTACTAACAGAGTTTGAGGATCGATTAACCAGGCTAACCGCACGCCATTGTGTTGATACTCTCGCATTTTTTGGCGCAATTTACTGAGAGAATCACTTTCTGAGCGTAACTCAATCACAAAATCAGGACAAATCGGCGGAAATTTTTGTCTTTGTTCTGGGGTTAAAGCTTGCCAGCGGTCTAACTGCACCCAAGCAACATCAGGACAACGATAGGCTCCATTGGGTAATTTAAATTCAGTTGAAGAATCAAAAACTTTGCCTAGTTTGCTCTTTCGGTTCCAGAGGGTTAATTCTGTCGTTAAATCCGCATTCCTAATGCCACTTTCTCCCCCTGTCGGAGCCATAATACTTAATTCTCCTGTGCCACTGAGTTCGAGTTGCCAAGGCTCATTCGCGATCGCCAGTTGATAAAACTGTTCATCGGTTAAAGCGACAGCAGCGGGAACATTGAGAGTAAAAGCTTCCATCGGTTAATTGTCCCAAGTTTTTTAAATTCTATCAATTAGAGAATGAAAGCGAGATTAAAGCGGTTTTTGAGTCGGAATTCCAGTTGCACGGGGATAACTAGACGGAGTTGGCTGAATTTTTCTAAGATAAATAAAATTCCGAATCCCCTGACTCCAAGGCGTTTCAATGGTTTTAATTTGTTCTAGGGTTCCGCCCAATTCCGCCAAACTGGGTAAGAATTTTTCCGTATCCTCTTCTGTCCAATGACCCCGATAGAGAATGGCTAACCCACCTAATTTGAGTAACGGTAAGCTATATTCGGCACAAACCGATGCTTCTCCCACGGCCCGAATTAAGGCTAGGTCAAATTTTTCTCGATTGCGGCGATCGCGTCCCATGACTTCAGAGCGACCCAATAAGGTTTTGCCGTTGCGTAGGGCTAATGCCTGTAAAACCGTTACTAAAAAATCAATTTTCTTACGGGTAGAATCAAGGAGAGTCACTGTCCATTCAGGACAAACGATTGCCGTCGGTAATCCAGGAAAGCCTGCCCCCGTACCAATATCCATAACTTTGTAAGCTTCATCTCGTTTGAGGGTATCGGTTAACATCAAGCCCGCTAACGAATCCCACAAATGCTTTTCCAAAAAATCCAAGGGATCGGTAATACGGGTCAAATTGAAACGTTTATTGCCCTCTAAAACACAGTCATAAAGGTGTTGAAACTGTTGCCATTGTTGCTCATTTGGTTGCCAATTTAAGGTCTGTTGCCAGATTTCAGGGGTATGGGGCAGGGATAAAAGCTCGGTCATAATTGCGGGACTGAAGGAATCGGGTTAATCCTATCCTATTTTTGGGGTCAATAAATTTATGGGATCAATGGCAGCGAGAATGCCGTGATCAATTTTCCAACAGCGATCGGCAATATGGAGCAATTCATTGGGATCGTGGCTCACAATTAGCAATGTCCAATGGGACTTTAATTTGTGTAGTAATTTGGCTAACTGACGACGCATCGACCAATCCAAGCCTGCCGTCGGTTCATCCAGCAATAGTAAATTGGGTTGACGGATCAGTTGCACAGCCAAAGAAAGTCGCCGTTGTTGACCCCCACTGAGAGCATGGGGGGATTCTTGAAAACTTACGTGGTCTAGCCCGACTTCGACCAAAGCTTGTTTTAAGCGATCGCTGTTAATTTCAGGATGACCTAACCGCAATTCTTCTAAAATCGTTCCCCCACAAAAATGCCGTTCAGGAAATTGGAAAACTAATCCCCCCAACTGTTGAAGATGGAGCGGCGTTAATTCCTGATCCCGCCAAAAAATTTCACCACTTGTTTTTTCAGCCAATCCCGCTAAAATCTCTAATAAAGTCGTTTTTCCCGATCCGCTTGGGCCAATGATTAAACCTAACTCTTGCGGAGCCAGTTCTAAATTGACCTGATTTAAAATGGGGGTTTCGGTCGCGGGAGGATGATAGCTGACGTTTTTTAAATAGAGCATTAATTTTACAAGAATCAACCTAAAATAATCGCTAGAAAGCTGCTTTTTTAACTTTTTTAATCGGCTGTTTTAATCTATCTTATCCCTGTTTTTACGCTGGGTAGCGGAATCAAGCAAAGCCATTGTCTTTTTGTTTATTGTAAGCTTCCCCTGAGCAAGTCTCTCGGAACACATCCAAAAGTGAATTTGCTAACATCGGATAGGAAAGATTAGACCTTGGGGGGTTAACGGTTTAGCACTTTTGTCTTTTTCGGAAAACGGAGAAAGTCAAGGGCATACTCCCAAAACGCTATTTCAGTCTTAATCTTAAAATTTCTAGGAGAATAATGATGGTCATTGACAGAAAATTGGGCAACGGTCTCTCTGTTGTTTTATCCTTCGCGATCGCCGTGATCGCAGGTTTCGGGGCCAATAACGCTTGGGCGGGCGATCCGTTTCGGTCAACCAATCCCCGGAATATTGACAGCACCACCGAAGCCGCTTTTGTCGCCATTTTTCGAGAAGGAAATTATAAAGAAGCCCGTCGGTATTTGAACGATGCTATTCAGCAAAGAAGCAGTGAACCGCTGATCTACGCCATGCAAGCATCCATGTACTATGATGCGGCTGATTTAGAGCAAATGAGAGTCTATGCAACCAAAACCTTAGAAATGGCAGAAAAGCTAAAAACCCAAGATCCCCTACGCGGAAATCTTTACCTAGCGGTTGGTCACTTTTTAGAAGGTGCTTATTTACTCAAAAAAGGCAGCTATCTCGAAGCGGTCAGCAAAACGGGCAAAGTCTTTGATCATTTAGAATCCGCCGCTAAAATCGATGCTAATGATCCCGAATTAAACTTATTACAGGGCTATTTGGATTTGTTTTTATCGAAATACACGCCGTTTTCCCAATCCGATAAAGTGATTGGTCGCTTTGAAAAATACGCCTCGCCTTCCTATTTAAGAAATCGTGCCCTCACGACGACCTATCGGGATCTCAAAAAATACGATAAGGCAATGGAATATTTGGAGAAAGCGATCGCGGAAACCCCAGAAAACCCTGAATTGCAATATCTCAAAGGCCAATTATTAAGAATTCAAGGACGAGCCAGTAAAAATATAGGACAACTCAAAGCTTCTCAGTTCTATTTTGAACGGGCACAGCAAAAGATTGATCAATTGCCCCAATCCGTTGCGATTCAAGTCAATCATGAATATAACGCTGTCAAAGATGAAATCCAAAAATTAGAAGCCAACCCGAATTTAACTGCGTTTTAGTCCCGTTTGGCGATCGCCTCAATTTCCTTAACAGACTGCTATCTATTGGTTTTTTCCTATTGAATTCATCTATGAAAGACAACACCCCCATCAACCACAAAAAGATAACAATCTTGCCATCCATTTTGTAAGAAAACTTAACAGAAATTCTCATCAATCCAGTTTAAGTTAATAAATTAGGCGAAATTATTAAGCCTTTTAACAAGCCACTAACTTAGTTAACCCAAACTTTACAGGACTTTATAAGCATGAGCGTCAATTTAGCCACCCAATTACGCGAAGGAACCAAAAAATCCCACTCAATGGCGGAAAACGTCGGTTTTGTGAAATGCTTTTTAAAAGGTGTTGTCGAAAAAAATTCCTATCGCAAGTTGGTCGGAAATCTCTACTTCGTCTACAGTGCCATTGAAGAAGAGATGGAAAAGTTACGCGAACACCCCATCGTTTCCCAAATTTATTATCCCGAACTTAACCGTAAACAAAGTTTAGAAAAAGATTTACAGTTCTATTACGGGCCCAACTGGCGGCAGGAAGTTAAAATTTCCGAAGCCGGTCAAGCTTACGTGGATCGCATTCATGAAATCGCGGCGAAAGAGCCTGAATTATTGGTTGCACACTCCTATACCCGTTACTTAGGCGACTTATCCGGCGGTCAAATTCTCAAAAAGATTGCTCAAAATGCCATGAATTTACAAGATGGTGGCACCGCATTCTATGAATTTGCTGATATTTCCGATGAAAAAGCGTTTAAAAACAAATATCGTCAAGCCATGAACGATCTCCCCATCGACCAAGCAACGGCGGAACGGATTGTGGATGAAGCCAATGCAGCCTTTGGGATGAACATGAAAATGTTTAATGAGTTAGAAGGAAATCTGATCAAAGCGATCGGCGTTATGCTCTTCAATACCCTTACTCGTCGTCGTACCCAAGGCAGCACAGAAACCGAATTAGCTGTTGCAGAACAGTAACATTCAGCCACCCTAATTTACTCATTCCCATAGAAGCTCACCCATCTCATCACGGGATACGGTGAGTTTTTGTTAGAGAATATCAATGGGTAAAATAAGCGAGTTATCCCTTTGGCTACAATAGGAACAGAATCATGAATTTAAATCGTATGACGGCTTTTTCTAAATCTGTGGTGATTAAGTCTTGCCTAGTCGGTTTAGGGCTAGTCGGTGCAATAGCCTTAATTCCTCCCATCCATCAGCCCGCGATCGCCCATAGTGTTTGTGGTCTTCAACCTGCCTATGCTTTATTTAGAACCAAAAGTTATTTAGTAACAATCTGTTTAGGCGAAGCAACTTTTCAGTTAATCATGACCTACTTGGATGGGACTGGCTATCGTAAAGTGCCTGTGGAAAAGGAAGGACAAAGATTTAGAGGATCTGATGGTAAAAACAATTTCATTATTGATTCTAGACACTTTATCATCGGCACAGATGGAGAACCCCCTATTCGCGAAGCAGTAATTCAATCTAACTTCTAAATAAGTTACAAGGGCCATTATTTGGTTTGCAAGTAACTGGACTCTTTACGTGCTAACCAATTTACTTAAATCAACTTCCACCTAAATTGACTTCTGATCCCCCCTATTCCTCTAACAATAACTATTAACTATTAACTATTAACTATTAACTAAATTTCATCATGTTTAATATTCGTATTGGTAATGGTTACGATATCCACTGTTTAGTCGAAGGACGGGATCTCATCTTAGGCGGCGTGAAAATTCCTCACCGTTTGGGTTTATTGGGGCATAGTGATGCCGATGTTTTGACCCATGCCATTATGGATGCGATGCTAGGAGCCTTGAGTTTAGGGGATATTGGGCTGTATTTTCCGCCAACCGATCCGCAATGGGCAGGAGCCAATAGTTTAAACCTACTCGAACAGGTTTACCGTTTAATTCAAGATCGAGGCTGGCGGATTGGCAATATTGATTCGGTGATTGTGGCAGAACAACCTAAATTAAAGCCTCACATTGCCACGATGAAAGCAACCTTAGCCAAAACCTTGGGAATTGAACCGGATTTAATTGGCATTAAGGCTACCACTAATGAAAAGCTCGGCCCAGAAGGGAAAGAAGAGGGAATTTCTTCCTATAGCGTTGTTTTGTTAGTTAAGGATTGAGGGACGCGATCGCTCATTCTCAAATAAATTTTTCCAAAAAAAACAATCACGTTTCATAAGACCACCGCAGATTGACCGTATTTTGCTAGCAACAAAAAACGAATTAGATGCCGCTAGCAACAGCTTACTCAAGGAAGTCTATTCCACAGCGATCGCAATATGTAAATTCAACTTTTCTGTCTGATTCAATGATCTAATTTTTTATTCATTAAATTACGGCAGCAAAAGTACTGAGTGTTATTGGACAGCTTGCTGCTTGTAGGTCTTCGGATTTCCGACTTGAGGGGAGAAAGTAGCTGGTTGAAATTCAGGAGGAAGATCAGCCCACGTACCAACTTGTCTTACGGCAATGGCGTTATTTGAGCCACAATTGTTATCTTTTCCCCAAGAACGGGCAATAATACTTCCTGTAAATAATCCATTGCCTGTTTTACCTAAATTAGTATCAGGAGCAAGAATATAGCCATAAGTATCACTATTTCCTTTTAAGCAGATTTCTCCATTACTTTTATAGCCATAAATTTGGAAACGATTGGCACAAGCAATTTTATCAGCATCGGTAGAAAGAGAAGAGCAGCTATGTACCATTCCAGCATTCCCATTGAGGGTAATATCTCCTGTTACATAAAGACTAACGCCTTGATTCGCTCCACTTTGGGTATCAGGATCACTAGAGCTATTGATAGTTACATCTGTATTCCCGCTAATGTTGCCAACTTTATAACGATATTTTCCATCAGAGCTTTGGACATCACCTGTACGAGGTAAGGTTGTATCGGAGGTGATATTACCAAGATCATTGTAAACATAGATTTGTTTACCAGATGGTGGTGAAACGGTTACAAATATTGATGAATTACTTTTGGTGAGGGTATAGTGATAAACATCATCAATATCAGTAAGTCCAGAGCCAGTAAGCGTTGTTGCAGCCGTGACGTTTGTTGCAGAACTTGGTGGTGCAGATGGAAGACTAGGAAACGGTAAACTCGTTTTAGTCGCTGTTGTTGCGGGAGAGTTGATCCGCTCACTTTGAACGGCTGCCACATAAGAATCACTTAGCACACCATCGCAATTGCTGAAGTAAACATTAGCTTGAAATTCATTACCGTTAGGATCGAGTGGTGTACCAGATGCTTCCCAACTGTTACTACCAGCACCAGTTGTATTAATTCCACCTTTTTTGATCCATAATCCAGGAGCAGTATCCGTAATCACAACGGGAGAAGAACCCTTGATGGGAACTTCGACTGCAATTCGAGATTTACCCGCATTCCCAGAGTTACCTGATTGTCCTTCAATAACAAAGCCACCTGTTTGAGCCGTATTCCCTGGCATTGAACCCGCTGTTCCAGAATATGTATAGTCAACTAAGCGAAACTTCCCTTTACCAGGATTATTTGGATCAATATCTGTCAAGGTTCCATTTGCTGCTAATCGAATGGTTGCTAGTTGGGCCTTGATATTATTTGCCTTATTGGTTACGTCAGTACCACTACTGGAACAAGCCGTAGAGGCAGCGACAGAATTAACAAGATTATTTAAATCTGTATCATTAATAGTGACCGAGCTATTATCCGCTGATAATGTCATTGCGCTAGTCCAAGATGACATTGGATAGAGGGCAATGAATTTAACATTATTCATCATATTCTGAACTCGTGTTAGCCCCGTCTCTGCGGCTGCCAAACTCTTGGTTTTATCGGCTTGGGAAACAACCTCACTTTTGCTTCCTTGGGCGCGAATCACCATTGCTGTCCCTGCTACGATGATGACTAATCCTACCATCATTGCCATTGGCAAAACAAAGCCTTTATGACGATTAACTTTTCGGGGATTTAGAGATTGAATAAGAGTTAGTTTAAAGCGAGTGTTCATAATGCAGTCCTCTATAGGTTCTCAAAATAATAAAATTAACGATTTAGATTTTTCTTTATACTTAGCTGTGATCGATAAATCTAGTTTATTGCGTTATAGAGTAGATAAACTGTGATTTAAATCCGATTTTTTTGTGATTTGGATCACCTATTGTTTATGCGTTTTATTGGCTTACTATTTGATCTTTAGCACAGTCAATTTAAAGTTTATTCGGTAGTAGACAAAAGAAACGTGATTTGAGTCTCATTCGTTTTGTGATTTGAATCACGCTTTATGGGGTAATAAAAAAAGGCAAAGAAATATTTTTTCCTTGCCTTATCCGTAATTTATGGATAGTCAATCTATGATTGCTAAGTCGTTAAGATAGTTTGCCCTGGAATAAATGGCTGATATTTAGCGGGTAGGACTACATCATGCCCATACCACCCATACCACCCATACCGCCCATGCCACCCATACCACCCATACCGCCCATGCCACCCATATCGGGCATTGGAGCAGCCGGTTCAGGTTTTTCGACAACGAGGGCTTCAGTGGTTAATACTAAACCCGCGATTGATGCCGCATTTTGGAGCGCAGAACGGACAACCTTAGCCGGATCAATAATTCCTGCACTGATCATGTCTTCGAGCTTACCACTGGCGACATTAAAGCCCACATTGCGATCGCTGTCTTTGACCCGTTCTACAATCACCGATCCTTCTTCTCCGGCATTACGGGCTAATTGATAAAGGGGAGCCTCTAACGCTTTGGTGATAATATCGGCGGCAACTTTTTCCTCATCGTTACTCAAGGATGCTTTAAAGTCTGCAATCTTGGAAGCCAGATAAATTAAAGTTGTACCGCCCCCAGGAACGATCCCTTCTTCTACCGCTGCTTTGGTCGCATTGAGTGCGTCTTCAATCCGCAGTTTACGGTCTTTGAGTTCGGTTTCAGTGGCTGCACCGACTTTGATGACTGCAACACCACCCGCTAATTTGGCGATCCGTTCCTGTAATTTTTCGGTGTCGTATTCAGAATCCGTTGCGGCTAATTCGGCTTTGAGTTGGGCGATCCGTTTTTGCACGCTATCGGAAGTCCGTTTGTCTTGGCCCGATACGATCACCGTGTTGTCTTTTTCGATAGTAATTTTAGTCGCTTGACCCAGTTGATCTAAGGTGACGGTTTCTAAGCTTAGGCCGATTTCTTCGGAAATAACACTACCGCCGGTGACGATCGCGATATCTTGGAGGGCTGCTTTACGGCGATCGCCAAAGGAAGGTGCTTTAATGGCCGCAACGTTTAAGACCCCTCTGGCTTTATTGACTACTAAGGTAGCGAGAGCTTCACCGTCCACATCTTCAGCAATAATTAACAAGGGACGACCGGAACGGGCCACATTTTCTAAAACGGGAACTAAATCCGCAATATTGCTAATTTTTTTATCCGTAATCAGAATCAGAGGATTATCGAATTCAACGATTTGACGCTCGGAATTGGTAATGAAATAGGGCGAAATATAACCCCGATCCACTTGCATCCCTTCGACTACATCCAGTTCGGTATTCAGCGATTTGGATTCTTCGACGGTGATCACGCCATCTTTGGTGACCTTATCCATTGCGTGGGCGATCATTTGACCCACTTCGGGATCATTGCCTGCCGAAACGGTTGCTACCTGAGCGATCGCGGTGGAATCTTCAACGGGTTTGGCGATCGCTGCAATTTCGCTAACCAAAAAGTTCGTCACTTTTTCAATGCCACGACGTAAGGCCACGGGATTGGCTCCGGCGGTGACGTTTCTCAAACCTTCTTTAACTAATGCCTGAGCCAGAATGGTTGCGGTAGTGGTTCCATCCCCAGCAACTTCTTTTGTTTTAGAGGCGACCTCTTGGATTAATCGTGCGCCAGTATTTTGTAGCGGATTTTCTAATTCAATTTCTTTAGCGACGGTGATCCCATCATTGACGATTTGGGGGGCACCAAATTTAGCTTCGAGCAGAACATTACGTCCTTTGGGGCCGAGAGTAATACGGACGGCATCCGCTAGCTGGTTAATACCTTCTTCCAGCGATCGCCGAGATTCATCTTTAAATGAGATAATTTTTGACATAGGATTTAAACTGAGCACTGATTGAACTCCAATCAAACTTTAGCACTCTTAGGGTGTGAGTGCTAAGGTTAGGCAAGTACGGTTTTCCCGTCCCTATTTCTGTTTAAGCTTTCCAGAAGAACGCTAATAAACAACCGATGATTTATGGAAAAAACAGTCACAGAGTACGATCAAGATTTCTTAATATGGACACAAAAACAGGCTGAATACCTCCGAAAAGGACATTGGGAACAATTAGATGTCAATCATTTAATCGAGGAGTTAGAGGCCTTGGGACGCAGTGAGCAACGGGAATTTAGCAGTTATTTCCAACGCCTAGTGATGCACTTATTGAAATGGGACTATCAACCTGAGCGTAGAACCGCTAGTTGGGAAATTACGATTGCTAACTGTCGAGACAAAATTCAAGATTGTTTAGAAGATACACCGAGTTTACGACGATTTCTTGAAGATCAAGACTGGATTGAAAAATATTACAAGCGATCGCGTCGAGATGCAGCAAAAGAAACTAAACAGCCGATAGAAAGCTTTCCTAACTATTTCCCTTACACGATTGAGCAGGTTTTAGATCCTGAGTTTTTAGCCTAAATTCTCATTAATTTTAATTTTTTAAGCTATCTTTCAACACCTCTTACTCAATGATTAATTAATTTAAAAATCTTTGATCGCGCTGATTGCGTAATTGAGTAAATTTAGAAAATCGGGATGACAGGATTTGAACCTGCGACATCTTGCTCCCAAAGCAAGCGCGCTACCAAGCTGCGCTACATCCCGTTAACTACAGTGCTTTATTCTGACACAGAACTCACACAATAGTTACGTTTTTATTTTAGCGGTTAATGGCTACAGACTGCTTAAAACCTCTTTAGCTACTGTTAAGGTGCGCTCAATGTCCTCATCTGTATGGGCCAAGGAGGTAAATCCGGCTTCAAACTGGGAAGGCGCAAGATAAATGCCCCGCTCTAACATGCCGCGATGGAAACGACCGAATTTTGCGGTATCGGCTTTTTTTGCATCTTCGTAATTACGGACAGGGCCAGCGCAGAAGAACATCCCAAACATAGCACTGATAGAACCACCACAAACGGAGTGACCCGCATCTTTAGCCGCTTGCAATAAACCCTTAGCTAATTTTTGGGTGATTTTATCCAAATACTCATAAGTTCCTGGTTTTTGGAGCAATTCTAAAGTTTTAATGCCTGCCGTCATCGCCAAAGGATTTCCCGATAGGGTTCCCGCTTGATACATCGGGCCAGCAGGGGCAACCAGAGACATGATATCTTTACGCCCACCGTAAGCACCAACGGGTAAACCGCCACCGATGACTTTCCCTAACGTCGTTAAATCGGGTGTGATGCCAAATTTTTCCTGTGCGCCGCCGTAGGCAATACGAAAGCCTGTCATGACTTCATCAAAAACTAATAATGCTCCGTATTCCTTGGTTAATTCCCGTAATCCTTCGAGAAAGCCCGCATCAGGAACAATAAAACCTGCATTACCGACGACAGGTTCTAAAATTACTCCCGCAATGCTATCGGGATTTTCAGCAAATAGGGCTTTGACCGCTTCTAAATCATTGTAGGGAGCAGTGAGGGTTGCGCCTGTGGTAGATTTGGGAACACCAGGGGAATCGGGTAAACCTAAGGTGGCGACCCCAGACCCCGCTTTGACCAGGAACATATCCGCATGGCCGTGGTAGCATCCTTCAAATTTGATGATTTTTTCCCGTCCTGTAAAGGCTCGCATTAACCGTAATACCGACATACAGGCTTCGGTTCCAGAGTTCACAAAGCGAACCATTTCAATGCTAGGGACAGCATCAATGACCATTTCGGCCAAAACATTTTCCTGTTGGCAGGGCGCGCCAAAGCTGGTTCCTTTCGCTAAGGCTTCCTGGAGGGCGTTAATTACTTCAGGGTGGGTATGACCGCAAATCGCAGGGCCCCAGGTGCCTACATAATCAATATATTCATTGCCATCGACATCCCAGATATAGGCCCCTTTTACCCGATCAAAGACAATCGGTTGACCGCCGACGGATTTGAATGCCCGTACAGGAGAGCTAACACCGCCTGGCATTAATTCTTGGGCAGCAGCAAAAATTTCTTCAGATTTAGTGGTTTTAAAAGAGGCTATGCTCACCAAATTGAGTTCTCCTTAAATAGTTTGTTTTAATGAATTTTCAGTAGAGGTGCGTAGGTTCAAGTGTTGTCATCGCTTTTCTACTCGTATTTCGTTATAAATCGTTCATCTGACTGTCTAAGTTGATCGTACCGCGATCGCGCATCGGGAGGTTAGCATGAGCCAGGAAACGATAGCCCATCTTCAATCCTCCTTATTGTTAAACTTACCATAGCGGTAAACCCCCCATCTCATTTTGTCATTTCGGTGACGTAGTTTGGTACAGAGGGTAAAAGTTGCTTTTCTAAATCAGCGATCGCGTCATTTCCGGTTATCGAGCAAAAGGAATTAATACAAATTGTTACTAAAATCAATAAACCCAAATATTTCGGGGGTCAAAAGTTTGACAATTCTTTCAAAAATCCACTAGCGTAATGGATAGCGATTTTGAGCCGAGTCCTGAGTTAGGTTGAGATTAGGCTTTTAGTTGGTCGAAAAAAGTATGTAATTGAGATAGAGAACTATGGGAAAACCCACTGGCTTTTTAGAATTTGTCCGCGAATTACCCTCTGAAATTTCTCCCCGCGATCGCATTCGTAACTGGGATGAATTTCACCTACCGATGGACGAAGACAAACTCCGCAACCAAGGCGCACGGTGTATGGACTGCGGAACGCCTTTTTGCCATACAGGTGGTTTAATTAGCGGCATGGCTAGCGGTTGCCCCATTAATAACCTCATTCCTGAATTTAATGATTTAGTCTATCGGGGGCTGTGGCGAGAAGCTCTGGACAGATTGCATAAAACCAATAATTTCCCTGAATTTACGGGTCGAGTTTGCCCTGCTCCCTGCGAAGGTTCCTGCGTTTTAGGCATCAATAACCCACCTGTCACTATCAAAAATATTGAATGCTCCATTATTGATAAAGGGTGGGAAGAAGGCTGGATTACGCCCGAACCTCCTGCCCAACGAACTGGAAAAAAAGTTGCCGTTATTGGCTCAGGCCCCGCCGGATTAGCGGCAGCAGCCCAACTCAATAAAGCAGGCCATTGGGTAACGGTTTATGAACGCGCCGATCGCCCAGGCGGTTTGCTGATGTATGGCATTCCCAACATGAAATTAGATAAGGAAGAAGTCGTTTTACGTCGGCTTAATGTGTTAGAAGCAGAGGGGGTTACCTTTGTTTGCAATACGGAAGTTGGTAAAGACCTCCCCGTTGAAATCTTATTAAAAGACTACGATGCCGTCGTTCTCTGTACCGGCGCGACTAAACCCCGCGATTTATCTATTCCTAATCGGGAACTCAAAGGCATTCACTTTGCGATGGATTTTCTAACGGCGAATACCAAAGCTATTTTGGATAAAACGCCTGGCAGTGATTTTATCTCAGCCGAAGGAAAAGATGTGGTCATCATCGGTGGTGGTGATACGGGAACGGATTGTGTGGGAACTTCCATTCGTCATGGTTGTAACAGCGTCGTTCAACTGGAAATCATGCCCAAACCCCCTGATGAGCGGGCTGCCAATAATCCCTGGCCCGAATGGCCCAAGGTTTACAAACTTGACTACGGGCAAGAAGAAGCCGAAGCTCTTTTTGGAGACGATCCCAGAGCCTATTTAAGAACGGCTACCCATTTTGAGGGAGATGAAAACGGCAATGTTAAAGCGGTTCATACGGTAGAAGTGCAATGGGAAAAGAACGAGAAAGGTCAATTTATTCCTAAACACATTCCTGGCACCGAGAAAATCTTGCCTGCCCAGTTAGTCTTATTAGCAATGGGTTTTCTTGGCCCTGAAGAACCCTTAATTAAAGCCTTGAATTTGGAACAGGATAATCGCGGGAACGTAAAAGCGGATCATGGCAAGTACGTCACCAGTATTCCAGGCGTTTTTGCAGCAGGAGATTGTCGCCGAGGACAAAGTTTAGTGGTTTGGGCTTTCAATGAAGGCCGAGGAGCCGCCCGTGCTTGCGATCTCTATTTAATGGGATCTACCGATCTGCCTGATTAATGCTTGAAGGCTGTTAAAAGGGATTAAACAAGGTGTTGCTAAATTAAAAAACAGTAGCACCTTTGTTAATTCAGGCTTTTTACTTCGTCGATTTGTTGATTCAACGTTTCTAAGGTTTCCTGTACTCCTTCAAGTTGCGATCGCGGTTCTTCCTGGAATAACTTTAACAACCATTGAAGATTATCCTGAGCTTGCTGAATTACCGAAATTAATGATGGTTTAGGGGGAATCTCCGTCTGTGGCTCAAAAAGATCGGGAGAACTCGACTGAGCAGATAAACTTTTCTGTGTAGAGGGCTGAGCCAGCGATCGCTCCGTTTCTAACTGTTGAATTGTGCGCTGTAGATTTTCAATCACCCCGTACATTTCCATCGGATCAAAAATCCGTAATAGGCTCGTCTGGGTCACAATCCCTAATCCTTGACCCCAGTTCCAAGACACCACCAACCGCCCGACCCGTCTTTTCTGCATTTCTTGATGGGCCGTCCAGAGCGAATCATCGGGGCTGAGAAGAAAAAGAGGCGTACTCATCACCGTTTGAGCTTGGGTTCGGGCCAGATCAATTTGAAACGCTTGAAACTGGACAATATCTCGTTCGGTCACAATGCCCACAGGTTGTTCATTTCCCTGTCGATCCCGTTGGGTAATCACCACACAACTCACCCGATTTTTGGCCATTAATTGAGCCAAGTGTAAAAGGCTGGCTGTTAAGGGAGCTTGAATAACCTGAACTGTCATCACATCCGCAACCCGACGAAATCGCAACAAATTTGCAGGACGCAAAATATGGCGAATACTTTCATGGGAAATCATCCCGACTAATTGCCCTTGTTCATCCACGATCGGCAAATGACGAATGCGATAACGACGAAAGAGAAAAAGAGCCGCAAAAATATCTTGGATGGATTGTTGGGGCAAGGTAATCACTGGGGATACCATCACATCGGCAACCGTTGCTTCTGCAAAATTGACAGCTTTAGCGGTTAATCTCACCACATCCCGTTCGGTTAGAATGCCTATTAATTGCTGTTCCTGCATAACCAGGACACAACTTGTCCGAATTTCTTTTGTTGGCTGCTCAATCCCCAACAGATCATCGTTGAGCAAACAGGTATGGCTATGGGCTTGATTAATTAAGGCGATCGCATCCTTCAATGAAGTGGTCGGCGAGACGGTTAGCGGATAACGTTCAATTGCATCTTTGAGATCCGGTATCCAAGCAAACGGAGTTTCAGATAACATCAACCTTTCCCCACAAGTTCTCTAAAACGTGGAAATTCCCTCGACAAAAGTGCGCCAATTTATTGCAATCCCAACGGGATCACTGTATCATAGAGGGATGTTACGGCAAATTCCTTGAAACCCTCTCTGGAAAAGAAGTTTTGGTTTTAATGGTTCTTTGCTCTGGCATCAATATAACGATGAGGAAGGCGATTCTGGAGTTCACTCAAGCTGGGATGTAACTCCAGATATTCTCGGCATCTTTCCGTAAAGACGATCCAAAACTCGTTTCACGGAAATCCTTTGCCAAGGCTGACCCCGTTTGGTGGTATAGCCCTGAGAATTGAGCCAATCGGCAATCTTCTGTAACGATTTTCCTGATTTGTGATGACGGCGGATAAGTTCGATGATTTGGCACTCGTTTGGATCCGCTACCAATTCTCCATTCACCGATTGCTGTCCAAAGGCGGGAGAACCGTAGCCTGCATAGCCGCCGCTGATGGCTTTGGCTTGTCTACCTTGTTCTAACCGTTCCCAAGCAGATAAATCTTTTGAAGGAGTTGCTGTCATGGTGGTATCAGTCCAATTGCCTGTTCTATCATCCTATCCTAACTCAACCTCTTGAGTTCATTTCCAACGAAAAAGCGATGGCGGTCGTTCTTCTAACACTTTTTATTGGTTAAGGGTGAGGTAACCAATTCCCATTAACTCAAATTGGTCTTCTTCAATGATTCTATAAAATTTTGTTGCACATCAGCGTTTTAATTACTAAACAATGGAGCTATTCGGCATGGGTCAAGCAGCATTTATTCAAAATGAGCAAGAATTTAATGCTCTGTTAGAGACAGAAGCTTTATTAGTGGTCGATTGTACGGCGACCTGGTGCGGGCCTTGTCGAGTGATTGCGCCTTTTATTGATCAACTGGCCGAGGAATACGGCGATCGCGCCAAGGTTTGTAAGCTCGACTTTGACAATAATAAAACCGTCGCCAAACGACTCGGACTAAAAAGTATCCCTGCGGTTCTGTACTTTAAACAGGGGGAATTAATGACAACCTTAATTGGTGTTAAACCCTACGAAGAATTTAGCTGTACCCTCCAAAATTTCTTGTCTTGAGCCATGAATCCTCATCCCTCAACAGTTTTTTCTCATTCCAAACCCTGCTCTTCAGAGGTACTTAATGAACAAACACCTAGTAATTCGCTGTCCTAACTGTGGCAGTTTGTGTAAACGGCTATTAAGCGATTGTTTATCGACAGGCCAACAATGTCCTTCCCAGCAAGTCGCCCAAACAGAGTGTCCTGTCTGTGATTACTTTATGGCGATTTGTTGGCAAAACGGAGCCGTACTAGAAGCCCATATTCCAAGCGTGTTAGGGGAGGATGTAACCGCGTCTGATCCCCATAAGCGAGAATTTGCTCTTTCTTTCTTCCCCCTCTCCTCGATATTGGAATTTGCTCCTAGCTCCTGAGTAAGTTTTCGTCCTCACTGTCCAATTTTTTTAAATCTCAAATCACTTTTATGACACAAGACAATATGACTCAAACCTCGATTAATACCACCAAGGTAGCCAATATTGACGATGCCATCGAAATAGCCCGCCAAGAAGCCAGAGCAATTTGTGCTGCGAAAGGGGAACAATCACCGGAATGTGCCGCTGCTTGGGATAGCGTAGAAGAACTGCAAGCCGAAGCCGCCCATCAACGGAGTCAACAGAAACCCCCCAAATCCGCCTTTCAAAGATACTGTGAAGAAAATCCTGATGCGGATGAATGCCGTCTTTACGATGATTAAAGGGATTAACGCCTTTAAATAAGCGGTTGGGTCGTAGAAAACTCAAACCAGTTATAACAGGGGTGAGCAGGGGGAGTATTCATAATATTTCTTAACAAAATAATGAGATTAAAAGCCCGAAATTGTCTGATTAGTTCGATTTTTTTGATCTGACAGTAACCCGATCCCCTGTTATGCTACTGTCATGTTTAATAGGAATAACTTATCATTGCGATTGGCTTCTTTCTCCTTCTCTCACCTAAACCTATGTCAGATATTCCATTTACCCTAGATCAACTGCGGATTCTCAAGGCGATCGCGGCAGAAGGCAGTTTTAAGCGGGCAGCCGATACGCTGTATGTGTCTCAACCGGCAGTCAGTTTACAGGTACAAAATTTGGAAAGGCAACTCAATGTGCCCTTATTTGATCGGGGAGGACGCAAAGCCCAGTTAACGGAAGCGGGGCATTTGTTATTGAGCTACGGCGATAAGGTCTTAACTCTCTGCCAAGAAACCTGTCGCGCGATCGAGGATTTACAAAATCTTCAGGGAGGAACCTTAATTGTGGGAGCGTCCCAAACCACAGGCACTTACCTGTTACCCCGCATGATCGGCATTTTTCGCCAAAAATATCCCGATGTTTCCGTGCAGTTACAAGTTCATTCCACCCGTCGCACTTCCTGGGGAGTCGCCAATGGACAGGTTGATATGGCCATCATTGGGGGAGAAGTTCCCTCAGAATTGCAAGAAGTTCTGCAAGTGATTCCCTACGCCGAAGATGAACTCGCCTTGATTTTACCGACCTCTCATCCCTTAGCAAAAGTCGAAACCATTCAAAAAGAAGATTTATATAAGCTCAAATTTATTACCCTCGATTCCCAATCTACCATTCGTAAAGTTATCGATAAGGTTTTAAGTCAGTGTGACATTGACACCAAACGCTTAAAAATTGAAATGGAACTCAACTCGATTGAAGCGATTAAAAATGCAGTCCAAGCGGGGTTAGGGGTGGCATTTGTTTCAACAACGGCCATTGAAAAAGAATTACAAATGAATGTTTTACATATTGCTCGTATTAAGGACGTAGAAGTGCGACGGACACTCCATGTTATTTTGAATCCGAATCGCTACCGTTCCAAAGCCGCAGAAGCCTTTATTCAAGAAGTATTACCGCCCTTTGGTTCTTTTCCAGAAGATTTAGAAAAGGAAAATCTAGCAGCCACGATAGGAGCTTACAAGGAAATTAGTGCTGATTAATGGTTAGGGGCTAAAAATGGCATTAAGGCGGCGTTGCGTGATCGAGATAGGGTTTCCTGTTGCAATAACGTTTCAAAATCCCCCTAAATCTCCCAATTCTGGGGGACTTTCTTTTAGCGATCAGCGGAATCTGGGCTAATCACTAGGGGCGATATAACCAGAGCGGTTGCCCACTGGTAGAAACTTCAAATTCTAGCCAATTAACTAAGCTATTCACCTTTTGAGTATCAATTGAAAGCTGATTGCGACTTAAGACTTTTTTGAGTAATGGTTTGGGTTCTTCAATGGTATTAATTTCGGCTTTTTCCGGATCTAAGCCAGCTAATTCGGCGGCCCAACGACGAGCATCTTCTTCGGTTCCTACGCGATCGACTAATCCGAATTCTAGGGCTTGTTGACCTGAAAAAATGCGACCATCGGCAAACGATTTAACAGTTTCTACGGGCAATTTTCGAGATTCTGCTACGGTTTCGACAAATTGTTGATAGGTATTATCGATCAAGGCTTGTAAAATTTGTTGTTCTTCGGCTAAGAGTTCCCGATCAAAAGACAAAATATCTTTATAGGGCCCGGATTTAATCACTTTAAAAGAAACTCCGACTTTATCTAATAGTCCTTCTAAGTTATTACCGCGAATAATTACGCCGATACTGCCGGTAATGGTTCCTGGATTAGCGATGACGTGATCGGCTCCCATACCAATATAAACTCCTCCAGAGGCAGAAATATTGCCAAAACTTGCCACAATTTTAGTCGTTTTGCCTAATTCCTTGAGGGCTGCATAAATTTCTTGGGAATCAACCACGGTTCCCCCTGGAGAGTCAATGCGGAGTAGGAGGGCAGGGAATTTTTTTTCTTTAACGGTTTTTAATCCTTTAAGTACCTGGTCACGGGTATTTCCCGCGATCGCGCCTGAAACTTCAATCCGAGCAATTTGTTTGGTACTTTTGGGTTTTAGGGGCCAAATCATAGCGGTTGAGTAAAAAAATGTGTAATGAGACTAATAGAGACAATCGTGCTAGATAAATCGTCAATATTTCTTTTGTAACACTAAATTTAAACAATTAGCGAGGGCAAAACCGTACAGCAAGGGCCGTAATCCACGACTTAAACGACCCAAACTCTAATCTTGTGCCATCAATCCCCATGCCACACGCTCAGCATCAGTTCAAAAATTTAGCACGAGATCCTGATAGGATAAAGGAATTTCTGATCATAAATTAAGGAATAAATCGTAAAATTATGTCTTTTAAAAATTATTGGTCTCGTCTATTGGCTCTGGTTTTGGTCGTCGTTATCGGCTTGACGGGCTGTTCTAGTGCCACCGGACTTACGGGTAACTATAACCAAGACACTTTGACGGTGATTGAAACCTTAACCACGGCCCTCGATTTACCGAGTGATGCGCCTAACGCATCGGAAGTACAAGCCCAGGCGAGGGAGCAAATTAACGACTATATTTCCCGTTATCGCCGCGAAACCAAATCAGGGGGGCTGCGTTCCTTTACCACAATGCAAACTGCCCTCAATTCCTTGGCAGGTTACTATACCGCCTATGGTACTCGTCCTATTCCTGAAAAGCTGAAAAATCGGTTGAAAATGGAATTTAAGCAAGCTTCGGCTGCCATTGAACGGGGAGTTTAGACCATAATTTTTGACTTTATCCTAAAAACATCGTCTTAATCGAAGATTAGGGGTTAAAACGTTATACCCATTTGCATAAAACAATGTTTATTGGCTTAATCCCTCCGCTTTCGGATTCTAACCTTTGAAAGGGGGCTAGGGCGGATCAAAGTTAGTCTATTAACAATTTTATTTAAGTTAATTGGGATTAGTGAATTAACCCTTAATTTCTGAATTTATCAACTATTGCTGTAAATTGCTTTAAGCAGATCAATTAGCCTTGGATATTGTCGTCACAGGAATTGGTTTACGATCGGCGTTAGGAAATTTAACGGACAGTTGGAGCCGTTTAATTCAAGGCAAGTCGGGAATTCAATTACATCGACCTTTTAACCCGTTTCGGCCGCTTCCCTTGGGAATGATGGGAAAGGAACCGTCATCGTTAAATCCATTAATACACCTCATTGTTCAAGACGCGCTTCAGGATGCTCAGTTAACGGCTCCGTTGACAACTTGCGGGGTCGTCATTGGTTCAAGTCGCGGTTGCCAAGGTCTTTGGGAACAGATGGCTACGCCTCCCTATGCGATCACAACAAATTGGTTAGAAACCTTTCCCCATCAAGGCGCGATCGCGACCGTTCGACAGATTGGCAGCCAAGAAATTGCGTTATCCCCAATGGCCGCTTGTGCAACGGGAATTTTAGCCATTAGTCAAGGCTGTGATTTGATACGACAGGGACGGTGTGAACGAGCGATAGCAGGCGCGATCGAAGTCCCCATTACCCCATTAACCTTAGCCGGATTTCAGCAAATGGGAGCTTTGGCAAAAACGGGTTGTTATCCCTTTGATCAGCAGCGGGAGGGATTAGCACTCGGAGAAGGGGGAGCCGTCTTCATTTTAGAGTCTGCTGAAGTTGCCAACAAACGAAATGCCAAGAGTTACGGAACAATTAAGGGGTGGGGATTTAGCTGTGATGCCAGTCATGTTAGCGCACCGGCAGAGGATAATTGCAGTGCCCAGATCGCCATTAAACAGTGTTTACAACGGAGTGACTTAAGCCCTAATGATGTGCAGTTTATCCATGCTCATGGAACAGGAACCCAACTCAACGATCGCCGAGAAGCTGCCTTAATTCAATCTCTTTTTGCCAAAACTATTGCAGTAACCTCTAGTAAAGGCGCGACAGGTCATACGTTAGGAGCTTCAGGGGCGTTAAGTGTGGCTTTTAGCTTAATGGCGTTAAAAAATCAGCGTTTATCTCCCTGTGTTGGGTTAAATCAAACCGAATTTCGTTTAAATTTAGTCAGAGAATCTCAACAAGCCCACATTAATCATGCTCTCTGCTTAAGTTTTGGCTTTGGGGGTCAAAATGCGGCGATCGCGCTAGGACGTTCTCTCTGGGAAGAATAGCCATGACTGATCCCCAAATAGGGATTAATTGCTGCTCAAAGGAGCTAGGGGGGATGGCATGGATTATCTTATTACTGCTTTCAATGAATTAATTTGGCATGAGACCAGGTTAATTTTTAGTGTTTAGACCCTGTTGACCACGCTATCGACAATGATAGCGATCATGATAGGGTAAGCTGTGAATACCTATTTTGTCATCAGCTCTCTATGGCCGCTGTGATCGCCGCTAAACTCGAATCCTTATTGGATAGCCCAACGGAAATTCAGACTTGGGAACAGTTAGATCCGATGTTACAGGCTCGGATTGAGAAAGCAGTGGCTCAACATCCCCCTCAGACGTATTTAACCCCTACAACGGTTGAAAGCTTATCGGTAATTGTTAATCAAGCCTCTCAACACAAATGGCCAATGTTGCTTTGTGGCAATGGCAGTAAGTTAGCCTGGGGAGGATTGGTGAAAAAAGCCGATCTTGTCCTCAGTACCCAAAAACTCAATCGTATTATCGACCATGCCAGTGCCGATTTAACTGTTACCGTAGAAGCAGGGGTTAAGTTGGCAGATTTACAGGCATTTTTAGCCCCCCATCGTCAATTTTTACCCATTGATCCTAGCTACGATGATCAAGCGACCATTGGCGGCATTATGGCGACCGCAGATAGTGGCAGTTGGCGACAACGTTACGGAGGGGTGAGGGATTTAGTATTAGGTTTTTCCTTTGTGCGATGGGACGGGAAGATTGCCAAAGCAGGGGGACGAGTTGTTAAAAATGTGGCGGGTTACGACTTAATGAAGTTGTTTACGGGTTCCTATGGCACGTTAGGCGTTATTACCCAAGTTACTTTTCGCCTGTATCCCTTACCCGAAGCCTCAAAAACGGTTTTATTAACAGGAGAATCGCAAGCCTTAGCCACGACTTGCCAAGCTTTATTGCAATCAGGTTTAGCTCCTACGGCGGCGGATGTGTTATCGGCTCCCTTAATGCGATCGCTGAATTTGGGTGATCATTTAGGATTATTAGTTCGGTTTCAAAATATTCCTGAAAGTGTGGATGAACAGGCTAAGCAATTAATCACACTAGGCGAAAAAGTCGGACTAACCTATAACGTTTTGACAGAAGAATCCGAAACGACTCTATGGCAGCAATTGAAAACCCGTATGTTATCCCCCACAACCGTATCGGCGGCCACCTGTAAAATAGGAATGATGCCCAATCAAGTTGTCAATTTTCTACAGCAATGTCCTAGTTTGGCTCAGATTTATCTGGGTAGCGGTTTAGGTCGCTTATTATTAGAAACGGACTCAGAGATTAGTCAATTACTTCAGACGCGATCGCGCTGTGAAAATAACCGAGGATTTTTAACCATTTTAGAAGCCTCTCAAGCCATCAAAAATCAATATGAACCGTGGGGATATCAAGGTAATGGATTAGCCTTAATGCGTCGTTTAAAAGAAAAATTTGATCCCAATTTTTTATTTAATTCCGGACGTTTTGTTGGAGGTGTTTAACTGTTTATGACAGCGACAATTATTAACCATATTGAAATTACAGAGGGCATTTGTGGCGGAAAACCTCGGATTGCAGGACATCGTATTAGGGTGGAAGATATTGTCATTTGGCATGAGAAATTAGGCTTATCTCCCGATGAAATTGTATCTCAATATCCTAGTATTTCTTTAGCTGACGTTTATGCAGCCTTATCCTATTATCATGATCATTTTGACGAAATTAGAAAACAAATGGATGATGATGAGGCTTTTGCAAGGCAGAAACAAGCTGAAACGCCTTCTCTAGTTCAGCGAAAATTGAGCAATTTAAGAATTTAAAGTCCCTCTTTCAAAGAGGAATTTATGGGGATAAAAACCTTATTTATAACTATATTAAAATTTAAAAATATGCAGACAGCCGAGACATCTATTTCTAACTCCAGTTTTAATTTTAAAGAACAATTAAATCAAGAAGTTAAAGGCTTTGATAGCAAACATCCGCCTGAGCAAAAATTAATTGATAGCTGTGTTCATTGTGGTTTTTGTTTAGCCACTTGCCCTAGTTATCGCGTTATTGGCAAAGAAATGGATTCTCCCAGAGGACGGATCTATTTAATGAATGCCATCAACAAAGGAGAAGCGGCATTAGATGAAACCACAACCCAACATTTTGATAGTTGCTTAGGGTGTTTGGCCTGTGTGAGTACTTGTCCTTCTGGGGTGCAATACGACCAACTGATCGCCGCTACCCGTCCCCAAGTCGAGCGCAATCAACCCCGAAATATTTTTGATCGGTTGATCAGAACTTTAATTTTTAACCTTTTTCCCTATCCTCAACGGTTGCAAGTCTTGTTACCGTTCTTCTGGCTTTATCAAACCTTGGGTTTACAAAAGCTGGTTCGAGCGACAGGCTTACTGAAAAAGTTTTTTCCTCGCTTGGCTGCAATGGAATCGATTTTACCGAAAATTACTCGTCAATCCTTTGGACAAAACTATCCAACGGAAATTCCTGCTCAAACCGAAAAACGCTATCGAGTCGGTGTGATTTTGGGGTGTGTGCAACGGCTCTTTTTCTCCCCTGTTAATGAAGCAACGGTTAGAGTTTTAACCGCCAATGGCTGTGAAGTCGTCATTCCCAAATCCCAAGGTTGTTGTGCGGCTCTCCCTGCTCACCAAGGGCAAGAGGCTCAAGCTCAAGCATTAGCGAGACAGATGATTGATAGTTTTGCAGACGCAGAGGTCGATTACATCATTATCAACGCGGCAGGCTGTGGGCATACCTTGAAGGAATATCACCATATTTTGCAAGATGATCCCATTTATGCGGAAAAAGCTAAAGAATTTGTGGCTAAGGTTCGCGATATTCAAGAGTTTTTGGTAGAAGTGGGTTTTACTGCTGAGCTATCTCCCATTACCGATGACAAAATCGCGATCGCCTACCAAGATGCCTGCCATTTATTACATGGACAAAAAATCAGTGTACAACCCCGTCAATTATTAGCCAAAATTCCCAATGTGACCTTAAAAGAATCCGTTGATGCGGCGTTATGTTGCGGCAGTGCAGGGGTTTACAATATGTTGCAACCTGATGTCGCGGAAGAACTTGGTCAACTAAAAGTGAGAAACTTACTGAATACAGGCGCAAATTTAATTGCATCATCCAATCCAGGCTGTTCTTTGCAAATTCAAAAACATTTACAACAGCAGGGCAAATCGGTTCCGCTTTATCACCCCATGCAGTTATTAGATTATGCGATTCGCGGCGTTAAACTTGAAAACTAATCGTGCTGTCAAGGAATAGGGGCGTATTGGCTACGCCCAGGCGTATTACTCATTAGAAACCTGCAAAACTCAAGGCATTTTTAAAGACATCCACATTGGTCAAAATGAGATAGGCAAAGAGCGAACCGCCAAGACCGCCGACCAAAAATCCTTTGGCATAGCTAAACCAACCATCGGGACGATTAAAGGCTTCAGGCGGATTAGGTGCTGTAATGGTTGCCGTTGGATTAGGAGGATTACTGGCGGCATAAAGCGCGATCGCGCCGGTGGAAATCACAATTAAACCGAAGGTAGAAAGGAGCGCAACCAATGCCCCTTGATGGCTTAAGCGTAACGGATTAAATTCAAAAAATGGCCCAATTAGCCAATAACCGTGGGCTAAACCGACCTCTAATCCTCTGCGAAAGGGAGATAATCCTTGGCGATAGGCAGGCAAATTATTAATAAAAGCTTTAACCAGCGGAGAAGAATTAATGGGGGTTGCTAGATTGCTATTGTAAGGATCGGGCGCAGGTAAAATAACCTCACGATTTCTTGGATCTCTCGGATTATCGTTTGATCTTTCGATTTTTTCAACAAATGTAGTCATAGTGAGATAGTCCTTATCGCTTTATTTTTAGGCTAAGTCGGTCTTCGCCCAAGTTCCTCTCCCTGGGGCAAGAAAATTCAGCCTTAAAGCCTCAACATAAAGAGGGATTTTTCTAGCGTTTAAACGATTCCCTTGAAGCAAATTGAGTGAATCTAGTAAGCTAATTAACTGAATTTTTAAAACGGATTCTACTGCTAAAACCAAAATTCTTTTTTCTGCAAAAATCTTTTGTATTTAGTTTTTTTAAGTAGAGCAACTAAATAAAATGTAAAATCTTTTTGAGCTTTATACCCCAAGCTGAATCCCTTTATAATTGCAAATTAATCTAAAAAAGTCTACAAATAAATAATTGAAAAGACTTAAGAGGATAGCCCCTTTTAAGCGTGATTAACCGTTTCGATACTTCCCGTCAGACTTCCATTTATAGAGAAAGGATTCTCAATTGTACTTTTTACAACAAAATAATGCAAAAAAAGTATTAAAAAAAATCTTACGAAAAAGTAGATTTGGATATGATAGGATCAGCAATTGGTTTGTCGGCTAAATGTTCAGAAGTTATTCAACGCGATCGCGAAATCCAGACCTAAAAAATCATTCTCAATATTGATTATCTCAACTTAAAACCCCTATGACTGATGCTATCCGTATATTAATGTGTCCTCCTGACCACTACGACGTGGATTATGTGATTAATCCTTGGATGGAGGGCAATATTCACAAGTCTTCCCGCGATCGCGCTGTAGAACAATGGCAAAAACTCCACCATGTATTAAAAGAATTGGCCATTGTAGATTTAGTCGAACCCGCAAAAGGCTGGCCCGATATGGTCTTTACCGCTAATGCAGGGTTGGTTTTAGGCGATAACGTGGTACTGAGCCGCTTTTTTCACAAAGAACGTCAAGGGGAAGAACCCTATTTCAAAGCTTGGTTTGAAGCCAATGGCTTTACCGTTTACGAGTTGCCCCAGGATCTGCCTTTTGAAGGAGCAGGCGATGCCCTGTTTGATCGCGAAGGTCGCTGGTTATGGGCGGGCTATGGCTTCCGTTCGGAATTGGATTCCCATCCCTATATTGCTAAATGGTTAGATACCGAAGTGGTTTCTCTACGCCTCATTGATGAGCGTTTTTATCACTTAGATACCTGTTTTTGTCCCTTAACGGGCGGCTATTTACTCTACTATCCGCCTGCTTTTGATTCCTACTCTAATCGCGTCATTGAAATGCGAATTCCTGAAGAAAAACGCATTATTGTCGAGGAGGCTGATGCGGTTTGTTTTGCCTGCAATGCGGTTAATGTGGGCAATACCATTGTCATGAATCAAATCAGCGATGGATTGAAAAAGAACTTGGCAGCGGCTGGCTTTCAGGTAATCGAAACACCCTTAAGTGAATTTTTAAAGGCAGGGGGAGCGGCTAAATGTTTAACCCTGCGAGTAACCGAGCCAATTCTGGAAGATGTTCACGCCAATGTCACCATTGAAAGTCGTGTGATCCGCATGGAAGGTCATTTATTAGATGCGGGGTTACTCAATCAAGCCTTAGATTTAGTGGTTGAAAATAGCGGCAGTTTCCGGGTTCTCAACTTTAATTTAGGGGTAGAGCGCAATAGTATTTCCAGTGCAGAAGTTCGGGTTTCCGCGCCTTCCCATCAGATCCTCGAAGAAATCATGACCGAGTTGATCGATTTGGGAGCGGTTCCTCCCCCTCAGGAACTCTGTGATATTAATACCGCTGTAGTGGCCCAAGATGGGGTTGCTCCCGATGATTTTTATGTCAGTACCATTTATCCCACGGAAGTTCGGGTAAATTGCGAATGGGTACGGGTACAAAATCAACGCATGGATGCAGCCATTCGGGTGAACTACGATAATCTCAGTGCGGAATGTGTTTTATTACGAGACCTCAAAGCCGGCGATCGCGTGATGGTCGGTGTAGAAGGGATTCGGACAGTGAAAAAAGTTGAGTCCCACGATAATAATCGCAAAGAAAGCAAAGAATTCTCCTTTATGGGATCGGGGGTTTCTAGCGAACGACGGGTGGAATTACTGGTTGAACAGATCGCCTGGGAAATGCGCCAAATTCGTGACCAGGGTGGAAAAATCATCGTAACGGCGGGGCCTGTGGTGATTCATACTGGGGGAGCGCAACATTTATCCCGTTTAATTCGGGGCGGCTATGTCCATGCTCTCTTAGGCGGTAACGCGATCGCGGTTCACGATATGGAACAAGCCATGATGGGAACTTCCTTGGGAGTTGATATGCAACGGGGCATTCCTGTGCGTGGCGGCCATCGTCACCACCTAAAAGTGATTAATACCATTCGTCGTTATGGCAGTATCGCTAATGCGGTTGAAAAAGGGTTAGTCACCAAAGGCGTAATGTACGAATGTGTGAAAAATGATATCCCCTTTGCCCTGGCCGGTTCGATTCGGGATGATGGCCCCTTACCCGACACCATCATGGATCTGATCCAAGCCCAAAGCCGTTACGCTGAGTTGCTCCAGGGAGCCGATATGGTGTTAATGCTGTCGAGTATGTTGCACTCCATTGGCGTGGGAAATATGACTCCTGCGGGCGTGAAAATGGTTTGTGTAGATATTAATCCAGCCGTTGTTACCAAACTCAGCGATCGCGGTTCCGTCGAGTCCATTGGTGTGGTAACCGATGTGGGTCTATTCCTCAGTCTTTTGGTACAACAGTTGGATCGGTTGACCCGTCCCTATGAGTTGGTAGAAGCTTAATGTTTTTGCCCCCCTAGCCCCCCAGCTTTGGAGGAACTTAGGGATTACAATGTTCGTACAGTCCCCCAGTATTGGGGGATTTAGGGGGCGATCTCAAATTGTGGAAATAGGCAAACCATTGTCAGCATACTATGAGTGAAATCGCGATTCGACCTGCCAAAATTAATGCCGTAATGCCTGATTCGATCGCGGAAGAAATGGGCTTTGAACCAGGTGACGCGATCGTGTCCATTAATGGCATGAGACCCAGGGATTTAATTGACTATCAATTTCTCTGTGCCGATGAATATTTAGAATTAGAAGTATTAGATAGCAAAGGGAAAACCCACCACCTGGAAATTGAAAAAGATTGCGATGAAGATCTGGGTTTAAGTTTTGAAACCGCTCTATTTGATAATTTAATTCAATGTAATAATCGCTGTCCTTTTTGTTTTATTGATCAACAGCCCCCTGGCAAACGGGAAAGTTTGTATTTAAAAGATGATGATTATCGCCTCAGTTTTCTTTACGGTAGTTATTTAACCCTCACTAATTTAAGTCAAAAAGAATGGCAACGCATCGAGCAAATGCGCCTTTCTCCCCTCTATGTTTCTGTCCATGCAACGGAACCAGATATTAGAATTCGCTTACTCAAAAATCAACGGGCAGGGCAATTATTGGATCACTTAAAATGGTTCCAAGAAAGACGTTTACAAATTCATGCCCAAGTGGTTGTTTGTCCAGGCATTAACGACGGCATCCATTTAGAAAGAACCTTACTGGATTTAGCTAACTTCCATTCAGGTGAGATTCCCACCGTCATTTCGGCAGCAGTCGTTCCTGTTGGGTTAACCCGTTTTCGCCCCGTTGAAGATGAATTAATTCCCGTTAGTCGAGAAAAAGCCTTGGAAGTCATTGAACAAGTCCAAGCGTTACAAGTTAAATTTCAGAAAAAGTTTAAAAGTCATTTTGCCTGGTTAGCGGATGAATGGTTTCTAATCGCCCAAACTGAATTACCGCCCGAATCCCACTACGAAGACTATCCCC
Source organism: Snowella sp. (assembly GCA_035285545.1). Classification (GTDB taxonomy): domain Bacteria; phylum Cyanobacteriota; class Cyanobacteriia; order Cyanobacteriales; family Microcystaceae; genus Snowella. The sequence goes on along the minus strand of JAYKGY010000070.1, from coordinate 55,338 downwards.
AAATCGGTAATGGAGTGGGTTCTATTCGTCAATTTATTAAACATTTTATCGATCTGGCTGAAAGTAAATTACCCCAACGAATTGAGCAACCCAAACAGCTAATCTGGGTCGTCGGCAATGCAGTCGAAAAAGCCTTTGAACCGTTAGTCAATCGATTAAATCAAGTGGAAGGATTAAAGATTACCTTAGCCCCTTTACGGAGTCATTATTGGGGACAAGAAATTACCGTCACAGGTTTATTAACAGGCCAAGATTTAATTGACGGATTAAAAGATAAAGATTTGGGACAAGGAATTTTATTACCGTCTTTAATGCTCAAACATGAGGATACAAAGTTCTTGGATGATCTGACGGTTGAGGATGTAGCTTGTGCGCTTAAAGTTCCTATTTTTACTGTCAAAGATATTGAAGAATTATTAGATTATTGCTGTCAACCTAATTTATCCCTTATTCCACTGCTTCAAACTATAAAATATTAAGTCCCAAGTCTTTATTTCAGATGAGCCATTAGTCCTAACGCTATTGCCTCCATATTTTTATCACCCAAACGAAATAAGATAGCCCTAAGTAATCATCTTCTACTTGTCGCTTATCGCTTGAGTATCCCGCAAAACATCCTGTTTATCTGAAATTTCAATATGTGGATAGCTTAGAGTAAATATAGAATTCTAAAACAGTACACGAAGTTTGAAAAATTTGTATTGCTCAAGTTTTACCAAAATTCCAAAATCGAACGGCTAAAAGTTATGGGATGGGATCAGGACACGATATATTCCAGAACGAGAACACTATATTTTACACATTATTACAATTTTTTGTTACGTCTTTTAAATCAAGAACTGAAGTATGTACGACAGTGAATTTGAGTTTCAATCTTTAGGATTAAAGCTTAAAAACGATTTAGGCTCCCGTACTGGAGATAAGTTAGGTTAAAATAGCGATCGCTGACTTTAATTAAGCAATCCCTACAGCTTAAAAATTTAAGAAATTATTATGAATTCTTTACCGCCTTTAAACACAGAAACCATTTGGGCAATTCTGAATGAAGAGATCAGCGATGAAACCGTTAATCATTTGGTTGCCTATTATTTAGGCTACCGCTACAATTCTGAGGCTCAAACTTGGGATAATCAACAGGTTGAAGAAGATTGGCGTAATGAGTATCCTGAGCCGCCGGACTTTATTGCTAATCGTCCACCAACGGTTAAATTAACCCGTTCTATCCCGCCTGAAAATAAGCAATTACTTAAGGAAAAATTAGGATTTAAGGGCTATAAAATTGGAGAATTTGGGCCAAGGCAAACCCGCAGAGCAACGGCTGCGAATTGGTTACTAAGCTATTTACAGATTCATTCCTAGTACCACAATTTTTAAACAAGTGGTCAATCGTTTGATGGGTTAGGTGATTTTAAAAAATATCATTTTCTTCCGTTTTGCACGCTTGAATATGTAGATTATCTGCAAATCTATCAAAAAAACTAAAGCGTAATATCGAGGATAATTATCGATTAATCTCTATAACGAGGCTTGTCAAGAGACTTAAGCTACTGTAGCGTAGGATTGGGATGCGATCGCTATCTTTTAAGAAAATTTTTATATAAAAACATCAATAATGACTAACTTTCTCCTGCAAAATAGTTGGTTTATTCCTTTTTATGGCTTAATTGGCTCATTTGTGACGCTTCCTTGGTCATTGGGTTTGATCCGACGCACGGGATCTCGTCCAGCCGCCTATTTAAATATTTTGATGACCCTACTGGCGGTGATTCATGGATCGATCGCGTTTGTTTCTATTTGGCAGGGACAAAGCCAACAACTGGTTTTTGATTGGCTCAAGGTAGCAGATTTGGATTTATCCTTATCCATTGAACTCTCTCCCGTGAGTTTAGGCGCGTTAGAGGTCATCACAGGAATCAGCCTACTGGCTCAGATTTACGCTCTGGGTTATATGGAGAAAGATTGGTCATTAGGACGATTTTATGGTCTAATTGGTTTTTTTGAAGCGGCTTTAGGGGGGATTTCTCTGAGTGACTCCTTATTTCTCAGTTATGCTCTCCTAGAAATGCTGACTTTATCGACCTATCTTTTGGTGGGGTTTTGGTATGCTCAGCCCTTGGTGGTCGGTGCGGCGCGAGATGCGTTTTTAACCAAACGGGTCGGCGACATTATTTTACTGATGGGTTTAGTGGCCTTATCGACCTATGGCGAAGGGTTAACTTTTTCTCAGTTAGAAGCTTGGGCAAATAATTATCCCATTCCTACCTTTACCGCAACCTTATTAGGTTTATCCTTAATCGCTGGGCCAACGGGTAAGTGTGCCCAATTTCCTTTGAACCTGTGGTTAGATGAGGCAATGGAAGGCCCCAATCCCGCAGGAATTATGCGAAATTCTATCGTCGTATCGGCTGGGGCTTATGTTCTTATCAAATTACAGCCTGTTTTTGCCCTTTCTCCCGTCGCCTCGAATACGTTAATTGTTTTAGGGACTGTCACGACGATTACCACCTCTTTCATCGCGATCGCGCAAACCGATATTAAACGAACCCTATCCCACTCCACCAGTGCCTATTTGGGATTAGTGTTTGTGGCGGTTGGATTGGGCCATGTGGATATTGCCTTTTTAATCCTCTTTACCCACGCGATCGCCAAAGCCCTCCTCTTTATGAGTATTGGTTCCATTATTGCGACGACTAGTAATCAAAACATTACGGAAATGGGGGGCCTATGGTCAAAGATGCCAGCGACCACCTCCGCGTTTGTTGTCGGTTCCTTGGGATTACTTAGCCTATTGCCCTTGGGGATGTTCTGGACATGGCAACGTTGGTTAAATGGCTCCTGGGAAATTCCTTGGCCCCTATTTGCTTTGCTGCTCTTTTTTAATACCCTTTCGGCTCTGAATTTAACCCGTGTTTTTCGCCTGGTCTTTTTAGGAAAACCCCAGAGTAAAACCCGCCGTACCCCAGAAGTACCCTGGCCGATGGCTTTTCCGATGGTGACATTAACCCTAGCAACCCTAGCGGCTCCCATTGTTCCTCTTCGTTGGCCTTTATGGCTTTCTCCAACGAATCCCCTTAGCAATCAAGATGCCTGGATCGCTCAATGGTCAATGCCCTTACTGATTGTTTCTGGTATTTTAGGCTGCTCTATTGGCTTTCTGATGGTCTTACGCCGTTCTTTAGCGAGATCCAGCCAATTATATATCCGCTTTTTCCAAGATTTATTTTCCTATGATTTTTATTTGGCAGAAATTTATGCAAAAACCATCGTTGCGGCGGTTGCTGCCCTATCTCGCTTAACGGCTTGGTTGGATCGTTATGTGGTTGATGGCGCAGTCAATTTAGTCAGTTTAGCAACGGTTTTTAGTGGCAATGCGCTTAAATATAATACGTCAGGACAATCCCAATTTTATGTCTTAACCATTGTGATTGGTGTTAGTTTGCTACTGGGGTTAATTATTAATACTCAATGGGCAACCATTACCCAGTTTTGGTCTTCTTTAATTTCTATTTCTTAAACCAATATCTACCATTAATTATATTTTTTAACGCCTTTTAACCCAAGAAATTGATATTCCTATGCTCAGTGTTTTAGTTTGGATTCCGATTTTCAGTGCTGCAATCATTGCCTTTGTTCCTGGTATTGGGGAAGGAGCGCGATCGCGGAATCTGGCGTTAATTTTTAGTAGTGTAATTTTAGTTTTTAACCTGATTCTAGGGTTTCAGTTTGATGCGAGTAATCCTGAAATGCAGTTAGTGGAGTATTTTCCTTGGATTGAGAATATTGGTTTAAGTTACCATTTAGCCGTTGATGGCCTATCTTTTCCCCTACTCTGTCTCAATAGTTTATTAACCCTCATTGCCATTTACAGCAGTAATGAAACCCTTCCCCGTCCTCGTTTTTATTATTCCCTAATTTTGCTTTTAAGTGGTGGCGTAGCAGGTGCATTTTTAGCCCAAGATTTATTACTATTTTTCCTTTTTTATGAGTTAGAAATCATTCCGTTGTATTTCTTAATTGCCATTTGGGGAGGAGAGCGGCGGGGCTATGCGGCCATGAAATTTTTACTCTACACCGCAGTTTCAGGTTTTTTAGTCCTCGTTTCCTTCCTCGGTTGGGTTTGGATTACCCATTCGCCGACTTTTGATTATGATCCTTCGCGATCGCAGTTATTGCCCATCAGTACCCAATTATTACTGCTCATTCCCTTACTCATTGGTTTAGCCATTAAAATTCCCATCTTTCCCTTCCATACCTGGTTACCCGATGCCCACGTTGAAGCCTCCACTCCCGTTTCTGTTTTATTAGCAGGGGTTTTACTCAAACTCGGAACCTACGGCTTATTACGCTTTGGCGTTGGGTTATTTTTGGATGCTTGGGTTTTGATTGCGCCCTATTTAGCCACCCTAGCCGCCATTAGTGCCCTCTATGGAGCCTCCTGCGCGATCGCTCAACAGGACATGAAAAAAGTGGTTGCGTATTCCTCTATTTCTCACATGGCCTATATTTTACTCGCCGCCGCCGCCAGTACCCGTCTCAGTATTGTTGCCGCCAATTGCCAAATGATTAGTCATGGTTTAATTTCTGCCATGTTGTTTTTGCTTGTGGGGATTGTCTATAAGAAAACGGGAAGCCGTGACGTTAACTATTTACGGGGTTTACTCGCTCCTGAACGGGGTTTACCGATTACGGGAACCTTAATGATTTTAGGGGTAATGGCCAGCGCGGGAATTCCTGGCATGGTTGGCTTTATTGCAGAGTTTCTCGTTTTTCGGGGTAGTTTTCCGATTTTTCCCATTCAAACCCTATTATGTTTAGTCGCTAGTGGACTAACCGCCGTTTATTTTCTGTTAATGGTTAATCGCGTCTTTTTTGGCCGTTTAACCCCAGAACTATCGAAATTACCCCGTGTTCTTTGGAAAGAGCGCATTCCTGCCGTTATTTTAGCTGTTTTGATTATTGCCTTAGGGATTCAACCTGAATGGATGTCCCGTTGGAGTGAACCCCAGGCGGCAGTTTTATTAACAGGTTCTTCCGATATCGCAACCTTACCGATGCAACCTGTATTATCCTTTACCCGCTCCGATTCCTAATCAAGCCTCGACGATTTGATAAAATTGATTAAAATATTCGCCTTTAACCATGCCCAAGACCCTTTTAGAAGCCTCTAAACATCCCCTCGCCGATTACATTTCCCAGTTAGAAACGGGCGAAGCCTTACTGAAAGATTCTCCTGAAAATGTCACTGAAGTGGTGGGCATTCTGAAAAGTTATGGGGTGGTTTTAGATAGTTATTCTCACAATTTAATTTATATTGCTGAGCATCAATTTTTAGTGTTATTTCCTTTTTTTAAATACTTTAATGGTCAGGTTTCGTTAAATCAATTATGGAAACATTGGTGCCACGATCGCATTAATTTTGAATATGCAGAATATTGCATGAAAACGATGCTTTGGCATGGTGGGGGAGGACTAGATAATTATTTAGACAGCGAAGAGTTTCGTCAGAATATTGAAAAGGTAATTCAAGCTAAAATTAAAGGCAATTTATTCATTTCAACCTTACACAAAATTTTTCCTGAATTTTTACCCGAACAAATGCGAATGATGGCCTATTATTCGGGTTTAGGGCAATTTTGGCGAGTGATGGCGGATATATTTTTAAGCCTTTCGGATCTTTACGATCAAGGCAAAATTAAAACCATTCCCCAAGTGGTTCAATATATCCAAGATGGTTTAGTGAAAGATGCGGCCAAACCGATTACCTATCAAGTCAAAATTGGTCAACAGGTTTACCCCGTGCTTCCACCCTCTGCGGGTCTGACCTTCTTAATGGATACGGCGGTTCCCTACGTTGAGGCAGTTTTCTTTCGCGGAACACCCTTTCCAGGAACAGTTTCCTTTAATGCTCAGGCTTACCAAATTCCACCTGATCAAGAATCCTTTACCTATGGGGCTTTATATGCCGATCCGTTGCCCATCGGTGGGGCTGGTATTCCGCCAACGTTGTTAATGCAGGATATGCGTCATTTTCTCCCCGATTATCTCCATCAGATCTATCAAAACAGCGATCGCCAGGAAGACGATTTATTAGTCAAAATTTGTGAAACCTTCCAAAAATCCATGTTTTGTGTCACGACGGCTGCAATTAGGGGTTTAGCTCCCTACCCAATGGATACGCAAAATTTAGAAGAACGGAAAGCCAATCGCGCTTATCTAGAAAATTGGATGAATCGCTTTACCACTTCCCGCATTGAAGAAGTTAATTGCTAGTTATTAATGTTCTAATTTTTGGCTGGAAATATGACTATTGCTTCTTTTTCGCCCCTAAAAGCTAAAAACCTATCCCTTGATGAGTTCTTAGCACTACCTGAAACTAAGCCTGCTAGTGAATATATTAATGGTCATATTGAACAGAAACCCATGCCCCAAGGGAAACATAGTTTATTACAAGGACGCTTTTTAAATCAGATCAATCAGCGGGGCGAATCTGCCCAACGGGTTTATGCGTTTCCTGAACTCCGTTGTACCTTTGCAGGGCGATCGATTGTGCCTGATATTGCCGTCTTTGAATGGAATAATATTCCCTTAGATGATCAAGGCGAAATCATGAATAAAATCGAAATTCTTCCCGATTGGATTATCGAAATTCTTTCCCCTGAACAATCTTCGATTAAACTCATCAATAAAATTAGTTTTTCGCTAAAAAATGGAACAAAATTGGGTTGGTTAATCTCTCCTCAAGACCGAATTGTTTTAGTTTTTCAGGGAGATAAATTACCTGATTCTAAAGAAGGTGATGATTTTTTACCTGTTCTAGAAACACTTTCAGATTGGCAGTTTTCGGCTAATGATTTATTTAATTTACTCAGTTTGAAAATTTAACTTAGGAAAGATAAATAGAACAATCTAATAAAACGTCAAAAGGATTTAACAGTGTGAAATCCCTACAAATTCGTAGGAACATAATATCATTATGTCCTTATCAAGAAAGCTGATTCTGCTTTTAATTAAATTGACTTACTCAATATCGTTCTCAAAACCACTGACTTCAGACAAAGTATAAAGGGGCCTGCCTTTGACTTCTTCATAAATTCGTCCAATATATTCCCCTAAAATCCCAATACAAACCAATTGCACCGAGCCTAAAAATAAAATGGCAATGACAACGGTGGCTAAGCCTGTAATACGAGAATTTGCTTCAGATAACCGCCAATAAAGCACTAATAAGGCCATTAATAAGGCCAAGAGTGCAGAAAATAACCCTAAATAGGTCGAAAGTCGTAGAGGAACTTGAGAGAAAGAGACTAAGCTATTTAACGCTAGGGTAAAGGATTTACGGAAGGTATATTTTACTTCGCCGGCAAAGCGGGGATCACGTTCAAATTGAATGGCGGTTTGGTGAAACCCGACCCAGGAACGTAAACCGCGAATATAACGGTTGCGTTCGGGCATGACATTTAATAAATCCACGACTTGCCGATCCATTAAGCAAAAATCTCCCGTATCCGTCGGGATATTGACATCGGCTAATCGTTGAAGCAAGCGATAAAACAAATAGGCGGTGAACCGCTTGAACCAGCCTTCTTGTTTACGTTTTGTTCGTTGAGCGTAGACAACTTGATAACCCTGTCGCCATTTTTCCAAGAGTTCAGGAATTAATTCAGGTGGATCTTGCAGATCGGCATCGAGGATAATAACGGCTTGACCCCTGGCAAAATTTAGCCCTGCGGTGACGGCAATTTGATGGCCAAAGTTACGGGCTAGGCTGAGATAACAGACTCGGTGATCCTGTTGCTGTAAATCTCGGATTAATTTTAAAGAATTGTCTCGGCTTCCATCGTTAATTAAAATCAGTTCCACGGGCTGATCTAGACGATCCATGACGGCTTTAACCCGACGATAGAGTTCTGCAATATTCGCTTCTTCGTTATAGATCGGAATAATAAGGGAGTAACTCGGTGCAACAGTCATGCAATCAACGTAAATCTTTGCTTAACTGTACTCTACCTGAGTCGGCGATCGCGAGAAAAGCCTTATTTTGGGCATTATAATTTTCATCAAATTAATAAGTTGACATGAAACTTATTAAATGTCATGATCAGAGTTTGTGTGAACTTTAATCATTCAAGAAACTCTTGGCTAACGTTATTGTGATCGGCGCTCAATGGGGCGACGAAGGAAAAGGAAAAATTACCGATTTATTAAGTCGGTCAGCCGATGTTGTCGTTCGTCCCCAGGGAGGAGTCAACGCCGGACACACCATTGTTGTTGAAGGGCAGACTTTTAAATTACATTTAATCCCATCGGGTATTCTTTATCCTGATACAGAATGTATTATCGGTTCAGGAACGGTTATTGATCCTAAAGTTCTTTTACAGGAATTTGATCAGTTAGAATCGCTTAACGTTTCGACTCGTTTACTGTATATTTCTCAGACGGCCCATATCACTATGCCGTATCATCGCTTGATTGATCAAGCATCAGAGGAATTACGCGGTAAACACAAAATTGGTACGACGGGGCGCGGGATTGGCCCGACCTATGCAGACAAGTCTGAGCGAACGGGTATTCGAGTCATTGATTTGATGGATAAGGATACGTTGCGAAAGCAGTTAACTTGGACAATTAATTATAACAATGTCATTTTAGAAAAACTGTATAATCTGCCGCCCCTTGATCCAGAGACGGTGATTGAAGAATATCAAGGGTATGCCGACCGTCTGCGTCCCCATGTGGTGGATAGCTCCTTAAAAGTTTATGAAGCGATTCAACAACGCAAAAATATTCTTTTTGAGGGGGCGCAAGGAACCTTATTAGATTTGGATCATGGTACCTATCCCTATGTCACGTCTTCTAATCCCATTGCGGGGGGAGCCTGTGTGGGGTCGGGTATTGGGCCAACCATGATTGATCGGGTGATTGGGGTGGCTAAAGCCTATACGACTCGTGTGGGGGAAGGACCTTTTCCGACTGAGTTACAAGGCGATCTTAACCAATTACTCTGTGATCGCGGAGCCGAATTTGGGACAACAACGGGTCGCCGCCGTCGCTGTGGGTGGTTTGATGGAGTCATTGGCCGCTATGCCGTTCGCATTAATGGCTTAGATTGCCTGGCCATTACCAAACTGGATGTTCTAGATACCCTAGACGAAATCAACGTCTGTGTAGCCTATGAACTCGATGGCCAAACCTGCGATCATTTTCCTGGGAATGCTAGTGAATTTGCTCGCTGTAAGCCCATTTACAAAACCCTTCCAGGTTGGCAGCAGTCTACTGAAGATTGCCGCACCCTCGAAGATTTGCCGAAGCAAGCCCTCGATTATCTCAAGTTTTTGGCAGAGTTGATGGCGGTTCCCATCGCGATCGTGTCCTTGGGAGCCAGTCGGGATCAGACCATTATTGTGGAAGATCCCATTCATGGGCCAAAACGCGCCTTACTGGATGCTAACGGTGATCCCGTTACTGCACCAATTTAGCCAAGGGGTCTAAATTCAGTCTCTGAAATCTTGTTAACCTTTAATTTCTTATTAAAATCCTATGTCTCTTACCATTGAATGTCAAAAACGCGCTGAAAATAGTAAACCGAATGCTTTACGTCGTGAAGGATTAATTCCTGCCAATCTCTATGGCCATCAGGGAGGAGAATCCGTCTCTTTAATCGTTAATGCGAAAGACGCAACGAATCTTTTAAAAAAAGCCAAAGTCAATGAAACCCTGATCGATGTGAAAGTCCCCGATCTGTCTTGGGAAGGCAAAGCCGTCATCCGCGAAGTTCAAGCCCATCCTTGGAAGCGGACACTCTACCATCTCAGCTTTTTCTACATCGCCAATCCTGAATCCTTAGCGACCGAAGCTTAGGAACTTACTCAATCTACTTTAATTCGTATGCAGAAGACAGTGCCCTTTTTAGCCTGTCTTTTTTCTATGGCTATTTGGATTTTTCATGATTTTTTCTATGGTTTGACAAAATAAAAAATCCCCTTTAGGGCAGTTGTCTTTTACAATACTCAGAGTTAAGGCGGAGTGGAAAATTTTCTGAAAAACCCTACGCTTGATCGTCAGAATATTCGGAAATTATCATGAATCTTTTTTCGTTGCCAACGGCAGAAGACCTCAAAACGCCCCAATTTTGGTTATTAGGGTTAGCGGGTTGTTTAGTGGCGATTCATTTTACATTGACCGATAGAGCTGGGCAACCGGATTTTTTAGGGTTAACGATTCTCATTTGGTTCGCGATCGCGTCTTTGATTCAACGCAAAAGTCAATCCCTCCAGTTAAACAGTGATTTAGGGTCTACGTTAGTGGGAACCTTGCTCATCGCGATCGTGTTAATGCGGAGTGTGAATGCAACGACAAACCCAGGGTTGAGTTTTATGCCCCTTGTCGGAGGGTTCGGATTAGCGTTAGTCGCTTCAGGTTTTAAAGGCTTGGGGCAATATTGGCGGGAATTTATTCTTCTGGGACTTTTAGCCATTCCCCAAGAATTAGGTGTGGGAATTTTGAATATTGCTCCGACTTTATCTTTAATTATTGCGAAAATTGTGGGATTTACCCTATGGTATCTGGGTTTTCAGGTTTCTATTGAAGGCAATCAACTCTTTTTTCCGTCAGGTGGAATTATTGTTAACGATGCCTGTGCTGGGGTAGCCAATCTGATTTATTTATTCAAAGTCTCTATAATTTTTTTGATTTTATTTCCCCTATCTCAGCGTCAAACCATGGTGATTGTGCCTTTAATTGCTTTAGCACTAGCCTTCATTATGAATTTATTTCGTGTCGGCTTATTAGCGATTCTCAGTCCCCATAATCCTCAAGCTTTTGAATATTGGCACGAAGGAACGGGATCGTTAGCCTTTACCTTTACCGTTGTTGTTATTTTTGGCTCATTTTATCTCTATCTTTTACGTCAAGAACCCCATTCAACATGAAGCTTTCAGATGATCCGAAAACAACTGAAGATCACGATCCTTTCGCCGAAACAGTGACTTCCCCCCCCTTAAGCCAATGGCGAAAAGTTTTGTTAGGGCTTTTGTTAGGAGGAGCTGCCCTAACGTTAATCAAAGTGGTTTTTTACCCTAACCCTAATACGGTGAATCCGTTACCCTTTCCCTCGGAGGTTCCCTTAGTCGATTGGCAATTGGAGAAGACTTCTGATGCGGAAAAAGTAGCTCAATTGTCCCAGCCCGAAGCGGATAAACTTTTAAGTTTCGTCAATGGAAAAATATATCAGTATCGACAGGGCAATCAAGTATTAACCGTCAAAATGCGTTATTTTGCTCCTTCTATTGGGGATGTTAAAGCTTTTTTGACTTATTATCATAAAAACGTGCCGGATTCTTTAGTTATTCGTAATAAAGAAGGGCTTGGTTCCTACGGTTTGTTTAGTCAAGATCAGCAAGCCCACCTAACCACTTGTTTAACGCCCCGTGGTGGTAGTATTTTTAAGCGTGAACAATTTTTACAGGTTCGCTATTCCTCTGACTTGCGTTTAGAACGTTTATTGCCGATCGCGATCGGGAAAACATCCCTGTTAGATAATCGGTGTTTATGGATAGACATTTCCCTCAGTGGAACTGATTCGAGTTCACCATCGTCTTATTATCCAACCTTAGAAAAAATCTGGATTTCTTGGAATCAGTGGTGGCAACCCTATTTTGAAGGACTCCAAATTTAATTAACCAATTGATTTAATCAAATTATTGATTTTTTTGTAACCCATTCTAATTATTGTATGTTTCCTGTAGATAACGATACGTTGAGCCATTCAGTAGAAGACATTAAAGAAATTGATTATAGTTTTCGGCAAGCCGTCGGCATTTTGCGTTGGCTAGGCTATGGCTTATTACTCTTTACAATCTTCGATTGGGCTGATACTTTAACCCCCTTACAATTTATGAATCCCTTGTGGGAATTTCAAACAATTGGTGCGTTGGTTGAAAAAGTTGTTGTTCCTTTATTAGGATTTGTTTTGATTTTTACAGGAGCAAATTCTGGACGAAGGATTTGGGAATCCCGTTTAGTCGGATTTTTGTCTTGGCTAACCTTACTGCTGGGAATTTTGTATTGTTTAATGGTTCCTTTAGGGGTGATTAATACTGTTCGGATTAATGAAATTAATACTTCTCAGTTTACGGGCCAATTAGATAAACAGATAACCCAAATCAGAGAAGTCAAAAGTCAATTATCAGGGGTCGATAACGAGGCGCAACTCCAAGGTATTATTAGAACCTTACAACGCGGTGGGATTGCAATTACGCCCAACCCAGGGGAATCCGTAGAAAATATTAAACAAGATCTAACAACTTTTATTGCGGGTTCTGAAGAAAAGCTCAAAGCGCAAGTCAAAGAAGCTCGAGCAAATCAACAATTGAGTTTATTAAAACGCTCTATCAAATGGAATGTGGGTGCCCTAATTGCGGGGGTTTGGTTTATTGGAATCTGGCGCATGACGGATTGGGCAAGGTAGGACTGATAGTAATACTAATGGATTTCTTGGATTAACGCTTTAGAACGGTCAAGGGTGATATCCCGTCATCTTCCCCGTTCTTGGGCCAAGCTTTCTATCCCATGAAGACTACTATCAAAGCCAATTAAAATTGTTGTTCATAACGGACTCTGACTTCATTAAAATTATAGTCGTAGGAAAAACGGACGTAGCTATTTTTATCAACTTCATAAATCGCTTCCAAATAAGGAACCACTCGAATATCCGTACTCCCCACCCAGCTACTAATGGTTGTTTCAATATCATAAACAATGCCTTGGAAAACCATCGGAATGGCTAACTGAGTAATCCCATATTGAAGCAGTTGTCCGGTACTTTTTCCCTGTAAAGCATCAGCTAAAACGATAAATTGTTCTCCTAATAAACGCACAATTTCCCCCTGACTGCGGGGAGGGCTACTGGATAGTTGAATGGCGGGATTGGATAACAGTTGAGAATTATTTTCTCCCTGGGTTGTCAGAGCCTGTAGGCAGGTCGATAATTGATTCAGTTTTTCTCTAGAGATATTCGCCGTATTTGTAAAGGGTTGAAATTCATTCGCAGAGCGACAAATATTCGCATCCTTTTGATTCAGATTCGGCAGTAATTGATTTAACGATCCATTGACCGCTAAATTAATATCGATCCGTTGTACTCGATTCAAGGTGTCGTCGGGAATCTCACTGCTATCTGCCGAACGGAGGCGTTGGGATTGCGGTAATTCAGAAACAATCGTCCGCATCCTAATATTGAGATCGGGATTAAAGATCCCCTGATTGGGCCTAAATACAATCTCATTGGCATAGCGTCTTTCGAGGAGAAAACGGGTATCGAGAAAACTAATTCGTCCCCGATTTAAGGTAATCGCGCCTTGGGGTTCAATGCGATTGAGATCCTCTAAAGAACCATTCAGGGCTAACTGACCGCCAAAGGAAAAGTCATATAACGGAACTTGCTCAATAAAGAGATTATTTAAGCTAATTTGCAGGTTATCTAATCGGGGGACAATTAAGGCTCTGGTTTGTCGGGGACGAGACCAGGGGTTGATGAGTTGATCGGGTTGGGTGGCAACCTGTTCCGGTAAAAAGACTTGTCCATTGGCTAACTGAATGGCTCCACTTAGGACGGGCGCAAAGGCACTCCCCTTGACAATGACGTTGCCTTCTAAGTCTCCTCGATAAAGATTATTAATGTCTAATGTTGCCTTACTAATGACTAAATTGAGGGGGTTTTCTAGAGTCTCTTGGGGTCTAAAAATTGGGAGATCGCCGGCAATTATTAACTGACTTTGGGCGAAGGTTCCTGCTAATTGTTGAACACGAATTAAGCGATTATCTAAATTGATTTGCCCCGTCATCGTGATGGGACTAGGGAGGATTGGACTTTGGAAAACCGCATCCTGTAAGGTCACGGAGCCTTGGGCTGTAAAGTCAGAGAGGCGGACTTGATTATTAATCTCTAAATTTCCGACAGCAGATAGGTTGACTTCTCCGGTACCACCCAGCCAGACAAGTTGATCTTGGGTCAAAGCGCCTAAGAGTTTGAGCGCGTCCGTATTCAGTCTAACTCTGGCTTCAAATTGCTCGGTTTTATGGGGGGCATTTTGGGGTTTCGGCCCGAATGAATAGGGGATACTTGCATAGGCAAAGAGGGGAGAGTCCTGTTCGGTAATGACCTGTAAGCGATCGCCGCTGTAGTTAAAATTGCCGGCAATGCGCTGTTCAATGGGGCGAGCATTCACCGCAGCATTCACAAACGAAAATTCGCCCCGGAGTTGAGGTCTGGTGAGGGTGCCTGTAATACTGCCTTGGGCATTAATATCTCCCGTAATATCCGCCGGTAAGCGCACCAACGTATTAATCGTATCCAGGGATAAATTTTCAATTTCCCAAATTGCTGAATTTTGTTGGGTAGAAAAGTTTCCTTCCAGAGACAGGAGGGAATTTTTAACTTGAATAGAAGACGGTTGAACCGTTAAAACCCCATCCGTTAAACTGGCTTGTAAATTGACACGATGAATCGGAATAAAACGACTATCGGTCATCACCAACCCCAAGGGAGGAATAATGGCCGGAAAAGCGGGCTGGGGATACCAACTCCAATTTTCTCCACTCACATCCATATCAATTTGGGGTTGCGTCAGGGTTCCGGAAAGGGCAATCTCCGCGTTGACCAGTCCTTCAATCCGTAATTCATTGGGAATCCCGCCTTGTTCATAGCGTTGGGCCAATTGCCGAATGGTTTGGTCAATGTAATACAACAAATTAAGTTGCTCTGAGAGAGGCGCATTGGGTCGGCCTACGGAGACAGGGGGAACTTGTTGGGCATCGGCATAATTCCGGGGATCAAATTGGAAAAGGCGAATTAAAGAGTCCACATCGGACACTTGTAAGGCCGTTAATAAATTTTGGATACGGCCTTGTTTAATGCTTAAACGGGCTTGAATAGCTTGATTTTGCAGATTTAATCCTGCACTAAAGCGATAGTCACTGTCTCCTAAGCGTAACGTCGTGTTATTAAATTGCAGAAAATTATTTTGATAATCAATTTCGGTACTGAAATTATCCGCTACCAAATTGCCGACCCCTAAATTTTGTATTTGAACCTTTCCCCGTCCCGTTAGGTTAGTAATATTTAAATTCAGTTGGGCATTCAGGCTTCCTTGTACCGTCCCCGGAAAGTTATAGGCTGGTAGATTGAGAACGGCTAAGGGAAATTCGGTGATCGTTATCGCCAGGCGATCGCCTTGACGGATTCCTTCCGCAATGAGGGGGATAGTATCGCCATAGGTTTGACGAAGATTAAAGGCCACTGGCATGTAGGGAAAGGCACAACGGGCACAGGATTCTAAGGTGAGCGCAATAACATCTTCTTGGCCTTGTAAATTGAGGGCTAAGCGATCCGTTCCTTGAATCTTTACGGTTCCTGCCAATTGCGGTTCAAACCGTTGATCATTAAAAACGAAATTATTGAGGGTGACATTGCCTGCTAAACGGAGATTATCTAAGGAAGTCACTTGGGTTCCCTGGATATTGCCCACAAAATTAGCTGAACCGGCCAGTTTGACTTCAGCGGGACGAAACCGTGGGTTTACATTGGCCAAGGCATTTTGAATTAGCCGATTGACCAGGGGATCATTCAAGGAGGAATTAGCCTGAACAGCCAAGTTAACCTGACCCAGTTGGGGATTGCTAAAGAGTTGGGCTAAAACTAAATTCCCTTGGGCTTGTACGGTTTTTTGCCCTGAACGGATAGAAACGGCTTCGGCTCGAATGGGTAAGGTGGGAGTCTGGGTCAATAGGGGAGCGAGGGGCCCCGATAAGCGTAAATTAGCAGTAAAGTTATCGGTTATTAAGCGGCTGATTTCGGGTGGTAAACTCGGTAAAGTTCCCCCTCCATTGCGGCTAGTGGTCTGGATCAGGCTTTGCCAGCGATTATTGTTTAAGGCAGTGGTGGTAGAAACGGCTAAACCATCAATTGTGCCTTGAATATCGGCGATCGCGTCTAGACTTTGGAAGTTCGGGTTAGGGTTTAAAACCTGTTCTAAATCTGCTGTTGCGGTGATTCGCCCCTGGGTAACACTGGCGGGGGTCTTTAGGTTAGGAATAAGTCGAGTGAGGGAAAGACGGCCAAAATCGGCGATCGCGGTAGCTTGCCCCTGATCAATTTCACTTCTCAGGTTAACGGGACTCCCCGCAAAGGTTAAACGGAGATTGGCATTGCCGGTTAAGGGTCTTAAATTGAAATCGCGATAATCTGACCAATTTCCCGCCAGATTAACATTACCGCTAACTAAACGGGTCTGAACAGGTAAATTGGGGATCAGTCCATTGAGGGGAATGGAACTAAGACTCGCGGCCGTTTTCAGGACACCTTGATTTAAACTGGCGTTGGCCGTAATGGGATTATTGGCAACGGTTAATTGAACCTTGGCATTCCCTTGCAGATCGTTGAGGTTTAAGCCCTGCGCTGTCCATAGGGTCTTTAATGATCCCGATACTTGGGCTTGGGTCCGCTGGACGGTAACCGGAACGGTGAGTTGTGCCAGATAGGGATTGAGCCGCACATTGGTCGCCACGACATCCGCTTGAAGATTGCCCTGATTGAATCGGCCTTCCACCGCGATCGCTTCGGTTCGTCCCCTCAAGGTTAAATTGCCCGATCCTTGCCACCGATTGGGATCAAAACGGTCAAATTCTCCCCCTACCGTAACATTTGCCGTCGTAATCGTTAACGGTTCCGTTCGTAACCCCGTTGGACAGTCGGGGATCAGATTTTGTTGGCAAAAGGCATTTAAAAAAGGCGTAACCGTAAACTGATTGGCTTGAACCGTCGCTTGCCAGCGATCGCGCTTAAAATTGGTTGTCCCATCTACCACCAACGTCCCTGAATCCGTTTGTAAAACCGTATTGCGGAGGATTAGGTTTTCATCAAATAAAAGGATTTCCCCCCGGCCGTTAACCGGAACCTGGGCAACTCGATTGGGCTGGAGAGACACCCATTGAATACGAGTCGCGGCTTTGGCTAACGTCCCTTGAATGCGTCCTGTGGTACGAACGGGAGCTAGACGCACATTACTCGGCGGTACATAGTAGGGTTGAATGATCGGTTCGATGGGTAATTGCCCTTGAAAATTGATCACTAGAGGCATCGTTTGCCAACGAATCGGTTTATTTTGCTCGATAGAATTGCGGAGATTAATATCGACTCGACCGTTCGCCAGAATGGTTCCCCCTTGGGTCGGTTGAATAACCACGTTGGGCAACAAGACTTGATTTAAATTCGCCCGAATTGCCGCATTAAACGTTTTAATATTAATCTTATCAACGGTTAATTGACTTTTATTGACTAATGTTCCAGTAACCAGGGGATTACCCAAAAAACCTGTGATTTTAAACGTTCCTTGAATATTCCCCCCAGGAACTAAATTGGTTTTAATGGAAAAGGTATTAAAGGTATCTTGAACACTTAAGGTATTGGTTTTAAGGCTGAGATTATAGCCAGTTTTCCAGTCAATAAAACCACCGAGATCGGCAATCAGTTTTCCTAAGCGAAGTTTGCCCTGTTGAATGACAATTTGTTGGCCTTGTAATGCTAAATTTAAATTGACTTGTAGGGGATCTTTAAAGGTCGCAATTTTTGCTTTGACATTATTTAACGCTAAATTTCCTAACGTCTGGGTTTGGGCTAATTGGTCTGTACTAGGGAGATTTAGGTTAACGTTTCCATTGCCAATGCCCTGACTTACCACAGCGGGAAAATTGGGAATTAACGCTGTTAGTTCAGGTAGGCTGGCTTTATTCAGCTTTAACGCAACTTGGGTTTGCCCCGTTTCCAGATAGGTACTTCCCTGGGCGGTGAGTTGGGAATTTTTAAAGGCGATCGCGACATTATATTCGAGCCATTGGTGTTGTTTGTCCAAATCATTTTGGTAACGGATATCCCCCACCACATTGATCGGAATTGTCCCTGTTTTCCCATAGGGTTTGAGCACCACCTGAGCATTTTTTAAGGACAGATTGGCATCGAGCAAAAGATTTAATTTCCCTTCTCCGGGGGGCTGCTGCAATTGGAGCCATTGCCCGTTTTTATCCTGCTGTAGATAGAGAGTGGGATTGATGAGTTCTGCGTCAAATAATAGGGGTTTGCCAACCAAATACCCCAATGGATTAAACGTAACCCTGGTGGAAGGAATGGTAAGGGTGTTGGGGTCAGTGGGAGTCGGAGGAACCCTAGACGGGCCGAGACGGAGTTGGTTGAAGGTTAAGCTTTCAACTTCGCCAATTTTAACCGGACGTTGTAATAATCGCGATAATTCGGACTCTAATAAGCGGGGTAGTCGTTGATAGGTGAACTGTTGGACTCCTACAAATCCCGCGATCGCCACAACACTGCCAACCCCCGCCCAAATCCAGGTAGACGGCCTCGCCAGCCGCTGCATTGCGCCCGTCAATCGGGAATTCGGTGTCCTTCGATTAGGAGGGGGATTTGAATTGGGGTTAGTCATACAAATACACCATCACCTTAATGGCTAACCCTTTAGACCCAACGAAGCCGCGTTAAGTTTCTTAAACATCGTTTTCAAGACTGTCTATTTCAGTTCCCTGTCTCTAAGAGGAAATCATTCATTGACTCTATTTTGCGTTCTCGATCATTCCTTGTAAATAATTCTAATGATATAATCCTAACGATAGAAAGAAAGTTTAACCCAATCTACAAATGCCGTCTTTAATAGGTAAATTTAGTCCTTAAAATCGCGGTTTTATGGGTTATCATCACTCACCAATAGTTCTCATAATTACGATTAAATCAGGGCTGTTTTTCGCTTGATTCCCTGAGGAGATACTCTCCATTCTCCTATCAGTTAGGGTTTGATGAAATCCTGCTAATTGTGCTTTCCTATCCTCCATCACCCATAAAATTCTGATGTTGAAGCAATTCCCGTTTTGCCTCTCTCTCCTGATATCTACCCTGTCTCTCTCTCCTTTTCCTGCATTGGCTCAAGGGGAAGAAACCCCCACCCTTTATCGCTGCAAAGGCGGAAAAACCTTTCAAGCCCAATTTTTAAAGAATTCGGTGAATCTCCAACTCCAACGAGATAGTATTTTAAATTTGCCCTCGGTCAAAGCGGCATCGGGAGCTAAATATTCTAATGGAAAGGTGACATTACATACGAAAGGAGAAGAAGCCTTTATCCAAATTAATCAAAAAATTTTGTATGACGGTTGTAGCAGTAAATTAACAGAGCAATCTCGTCAACTGTATTACACCTGTGATTCCCAAATTGCCCCTTTTCCTCGCAAAGAAAATGTGAGTTTAGCCCAAGCGGAGAAATTATTAATTCAACGGGATGGCGATCTGTTTATTTATCGTTGTTCTCCTCGTTTATAGGCGTATTCGGTTGCAGAATTCCTGATTAATGGAAATGGCTCGATCCCTTAAACTAGATCCAGTACGGTTTAAACTAAACATCAATCAGAGGATAGTTGAAATGGCTTGGACAAAAGTGCTAGCGCAAGACGCGCTTCCCGTCGGTGCGAGACAAGTGGTGAAAGTTGGCGACAAAACTATTTTGGTTTTGAACCATGAGGGAACGATTTACGCCGTCGAAAATGCTTGTCCCCATTTAAAGTTACCGATGAAAAAGGGAAAAATTACGGAAAGTGGCGCGATCGTCTGTCCCTGGCACCGCAGTTCCTTTAATCTCTGTACGGGAAAAGTGGAAGAATGGATTACCTTTCCTCCTGTGGTCAGTAAAGTGATGGGAATGGTTGCCACCGAAAAAGATCTGGGTGTTTTTCCTACCCGCATCGAGAACCAGGCAATTTTGATTGATATTGAGGGCTAATGCCTAATCTGGCAATGACAAATCGATTGTCTCAATGCGTAAATCTAATCATTCAAAGCGTTTTAGCGCATCTTAAACATTATAAACAGGAATTAAATCAGCCTTGTCTGTGAATAACGATTCAGGAAGGGGTTAACCGCTTGTTTCGCGTTGCTTAATCCCTCCTCAGTCAATTTGATATCCCATTTTTTTACAAAAATAAGATAAAATTCCTTATTGACCTATTTGTTAATACTCACGGTATTAAGGAGGAACTTATTCCTGAACCATTAAACCTGACGGTGAGTTTGCGAGGAACTCACGAAATTCAGGATTCTCAGCAGATATTTCGCCTCACTGGCCTACTTGATGCTTTTTCGGAGCCGACTTTTAGAAAAGTCCTCGGAGATCTGATCGAAAGCGGGCCCGCTAATGTCGTTCTGGATTTGTCTAAAATTGATTTTTTGGATAGTTCCGGATTGGGCGCATTAGTCCAACTTACCAAGCAAGCGAAAAACAAGAATGGCAACCTCCAGATTGTCACCAATCCTCGTGTTACCCAAACGGTTAAATTAGTCCGGTTAGAGAAATTCTTGCCGTTGCATTCCACCTTAGATGAAGCACTTACCGCTGGCAAACCAGAGGAGTAAAGGTTCACTGTTTTTCTGATCGATAACTGTAGTGACTTTCATTTCACTTATTCATTTTCTTTTTATTAATTCCGAAAATTAATGACAAATGTTGCGGAAATGTCTGCTGATTCGGATTTATCCGTCAAGGTAAATAGGCCATCAGATACTATTTTTGAGGCCAATTTAGCTGCGATAGAGAACATTGATCAGAAAAAGGCGATTCCTCTCAATCAATTATCGCCAAGCTCATTAGCCTATTTAGGAGATGCGGTCTATGAGCTTTATGTGCGGACTCGGTTTCTCTTGCCGCCTAAACGGGTTGCGGATTATCACCATCAAGTGGTAGCCCAGGTTCGGGCAGAAAGTCAGGCTGCGTCTCTTCATCGGTTAGAACCTCATTTAACAGAGATAGAAAAGGATATTGTGCGTCGTGGGCGAAATGCGGCTTCGGGCTGTCCCCGTCGTTTGTCTCCCGAACTCTACCAGCAGGCAACTAGCTTGGAAACCTTATTGGGTTATCTTTACTTAAATGATCCGACTCGCTTACAAGAACTGCTAAAGTATTTAAATCTTTCTGCTTAATCCCGTTGTTGAACTTCTGTTGGTTCAAAGGTCAAGGCCAGGGGCGCGCGATCGCGTCGGGGGGAATCGACTCCGGTTTAATCGATTAATCTTGTATATTTTGTTATATTTTATCGAGTCTTGCTAAATTCATTAGAAAAATTGTCTAATTACTTATTGCGAATTTCTGAACTTTGACAAATTGATAGTTTTCAACCCTACAGTGTTGAGCCACACGTTTATCCCTTGCATTTTCCTGAGTTATTTATGATAGAAAAACCTCATAGAGGTCAAAAGCCTAGTCGTAAGCCTTTCCGTAAAGGTAATGAGCAATCTTCTGGCGGGAAACCGTTCAAGACAAAGTTTAAAGGGGCAAAACCCCAATTGAATTCGGAATCTTCCCTGAGATTGAAAACGGGAAAAAGGTTACCGTCCCTTTCCCAGCGTGCGAATAGAAAAGTCTTGCCGGATGTTTCTCCGGTTTTGGCAGAAGACCGCGATCCCTCAGTCTTTCGAGACCAAACTGACCGAAACGCGATCGCCCCGATTCAGGAATTTCCAAACCCAGAAGAAGCCGATCAAGACAATGATCTGATCTATGGCCGCCATCCGGTGATTGCTGCCCTCAAAAGCGATCGGCAACTCAATCGGATCTGGATTACTGCCAAGTTACACTACGATCCCCGCTTTCACTCCCTGTTGAATGAAGCCAAAGCCAAAGGAGCAGTGATTGATGAAGTGGAAATTCAACGGCTCAACCAACTGACCCAAGGCGCAAACCATCAAGGCGTTGCGGCCCAAGTGGCTCCCTATACCTATAAAGATCTCGACGAACTTATTCAACAGGCCAAAGCCCAGCGTCCCGATCCCGTCATTATTATCCTCGATAGTATTACCGATCCCCATAATCTCGGCGCTATTATCCGTACGGCTGAAGCTTTTGGGGCCCAAGGTTTAATCATTCCCCAACGTCGGGCGGTAGGCATTACCTCTGCCGTCCTGAAGGTCGCCGCAGGAGCCTTAGAACATTTAGCGGTTGCGCGGGTCGTAAACCTGAGTCGGTCTTTAGAAGCCTTAAAAAGTGAAGGTTTTTGGATCTATGGAACCGCAGCCGGCCAAGGCAAACTCATTCAAAATTTAGACTTGCGGGGGCCTGTGGGTTTAGTGATTGGTTCTGAGGGAGAGGGATTGAGTCTGTTAACGCAACGCCATTGCGATGAATTGATTTCGATTCCCTTGGGGGGGAAAACCCCGAGTTTAAATGCCTCCGTTGCCGCAGGGATTACCCTCTATGAAGTTTACCGTCAGCGAAGCAGCCATAAATTTCATATGGAAACTGTATCAGCGAAGACCGCTCTTAATCAAGACTTGGAAGTATAACTAAAACAATTATTTGTAATGTAAAGAAACATTGCAAACTCAGGTACAATAGCAGCTAAATAACCAAAATAAGGAACAAACGCATGAAGGAAACTTTATTGCAACTACTGAATTTACTAGGATTCGCGTTTTGGGTTGAGATTGGCACGGCAATTCCTCGATGCACTTACTATTTTGGCCCTTTTCTTTCTAAAGCTGAAGCTGAAGGGGCAAAGGATGGCTATCTTGAAGATTTGTTAGGAGAAGGTGCCCAGGGGGTTCAAGTCGAAATTAAGCGATGCAAACCCAAAAATTTAACTATTTTTGATGAAAGTTTAGAACCCTCTATTTTAAAAAAAATGATTTTTTCTGAAAGTTAACTTTGATAACACTCATTTTCATTGAAAAATTTAAATATCGTCTTTTTTTAGGAGATAGGAGGAGATAAAGCTATTGATGAATAGTGTTTGTCTCCTTTGTTATTAGGATCTTCAATTTTTTGCCTCTGGACTCACTGCCAACGCTTCAAAAGAGAATCCGTCAATCCTTCACACATTTTTCACAAAGTTACTTTATCCTGAAAACATATTAAAAGCTATCTTTTTTAAGCTGTTTTAATCTCTTTTATTTTCTTCCTTTTGATAAGCATAAAACAGGCTTTGCGCCCAGAAAATTCAATGTTTCAGGGTTGATTTTATATTTTAAAAATTTTTTAATTTACTCCTTTTAATCAATCATGTACCTCAATACCTATAAAGTGAGCCACTACCATCCTGGTGCTCCTATTTTGAAGCGGCTTCTCTGGTTTTTTGTTGGAGATTTTCTCTGCCGAACCCATTTAATTCCTCTTTCGGCTTTTAAAGTTTTTATTTTACGACTATTTGGTGCAGAGATCGGTCAGGGTATGGTGATCAAGCCAGGGGTCAAAATTAAATTTCCCTGGCGATTAAAGGTCGGGGATCACGTTTGGATCGGAGAAAATGCGTGGATTGATAATGTGGCTCCTGTGATCATTAAAAATCATGTTTGTATTTCTCAGGATGTTTATCTCTGCACTGGCAACCATGATTGGCGTGATCCCAGTTTTGCCTTGCTCACAGGAGAAATTTATCTCGAAGAGGGGAGTTGGATTGCGGCTCGGTCT
Source organism: Snowella sp. (assembly GCA_035285545.1). Classification (GTDB taxonomy): domain Bacteria; phylum Cyanobacteriota; class Cyanobacteriia; order Cyanobacteriales; family Microcystaceae; genus Snowella. Next base: position 31,831 of record JAYKGY010000070.1, on the reverse strand, counting down.
GTGGTGGGCCCAAAGGTAAAAGTTGGTCGGGGCGCAGTTTTAGCCTTGGGTTCCGTCGCTTCCCGTTCCCTAGATCCGATGACGATTTACTCTGGCAATCCTGCTCGGCCTGTTAAAGAGCGCAGAATAAAGACCTATCCGAATTTTGGCCATTATTCATTGCCTAAATCTCTAATACATGCTAATTTCGCAGATGATTAAACTATCAGGTGTGATTCGTCTTCATTCTGTTTAAATGATGCCTAAAAAAACGCGATCGCGGGGGCAAAAATTTAACGGTTTTCTGCAATCACCCCTCTAATAGCATTAAAATATAAGCCATGATTGTATAATCATTTCCTTGCTCTCCCTTGATTTTTATGCCTAATAAAAGAAGTCGCAGAAAACAAACCCAAAAAGTTTATTGTCCATACTGCGAAAGACGCTTGTGGCGTGTGGGAGGTGAAAAATATCACATTTTCTACGCGGATAAGGTCGAAATTCAGCGGGGTTTCGGATTGACTAACAAAAAAGCCAGTTTTGTCGCGCTGCAACAGGGAACAGCCGTTGATCGTCAGGTTTGGCTAGAGGAATTTTTTTGTGAAGAACACGGAAAAATGTGGCTCCGGTTGAAAAAAATCGATGAGCGCACCTTTGAGTCCAAACTTGCCACCAAAGAAGATTGGCAACGCAGCACCCGCACTCCCAATCCAGAAAAGCCTAACCCGTCGGTCAGTGAGTTTACCTTACGCATGAGTCGGCGCACGGATGGACAAGCCTTCAAACGTTTTTATGAATAAAGCGTAATGGGAAAAACCCATTGAACTGATTGCACGGAATAAGGTAAATTTTGTGCTTTCAATTTTTTTAGGGCCTAAGTGTTTTCATGGAGATTAGAGGCAATGCACTTAGGCTATTGCCATAAGGACATTTCAAAGGCGACTTAAAGACAGTTTCAGTAGTTTTACATAGTCAAATATAACAAAGGGCTTGTCAATCAGTATATTTACTGATACAATTCAAGCAGTGACAATCTATATCTCCATTTTTTGTCGCTAATTTTTAATAAAAATTGTTTAAAACCCGATAAATTCCCTTAGTAGCAATCTCGCGTCAGCAATTTTGAGTCCTTTTTCATTTGGTGTAAATGAAATCAGGATGGGCTTTGAATTTTTCTGCCCTTGCTTCAGCGTTAATTGCTACGCCGTTTTCTTTCATTTTTAAGACAGAATTTTATGCAGATATCAAAAATACCTTTTAACCTCCCTGGCTTAGCCTTAGGGACTGTAACGGCTCTTTGGGGCTTAAGTAACCCGTCGTCGGTTCAGGCTTTTAGTATTGGGATTGATACCGTCATTTTCAATGGTTCTACGGCTTTTCTTCCTGCTAAAGCTGATCCCACCAGACCCTATGTCACCTTGGATTTTGATGATCTGGCCCCTGACCAAGTGGCGTTAAAAATTACCGCTAATTTTGCGAATTCGGGAACTTATGGGGGCGGCTACGTTGATCATTTGACCTTTAATATCGCGCAAGATTTAAGGGCAAATCCGGTGCGTTTGGCCTATAGCAGTGGGATTTCTCCCAGTGGTTCTTCGTCTTGGTTAGTCAATCGGAACGACAGCTATGATAATGTTTCTGGCTATGGCGGCACTTACAAGAACAATTGGGATTTCCTTATTAATTTTCCCAATGGGAATGCTCAACGTTTAAAAGCCAACTTGATCTCGAATTTTGTCTTAACTGGGACGGGATTGAATGTATCCCAATTTAATGTGCCCTATCCCAATGGTGATAATCCCCTAGCTGCCGCCCATATTGGAGGTTATGGCCGTTCAGCGGCCTTTGGGGGTTATGGGACAACGCCTGTGCCTGAGCCGATTACTCTGATTGGTTCGGGAATTGCCCTGGGTTTTGGTGCATTCCTCAAACGTAAAGCTAAACAGAAAAAATAAAGTAAGCGTTGATTCAGTATTGATAGGGATTTTGCTTGAAATGCTGCATTGAGGTGTAGCCCTATTTTGGCATGGATCGGAAATCCCTTGGTTAATCCCCCAATTCTGGGGGACTTTTAGGCATTCTGATTCTTTTGGGTTTTCTGTGCGCTCATGAATATTGACGTTTTTTTTAATCACTGGAAAGGTAGAGGGCAAAATTTTCAAAAAACACCGTTTTTACTAGCGTTGTTGGGAATTTCTCTTATTATTGTGCATTTAAGTATGATTTGGCGAGTAAATGCCTTAAATTTTTGGGGATTAAGTCTCATTTTTTGGTGTGCGGTGGCTTCTTCGATTTGGGATAAGCGTCAGGGATTGAAGTTAGAAAGTGATTTTTTTTCGACCCATTTCGCGATCGCGTTATTGATTCCGTTATTAATCAAAAGTGTCTTTCTAATTACTCACAGTACCTCTAGTTTGTACCTGTTTCCGATCGGGGCAAGTGTTTGTCTGGCTCTACTTGCTTCGGGATTTCGGGGACTCTTCCAATATAAACGTGAATTTCTGATTATTTTGATCCTCTGTGCGATCGCGCCCATTACCGCTCTCCTCACTCGTTTTGATCCGTCTCCCTTAACGGCCAAATTGGCCAGCTATCTCCTCTGGTATGCCGGATTTTCCTTTGTTCGTCAGGGGGTGAATATTTACTTTCAAGGTTCCACCAGTGGCATTGAAGTCTATCCGGGCTGTTCGGGACTCAATACCATGATCGAGATGTTGAGTCTTACCCTCTTATTTTTTCTGATGTTTCCGACCCGTTGGAAAACCAAAGTCATTTTACCCCTGGGGGCAGTGGCCATTGGTTTTGTGATGAATGCGTTGCGGGTGGCTCTGTTGGGGGTCATTGTGGCCTATCACAATCGAGTGGGATTCGACTATTGGCACGCGGGGGAAGGATCTCTGGTCTTTTCCCTAATCTCCATGTCTCTGCTCTGTGCCCTGGCGTATTTTTTGAGTCAGTTTTGGGATACAACAACGTTTTCGACCCAACAGGAGGATTACGAATGAGTCTTTGGGATCATTATCGTTCATCGGTTTTGGCGATCGCCTGCGGGGGAACCCTCTTGGCCCTGGGGTGGGGACTGAAGACTTCTCTCCAACCCCGTCCCACCGTCGCTGAAATGGCCTTACCCAAAACTGTTCCTTTGGCGGGATGGCAACAAACCCAGAGTTATCCCTTGATGGCGGAAGGGTCAGCGTTATTGAAACCGATTAGCAGTCGGGCTTATCAGTATCGCCACCCCCAGGGATGGGATCTGGAGATTCAAGCCTATTACCTCGATGCCAGCCAGGCCGATATTCATGATTTTTTACAGACCTATACAACCCTATCGTCTACTCCCCAGATCTCCCACCAGCCCCACATCGGCGCGATCGCGGTCTTACCGACTCCCAATCGGGTTTATTTGAGTGCTTGCATTAATCCCCAGGGGCCAAGTACGGTTACGGCCGACCAGTATTTGCGCGTCAAATTAATCTCAGGGAAAACCCTGTCGTGGTTCAAAGATTGGCTGTGGGGTCGGGCCCCTTTATTGGATCAACGCTGTCTGTGGTCGCATTTATCCATTCCCCTGCGATCGCCTTCAGACACAAAAAACGCCCAAAAAATCCTAGAAAAAGCTTGGCATCGTTGGTTTGAGTGGACACAAACGGAAGCCTTTAAGGAATAACTTCCTTTAATAAACCCGTTAACAACCCATTTTTAAAACACATTCAAAAAAAGCATGATTCATTTAAACGAAGTGCCCGTGAATAACTCTTCCCTATTCACTAATACGGCTAATCTCTGGTCATTAGCTATCCTAAGGGTCATTGGTTATGGTTTTCTCGCCTTTTTTCTCTTTGATCTCATTGAAACCGTTGTTCCCCTCCGTTTGACGAACCCTGTCTGGGAGTTCCAAACCTTTGGCACCCTAGTCGAAAAAGTCCCTATCCTCTTTCTTGCCTATGGATTAATTTATTTAGGACGTAACTTTGGACGAAAACGCCTAGAAAAAATCCTTTTGCCCTGGCTAACGGGTTTGGTATTGCTCTTAAGTTTGCTCTATTTCCTGTTGATCCCCTTAGGGGTTTTAAATACCTACCGCTTATTAGCCCTCAATGCTCAACAAACAACTCAAGTGAATACCCAACTGAATCGCGTGCAAACGGCTCAAAAAAGCTTAAAGACAAGTCGTACTGCTGCTGATTTACAACGCTTACTGACCCAGGATTTACAAAATGCAGACCCCTTACCGCCGTTACAGACCTCTCAACAGTTTCAATCCCTCAAGGAACAGTTGACAAGTGTGATTAGTACGGGGCAAACGCAACTACAAGCGCAAGCTCAATCCCTCAAAGAAGCCCGCCTAACGTTAGTCAAAAAGTCGGTGAAATGGAATTTAGGCGCTTTGATCTCCGCTGTCCTACTCCTCTATCTCTGGAAAGCCATTCGTCAAAAATGACGCGATCGCCGAAAAATACTGAAAACGACTTAGGCCATTGTGCTTAATCCCAAAAAAACTTACCGATCGAAAATTTAACCTATGCCTTTCTCTAGAGAGAGGCACCTATCCATCCAAATACGCAATTATGTAATCACTCTCTTGTTAAAGGTCTACTTTTTTCTATGATTACCATTGATTTTAATGAAGTCATGAAAACTTGATTTAAAGGGCTTGCATTTCCGTGATTTTACGTATATCATACTAGAAACCCACAAACTTCACAGTCGTGAATCAAGGGCTTTCCTTTTAACAAAAAACTTTAAACATCAAACTTTAATATCTCATGAAAGCTAATTTAGAACCCTTTCTAGGCTTTTGCCTCCCGGAATTCAGGTTTTCGATCTGTCCAGATACTTAGTAAAATCTACTTAAGTATTTTGGTGATCCGTCTTCCCATCGCCTTAAAGTTATCTCTGAATTGTGAGTTCAAAACTCACTGGCTATTTCTGCCCATACCCGTAACATTACTGCTCAGTGGATAGGGAGATCTACACGCTATGACATCGTTACATCGATGGGAACGCATCTTCTCTACTTCACAAGTTTGAATTGGGAATGCCAGCTTTTTCCCTTCTGTTTTATAAAAAAACTTTCACTACTTTTTGATTTAAGAAAAAATCGCTTTCATATCACCCGAATCTCTTTGCATAAGTTAGTAATGATGATAATTACTGAATCAGCCGAGCATTGAGCTTAATTTAAGTGAGCGAACTTTCCCATTCCAGCTATTCAAATAGCAAGATACTATCCCTTATATCCCATTATTAATTTTCCCCCTTTTAGGAAAAGCCAATTTTTCACTTCTCATTGTTGGAGATTCAATTTTTATTGATCTTCAATTGAGTCGAGATCGTCTTGGACAAAATTAATTAAATAAAACCACTAGCATTGAGTGGCTAGCTTTTGCTTGCCAAAAATCTCAAGAGAAGACACCCATGAGTGCACTCTAAAGATTTTCAGAAAAAGGGGATTTTGTGTCTAAAATTTGAGGAAATCGTTACTTATAACTTTATATATTTACCTATTAAACAATCAGAGTTCAGTCTCTTTGAGCATTTGGATTTGATCAATGTTCAATGGGCAATCAAGCAGCAATTGTTATTCAGGCAACGAAGTAGGTAACCAACGGCCTAGCTCCGTACTTCAATTCATTGCACTTTAGGCGAGTTTTATATGAAAAATTTATTTCAACAGGGAAGAAAATTATTAGTTGTTAATCAATTTTTCCCCCCCGATTTTGCTCCAACTGGACAATTAATTTATGAATTAGTCACCTATTTAGGAAAAAAAGGAGCCTCTATTAAAGTCTTCACCGGTCAACCGGCCTATGCATTTAATAGTGTTAATCCTGCCATCAGTGCCTCAGCCGCAGAAAAACAGCATAATGTCAGCATTCGGCGGACTAGGGCGACTCAGGTTTCTTTACATCGCATTCGTGGAAAGGCCGTACACGGATTACTGTTTACGGTTCGGGCAATTTTACACCTGTTGAGAAATCTAAAACGAGATGATATCTTACTGTTAACGACGGCTCCACCTTTTTTGCCCTTTATTGGCTATTTATTGCACCTTATTAAGGGATCTCCCTATGTTTGTTTAATTTATGACTTATATCCCGATGTAGCAGAAGAACTGGGGGTCATCCCCGCGGATAATTGGTTAATTAAATTGTGGAATGCGTTGAACCGTTGGACATGGAGAGAGGCGGAACAGGTGATTGTTTTAAGCAGTTCGATGAAACAACGGATTCTGCAAAAGCAACCCCGATTAGCTCCCAAAATTTCAGTGATCTCGAATTGGTCTGATCCGGATTGGATTGTGCCCTTAGAAAAAAAGGAGAATTGGTTTGCTCAAGAACATGGTTTAACCGAAAAATTTACGGTTTTGTATTCAGGAAATATGGGCCGTTGTCATGATATTCAAACCATTTTAAAAACGGCTCATCTGCTCAAAGGTCACGCAGTCCAATTTGTTTTTATTGGGGGCGGCCCAAAATATAAAATAGCCCAAAATTTTGTTCAACAATGGGGAATCGATAATTGTTTATTTCTGCCCTATCAAGATAAGGAAGTTTTGCCCTACTCTTTAACGGCCTGTGATTTGACGTTAGTGAGTGTGGAAGAAGGAATGGGCGGAATTGTGGCTCCGAGTAAGTTTTATAGCCTCTTAGCGACGGGGCGACCCATTGCCGTAGTTTGTGATTCTCAATGCTATTTACACGATTTAGTCCAAAAGCAGGGATGTGGAGTCACTATTGCCAACCATGACAGTCAGGGGTTGGCTGAGTTTATTTTAAACCTTATTTTGCACCCTGAATTAGCCCGAAAAATGGGAAAAGCCGGACGGCATTATCTAGAATCCCAATGCACCCTCGACATTATTGCCCAGCAGTATGCTCAAGTCCTTAAGCTGAATGTCGAAACGGCTCAACCGCTGACGAAGGTGCAAGTAACCTCTTTTCCCTAAGCTGCTTCAGCCCTAAGCTTGGCAATTTTATTTAAATACTATGGACACTTTGCAAAATATTGGGGCAGAAATGGCGGCCCCACAGGCCAATTGGTGGACAGCGGTTCAACGATATTGGCTCGTGGCTCTCCTGACTGCGACAACGGTATCGGGGGGCATTGCCTATTGGGTACTACAGGCACCTGGGTTATATCGCACGCAATCTTTAATTCTGGTCGGTACCAAGGTTTCGGTTCCGGTGGTTCAGTCAGAGGAGACAAATTCTCAGGAAAAGCAGGAGGAAAATTTATTAACAGAGATTGAAGTTTTAAAGAGTCAATCGCTATTAAGTAAGGCTATTAGTAAATTAGAGCCTGCCTATCAAGGCATTACGCCAGGGATGATTGCTCAAAATTTGACCCTATTTCAGCCGAAGGATACGTCGGTGTTGTCGGTTTCCTATGAAGATGCCGATCCGGTGCAGGCTAAGCGGATTTTAGAGGCTTTGGTGGCTACCTATTTGGAATACGGTAAAAATAGTCAGCGATCGCCGGTTACCAATGCCATTCAATTTATCGAGGCCCGATTACCCGCCGCCAGGGAATCGTTAGAAAAAACTGCCAATGAACTGACAAATTTTCGGATTGTTAATAACCTAGAGGACATTGAGACCAGTTTAAATTTGGCCTACAACAACAAAGAGGCCATTCGTAACAAAATTACGGAAGCTGAACTCAATCTCCATCAAACAGAACAACAGTACGCCGAACTGCAACGTCAATTGACCAATGTAGAGCAAAATCCCGATACGCTTTTGAGTGATTCGATTTTGAGCCAAGATACGACCTATCAATCGGTTTTAAAGCAATTGCAAGCGTTAACCTTGGAATATCGGCTAGCTCAAACCCGCTTTACCGCTGACCATCCCGCTATTCAAAATCTGAAGGATCAAATTGATGAACTGAATCGCCTCTTAGCCCAATCAAGCCGTAATGTCGTCGGCGATCGCGGATCACAAATGGCGACGAGAAAACGGGAAAATGGGGAAATTTTACAGGAATTAGCGGGACAACTCACCCAAGTCCAGATTAATTTGGCAACCCAGCGTAAACAATTACCCAAATTGCGACAGCAGGAACAAGCCGCCAACTTCAACTTCAATCGTTTACTGAAACTGCAACAAAAGTATCGAACCCTAAAACTACGAGAAACAACGCACATTAAAAGCGTCGATGCCTTGAGTGAAAAACTTCAGGAATTGCGGATTCGTGAAGCGCAAGAAACCTCCACTTGGAAAGTCATCGAACCGCCCCAACTCCCCGCCGAAGCCGTTGATAAAAACCGTAATCGTGGCATTGTCCTCGCTTTATTAGCGGGTCTGCTATCGGGAGTGGGAGTCGCTCTCTGGTTAGAAAGACTGGATCGGCGTTTCAGTAGCATTCAAGAACTCAAGCAAATTCTGCCTGTTCCGATTTTAGGCACCATTCCCCATTCCCAAGGAGACACCACCCCCTTCAAAAGCCCCCAATTACAACTCACGACCCAATCGAATCCTTTTACGGAGGCCATTCGCTCTCTCTCTCTTGCGCTTTCTTTGCAAACCAGCAATCGCAAAGGACAGGTGATTGCTTTGACGGCAACCAGCTTGGGAGAAGGCACCACTACCATGACCTATAACTTAGGCTTGGCCTTAGCAGAATTGGGTAAGCGGGTGTTAATTGTAGATACCAATTTGGCCGATCCGAAACTCCATCAGGTGTTTTCGTTTTCCAATATTCAAGGTCTGACAACGGCGATCGCGACGGATTTAACCTGGCAAAGTATTATCCACTCTACCGCGCCCCAGATCATTGAAAACTATCTCAATTCTGGCCCACCGATCTCGACCAATGGGACAAATGGAAATAAGCCCAATAACCCCAGCCCCAATCAGAAATTTAATCCCGTTTTTGCTCAGGTCTTAACGGCTCCTGCTTCCGTCCGCACCAACCCCCTGACCCTGATTCATCAAAGTTATCCCGATGTCCTCACCGCTGGGCCAGTCATTAATAGCTCTTTTCTGTGGTTAGTCTCGCCAAAAATGCAACTCATGCTAGACCAATGGCGGCAGGTGTACGATTATATTCTCATGGATACCTCTGCCCTGACGGAATTAGCGGATGCCCAGAGCATTTTACCCAAGGTCGATGAAGTGCTGTTGGTCGTAAATTTGAAAAAAGCGGAACGCTCAACAGTAATGGAAACTTTGGAAACCTTGAGAAGAAATCGCAGCCAAGTGGCAGGAGTCATCGTTAATTATGCAAATTAAACAATTAATAATTAACAATTAATAATTAATAATTATTAAAGTTTAGCTTTAATTCAGCAATTTAAGCTTTTTTTGATTTATATAACCGTTTTGGAAATCCCCACAATGACAGTAAAATCAACTCCCGCTAAATCCACCATTATTATCGAAGCCGGCCGAACAGAAAAACAATATTGGCAAGATCTCTGGAAATATCGGGAATTATTCTACTTTCTCGCCTGGCGCGATATTCTCGTCCGTTATAAACAAACCGCGATCGGGATTGCCTGGGCCTTAATTCGTCCCTTTCTCACCATGATCGTCTTTACGATAGTCTTTGGGAATCTCGCGAAATTACCGTCAGAGGGCGTTCCCTATCCGATTTTGGTGTTTGCTGCCATGCTCCCCTGGCAATTTTTTGCCAATTCTCTCTCAGAATGTAGCAATAGTTTAATCACCAATTCCAATTTAATTTCTAAGGTTTATTTTCCTCGTCTCATTGTTCCGACCAGTGCCGTTGTTGTAAGCTTTGTTGATTTTTTGGTATCTGGGATGATTTTGTTAGGCCTAATGGCTTGGTACAATTTTGTTCCTAGTTGGCGCATTATTACTTTGCCCTTTTTTATCGCGATCGCCTTTGCCGCCTCAATGGGATTTGGGTTATGGTTAGCTTCCTTGAACGTGAAATATCGTGATTTTCGATATATTGTTCCCTTTATTGTTCAGTTCGGTTTGTATATTTCCCCCGTTGGTTTTACGAGTAATATTGTTCCCCAACAGTGGCGGTTACTCTATTCTTTAAATCCAATGGTCGGCGTGATTGATGGTTTTCGTTGGGCTATTTTAGGTGGTGAATCGACCCTTTATATCCCTGGTTTTTTATTATCTTTGCTTCTCGTTATCTTTTTCTTTTTAACTGGAATTTGGTATTTCCGTAAAACTGAAAAAACCTTTGCCGATGTCATTTAATTTTGTTATAGATTCTCCGTCAAACTCTGAGTAAGTCGCTGAATCAAGTCAGTCAACTTAATTAACAGAAAAATAGGTTTTGCGTCTAAGACTAAGGAAATAGAAATAATAGTACTATGTCCCTACATGAATTTTTTTGTAGGGATTTAACACTGTAAATCTTTTTGACGCTGTATTTGGTTGTCCTACTTATTAGACTTAAATCAATCACCATCTCAACCAGATCAGGTGATTTTTTGTAATTTGTAATTTTAAATTTTTGATTACTATTTTCTCTTGAGATTGTAATAAAAATATCCGCTTAAATCTGAATTTATTCACACATTTTTCACAAAGATTTTTTATCTCTTAAAGTAGAGACTGGTTAAAAATCATTTAATCATTTTTAAATACTTTTTAAGTAAAAGATGAATGGATAAATTAAAGCAGTTTAGCTTAATTAATTAAAAAATTAATAACAGGTTTTTAAGATGGATTCTTCGCACATTTTAAATCAATTCTTAATTCATGATCATTTTAATCCTCCCAATACGACAGGGGCTAACCCTTTAAATAGCTTGCCCTCTCCTTCATCGAAAGCTTTACCAAGCATGGATCAGGAAATCAACGAAAGTAAGTTTCTGGTTTCTGAAAATTGGAAAAATCCAGAGGATTTATTGTTATCCACACCGAAAAATTCTAATGCGAAAGCTCATGTTAGTCAGCAAGAAAAGGAGAATAATAAACTCAAAAATCTCTTTGCAGCTATTCAGTTAGAGGAAATTTTCGGCGATCGCGAAACCGTGCGAATACAAGCTGGCGGAAAACAAGTCACCGATTCTTCTAACCAACGGTGGGCCGCCGATACCAATTTCATTGACGGTCACAGTTTTGCGACGGTATTTCCGGTTGCCAATACTCGTGATCCCATCCTTTTCCAATCAGGACGGTTAGGGGATGCTTTTGCCTATCAAATTGCCTTGCCTAAAGGAATTTATGACGTTAACTTAGGCTTTGCTGAATCTCACCACATTACTGGAGAAAAACAGCGAACTTTTGACGTACTGATTGAAGATCAACTCGCCCTGAATGATTTCGATATTTGGTCAGAAGTTGGCTCACAAAATGCCTTAGTTAAAAGCTTTAAAGTGAACGTCAAAGATGGCTTTTTAGATATTGATTTTGAATCCGTCGTCAATCAAGCCCTCGTTTCTTTTATTGAAATTCTTCCCCATAAGTTTTCAGTAGGGACTCCAAGCCAGGGGGGAGAACTTTCTGAAGAGACGGTTTTGGTTACGCCGAATGAGGAACTAAAACCAGCAAATTTTGCCAAAATCAGTGAAAATAATCTTGGGATAGCAGCAATCGACTCCCAATCTGAGGATAGTAGCCTAGCGTTGGCAGCCGTTACCCCCTACATCTCCTTAAATGAAGCTGAAACCACTTGGATTAATGCTGGCGGGAGTTCCTACCTCGATGGTCTGGGCCAACTCTGGACAGCCGACCAAAACTTTGCTGGCGGCAATTTATTTTCGACAACCCAGGCGATCGCCGGAACCAATGACCCTACCCTTTATCAAACCGAGCGTTGGGGAAATTTTAGCTATAACATCCCTGTATCAGCCCCTGGCACCTATCAAGTTAAATTAAACTTTGCTGAAATTTATTGGAATGGGCCGGGTTTGCGCGTCTTTGATGTTCAAGCAGAAAACCAATTATTTATTGACAGTCTCGATATTTGGTCAGAAGTCGGGGCGAATACGGCTCTCACAAAAATCTTTGAAGTCGGAGTTTCGGACGGGGTTCTCAATCTAGACTTTATTTCAGAAATTGATAATGCCAAAATTTCCGCCATTGAAGTCATGCCTAGCCCTAATCAAGGCAATGATCCCTTCTTGCATGTGGTGATTCGATCGCCGAGCTATGCAGTGGACTACGAAGGCAATGGCAGTGAAACTATCTTTTTGCAGGGAGATGAATCCCATACCCATGAATTTGGTTATCAGTTAACGGGCTTTACCTGGAAAAATGGCGAAACCGTAATTGGGACAACCCCCAACCTAACCTCCAGCTTTAACTTAGGGGAACATTTAGTTTCGTTAACCATTGCCGATAGTGATTCACCACCCAAAACCTTGACGGATACTGCGCCACCCCTCAATATTTACCCCATTAATGCCGTCGGTGGGGTATTGACCCAGTATTTCAGCAATTCAGGCATTACGACCCTCCCCGAATCCGCAGATTTTCAAGAAATTAATCCCACCTTAGAGATTTTCGAAATTGATAACAAGCTGGGTGGCTCGGAAATTACGGGGGATGTGGCGGTTGTCATGAGTGGTAAGTTTCAAACCACCAGTTCTGGCACCTACAATTTCAGTGTTAACGGCGGAACGTCGAGTCAGATCTATATCAACGGGAACTTGATGACAGGCTCCCTGAGCTTAGGGGCAGGAACCCATACCCTAGAGGCGCGAATTGCCCGTGCAGCGGCGGCAACCCAACCCATTGAGGTATTAGCGTCTGTCAATAGCGGCGCATTACATTCCCTCAGTAATCTCACCCACGATCAAAGTTCCCTTAAACCCTTTATTAACAGTCTTTCGAGTACCAGTGGATCTATCTTTGGCGGTCAACCCCTCACCCTTAAGGGAGTCGCTTTCTTTGATGGGGATGCGGCGGATCAGGTTAAAGTCCATTGGGGAAATACGGTATTAACGGCTCCTGATATCACGGTAAAACAGGGAGAAATTAGCTTTGTCACGCCGCCAGGTAACTTAGGAACGGTATTAGTAACGGTAGAAACGCCTAATGGAATGAGCGAAGCCGTGACTTATGAATATTCAGGAACTGCGGTGCCCATTAGTTTTACACCGGCCCAGGTGGTAGCGAATAAGTTTGCACCCACGCAGGCAGAATGGGGCCCCGATGGGCGGCTTTATGTCGGTTCGATTACGGGCAACATTTCGATTTATACCTTTGATGAAAATTACAATGTCACCAATATTCAAGCAACGAACGCGATCGCCAATCTGACGAACAAGAATATTTTAGGTATTGCCTTTAATCCGTTTGATACAACGCCGAAGATTTATGTAGCCCACAGTTGGTTATTTGCCAATAATGACGGTAAATTTATTAACGCTACAGATTTCTCTCCCTATAGCGGTCAGATTTCGGTGTTAGAAGGCCCCGATTTCTCAACCATCACCCCTCTAATTACCGGATTACCCGTTTCTAACCATGATCACGGGGTTAATGGACTCAATTTTGACAATCAAGGCGATTTACTGATCGCGGTGGGCGGTTCAACCAATGCAGGCATTCCCAATAACGCGATCGGTGGGTTACCGGAATCTCCTTTAGGGGCTGCAATTCTTAAAGCCCAATTATCCGATCCGAACTTTAACGGCAATATCACCTATGTAGAAACGGCAACTGGGCTGATTAACAATAATCAAGTCTTTGGTGATAAGGTCGATGTGGTTCCAGGAACAGGCGTAACGGTGTTAGCCCCAGGCGCACGGAATCCTTTTGATGTTGCCTATACCACCAAAGATTTAATCTATTTTCTCGATAACGGCCCCAATACCGGATTTGGCGCGGCTTCAACCTCTGCCACCACTCAAGGCCCCGACCCCAATAATCCCGATGAATTAAACCTGTTCTTTGAAGGCAGCTATTACGGTCATCCCAATCGGAACCGCGGTCGGTATGATGATCGTCAAAATGTCTATCAAGCTCCTTCGGTTGCCAGCATTGCCGGCGTGTATAATGCCCCTCTAACAACCTTCCAACCTTCAACTAATGGTCTGGCAGAATATCGATCCACCACCTTTAATGGACAAAAAACAGGGACGCTGTTAGCGCAAAAATGGAATGAAACGCTCTTTAGCATCCAGCTTGCTCCCAATGGTTCAACGGTTGAGAATGTTACTTCCATTCCCAATGGGCCAACGGCGTTAGATGTGGTTACTGGGCCAGGGGGAGCCATTCTAGGGATTGATTACACCGATAATGCCATCACGGTTTCCTTACCCAACCTAAACACAACGAATACCGAAGCTTACGATATCTTTCCCTGGCGTGCGCCCGCAGATGGCGGTGGGAAGTTTGTCATTGGTGGGCAAAATTTTGGCGATTTAACCAATACAACAGTCACAATTGGCGGTATTCAGGCTATTCTAACTTCCGTCTCTGCTAAACGGATTGAAGGCTTTATTCCTGCCCAAAATACGTTGCCGACCGATATGGTGAATGTGGTTGTTAATAGCAAGGGTCAGACTTCTACGCTGGCGAATGCTTTTCGTTATTTAGGGAATGTTACCCCTCCGAGTGGATCTGCGGGAACCCTTGCCTTGAGTGCCCCGGTCTATACGGTCAATGAAAATGGAACGCCGGTTTCGGCTGTTACGATTACCCGCACGGGCGGTAGTAGTGGAGCTGTAAGTGTCACCCTAACTCCCAGCAATGGCACGGCGATCGCGCCCAATGACTATAACAACACGCCGATTTTGGTTAACTTTGCCAATGGGGAAACCAGTAAGACCGTTACCATTCCGATTGTTAATGACACGATTGTTGAAAGTGCCGAAACGATTAATTTAACGTTAAGCAATGCGACGGGAGGAGCAACCCTTGGCAGTCAAAATACGGCGATACTCTCGATTTTAGATAACGATAGTTTAGGGAAAATCCTGATTAATGCGGGCGGTGGCCAATATACCGATATTGCGGGTCAGGTTTGGTCAGCCGATCAATATTTCACGGGTTCCACAGGCACCTATGCCGTCCCAAGCGCGATCGCCGGAACCAATGATGATTCGCTCTACCAAAATGAACGCTATGGCAATAACTTTAGCTATAACGTTCCGGTCAGCAATGGTACTTATTTAGTGAACCTCAACTTTGCTGAAATTTATTGGAATGCCCCAGGTCAACGGCTCTTTAATGTCAGCTTAGAAGGACAAACAGTTTTACAAAACTTCGATATTTGGTCACAAGCGGGGGGTCAAAACATCGCCCTAACCCAAAGCTTTGAAGTTACTGTCAGTGATGGGGTTCTCAATCTTGATTTTACGACTCTGGTGGATAATGCCCAAATTACCTCATTAGAGTTACTCAAATTAAGTGATCTCAGCAATAATCTGGCAACCATCCTCATCAATACCGGCGGTGGCCAATATACGGACGCAACGGGGCAAGTCTGGTTAGCCGATCAATACTTTACAGGTTCTACCAATACCTATGCGGTCACAAGCGCGATCGCCGGAACTAATGATGACTCTCTCTATCAAGATGAACGCTATGGCAACAACTTTAGCTACAACATTCCGGTGAGTAATGGCACTTATTTAGTGGATCTCAACTTTGCCGAACTCTATTGGAATGCGTCAGGACAACGGATTTTTGATGTCACCATAGAAGGACAAACAGTGTTACAAAACTTTGATATTTGGTCACAAGCTGGGGGTCAAAATATCGCCTTGACAAAATCCTTCCAGGTCACCGTTACCGATGGTGTTTTCAACCTCAATTTTTCGACGCTAGTGGACAATGCCCAAATTACTTCCCTGAAATTACTGCAAGTGGAAAGTTTACCCGCTGTCTCTGGAGTCCTAGCCCTGAGTGAGCCACTCGTCTTGGCCGTGGGTTAAGAAATTTTCAAGTCTTAGACTTGCCATAAACTCAGTCATTCTGATCGGTTGTTTGAGTTTTATGGCCTAGTCTAAGGCATTTTTTTAATACCAATTTGATTAATTTAAAACAACTTAAACCTATGTCTCAGCCCATTATTCGTGTCGAAAATCTCAGTAAACAATACTTACTCAGCCATAAAAAGGATAGACCGAGACACTCAACTTTACGAGACACTCTTGTTGAAGGAGTAAACACGATTAAAAATACCGTTGTTAAGCCCTTTAAAGAAGAAGAATTTAATGCGGAACGGGAAAATTTTTGGGCATTAAAAAATGTTTCGTTTGATATTCATGCCGGCGATCGCGTAGGCATTGTTGGACGCAATGGAGCAGGGAAATCGACCTTATTAAAAGTTCTCAGTCGCATTACCGAACCCACCCAAGGGCGAATTTCTATTCATGGTAGAGTCGCTAGCTTATTAGAAGTAGGAACCGGATTTCATTCAGAATTAACAGGACGTGAAAATATCTTTTTGAATGGTGCCATCTTGGGGATGAGCAAGGCTGATATTCAACGGAAATTTGATGAAATTGTTGACTTTGCTGAAGTGGAAAAATTCCTCGATACTCCCGTAAAATTTTATTCTTCTGGGATGTATGTCCGCCTTGCTTTTGCCGTCGCCGCCCACTTAGAACCCGAAATTTTGATTGTAGATGAAGTCTTAGCGGTGGGGGATATTCAGTTTCAACAAAAATGTTTAGGAAAAATGGAGGAAGTAGGTAGAGAGGGGCGCACCGTTTTGTTTGTTAGCCATAATATGAGCACCGTTAGCCACCTCTGTAGTCGGGCAATTTTATTAGAATCAGGCACTTTAACGATGAATAATTCCCCCGAACAGGTGATTAGTGCTTATTTAGAAAATTCTTACAAAATTTCTGAATCCTTACCCCTAATTGAACGGCGCGATCGCAGTGGCACTGGTAAAGTCAGGGCATCTAGTTTTAGAGCA
The DNA here is from genome assembly GCA_035285545.1 of Snowella sp. GTDB lineage: Bacteria > Cyanobacteriota > Cyanobacteriia > Cyanobacteriales > Microcystaceae > Snowella. The sequence continues at coordinate 15,040 of JAYKGY010000070.1, read as the reverse complement.
TTAAATGAATACGGAGAGGAAGAGAAAGTTTTACAATCAGGCAAGGATTACTTCTTTGAAATTGGATATATAAAGGACACTATTCAAACTCTCCATAATGTGGTTGTTAGCCTCGATTTTTATGATGAGAAGGGAATTAGAATTTTAATGTTAAGAAGTGATTTTACTGCTACCAATCTGACTTTAAATGATAAAAAAGGAATTATGATCTGTAGCTTGCAAAACCTTCCCCTAGCCAATAGTATTTATCGGATTTCTATTTATTTATCTTATGCCGATCAAGAAATGTTAGATTTTATTGAGGATGCCGCAACAATTACTGTAGAAGGTGGAGACTTTTTTGGCACTGGAAACCCTGGAATTCCTAATTATTGTAAAACTTTAACAAAAGCTTACTGGACAACCACTAATATTTAATTAATTTATGCATTATTTTCCAGATTAAATATTGCCGACAATAAACATTTAATAATTCAGTTAATGAAATTAAATCATGCTAAATAAAACAATCTGGCTATTATGGTTACAAGGATGGGATAAAGCCCCTTGGCTCATTCAACAAGTCGCTGAATCTTGGAAAATTAATAATCCTGAATGGACTATAAAATATTTAGATTTTAATAATATTAATCAATATGTGAATGATATCAATTATCTCTATGATGAAACCAAAGAAATTAGTCCCCAACATCAAGCAGATATTATTCGATTAAGCCTGTTAAAAAATCATGGCGGTGTTTGGGCAGATGCAACGATGTTATGTATGCAACCTTTGAATCCTTGGGTAGAAGAAGCTGTTCAACCCGCAGGTTTATGGATGTACCACGGTCATGGAGCTGGCATGGATGCAATGAGTGGCCCCACCATTTGGTTTATTGCGTCAGAGAAAAATTCTTTACTGATTAATAAATGGAAAAGTGCTTGTGATCAATACTGGCTAAATAGAACCCATGCTGATTCTTATTATTGGCTAGATGGCTTATTTAAAAATCTATTTGAATCAGATAAAGACTTTAGAAGAAAATGGAATTTAGCTCCCTATTTATATAGTGAAGCAACGGGTCAAGCACATTCGTTGTGTTACCGAACGGGGAGAATGAGCTGGTCAAATATTATGATTCATAATACTCCAAAAATGAAAAAGATTTATTTAGAAAAACCACCTTATGCTCTTAAATTATGTTGGAAAGAATGGCAAGATAATTTTCCAGATGTTAATAGCTCTAGCTGTCAAAATTCCAATGGATATTTTGCCATAAAAATGTCCAAAAGAAAATTTGTTTATAAACATCAAATGTTTTTTAAAAATTCTTTCTTTTTAAGGTTTAAGATATTCGCTACTAAAATTTTATTTAACTTAAAATTTTTTCCTCTTAGAATCATCAGTTTATTTACAAAAATTAGAAGCAGAATTGTTTTTATATTCACTTAAATTTAATAAATTAGAGAATTAATAATATGAGAGTTTGCTATTTTATTCAGGCTCATAATTATCCTGATCAGATTTATCAATTAGTTAAAACAATTAAACGAGGGAGTCCTAATTCAGTCGTTATAATTGGCTATGATTGCACCCATAGCTCGATTGAAATGGAACCAATCCAGCATTTATCAGACGTTTACCTTCTAACAGGAAACTTTCCTATTCGACGGGGAGAGTTTTCGATTTTACGGCCTTATTTAAATGCGGTTGATTGGTTATTAGAAAAAGAAATCGAATTTGATTGGTTAGCCTATCTTTCAGGACAAGATTATCCCATCAAACCGTTAGAGGAGATTGAAAATTACCTAGCTAAAGCTGAATATGATGGCTTTTTGCAATATTACAATGTTCTTTCTGAGCAAAGCCATTGGAGTATTGAAGAAGGCAAAACTCGCTATTTTACTCAATACTACTGGACGTTGCCAATTTCCAAAAATCCATTGCTTGAAAAGGTAATTTGTCGAGCAAAATATCTAATTGAAAAGCTCAAATCCCGTTTTCATCAATTCGGTTTACCAACGTTGCTTCCGAGTAAAGTGCTATTTACTTATGCCAATACCATTCGTTTAGGATTGATTGCAAAAAAATCACCTTTTAATAATAATTTTACTTGTTACGGTGGCAACCATCGCCATTTTTTATCTCGAAAATGTTTAGTGTATTTAAAAGACTATATCAACCATCATCAGGATTTAGTTAAATACTACGAAAAAACGGAACTACCTGAAGAATCTTTTGTTCAAACGGTTTTAGTCAATAGCGGTTTGTTTAATTTTTATAATCACCATCAAATTTATGACGATTACAAAATGGGTAGCGTCAATGGCCATCCCAAAACTTTAACACTGGAAGATTATCCCAAATTAATACAAAGTGACTGTTTTTTTGCTCGAAAATTTGAAGCAAATTCTTCAGTTTTAGATCTATTAGATGAGCATTTTCTAGTTCCTGTTAATTCTTGATTCCTGTTAATAATTATGGAAATTAATACTTCTTTTTGTGCTGTTATTCCCCCTGTTCCTGCGAATACTCCCCGTCCATTATGGTCGATTATGATTCCGACCTATAACTGTGCCAACTATCTACGAGAGACTTTAACGAGTGTTTTGTCCCAAGATCTCGGCCCTGAAGTCATGCAAATTGAAGTGATTGATGATTGTTCAACGAAAGATGATCCCCAAGCGATCGTGGAAGAAATTGGAAAAGGACGGGTCGGATTTTATCGACAACCCCAGAATGTAGGGCATACCCGCAATTTTGAAGCCTGTTTAAAGCGATCGCGGGGACATTTAGTCCATCTATTGCATGGAGACGATTGCGTAAGAGAGGGCTTTTATCAAAAAATGCAAAAAGCTTTTGAAATTCAACCAGAAATAGGGGCTGCTTTCTGTCGTCCAATGTTAATTGACGAAAATAGTCATTGGCAAAGAATTTTAGAAATAGAACAACAAAAAAGTGGGGTTCTCGATAGTTGGCTGGAAAAAATAGCTACTGAACAACGAATTCTCACTCCATCAATTGTAGTCCGTCGAGACGTTTATGAAGTGTTGGGTGGTTTTGATTCCCGTCTTTCTTGGTCTGAGGATTGGGAAATGTGGGTAAGAATAGCGGCGAATTATCCCATTTGGTACGAAACTGAGCCTTTGGCGTTATATCGTCGGCATTCAAGCTCTAATACAGACTTGTATGAAAAAACAGGTGAAAATATTAGGGACCTTATCAGAGCCATTAATATTATTCAATCTTATTTACCAGAAAATATTAGTAAAGAAACTTTTAAAAAATCCAAAAAATTGGTTGCTTTACAATCTCTTGGATTAGCGAATTTTATGCTGTCTAAACATGAATTAATTTCAGCTACTAATCAAATTAAAGAAGGATTAAAATGTAGTTATTCTTTTGACACGATTACCTCATTAATTGTCATGCTAACTAGGGTGGGATTAAGAGAAATTAAATCTTCTTTTTCTTCTTTAAAAAAAGCTTATAATTAGCATTTCTATCGCGCTCTTCTATCAGGAAAAGATGACTCTTACTATCTTCAAGTCTTGGAAGCTTTATTGAAAAACTGATTATTAAAAATTACTGATTAATAGAGATTAAGGTTTCTAATCAAATAATATTAATTAACAATGAATATTCTTCATATTAATCAATATGATACTCAGGATGGTGCGGCGATCGCGGCTTATCGGCTCCATCAGGAGCTACTGGCTCAAGGTTATCCGTCTCGATTATTGGTCAGTAAAACGACCATAGATGACAATACAATTGCGGCTATTCCTGATAAATTTCCCCTTGCAACTAAACTAAATCACTTAACCAGTCAGCTTGGTTTCAACTATCTAACGATTCTCAGTAGCTTTGATATTCCCAAACATCATTTCTATCAAGAAGCAGATGTCCTTAATTTTCACAATATTTTAGGGGGCTATTTTAATTATTTAGCATTACCCCAATTGACGAGCAAAAAGCCAGCAATTGTTACCCTTCATGATATGTGGTATTTAACAGGGCATTGTGGCTATAGTTATAATTGTCAACGATGGAAAAGTGGCTGTGGCCAATGTCCTTATCCCGATGAATATCCACCAGTGGGTAAAGATAATACTCATATTGAATGGAAACTAAAAGATTGGGTTTATAGCCATTCTCAATTGACGATAGTTGCTCCAAGTCACTGGTTAGTTGAACAGGCAAAAAAAAGCATCCTCAGTCGCTTTCCTATTCATCATATTCCTAATGGTATTGATACAGACAGGTATCGGCCGCTCGATCCCGAAATGTGTCGTTCACTTCTTGGGATTCCATCAGGAAAAAAAGTTTTAATGTTTAGCTCTTTGAATGTCAGTCATTATCGCAAAGGAGGAGACTTATTGTTAAGAGCAATCAAAAACTTACCAGAATCACTAAGGAAAGAAATTGTACTTTTGATAATGGGGTGTGGTGGTGAAACTATTGCGAAAATGGTTGACATACCAATCGTTGATGTTGGTTACATAAATAGCGATCGTATCAAGTCAATGGCTTATTCTGCTGCTGACATATTTGTATTCCCAAGTCGCGCTGATAACTTTCCTTTAGTACTACAAGAAAGTCTCGCTTGCGGTATTCCAACAGTGGCGTTCAAAGTGGGTGGTGTTCCTGATATTGTGCGTCCAGAAATTACTGGCTATTTAGCTGAACCAGAAAACACTGATGATTTATCTAATGGAATTGTTCAGTTATTAGAGGATAAAAAGCAAAGAGAAAATATGGCAAAAAAATGCCGAGAAATAGTTCTTGAAGAATATTCTTTAGAATTACAAGCAAAATGCTATATAGATCTCTACAGTAAGATTTTATAAAATCTCTAATCATAAAAAACTTGAAAATCTTAATTAGAAATTAGAATAGAGCAATTTATTACATTTAATTTTATAAATCATTTTATTTGAATTATTTAAAAATTATGGAACTTACTGTTCTTGTTCCGATTTATAATCGTGCTAAAATGTTGGCACAGGCGTTGGAATCTTTAAAACGGCAAACTTACCAAAATTTTGTGGTAATTGTTTGTGATGACGGCTCACAAGAGAATCTTAAAGTCGTAGTAGAGAGTTTCCCCGACTTAAAAATTCAATATCAACGTTATGATATAAATGTAGGGCAGTTCAAAAATGTTGCACGAGGCTTAGAACTCTGTCAAACACAATTTATCAAAATATTGCATAGTGATGATTTACTTTTTCCAATGGCATTAGAAAAACAGGTTGAAGCGATGAAAATTACATCTGATGCGGCAATTTGTCTTGGAGGAAGTCTTGAGTTTGAAAAAGTAAAAAATCAAGAAATGATTAACATATTGAACTACGCTAAGCCCTATGTACCCAAACTGAGAACAAGCAGACAATGGGCTAAGCTTGAATACTATAGTGGGTATCTTCCTAGTGCCTGTATGTATCGTACAGATTTATTACGTAATATTGGCGGTTTTAATGTTGGTCTTAACGCCATTGCTGATTGGGAAATTTATGTCTCGCTATCTTCTAAATACCCTGTTACACAAGTTGATGAACCTATTTGCGCTTATCGTTTACATTCTAATCAGATGACAAGCAAAGATTTATTCTTTGATAAGGGTGATCTCAAAACTAAAGATATTCTTTGGATGATTTCAAATGATAATCCCTATCGAGAAAGACTAGGACTGTCTTTTAGCCAAATGAATTATTTACGTCAAGATTTATTGTGGCAAAACTTACTCATTTCTCTCAAGTCTAATCAAAAATTGTTTTTATTTAAAAGATGGATTAAAATAGCTTATTTCAATCATATACTTTTGTCATTTATTATCCTGTTTCCTTGGTTTGTCCTCTTAAAAATTTTTCGTAAGCCCAATATTAAAAGGGATTTAAAGGCGGATTTAACTTTTAAGAAATATCAGGATTATATTTATTCTATTTTATTTTGTGAGCAATCTTTTTTGGTCAAGCTCAACCAAAAGTAAATAATAAAAAATCAATAAGTAGCTAATTGTTTTAGAAAAAATAAAAATAAAAGCTTTTAGTTTTTTTTATGACAAGCACAGAAATAAATAATTTTTTTAAACTTTTATCAAAAAACTTTAATCACTAATTATATTTTAAGATGAATATCTTAACCTACGTTCATCTGCGTAGTATACATAATTCAACTGGAGCCGGAAGAGTTGCTCGTCAAATGGTTGAACATTTGCACCAAAATGTAGATGCTAGGCTTTGCATACTTGCAGATCATCGAGATTATAAAAAAATCATTTCCAAAATGGATGAACCTTGGAGTAGTTTCTCCTATTCATTTTTTAAGCATGATACTTCTTTTCAACAAAAATACTGGGCATTAACACATAATCCATCGGCTGAACAATTTTGGCCAGATACTCACATCGTCTATTGCACCACGGAATCCTATGTTCCAGTTAAAAAAGCGCGTTTAGTCGTCACTTTACATGATGCTGCTTATTTTGAAGATAACGCTCATGTTAAAAATCGTAGTTTTTTAGCCCAAAGATTGAAATGGAAATATCTTTATTGGATTCTTTCGCGCAAAGCAGATTTATTTCATACGGTGTCTAATTTTTCTGCGGAACGACTTGCTCATTTTTTTCCTCAGATAAGCTCTCGATTGCGAGTTATTCCGAATGCCGTACCCCCTCGATTTTTTCTACCTTGTTCTGATGAAGGTAATAATTTTGTCGAAAGTCTAGGGCTGATTGATCAGCCGTTCATCCTTTTACCCACAGGTTTACACTATAGAAAAAATGCGGATTTGATTTTACAAGCTTGGGCAATTCTCAGCAAAAGAATGCCAGATCTCAAACTTGTTGTGACTAGTTATTGTGACCCTAGCTATGTGAAGAAAGCTCAAGGTATAGGCGACTCTATTATGATGACAGGTTTTGTAAGCGATGAAGCTCTTTGCTCGTTATATCATGCTGCTCAATTAGTCTGGTTTCCCTCTATATATGAAGGTTTTGGGATTCCTGTGTTAGAGGCTATGGCTTGTGGTACGCCCGTTATTGCTAGCAACTCTTCTTCATTACCAGAAATTGCCGGTAATGCGGCAGTTCTAGTTTCTAATAATTCTATTGATGATTACATAGAATCTATTGTGACTCTTCTGAATAATGCTCAACTACGAGAGGACTTGAGCCAGCGAGGAAAGGAACGAGCTTCTAAATTTACGTGGCAACAGAGTGCTACTGAGCTATATCAACATTTCCTTTCAATCCTCTAAATCAATATATAAAGATCTCGCTAAGCAATTTTAGGCTTACCCAAGTGTGAGTGATATCAGGAAAGTCAGTCATGATGAAATCGCTTGCTATCAGTCTTCTTTTGCGATTGACTAAATTCTCTGTGGGGTGAATCATCCCTTTAATCAAGCCGATTGTCCGACCAAATTTATGGATGGGATCGCCAGTGTTCGCCCTATTCTCAGTACGGATATTCCCGAATGTCGTTTGTATCCTGATTGGATTACAATTTTCGATTTAATAGAAGATACGATCGCGCTAATTCATGAACAATTAATTGCACGAACTAAACCTCAATTTCATCATTACAGCTTACAGTAATTAGAATTCGCTCAGAATAATACTTGGCAAAATCGCGCTCAAACTCTAGAAAAACTTTTATCTTAAAACATCAATTATTAATTATTTATGTCCCATTGGATCTGTTGCCAAATTGGAGCAAGAGAACACTATGCTATTCCCAGAGCTTTGCACGAAATTGGCCAATTAGCTTACCTGATTACTGATGCTTGGGTTTCTCCCTCTTCTCCTTTTAAATATTTCCCTAAAGGTCGATTAAAAGAACGTTTTCATCCTGCTTTAAGCTCTGATAAGGTTAGGGCTTTTAATACTTCCTTATTGGGATTTGAATTAATTCAAAAATTTCAAAAAACTCAAGATTGGGATACTATTATTAATCGGAATCAGTGGTTTCAAAAACAAACCATTAAAATGCTTAAAAAATTAGCTCCATCTTTTCAACAAACCCCCATTTTATTTTCCTATAGTTATGCTGCCTTAGAATTATTTCGATTTGCTAAACAGCAAGGATGGTTAACAGTTTTAGGACAAATTGATCCGGGCATTTTTGAAGAAAAAATTGTTACTCAACTTTATACCCGATATTCCCAATACGGGACTGATTGGCAACCCGCCCCCCAAAGCTATTGGCAAAACTGGCAAGAAGAGTGTCAACTAGCGGATGTGATTATGGTTAACTCCCAATGGTCGCGCCAATTATTAGAACAAGCAGGCGTTGATCCCCAAAAGTTGCACCTAATTCCTCTGGTTTATACTCCTCCCGCGATCGCTGAGAACTGGAACCGTATCTATCCTGTTGAATTTAATCATCAACGACCGTTGCGGGTTTTATTTCTAGGGCAAGTTATTTTGCGTAAGGGAATTGCGGCTTTATTAGAAGCCATTAAATTACTAGAGGGCTATCCTATTGAATTCTGGATAGTAGGGCCGCAGCAAATTACCATACCCCCTGATTTTCAATACCATGACAAAATACATTGGGTCGCTCAGGTTAATCGGAGTAAAACAGCGTATTATTATCAGCTTGCAGATGTTTTTCTTTTTCCTACCCATTCCGACGGTTTTGGCTTGACTCAGCTAGAAGCCCAAGCTTGGCAATTACCGATTATTGCCTCTTCCTTTTGCGGTGAAGTGGTTCAGCCCGATCTTAATGGCTTAGTTTTATCTGAAATCACGGGAAAGGCGATCGCGGACTCTCTTTTATCTTGCTTTCACTCTCCTCAACAATTAGCAAAATTTTCTCAACAGGCAATGAATTCTTCTATCTTCAGTCTTTTCCATCTGCAAGATTGCCTCAAAAATATTTTTTAATTGATACCCAATAATCATGCCTGAAATTTATCGTAGTTTATTAATCCTAATCTGCATGAGCTTATTAGTTTGGGGACTAATTCGGATTGAGAGAATTTACCAATATCCTTTTTTTATGGGGGCAATTTTTGTCTCTTTTTTAATTCCCCAAACCGCTTCTTTAATTGCGAATCCGGGTTTACTCAATCAAGATGCATTAGCCAGAGTTTTGTTAATGTCTTGTCTGTGCGCGATCGCTTGTTGGATAGGCTATCAAGGTAAACCGAATCAAAAATTCATTAATCATTTTAATATTAACTTAAACGAAACGAAACTCTTTCAAATTGCCTTAATTTTAACTTTCTTAGGATATTTCTTTAATTATTTAATTGATCAATCCGACATTCAACGATCAGATACAAATGGTAATTGGACAGGAGAAGCAACTATTTATTACTTTTTTGCTCAGGTTATTTATATTGCCTTTTCAGTTTTTTTATTGCGAGCGATCCGTTATCCCTCAATGTTAAATATTATCTTGGCTTCAACGGCGGGTTGGATTCCTTTACAAACGGTACTAGGAGGACGAAGACAACCAACCATGACTTTTGTCATTATTGTTGGCCTTTCTTTTTGGCTAGTTCGCCGCTATTTACCCCCTCGATGGTTAATCATTCTTACCATATTTTTAATGAGTTTACTTTTACTGGCGATAGGAGAATTACGCGGACTATTTTGGGAATTACTATTCAGTGGAAAATGGAATGCAATTCTATCAACTATTCAAGAACAATTAGCAATACAGCAAACGGGAGAAATTTTAGAGCTTAAAAACGCAGCTTATTATATTGATGCCGTTACCGCGTTAAATCTCTATGGATTAGGATCGGGATGGTGGGATTCTGTTGTGTTCCAATATGTCCCAGGGCAGCTTTTAGGATTTGGTTTAAAAGTCTCTCTGCAATTTAATTTAATAACAAATGAAACGCTATATAACCTATATGGCTATTCTGTTCATGTAGGAACAACAACTACAGGCGTGGGTGATTCCTTTATGGAATTTGGCTATTTAGGTTGTCTTAGTTTTGCTTTAATTGGTTATTTATTTAAGAATCTTTGGATTTCTGCTTATTATAACAAAAGTTTTTGTTCATCTATTTTGTATATGGGATTAGTTAGCCCTGCGATGTTGGCATTAACCCATGGAATTGGCCGCTTTTTACAAGAGGCGATTTTTCAAATAAGTATTGTTTTCTTAATTGTTTTATATTCCAAGCAAGAATCAAAAAATAATCGCTATCTAACTCCTGGTTATTAATTGTTAATACTAATGCCTAATTAGTTGGCAAACTCTCATTAATTATCAATTAATTTATGTCTATCAAAATCGGAATTTTATTTAAAAACTTTGGACCCTATCATTTCGCCAGAATTGAAGGATGTATTAATAGTTTTAAAAATCCACCTATTGAAGTAATCCCAATTGAATTGGGGAAAGCTCAAACAGAATATGCTTGGGTTACAGAGCATCGGAAAAAAAATTATCCCATTGTTTCAGTTATTGAAGATGAACAACTCGAAAAAGTTAATCCTCTTCAGCTTGTATTTAAACTCAATCAAGCCCTGAATAAACTTCAGCCTGATGTTCTCGCGATCGCGGGCTATTTTGAACTTGGAATGTTGTTTGCTTTAATCTGGTGTCTTTGGCATCGTAAATCCATAATTTTATTATCTGAATCAATGGAAAATGATGCACCGAGATTTCAACTACGGGAATTGATTAAACAAAAAATTATTCAACAATATGATGCAGCTTTAGTCGGTGGAACACCTCATAAGCGGTACTTTGCAAAGTTAGGAATGCCCTCGCAAGCTATCTTCTTAGGCTATGACGTGGTGGGTAATCATGCCTTTCACCCTGCTCTCATTGGCCATCTACCTCGTCCTTTAAACAACCCTTATTTTTTGGCAGTTAATCGTTTTATTCCTAAAAAGAACTTAGCCTTTCTGATTGATTCCTATGCTATCTATCGTCAACAAAAAGGCCATGAAGCTTGGCATTTAGTCTTAAGTGGAGAAGGAGAATTGCGATCAGAAATTGAACAAAAAATTAAACAATTAGGTTTGACCGATTGGGTACATTTAACCGGATTTTTGCAACAGGAAGAACTGTTACCGTATTTTGCCCATGCGAGTTGTTTTATTCATGCCAGCATTCAAGAACAATGGGGATTAGTGGTCAATGAAGCAATGGCAGCAGGTTTACCCGTTTTAGTCTCGAATCGTTGTGGTTGCTTTGAAGATCTCGTTTTAGAGGGAATTAATGGCTTTGGCTTTGATCCCACTGACCAACAAGCCTTAACGGAATTAATGCTGAAAATGAGTTCTTCCGAAGTTGATTTATCTGCAATGGGTCAAGCTTCATTACAGCATATTCAACAATTTTCCCCAGATTTCTTTGCCCAAGGCTTAAAGCAAGCGGTGGAATATAGCTTAGCCTTTGCCTAATTTGTGCCAATTATTTCAGTAGAAAAAATGAAAATTTTATTTGTTATCCCCGCGTTAGGATCAGTCTATGGCGGAACCTCTCAATGCGTTTTATCCCTAGCTGAAGCTCTCGGCGATCGCGGCATTGAAGTCGATATTGTGACAACCAATGCCAATGGTTCCAGTGGTTTAAACCTTCCCATGCAGACCTGGATTCAGGAAACCTCTTATCGGGTTCAGTATTTTCCGTACTGGCATTTGTCCGATTATAAAGTCAGTTTGCCCTTAACCGCTTGGCTCTTTAAGAATGTCAATGCCTATGATTTAGTGCATACCAATGCGATTTTTTCCTATACCAATTTACCCGCCCATGTAGCTTGCAAAATCAAAAAAATTCCCTATATCATGACCCCTCACGGAATGCTTGAACCCTGGGCGTTAGCCTATAAATCGTGGAAAAAACAATTATACTTTAATCTTTTTGAAAAACCTTTTTTAAAACAGGCTAATGCGATTCAAGCACTTGCTTCAACAGAAGCCCAAAATTTACAATCTCTTGAGCTAAAATCACCCTTACTAATTATTCCTAATGGTATCCATCAAAAAGATTTTGAACAATTACCTGACCCAGAAATCTTTTATCAACAATTTCCTGAAACACGGCATAAAAAACTGATTCTTTTTCTAGGACGAATTGACCCGAAAAAAGGTCTAGATTTGTTAGTAACTGCGTTTGCTAAAGTGCAGGCACAATTTCCTGAAACCCATCTGATTATTGCTGGGCCCGATAACATTAGTTACTCGCCAACCGTTAAGCAATGGCTACGGTCAAACCAGTGTTTAGAAGCTGTCACTTTTACGGGAATGTTAAGTGGTTCGCTCAAATATGCCGCCTTAGCCGCCGCGTCCGTTTATGTTGCTCCTTCCTATTCTGAAGGATTTAGCGTCTCAGTTTTAGAGGGAATGGCAGCGGGTCTACCCTGTGTGATCACTACTGGCTGTAATTTCCCAGAAGCGGCAAAGGAAAATGTTGCCTTAGTGGTTGATATTAATGCAGAAGCGATCGCAGAAGGATTACTCAAATATTTAGAAAATACAGAAGCCGCTCAAGTAATGGGGAGTCGATCTCGCCAATTTATTCTTAAAAATTATAGTTGGGAGCAAATTAGCAAACAACTTATTTGTGCTTACCAACAAATCATTAATGATTTACCAAACAAGCAAAAATTGACTGAAAAAATTTATTTTTACTATCAATCTCTAAAACAAAAATACACAAAAAATGTTATTAATTAAATTAAAATACAAGTATGCAAGAATCCACTAATATTGTTTATACGTCTAATAATCCTAAATTAGATTACAAAAAAATCATCTTTAGAATCATTAATGGGAATTTCGATTATTTCTTAGGTCGTTTTTTATTCGTTAGAAATTTGTATTCTCGATATCGAAAATTGCAACAATTGTTCCGACAAAAACCAGTCTCATCAATTCAGCCAAGTCAGTTAAAAGATTACCAAAAATTTAATATAGACTCTATTGTAAATAATATTCATGAAAATTCCTATTTCGATCAACTGGAGATGAAACAAGAATCCGTAACGCCAATTATTGAATTTGCCAAAAATAGTAAATTAACGTCTCCTAGCTATTCCTTCGATTTTACTTATCAAGAATATCATGAGCAGTTAAAAAACAAAGAAAGAATCGCGATCGCGAGGGTAAAAAATCCCTTAGAAATTGAGCAGACTTTACAACTGAGACATGACAGCTTTTTACTAGAAATTGCAGAAAAATATTTAGGTTATTACCCAGATAATTGTGATGTAATGCTCTGGTGGAGCTTTGCTAGTAATCTATCTTCTGAAGATCGCAGAAGCCAATTTCAAACAATTGACTATCACTATGATGTACACGGACTCAACTTTTTTTATATTAGCTTTTATTTAACTGATGTGAATGTCAATAGTGGTGCTCACAGATTAGTAAAGTCAAGCCACAAAAACAAGAAACTCTGGATGCTTTTAAGAAGTGCCCGTTTTCCTGATGAAATCATTCATCACTATTATTCTAAAGAACAAATTATTACCATCGAAGGTAATGTTGGAAAATGTTTTTTAGAAGATGCATCTTGTTTTCATAAAGCATTACCACCAATAGAAAAAGAGCGTTTATTTTTACAATTAAGGTTTTTCTAAAATGGTTAAAACTTGTCTTGGATTTGGATGTGCCCCCATGCTGGGTAGAGTTGCTAAGCAAGAAAGCTTAAAAGCACTTGAAATTGCTTACTCAGAAAAAATAAATTATTTTGATATTGCTCGAACCTATGGATGGGGACAAGCAGAATCTTTACTCGGAGAATTTTTAGTCAATCATAAAATTCCCAGAAACAAAGTAGAAATCACAACGAAGTTTGGACTTGTTCCCAATAATAACCAATGGATTAGAACTTCTAAAGCAATTGCTAGAAAATTAATTAATTATGTTCCTCGCACACACAGTTTAATTAAAACGGCGGCAAGCAAAGTAGCGGCTCCCGAAGCTGTATTTACACTAGAAAATGCTAAAACAAGTTTAAAAACGAGCTTAAATTATTTACAAACAGATTATATTGATAATATTTTATTTCATGAATACAACTTTCAAGAATCTCAAAATAATATACAGCCTATTTTAGAATTTTTAATAGAAGTCCAGCAATCAGGAATGATTAAAAATTATGGATTTTCAACCAGTCTACCTTTAAATGTAGCTTATGATTTTTTAGAATCTCATAATATAAAGCCAAATATATTACAAATCCCTTGTCGTTTTTTTAGCCCATTTGAGATAGAAATTTTACAAAAACTCAAGCAAAAAAATATTAAAATTATTTTTCATTCCCCTTTCCAATTACAGCCAAATATCTCTTCAATTTTCAAAAAAATAGAAGATAAAGGTGCTTTGCCTTATCTTGAATCTATGATCGATATTCAAATAAGAAACCCAGAGGATTTATATAAGCTAATCCTATCTTATTTTTGTGTTTTTTATTCTCCTTATTCCATAATTACAAGTATGTTTAATGTAAAACATATTACTGAAAACAATAAGATTGTTAATCATCCTCTTATTAATCCAGAAAAAGCTGATAACTTACATTCTTTTTTTCTGAAAACTTTAAATATTTTTTAAAAATTTTTTATATCAAAAAATCAAACTAACCCAAATTAAACATGAATAATTTAATCTTTGATCTATCTCAAAATCAATTTTTTATCAACCTGAGAGCCAAGGTAAGAAACTACCGAATTGGTAAGGCTTTTTTCCAATTTTTAGTAAGTCTTATAAATAATAAAAAATATGAAGACAGATTTCAACAAGAATTATTAAGATTTGTTGGAGAAGGTGATGTTGTATGGGATATAGGAGCCAACATTGGTTTATATACCCAACAATTTCTGGATAAAGTTGGAATAAATGGACAGGTTATTGCAATAGAACCTTCACCTAAAAGCGCACAATTATGTAGAGAAATATCGGAGCAAGGTAAATATCAAAATTTGCTAGTAATTGAATCAGCATTGGGAAGTAGTAATGGTTCTTCTGAATAAAGAGTGATAAGTAAAACTCATAATGAAAAGCAAGCTAAAAAGCGACGACGCATATTTTCAAAGTTAAGAAACCCATAAGCCTGACGCTTAATCAGTTTGAGACGATTG
>JAYKGY010000069.1:0-35958 GCA_035285545.1 Snowella sp. | reverse complement strand
AGAAGGACTAATTTCCGTTAGATAAACGCCAGGAAGTTTGGATTGGAGTTGCTGCATTTTATTCTTTAGTGCCAGACCACTGACTCAAACGAAAGATCACAAATTCAGCCGGTTTAACCACCGCAACGCCGATTTCTATCACCACTTGACCGAGATCCCGTAGAGCAGGAGGATTATTTTCTGCATCACATTTGACATAAAAAGCTTCCTGGGGAGTTGTTCCAAATAAAGCTCCTTTACGCCATTCTAAGGTTAAAAAAGCAGAAATATTACGACGAATTTTAGACCAAAGTTCAGGGGTATTCGGCTCAAAAACAACCCATTGTGTCCCTTTATCAATAGAGTCTTTCAGATAACAAAAATGACGACGAACATTAATATATGTAAACTCTCCGTTCTTATCACCAAGGGTACGCGCTCCCCAGACGAGAATATTGCCATTGAGTTTACGAATAACATTCACACCCTTGAGATTAAGCCCATCTTGCTTTGCTTTACTGGTGTTAAATTGCAAATCCAAAGCACCCAAAAGAGGAACGTTAGCAGGGGCTTTATGAACACCTCTTTCTCCATCAACCCTGGAATAAACGCCCGCAATATGTCCACTGGGCGGAACAAAAATGTTGGTCTCTGTGGCAGGATCGTAAACCTGAATCCAAGGAAAATAGAACGCTGCAACGTCAGAGGTAAATCCAGGCACTGTTGGCGTGGTTTCACTGCCTAAATTAATATCGAGCTTACTATCAAGAATGGCAATGCGATCGCCCATTGTAGCGGCATGGTCTTTAATTTTACCGATAATATTTGCATCCGTTTGTCCGGGCGCGACGACAATACTAATTTCATCAATAGCTTCAAAATCACTTAAAACCTCATCCACACCTTTAGCATCGGATGCCCAAGTGACATAGGCTCTAGTTCCACCATTGCGAAAGAAACCATAAACCGCATGGGCAAAAATATTTTGCTCTGGATTGTCTTTGGTAAAATCTCCAAAATATTGTTTAAATTCAGTGAAATTAGTAATCAATTTGATTTCACCTTCTAGTACCGAGTTAAGTTTTTGCTCAGTCGCTTTAGTGATCGACAGTTCCAAAAAACCTGTGATTTTTTCGCTTGGACTAACATTTTCTTTGAAGGCAATAGAGGGGGTATTATCTTTTATACTGATCGTAAAAGCATCCGTCCCCATCAAAAGATTTCCCGCAACAGATAATTCTGATTTATTTTTGCTTGGATCGAAAGAAAGAATTTCTCCCTCATTCAGTGTGATACTGGGTAGATCAAACTTTTTTTTGTTGGTATTACCAGTATTTTCAGTATCTACTGAAACTGGCATTTTTTTAATCGTTGGAGTACCGGTAATAATTCCGATAAATCCAGCAACACTCGTCCCCGCTCCCGTGATCGGTGCAGAACCAGAAGACACCTCTTCAACATAGACACCAGGCGATGAATAAGTCGGCATGATTTTAAACTCCTGAGTAGTTAGGAAAGAATTAATATGGCTCTTCCAGACAGTGTATTGAATTAAAAAGTTAATACACAATAAGTAAGTCAACCTTATTTTTTATAAAATCCCCCGCCTATCGGCTCCCCTCTTAGCAAGGGGGGGTAGGGGGAATAAAGCGCAAAAAGATTTTATGTTTTATTTGGTTGATCTACTTAGCATTGCATTTACATTCATACACTAATGAGAGTTTGGTAACTTCACATAATAAAGTTTTTCACACACTAATTCAAAAACAAAAGCGATGTTTTTTTGGCAAATTAAATAACAAATTAAATAACTAAGTTAGCTTTGATTGTTTTCTAGAATCCTCGCAGCTCCAATTACAATCATTAGATAATTTCGCGAGGTTTTTACTTTGATAACAAAGCCGACTAGATTAAGAAATTTATTTACAAATAAATTGCTAAATACAAGATCGAAACACTAAAAATCAAAGGACTCAAAATGCCTTTTAAAAAAACAAAAAATTGCTATTTTTGAACAAAAAGTAATTAAATTAATAATCACTTTTAGAGCAAGTCACTAAACCATACTATCTCAATGTCTATTATCTTGTAAAGTATTAAATCTTAAATCTTTCTTTTCAAAAAATCTTAAAGTTTTGTTGTCTAACCTTATTATTTTTTTGTTCAAAGATCTAGTGGCTCTCCTGTAAGCTTCATGACAATCAAAAATTACTGATTGCTACATTGCTTCTGTAGAAAGAGTTACAAGAGAACGCAAAAAAATTGTATCACTATTGAATATTTTACAGGACTAATCCAAGAGAACCGATCTAGTTTTATTTATAGATTTTTTTGATCTACTAACAAATTAGGTTGGAGTTCCGTTGTTTTTCATCGGTGATTTTTTGGAAAGTTGAATAGGTTCAATAGAATAGAGAATGCCTTCTGAGAGAATAATATCTTTTGTCGTAAAATCATCATAGTTAGGTGCAGAAACTATTAATTGAACTGGAGAGGAAGGCGGAGTTTTGAGATTGAGAAGTTGGAACTTGCCATCGCGATCGCATAGGGTATATTCTTTGCTGTCTTTGAATTTGACTTGGGCGTAAACAACTGGACTGCCTTTGTGATCTATAACCTGACCAGCGATGCCAGATACCTTGAGGATTAAATTAACCCAGTTTGGCTTTTGACTCTCAACAACAGTAACGGAAACTTCATCAGTTTGGAGATAAAACTTTTGAGACGGGTAAAATGCTCTTAAAGTATAATTACTTAAAGGTAAATCTGTAAAATGAAAAGAACCATCAATCGTCGTTAGGGTACGATCAGGGCGATTAGATAAGGACTCCCATTTTTGACTATTGCTAAGGGATTTTAGGAGATTTAATTTCCGTTTAAATAATCCCTCAGGGTATTCGCTAATTTCCACCAATGCTTGTGAAACTGGAGTCGATAAAATTTCTGTTTTTCCATCATCCACTGTGTAACCGATCACAACTTGACCACAAATGGCAACTCGGCGAGTTGTTAAACTGAAAGTCATCATATTACCCATTACTTTCTCCTAATTGTGTCACTAATGGCCAGATTTGAGATTCTTGAACTGGAACTGAGATTGTGAGGGTGTAATTAAGTGTCGCTCTCGGTTTTCCTCCTATTGCCTGCCAAAATTCCCCCAGATTTTGTAACTTGGTTTGTCCCAACACAGAAGATCGCAAAGGGGGGGGAAAGTCCTTCAAACTTCCTTGCAATATTTCAGGTGGAAGCCTTGGATAGCGCAACAACACTTGCATTACTTCACCAAGAATTTCATACTCTACTTGGACGCTTTTTTCGTCGCTATCGTTTGGCCACATTGTTATCAAATAGGAACAATCAACCCTTGCGGGAGAAGGCTCTCGTGTGGCAGTTCCATTATCATTGCGAGTTACTGTCCAACTGCTGTTCCGTAGTTCGAGATTTTCACGAATATCGTACAAAAACAAATTGAGTGCGGGAAATTTACTTTTTAAGCCAATGACCTGTCGATCTGGTGTACAAAAAGTGATGGCAGTTTGAGTACTGCTAAACCGTTGAGGTAGCTCTGCCATTAGTAACTCTTCAAGGGTCAAATTCAGATCATTTAGCATTCACAGACTCTCAATGCTTAGAAGAATCGGAGATTCATTGATAAAAATAGTAGACACCAGAAAAATCAAAAAATCGCTTTAACAAAAATTTCTTAGCCTTAGAGTTAAATTGACATCAAAGCACAGACTTATAAGGTCTTCTGTGTTAGGCTAATTTTCAGTCTAGAGAATAAAGATTTTCATTGAAAATAATGATATGTTAATCACCTAATAATTTTCTAGTGCTATTTATAAAGCTTTTTAAATTGAAAATAAAAGCAATTTTTCTTTAGAAAACTTAATATTCTACATTTTACTTTTTAAATAATTGGAAGTAACCATTGTTTTAGTCTTTTGTATAGAAAGAGTTTTAGCAATTACTAAGATTTATGAAGTGTTTTTAGTCAACGATCGCTTACTTAATGATTGTCAATTTTAATAATCCTGTATCAAAAACAACAAATTTGTTAGTTTAAAGCATTGATCTATGGGCGTTCTGCATTTCTCAAAAGTCCTCAAATTTACTATCCATCAACGGTCTACCCATTTTTTGATATTCCCGACGAATCGCTCGTTTAAGATGGGAACTTGTCAGCTTTTCTCCCGCTTCTGCTGCCCAAAAAGCTGCACTCAGCGCAATATTGCGAATGTTGCCCCCAGTTATCTCAAACTGCTCCGCTAGAGCTTGCCAATTAATGTTTGGATCAATGGGCAGGGTGCTGGGACAAATTTTCTGCCAAATCCCCAATCTTTCTCGAATAGAGGGAAAAGGGAAGTCCACAATGAATCTCAAACGACGAATAAAGGCTTCATCTAAATTTCCCTTAAGGTTTGTTGTCAGAATGGCCAAACCTTCGTAGGCTTCCATTTGTTGCAACAAGTATCCCACTTCAATATTGGCGTAACGATCATGGGAATCTTTAATTTCAGTTCGTTTACCAAACAGTGCATCAGCTTCGTCAAAGAGTAGAATGGCATTAGCGTTTGCCGCAGCAGTAAAAATTTGATTGAGATTTTTCTCGGTTTCGCCAATATATTTACTCACTACTTGGGATAGGTCAATACGATATAGATCGAGTTGAAGAACATTGGCAATGACTTCGGCGGCCATCGTTTTGCCCGTTCCTGACGATCCAGCAAACAGGGCGTTAACCCCTTTACCCAAAGAAAGCTTGCGATCAAAACCCCAAGTTTCAAAAACAGTGTGGCGGTGCTTGAGATGAATACAGATCTCCTGTAATTGTTCAAGTTGCAAGTCTGGTAGTACCAAATCTGACCAACCGTATCGAGGCTGGATCGGTTGGGCCAGTTTCATTAGTTGATGTCCCGATTGGTTACGAGCGGATTGAAACAAGGTGGCTTCAATAGATGGGGGATTGACCGTGTAGGCTAATTGATTTTGAGTCGTAGCGATCGCGGCTTGAATTTGGGTCGAGGTTAGCCGAAATCGATCTGCCAAAGCTGTTATGGTCGTTGGTTCAACGGTTAACCCTATCTTGGCCAAATGGTCTTCCCAGCAAGTATAACGAGATTGAAAATCGGGTGGAGTCAGAGAAATTGTGACCATGCCAAAAGCGCGATCGCTAGGAGGTTGCCAAGACTGACGACCCGCGACAATGATTGGCAGATCAAGCAGGGCGAGGAGGTCGATCAGAAAAGTGTAGAGAGGTTGGGAAGTCTCTTGATGTAGGCTATCAACAGAATGTAGGTAGAGGAGAGCGTGTTGTAACCAGGCATCGCGGCCCAGTCTTCGTAAGCGTTGGGGAAATTGATCGGGTTGCCGTGCCAGGCTTTCTAAATCAACGATGAGTAGGGGACGATCTAGATGATAAGCCAATCCTTGGGCAAACTGTTGCGGCAGAACGGTATCGGTACTTTGCAGATAAAGTCGGAGAGGGTTTAAAAAATCTTGAGTTTCAGCGATCGCGTTCCGTTTGAGAATCGTTTCGATTTGCTGCACCAATGACTCAGACAGGTTAGTTTGCTGAGGTGATAAGGGTATGGGAATAAGCGAACAATAAAAGCTCAGATCAGCATCAAGTCCTGTTTCATCCAGTAAATAGCGGATAATCGCTGGATCAAGGCTAATTTCTTGAGCTAGCAGGGAGGAGGGATTAGTAGGCTGGGGAGAAATAAGGTGTAACAAAGCATGGTGACGCAGGGGAGTAGTGGGGGCAAAGCGCGATCGCCGTTGGAGTTTTTCAGGAGTTGTAGTACAAAGCAAATTCAGGACTAAATCAATGCTGGGGCGAATGGCTCGTCCATCCTGTTGTAGGTAGGCATAAATTTGTTCATAGCGGCGATCCAGTTCGGGGGCAAGGACAATAAGGATAATATTCAGATCGAAGGGAGTTAAGCCAAATTCGCGTTGTAGCTTCCCTAGCCGTGAAGATGGCTGAATCTGACTACTCGGTAATTCGGAGAATTGGGCGGGACTATAGCGGGGATAGCCAGGCGGGAGGACAAGTTCAATTTGGCGGAGTTGGTCGCAGTTGGGTTGGGTTGCGCTAATGCTATTGGGTTGCAGGGCTTCTGTTAGCTGCATACTACGGTCAAGTAGCCCATCTAGTAACTGGAGGGCGGGAAGCAGTTCTTCTAGGGGGGTGAGTGCCGATGGCATCATGGATGAAATTCTGTGAGGGATTGATAATCTGAGGGCAAAAGTTCGTCCCATCTTGATATATTAAGGGTTGCTCTTCAGATCACTGCGTAGGAAAACTAAAATTTAAGATTAGTGGGGAGTTATCGCCGAATTGCTCTATCGATTTTTAAGCCAGAGGTTTAATTTATGGGAAAGTCAATTGCTGTTCAGGGTGAGGTGTTTGCGATGCCTGGGGCTATGCCCTATCCGCCTGCTCAATCGGGTGTTTGGACTGCTTTACCCGTACAGGTGAAGGCGTACCCGAAGTTAAAGGTTGGGGGAAAAGGAGTTGTTTATGAGGCTGAGTGTAAGTTTATGTTTACGGGAATTCAAACAACGCCGAGTGGCCCTGTGCCAGTGAATGGGCAGGAGACGGTTAAGTTAACGGCAAAAAAATCGAAGTTACAAAAGAAGGTTTTGGTGCAGGGGGATATGATGCAGAGTACCTATGGGAATTAGTTAAAGGTGATCACGCTGAGTAAACTTAAGACCAGTTAAGGGTTAGGAGTTCGGAGGTCGGGGTTAAATTTAAGAACGAAAAACATGTCTGTTTGATTTATACTTTGTCGCTTTCTTGATGAAAACGGTGGTGTAAAGAGAATTTTTTGAACTGTAACTCCTAA
This sequence comes from Snowella sp., assembly GCA_035285545.1. GTDB lineage: Bacteria > Cyanobacteriota > Cyanobacteriia > Cyanobacteriales > Microcystaceae > Snowella. The sequence goes on along the minus strand of JAYKGY010000069.1, from coordinate 29,125 downwards.
AACGCTAAATTTGCATCTATTTACTTTTGATGATGTTCGACATAAGAGCGAAGAACAGTATTAATCATCGTTTGGTAATTTTTACCTTTATTTTTAAACCAATCCAAAATATCCTCATCTATCCGAATCGAGATGGCTTTTTTGGCGATCGGTCTGACCATTTTGGCGTTGGCCCAGAAATGCTCGTCTAGTTCGGGGATATCGGAGGTATCTATGGCGGAGTCGGGAATATTTTCGATTTCTTTAAGTCGTTCGTCGGAGATAGTCATGGTATTGTTTCCTTTCTTTGGGTGTGGCTTTTCGGGCAGAGATCAGACGGATTTTGCCGTTTCTATCGGTATAGACCTCAGTGACGACAATCGTGCTTCGGATAGTACCAATAATGATTTCTCGTATTTCACCGTAGTTGGAGCGATCATCAATGGAGGTAAAGTAAATCCCTTGAAAGATTTCTTTGGCTTCTTCAAAGCTTATCCCATGTTTTTGTTGATTCTGTCGATTTTTGTTTTCATCCCATTCAAATTCCATTGGTATACACAGAATGTATATACAGAAATGATAGCATGGTGAATTTAAAATGTGACAAGTGCGTTATTGTCAGGTGCAACGAAGTACAAGAGCGATCGCTATGTTGTCCTTTTACAATTGAAGTATACAGTCCCCATAAGGTAATTAATTCTTATGGTAATCACTACAGTAAAAGATATTAACGGTTCTCCTCACATTGCGATACCAGCCGATTTGTTAGAGCAAATACAGTTACCGATTGGTTCTCCCGTGAGTATCAACATCGAAGGAAATCAGATTACGATCGCCAAGTCTTCGCCCCATTACAATCTTGATAAGTTGTTTGCAGGAATGCCTGATGATTTGCTCTTAAGTTCAGAAGATCGAGAGTGGTTAGAAGCTGCGCCTGTGGGAAGGGAACTGTGGTAAAAATTCCTGACCGAGGAGATATTATTTTTATTTTTGCAAAATTTTGTCATATTCGGCATGATGTCCTATCCAAAACCATGCCATTTCTTGTCCATCTGCCACAGCAATAGCCCTGTAATGTATTTCAATCCGAACTGTCCAAAAACGATCTACTTTCTTAAAATGTAATGATGGATAATAGGGATCTTGTTTTAATAATTCATAACATTTATCAGCAAGGTCTTGAATATAAGGGGGTAATTGTCGATAATAATACCAAAAATCAGGGGTTGCTCGATGTTTCACAAATTCGTACAATTTCCTTGTCGTAAGTGTTTTAACGCTTTTTCTGCTAACCCATCTAGCTTACCTATCATCACATCGTTTTCAAATTGTTGATCCCATGCTTCTGCGTCAAATTCAGCAAACCATTGACGAAATTCTGTTAAATCTTGCGGGGATAACTGACTAATTGCTTGTTCTATTTCTTTTAATTGATTGGTTTCCTTCATCATTTTTCTTCATTTTTATTAAGTTGAATTAATTAAGCTTAATTTAGCTTGTCTTGATCATTTTAACTCAAGACATAGACCAAACGTAGGGTATAAAGCGCGTTACGATCGCACTCGATTGAAAGAAGTTTATTTTTATAGATCGCATAGAATCAACAGAGCATCAGTGATCGCATTAATAGGCATTCCAAACATCAGACAATGATGAATAATAATCATTAATTTGGTGCGTTACATTTCATTTACGAACCCTACAAGATCGGCGATCGCACTACTACAAGAGAGATCGCTCTATGAAGTAAAAAACCTTTCCACGTTCTGAGCATTATCCTTTCGCAGGTCGACAGGTAAGTCTTTCAACTGGTTGTCATCATACACTTCTCTGTTATTTGGGGTAATCGTAGCACCGCTTATGCCTGTAATGTCATTCGTGAATGCCGGCTGAGTGTTAGCGTTTCTGAATATGTGGGTAGATTCATGGATCATGGTGGAAGCCCTTGAGTTGACGCCGAGAAGGTTCGCTTTTAAGAATGCCTGGTTGACCTCCAGCCCATTTATGTCACCAGCGACAGCAGCAGCAAAGCCCGTGTCATTCCAGTCGACTTCAGAGCCTGCAACCATTGCTGCTTTATGCTCGTTCATACTACCCATTAGTGCGTTAGCTAGAGACATTGCATCGCGTTTGTCCAATCCGAGGTAAGTCATGGCAGCAGCCACGGTAGTAACGTCATTATTAAATAGTGCTATGTACTTCTTATGCATCAGTTCGACAGCAGTTTCTATCGCCTCTTTTATGATGGCCTTTTCATTTAGAGTGGTGGCTATAGCCCTTTGAACCGGTTCTTCCGCTTTTTGTATTATAGATCCGCTGCGGGGATCAGCGGTGTCACGGACTGTCAAGGATATGAAATTCAAACGCCCTTTTTCCCCGGAAGCCCTGATAGCAGCACTGTGGATCCCTGACGCTTGCGCCGACTCGCTCTGCCCAGGCTCCAAGATCGTAGCATCGGCGAACGGTTCTGTCATGACCTGATTGGGGCTGCGAATCTGCAGTGCCTTGCCCCCCATCACATCCGCCTCTTTTTCTAACCCAGCATCATCATTAATCTGTACCCCTTTCATCTGCATTGTCGGTTTAACCCTTCCTTGCATTTGCTGAACTACATGCCAAGCCTCATGTGCCAAATGCTTCTCCTGCCCAGACCCCACATGAATCTCCGTCCCCTGCGTATATGCCAATGCCTGTAATTGAGCAGGTTTAGACGAATTATAATGAACCCTGACATCATCCATCGAATAACCCGATAAAGCCTCAACCCCCGCCTTCAGGTCATCAGGCAAACCCGTTTTATTTTCTTCTTCACGTAACTGGACAGGCTGAGACTCTGCCGCTAACTCCTGGGATAAACCCCGAAAACTCGGTTTCGCTTGAATGGTTGGCTGAATTTGACCTGATCGCGAAAAATCCGACTCATATTGTTCCCTAAAAGCCGCACTCCCCGCCCGACTGCTATAGACATCCTGAAACTCATCAATCGGCTCGCGGACAGAAACCCGAGAAGCAACACCCGAAACCGCTTGCTCGTTTTTGGATAGAGAATGTTTAGAAAGTCTTGTATGCGCCATGACTCCTTTCTCCCGTTGCCTATAAAATTTGATAAAAGCCCTACAATGCGCTTAACTTTAGCATTAAACTACAAAACAATAATTAAAAAAACAAATAATCGAGCTAAATTAATCTTTCTTATCACTTCAAACTTAGATGAGAGTGTTATCGTAAACCATTCAAGGTACGAATGATTACCGTATTGAAAAAATATGTCTGATTTGGGAGCAATGGGTTAAAGGTGGAGTTTTTGGACTACTTAATTGTTTTTTGATGCGAAAAATACCCGATGGATTTAGTGCATTACATTTAATCAACTACCCTACGAGATAGACGATCTCACTATGACGCAGTTCTTTTTGCGAGATAATGTTCATCAAGGGCACGGCGTAGCATCATTTTAATTACCGCTTGGCGGCTGATATTGAGTTCGCTAGCCATCTGGTCGAGTTCGTCGAGCATGGGACTAGGAATATCGAGGTTGGTTGTTACCAGATTGTGTCGTCTGCGTGAAGTCATTGGACGGGGGATGCCAACTTGGGTTGTCGTAGTGTCAAAATAGCGATCAATGACTTCTTCTCCCGCCTCAATTTTCTGTTCAAGTTGTTCAGCAGAAATATTGCTCATAGATCTCTCGTTCCCGTTTGGTGCTTTTCCAATAAGTCACTAACCAGATATATTCTCCTTCTTTATCGTATCGAATCTCATAAATTACGGATAGAAGGGTGTTTCCCAGATAACTGATGGCGATGAACTGTTCTGGATCATTTTGTTTGACTAGTTCTACATAATCGCCAGCGAGAACCACAGAAATTTCTTCGAGCGAATATCCTCGATTTTGCTTAAGAATCTGACTTTTGTGATTATCCCAGTCAAAGCGCATTTTGGCTTAATGATCGCTCGTGTGGTTATACGAACCTCAAATGCTCAATAATTATGCATCCGTGAAGGATGGGTAGGACATACAGTTTGGGATGATGCATTCCTCGGATGACGGTTGAGAGTGGAGAGGAGAGTTGTGAGAAGGAACGCACTTTACAAGATCGGCGATCGCACTATAAGCAATATTACCAAGAAGTCGACTTAGCCCATTATTTTTTCTGCCCTCCTACATGGTCAATAATAACTTCTCCACCTTGTTTTTTTATGACTCCTCCTACCGTTCTATCAGCACTTGATAGCTCTGCTGTTATGTAATTACTCGGTATGTTTTCTTGACTGACAGCCGTTTTGTTCCATTTTGTATCCCAGCCATTTATTTTAACAGCTATATCTCCTTGCCAGTTTACTGCATCTGTCATTTCGCTGTCACTGCTTGTTACAGCATCAATCCAATCAGCTTTCTTCGCTGTAGTGTTACCTAAATCTCCATCTTGCATTGCTTTTGGCATACTTCCTTTTTCATATCGATTTAGCGTAATATTTGTTGCACTTGTTACATCTTCTGCAATATGTTTTGTTTTGAAGGATTCTGATAACTTTATCCTATCTTTAGGAACAAATCGACTTTCATGACCATCTGGATAGAAGCTATCCTTCAAACATTGCAAGCTTGACTGAGTCATATTCTGCTGCACCACATGAGTCAACTCATGGGCAATCAACTCCTGCCCTCCCCGACTTCCAGGCTGATACTCACCCCGCTTAAAAAACAAATCCTGCCCCGTCGTAAACGCCCGCGCTCCCACAGCCCGTGTTAACTTATCCGCCTGTTCAGACCTATGCACCCGCACCCCACTAAAATCTGCCCCCATCGCCTCACCCATCTTCAACTGCATCTCTGGGGCTAACGGTTGCCCTCCCCCGCGCGCATGATTGATTTCCGATTCCAAATCGGTTGAGACTTCTCCTCCCGCGCTCATGTCTTTTCGTTGGATAGGAGTGATGGGCCTCATTTGTAACCCTTCCTCATCTTTCTGACGTTGAACTGATTCCCCTTGGGTTAATGAATTAGAAACAGGAGTATGGATTCGTTGCACCACCTGAGCCGCCACTCGATCCGCCTCCTGCTCATAAATGTCATTCGCTGGCCCCACCATTAATTTTGCTTGGATCGGAGCTAACTCCTGGGATAAACCCCGAAAACTCGGTTTCGCTTGAATGGTTGGCTGAATTTGACCCGATTGCGAAAAATCCGACCCCAACTGTTGCCGAAAAGCCGCACTTTCTGCCCGACTGCCATAGACATCCTGAAACTCATCAATGCGATCGCGGACAGAAGCACGAGAAGCACCACTCGAAACCGCTTGCTCCTTCTTCGATAGAGAATGCTTGTGAAGTCCCGTTTGCCCCATAACGCCCCTCTCCCCTTGCCTATAAAACTTGATAAAAGCTCAATAATGTCCCTATTTTAGCATTAAACCCACATTCCGCTGATCACAAAGCTGAAAAAATAATTAGAACGTAGTAATAGGAATCGTAGCTTTTGGATCTGATTGTATTATCAACAGGAAACTTTTCTTAAGAAAGAAAGATACGAAAAAAGAGTCAGATCGCTAAAAAGCCTGCTAAATAAGGGTTTTAGATTTAATTATTTTTGGCAGATCGAAACAGCGGAATGGGATTTTCAGGATGCGATCGCAATCGCAGACGAAGATTTGGGCCCCGCTTACATCTTTTGGCTGGTATTATTAATTTCAAGATGTAACTTGTTTCTTGATTCATGCAAGAGGTCTAATAAAAGTGTCTTTAATCAACTGCTTCGTAGTCGCTTGAAATGGTTTCATCGGCATCAAAATCAAAGTTTTCATTGTCGGTAGTTGCAAAAACCTGAGAGGTTTCGACATAACCAGGCATGGTTTCCACCGCCGAGACGGGAACTTGGGTAAATGCTTGGCTTTGACGGTTGAGTTGGGTTAAAACATCTTCAGGAATGGTCGAATCCAGCGTTTCAAAAGGTTTTAAAGTATCACTGCTGCTACTGCCCTGTTGATAAACTTCAGTACCAATCGTGAGTAACAGTTGACGGAATTCCTGCACCAATACCTGTAATTTTTCGGTTGTAATGGCGGGATTGCGTAAAGCCGCTTCTAATTGTTCTTTCTTCCGTTGACTACTGACTTTGAGTTCGGGTCGAATCAGATCGCTATTTTCTTTAAGCGTTGTGGCATAGGTATAGAAGAGACTGTCGGCTTGATTTCGCAACTCCATCATTTGAATCCGGCGGCGGTCTTGGTCGGCATATTTTTCGGCTTCTTCACGCATCCGGTCAATTTCGGCATTGCTGAGGCCACCAGTATGACTAATCACAATACTCTGTGCCCGTCCCGTTCCTTGATCATGGGCAGAGACTTTCAAAATGCCATTCACATCAATCTCAAAGGACACCTCAATTTGGGGAATCCCTCTCGGTGCAGGCGGAATGCCGGTTAATAAAAACTTACCTAGGCTCTTATTGTCATTGGCCATGGCCCGTTCCCCTTGGAGAACATGAATTTCTACAGAGGTTTGACCATCGGCTGCTGTTGAAAAGACTTCCGATTTACTGCTGGGGATGGTAGTATTGCGTTCAATAATTTTGGTGAAAACTTCCCCTAAGGTTTCGATTCCTAAAGACAGTGGGGTAACATCCAAAAGCAGGACATTATCCACTTCTCCGCCTAAAACGCCCCCTTGAATCGCAGCGCCTAACGCAACGGCTTCATCGGGATTAATGGATCGGTCTAACTGACTTTCGGGAAAAAGTTGTTGAATAATGCGCTGAACTGCCGGAATACGGGTAGATCCGCCGACTAAAATTACCCGATTGATATTGAGGGGCTGAACACCTCCATCGCTAAAGGCTTGGTTTAAAGGGGTCAGGGTAGCTTGAATCAGTTGTTTGGCTAGTTCTTCAAATTTAGAGCGGCTCAGTTCGGTTTCTAAATGTTTGGGGCCATTCTCGTCGGCAGTAATGAAGGGAAGATTAATAGACGTTGTAAGCAGACTAGATAATTCAATTTTGGCTTTTTCGGCAGCTTCACGTAACCGCTGGATTGCCATTTTATCTAAGCTTAAATCAATTTTTTCTTTCGTTTTAAAGCTCTCGATCATCCAACGGACAATGACATTATCAAAATCATCTCCCCCTAAATGGTTATTGCCAGAGGTCGCCCGCACTTCAAAAACCCCATTGCCGAGTTGTAGGAGGGACACATCAAAGGTTCCGCCGCCTAAGTCAAAAACAAGAATGAGTTCTTCTTCAGTTTGCTTATCTAACCCATAGGCTAGGGCGGCAGCAGTCGGTTCATTGATAATACGAAGTACATCTAATCCGGCGATGGTTCCGGCATCTTTGGTCGCCTGACGTTGGGCATCGGTAAAGTAGGCGGGGACGGTGATAATGGCTTCGGTTACGGGTTCACCGAGAAAGGCTTCGGCATCGGCCTTGAGCTTTTGCAAAATCATCGAGGAAATTTCCTGGGGCGTAAATTGTTGCCCCCGAATCTCGACATTAACGGTGTCGTCCCGACCTTTGACGCAATTGTAGGGAACTCGCGATCGCTCCTCTAGGGTTTCCTCCCAGCGTCTGCCAATAAAGCGTTTGATACTATAAACGGTATTTTCTGCATTGGTGACAGCTTGTCGTTTGGCCAATTGGCCGACTAAGCGTTGATTCCCTTTGCCAAAGCCAACGATACTGGGAGTGGTTCTACCGCCTTCTGTGTTGGGAATCACAATCGGCTTTCCGCCTTCAAGAACAGCAACACAACTATTGGTTGTCCCAAGATCGATGCCAATGACTTTGCCCATATCGTTTTTACTAAAGTTAACTGTAGTTTAAAGTTAAACCATTAAGCCTCAATTGGGTAGGGAATCGGTGCATACTTAGGGGAATTTAACTAGGAGGAAGTTTCTCTAGACAGGCTTAACGGTTTAATTAGCAGAAGCACTATTTTCCACAGAAGTTTCCGAATTCGCCTCTGGGGAAGCCTCTCCCGTCTCTAAGGGAGCCGCCACTTTAACCATTGAGTGACGTAGGACTTGATCCCCTAAGAGATAACCCCTGACCAATTCTTCAATAATTGTTCCCTCTGGATACTCATTTGTATACTCGCGTAACATAGCTTCATGGTAGTTGGGATCAAAGACTTGACCTTCAGGACGCATGGGAGAGACACCTAGACGTTTTAAGCTGTCAACGAAGCTTTTATAGACACTTTGATAGCTTTTATGAATATTCATTTCGCCTTCGGTCTCTGGCTTGAGTTGGGTTCTGGCTCGCTCAAAATTGTCAACAACTGCTAACAATTCGTTCAGGGTTTTGGCTTTAACCTGTTTTTCTAGCTCGTCTTTTTCCTTTTGAGTCCGCTTGCGGAAATTGTCAAATTCAGCAGCCAGGGTAATGTAACGTTTTTTAAAACTATCGAGTTGTTCTGCCTGGTGAAGAAGTTCCTGCTGTTGGCTCTCAATTTTCTGCTGTAATTCCGCGATCGCTGATTCTGGGGAGGATGAAGGAGATACATCCTGCTGCTCGGCTGAACTATCTACCGGATGAGCGGCTTCTTCAACTACTACGTCTGCGGTTGCTTCGGTATCGGAAGTGGTTGATGCTTCTGCTGTTGTCTGTTCCATAGGTTCATTCGAGGATTCAAGAGGAGTTTGCTCTTCATTCATAGGTCAATGCTGTTTAAATGCTGATACTAAGGGCAGATAGCTTCCTCGTTAGGAAACTGATTGTTTGAGGCTACTTTCTTTCAAAATAAAGAACTAGCCATAATTTTATGGGGTACTTAAGGGTCTAGTATTGATTTCTCAATATTCACTAGCCAACGTTGATAATACACCGCATCACAGTCGCTTTCCTGTGCAGATTTCCGAACTTCACGGATGTTTTTGAAGTTGGGTGCTTTAATTTTAACCCGAAGTTTCTACTTGACATTATCTGGCTTTGTAGGGAGATAGGACAAACCCCGCTGCATAGACATCATCCTTTTAGTAGAGCTTGAATCGGGCTGAACTCCTTCTCCTGCTAGGTTTGCTCATCTGTCTGAAGATTAAGATGGGGGCAAGAGGGGTGGTGTTAACGTTTCTAGCAGCCATTAATTAGGACATTTTCATGGATTTTTTCTCTGATACCGTGGTGTTGTCTCGAATGCAATTTGCACTGACAGCCAGTATTCACATGCTTTGGCCCACCTTAACCACCGGGTTGGGGATTTATCTTGTCATTATTGAAGGATTGTGGTTAAAAACTCGTGATCCGAACTATTACTTTCATGCGCGTTTTTGGGCTAAACTCTACGCTTTAAATTTTGGGGTGGGGGTGGCAACGGGGATTCCCATGGAGTTTCAGTTTGGAACCAATTGGGCCCCGTTTTCTGAAGCCGTTGGTAATTTTTTCGGGAGTGTGATTGGCTTTGAAGCGTCCTGGGCTTTTATGTTAGAAGCGGCTTTTTTAGGGATTATGCTCTTTGGTTGGGAACGGGTTAATCCGGCTATTCATTATCTTTCTACTATTTTGGTCGCGATTGGGGCAAATCTATCCACAGTTTGGATTTTAACGGCTAATTCCTGGATGCAAACCCCCGCTGGCGGAGAAATGATTCATGGCAAGTTTATCGTTCATGATTATTTTCAGGCGATCGCCAATCCTTTCATGGCCAAAAGTATCCTCCACATGTTTTTAGCGACGTTGGAAACTTCGGTTTTTGTTTTAGGCGGAATTAGTGCTTGGTATATTCTTAACCAGCGTCATACAGCTTTTTTTGCCAAATCTTTTAAAATCGCCCTAGCCGTTGCGATCGCCGTTGCTCCCCTACAAATTTATGCAGGTCATTTAAGCGCGGAACAGGTTTATCGCTATCAACCCGAAAAACTAGCGGCAATGGAAGCCCAATGGAATACCACACCGGCGGGAATGGCGGCCGATTGGAGTTTACTGGCTTTGCCCAATAATCAAGCAGAGAAAAATGACTGGGAAATAGTTATTCCCAAGGGACTCGGCTATATTTTGGCGTTTAAAGAAAAATTATCGGAACCCGTTTACGGTTTAAAGGAATGGCTCCCTGAAGACCGACCCCGCTTGGTGGGACTGATTTACTATGCTTTTCGTACCATGATTGGTATTGGGTTTGCCTTAGCGGGTTTAATGCTCGGTAGCGTTATTTATTGGGGCATGGGGAAACTTTCGGCAGAAACGATTGACCAGCAACGGTGGCTGATGCGAGCTTGGATGTGGGCAGCTCCGTTAGGGTTTATTGCCATTGATACCGGCTGGATTGTGCGCTGTGTGGGACGGCAACCTTGGACACTGTACGGGCAAATTCGCACTGTTGATTCCGCTTCCCCGATTCCTGCGAGTAACGTTTTAGTATCCCTCACAGGTTTTACGGTGACTTACATTTTATTGCTAATGGCCTACCTCTACTTTGGGAGCCGTATTGTCCGTCGAGGCCCCCGCTTGGATTTACCGATTCCTGGATTAGAAGCCGACCAACCCGCGATCGCGACTCCACCAGGCGAATTTATTCCCAATGAACGGCCTGTAGAAGCAAAGCAGTAGGAAAATCATGGAAACCCTGAGTTATTTTTTACCCCAGGTTTGGTTTGGCATTCTCGCCCTTTTTCTCTTTTTCTATGTCATTTTAGATGGCTTTGATCTGGGGGTCGGCATTTTGTCGCTAACTTCTTCGAGTGAGGAACGACGGAGTATTTTAATGACTAGCTTGAGTAATATTTGGGATGCCAATGAAACCTGGCTGGTTTTGATGGGAGGAGGCTTATTTGGGGCATTTCCCCTAGCCTATGCCACGATTTTGAGCGCGTTGTATATTCCGATCCTCCTGATGGTATTTGGTTTTATTTTTCGGGCGATCGCCTTTGAATTTCGAGAACAAGCAAATCGGAAATGGTTTTGGAATTTTGCCTTTGGTATTGGCAGTTTTACCGCTGCGTTGGGCCAAGGTTTCGCCCTGGGAGCCGTCTTAAAAGGAATTCAAGTCGATAATGCAGGGCATTTTAGGGGAGGGAACTGGGATTGGTTGAGTTGGCAATCAATTTTAGTGGCTTTAACGCTTATTCAAGGTTACGTTCTGATTGGTTCCACCTATCTCATTTGGAAAACGACCGATGAATTACAGCAAACCCATTATCGAACCGCTAAAATTGCCGCTTGGACAACCCTACTCGGTGCAATCTTTATTACAATTTCTACGCCGCTTTTTTACGAAAATACCCGCGATCGCTTATTTCAGTATCCCCTGATCTATCTCTTTGCCGCGATTCCCTTTTTCGGGATTTTTTTGATTTGGCAACTCCTAAGCAGTCTGAATCGTAAACAAGAGCGTGCGCCATTTATTTGGACAATTTTAATTTTTGTACTCACCTTTATCGGGCTAGCTTTGGTGGTTTTTCCCTATATTATTCCTTCCCAAATTACCATTTATAATGCCGCTGCCGATCCGAGTTCTCTGGTGATTATGATTATTTTTATTGGATTTCTCATCCCTGTCATGGTGTTCTACAACCTGTATCAATACATTGTTTTTCGGGGCAAAGTAACGGGGGGTCATTATGGGCGTTAGGGATTGTTGATGAGTCGAATTTTCCTACAACGTCTTCCTCCGCTCCGTAGCGCGATCGCTCAATTTGAAGGGGGTATCGATATTCATCTCTCAAGAGCGCAATGATTGTAGGATTTGGTTACAGCGATCGCAGAAATTTTGAGAAAAAATAGATAGGAGGATGCCTCTTCCGATAAGATAGAAAATGCTGACAATTCAGATTTATGGTTATAAGGAAGTAGTAATCCCCGCCCTGCTTCCTCCTTGTAATGTTTACGGTACAAGGTTTCTAGCGGCTATTTTATCAAATATCAATGAACCAAGCAATTTTTGACAGAGTTAAAGCAATTGTTGTTGAACAATTAGAAGTTGAACCGGATGCAGTAACCCCTGAAGCAAGTTTTGCCAATGATCTGGGTGCCGACTCCCTAGATACGGTCGAACTGGTCATGGCCTTAGAAGAAGAGTTTGATATTGAAATCCCTGATGAAGCTGCCGAACAAATTGATACCGTCGGTAAAGCGGTTGCCCATATTGCCGAAGTTTCAGAATAAAGGGATTGGCCTCTATCCTTAAAAATTAACCTGACATTCTAAGTCACCTTTTTTTATCTGCATTCTGGGTCAGTAAGCCCCAATACAAACAAGGATCATGGCAAATTTAGAGAAAAAACGAGTTGTTGTCACCGGTTTAGGCGCGATTACTCCCATTGGCAATACCTTAGAGGAATACTGGCAAGGGCTAATGGCTGGGGCGAATGGTATTGGCCCAATTACCCATTTTGATGCATCTAACCATGCTTGCCGCTTTGCAGGCGAAGTGAAAGGGTTTGATCCGACTCAATTTCTAGACCGCAAGGAAGCGAAACGGATGGATCGGTTTGCCCAATTTGGGGTGGTTGCCAGCCAACAAGCGATCGCCGATGCTCGGTTTGTCATCAATGACCTTAATGCAGATCAGATTGGTGTCTTGATTGGTACAGGGATTGGGGGAATTAAAGTTCTAGAAGATCAAGAAGAAATTTATTTAACCAAAGGTCCTAGTCGTTGTAGCCCCTTCATGATTCCCATGATGATTGCTAATATGGCGGCGGGACTGACGGCGATTAACTTGGGAGCAAAAGGCCCCAATTCCTGTACGGTCACGGCCTGTGCAGCAGGTTCAAACGCCATTGGTGATGCCTTTCGCTTGGTTCAAAATGGCTATGCTAAGGCCATGATTTGTGGTGGAACGGAAGCGGCTGTCACCCATATTTCCGTTGCAGGGTTTGCGTCGGCTAAAGCCCTCTCTTTCCGTAATGATGATCCCCTCCATGCATCTCGTCCGTTTGATAAAGACCGTGATGGTTTTGTCATGGGAGAAGGAGCCGGGATTTTATTACTCGAAGAATTGGAACATGCTTTGGCGAGAGGGGCAAAAATTTATGCCGAAATGGTGGGCTACGGTATGACCTGTGATGCGTACCACATGACGAGTCCTGTCCCTGGCGGTCATGGTGCCACCCGTGCTATCGAGTTAGCCCTACAGGATGGGGGCTTATCTCCTGAAGAAGTTAATTATATTAACGCTCACGGAACCAGCACTCCGGCCAATGATGTGACAGAAACCAGTGCCATTAAAAAAGCCTTAGGTTCCCATGCGTATAACATTGCAGTTAGTTCGACTAAATCCATGACAGGGCACCTATTGGGTGGATCGGGCGGTATTGAAGCAGTGGCGACAGTCATGGCGATCGCTAACGATAGCGTTCCCCCTACCATTAACTTAGAAAACCCTGATCCAGATTGTGATTTAGATTATGTTCCTGGCAGCAGTCGTTCCTTGCCCATCGAAGTTGCCTTATCCAATTCCTTTGGCTTTGGTGGTCATAATGTGACGTTAGCTTTTAAAAAATATCGTTAACGATTCCCCGATGATGGGAAGATAGAGGCAAACTGTTACCGTGTTCCCCGTCCTTCCCATCTTAAATTTAACTTAATCAACTGTTCTATCTTTCGTTCATTCCAAAAATTATTATGGTTGCTGCTACTCAATCCCTTGAAGAACTTTGTATTAATGCCATCCGCTTTTTAGCCGTTGATGCGATTAATAAATCCAACTCTGGTCACCCTGGTTTACCGATGGGGGCGGCTCCAATGGGATTTGTCCTCTGGGATAAGTTCATGCGCTTCAATCCCAAAAATCCCCAGTGGTTCAATCGCGATCGCTTCGTCCTCTCGGCGGGTCATGGCTCCATGTTGCAGTATGCGCTGCTTTACTTAACGGGCTACGATAGCGTCTCCATCGATGATATTAAACAATTCCGTCAATGGGGTTCCAAAACGCCAGGACATCCTGAAAATTTTGTTACCGCTGGTGTCGAAGTGACCACAGGGCCTTTAGGTCAAGGGATTGCTAACGGTGTGGGTTTAGCTTTGGCAGAAGCCCATTTAGCGGCTAAATACAACAAACCTGATGCCAAGATTGTTGACCATTACACCTATGTCATTTTGGGTGATGGTTGCAACATGGAAGGAATTTCAGGTGAAGCCGCTTCCATTGCCGGTCACTGGGGATTGGGTAAATTAATTGCGCTCTACGACGACAACCATATTTCGATTGATGGTTCGACCGATGTTGCTTTTACCGAAGATGTCAGCAAACGCTTTGAATCCTATGGTTGGCACGTCCTCCATGTGGAAAACGGAAATACGGATTTAGACGCGATCGCCAAAGCGATTGAAGAAGCGAAAGCCGTTACCGACAAACCCAGCATGATCAAAGTTACCACTACCATCGGTTATGGCTCTCCCAACAAAGCTAATACCGCAGGGGTTCACGGTGCAGCTTTAGGGGCTGATGAAACTGCCCTCACCCGTCAAAGCTTAGGTTGGAACTACGGGCCCTTTGAAATTCCCGATGATGTCTTAGCCTATACCCGTAAAGCAGTAGAACGGGGTGCCAGCTACGAAGCCGAATGGAATCAAGCCTTCGCTCAATACAAGACTAAATATCCCACCGAAGCGGCTGAATTTGAGCGTTTACTTAGTAAGCAACTACCCGAAGGATGGGCGGATGTTCTCCCGACCTATACCGCAGAAGACAAAGCCTTACCGACTCGGAAACATTCCGAAATCTGTCTCAACAAATTAGCACCCGTATTACCTGAATTATTGGGTGGTTCGGCGGATTTAACCCACTCCAACCTTACCGAAATTAAAGGATCTGGAGATTTCCAAAAAGGTCAATTCCAAAACCGTAATATCCACTTTGGGGTACGGGAACACGCAATGGGCGCGATCTGTAACGGGATGGCATTGCACAATTCGGGCTTAATCCCCTACGGTGCGACCTTCTTGATCTTCACCGACTACATGCGGGCTGCTATCCGTCTTTCTGCCCTATCTGAAGCCGGCGTAATTTGGGTAATGACCCATGACTCTATTGGTCAAGGGGAAGACGGGCCCACCCACCAACCCATTGAAACCCTCGCCTCTTTACGGGCTATCCCAGACTTAACGGTCATTCGTCCTGCCGACGGAAACGAAACCTCTGGGGCTTATAAAGTCGCGATTGAACTGGCTAAGCAAAATCGACCCACCCTGTTAGCTTTCACCCGTCAAAATGTTCCCAACTTAAGCAACACTTCGATTGAAGGGGTAACTAAAGGTGCTTATGCCGTTCTCGATTGTGAAGGAACCCCTGATTTAATCATCCTTGCAACTGGATCTGAAGTGAGTTTGGGTATCGATGCGGCTGGAAAATTAGCGACTGAAGGTAAAAAAGTTCGGGTGGTTTCCATGCCGTCTTGGGAATTATTTGAGGCTCAAGATGCCGCTTACAAAGAATCCGTTCTCCCGAAAGCCGTTACCAAACGCTTATCCGTTGAAGCAGGTGCAAGCTTCGGTTGGCATAAATACGTTGGAACCGAAGGCGACACGGTGAGCATTGATCGCTTTGGCGCGTCTGCTCCTGGTGGAACCTGTATGAAAGAATTTGGTTTCAGCGTTGATAATGTCTTGGCTAAAGCTAAAGCCCTATTAGGCTAATTCATTATTTATTAATTGAATAACCTATAGCCCTCTCAATACTAGGGGGCTTTTTTAATGATCAGGATAAAATAAAACAGAGACTACAGGCCATTAAGATAAATTAAACAGAATAACGATAAAGTTTAGTTAAAAGAGCTAAAGCAATGGCGATTACAATTGAGTCTGATTTAAAAGAATATTTAGTGAAGTTTGAGCAAAAGCTTGATGATCTTAAAAAAGATGTCAGTGATGTCAAGGTCGCGATCGCCAGGCTTGAAGGGGAACTTAAGCGTGATATGAAAAGCCTTGAAGGGGAACTTAAGAGCGATATGAAAAGCCTTGAAGGGGAACTTAAGCGCGATATGAAAAGCCTTGAGGGAGAGTTAAAAGGCGATATCAAAGCGTTAGATGCGAAAATTGATGGAATTGGCAAACGCCTAGATACCCAAGAATTTATTAATCGCTCGGTGGTGGTAGGCGTTGTTTTGGCTCTTGTTGTCGGCGTGGTGAAGTGACTGTATCCCGATTTTCCAGGACAGCCCTAGTTTTACTTTGAATTTTCTGCAAATTTTCCCTATCCCAAAAATAATTTATAGGCAGGGTTATGGGTTTCATCCGAATAAGGATAGCCTAAGGTATCTAAAAAGGCTTGCCAATCTTCCATTTCATCGGGGGGAACCTGCATTCCCACCACAATACGCCCGTAGTCAGCCCCATGATTGCGATAATGGAACAAACTAATATTCCAGTCAGGACTCATACATTGTAGAAATTTCATCAACGCGCCTGGTCGTTCAGGAAATTCAAAGCGATACAGTAATTCGTTTTCAGCTAAGGTTGATCGCCCCCCGACCATGTGCCGCAAGTGCAATTTAGTGAGTTCATCATCGGTTAGATCAATGGTCTCGAAACCATGCTTTTCAAAGGTTTCAGCCATACGGGTCGCATCCTCCCGATTTTGGATTTGTAATCCGACAAAAATGTGGGCTTCTTCGCGATCGGCAATGCGATAACTAAATTCAGTTAAACTATTTTTTCCTAAACATTCACAAAATTTCTTTAAGCTGCCCTGCTTTTCAGGAATCTTGACCGCAAAAATGGCTTCCCGTCTTTCCCCGTATTCCGCCCGTTCTGCCACAAATCGTAAACGGTCGAAGTTCATATTGGCACCACAGGCAACGGCAATTAGGGTTTCTCCTGTAATCCCTTCCCGTTCGACATAGGCTTTTACTCCCGCGATCGCCAATGCCCCTGCCGGTTCTAAGATAGACCGCGTATCCTCAAAAACGTCCTTGATAGCGGCGCAGGTATCATCAGTTCCCACCAAAATAATTTCATCGACATATTGTTGGCAAAGGCGAAAGGTTTCATCCCCGACTTCTCGAACCGCAACCCCATCAGCAAATAAGCCTACTTGGGGTAGTTTAACGCGATGGCCTAACTTGAGAGATTGGGACATGGCATCGGCATCCATGGGTTCAACCCCAATAATTTTAATTTCGGGATATAGGCGTTTCACATAGGCAGCAATGCCGGAGATTAAACCACCGCCGCCGATCGCGACAAAGATGGCATGAATGGGCTTTTGGTACTGGCGCAAAATTTCCATGCCGATAGTGCCCTGACCCGCAATGACATCGGGATCATTAAAGGGATGAATAAAGGTTAAGCCTTTTTCCTGCTCCAATTGACGCGCATAGGCATAGGCATCATCGTAGGTTTCTCCATGCAAGACTACTACGCCACCCCGCGCTTTGACTGCATCAATTTTGACTTGGGGGGTAGTGACGGGCATCACAATCAGCGATCGCGTCCCTAATTTAGCCGCACCGAGCGCAACCCCTTGAGCATGATTTCCGGCTGAAGCGGCAATAACGCCTTTTTGCAATAAATCCGGGGACAGTTGGGCCATTTTGTTATAGGCTCCCCGCAATTTAAAAGAAAAGACAGGTTGCAAATCTTCTCGTTTAAAGTAAATCTGATTGTTCAGACGGGCCGACAGGTTGGCTGCATAATCTAAAGGCGTTTCCTGGGCAACATCATAAACACGGGCTTTAAGGATGCGTTCAAGGTAATCGGAGGGCATGGAAGTTCGAGGGAAGCAAATAGCCGATCAGCCTTTATTTTACGCTAGTTTGGAAGGCTAAAATTATCGGCAATGGGCGATCGCGGCCCCCAACCCTGTCAACTATTGGCTAGATGATTTGGTAACCGTAAAGTTGAAGGATTTTTGGGGGATAGAATGGCGTTCAAACTGCGTAATTGTTCAACTGTTCCCAAACAAATCAGAGAGTCTCCATCCAATAACAAGGTTTCTCCCACCGGCCCCACAATTAGATTGCGATCGCTGCGACGAATCGCTAAAACTAACGCCCCCGATTGGGAACGTAACCTCGCTTCACTCAAGCTTTGCCCAATATAGGGACAATCACCGCCTTCAATGCGAAATTCTTCCATATAAAAGGAACGATCTGCCCCTGTTAAAATCCCATCGACGAAATCCACCACCTGGGGTCTTAAGGCAGCAGCAGCAAGGCGTTTACCGCCGGTAATATAGGGAGAAACCACTTCATCAGCGCCGGCCCGTTGTAATTTTTGGACAGCTTCCTCAGTACTGGCCCGCGCGATCGCCCGAATCTTGGGATTGAGGGTCTTGGCGGATAATACCGTGTAGAGATTTTCCGCATCGGAGGTTAAGGCTGCGACAATACAGTTCGCTTGATCAATCTTGGCTGTCAATAAAGAATCATCTAAAGTTGCATCACCGACTAAGACTTGATAGCCCAAGCTTTTAGCTCGCTCTCCTTGAACGGGATCAGCCTCAATAATCAGAAAATTAATCCCCTCTGTTTGGAATTCTGACGCAATCTGGCAACCCGTCCGCCCAAAACCACACAAAATATAATGATTTGTTAAATTTGCTAACACTTTTCGTTCCTGCCTTTGCCGAATTCCCTCTTGAAAATAACCTTGAATGAATGCTTCCGTAAAGCGATTGATCATATACCCAATGGTAATCGCTCCCATGAAAATCAGAAAAATGGTAAACAAACGAGATCTTTCATCGAGGGGATGAATTTCCCCAAAACCCACGGTTGCCAGCGTACTCATGGTCATGTAGGCTGAATCAATCCACGACCACTTTTCAACGAAGTGATACCAAAAGGTTCCGGTAAAAAATAGTCCCACGAGGGCACCAATTCCTCCCAAAAACTCTTGATGAAAACGACGGATTTGCTGCTCTCTGGTATTTAACACGGGGAATAATGTCTTGGGTTCATGAAAATACGGCCCGCAAGGGTAAAAATCGATTTAAGATCATAAAATTCAGATTAGGTTTGAGATTGACTCGACAACCTTTTCCCCTACGCTGAAATATAATGCTTTAAAAATCCCTATTGCCACCTCGAATCAGGAGTTCATTGTGAGCCAAACAACGCTGCTTGACAATCCCCCCGAATCCATTTCTACCGCTTCTAGCTCATTTAATCAAGAGGATTTCAATACCTATGTGATGAACACCTATGGTCGATTTCCCATCGCGATCGCGAAAGGGCAGGGATGTCGGCTTTGGGATACGGAAGGAAAAGAATATTTAGATTTCGTCGCAGGTATTGCCACCTGTACCTTGGGCCATGCCCATCCTGCTTTGGTAAAAACCCTATCAGAGCAAATTCAAAAATTACACCACGTCTCTAATTTATATTACGTTCCCGAACAAGGGGAGTTAGCGAAATGGATCGTTGAACATTCCTGTGCCGATCGCGTCTTTTTCTGTAATTCAGGCGCAGAGGCCAATGAAGCGGCGATTAAATTAGTGCGGAAATATGCCCATACGGTGTTAGATTTTCTCGAACAGCCCGTTATCTTAACCGCAAAAGCCAGTTTTCATGGTCGTACTTTGGCTACCATTACTGCAACAGGTCAACCCAAATATCAACAGCATTTTGAACCCCTGATGCCTGGTTTTGCCTATGTTCCCTACAACGACATCGGCGCGATCGAGGATGCCGTGACGGATCTCGATGAGGGCAACCGTCGGGTAGCGGCTATTATGTTGGAACCCCTACAAGGAGAAGGCGGCGTTCGTCCTGGTGACATTCAGTATTTCCAACGCTTACGGCAAATCTGCGATCAAAACGACATCTTACTGGTTTTTGATGAAGTCCAAGTCGGTATTGGTCGGACAGGCAAACTCTGGGGTTACGAAAATCTAGGCGTTGAACCCGATATCTTTACCAGTGCCAAGGGATTAGCAGGGGGCGTTCCCATCGGAGCGATGATGTGCAAAAAATTCTGTGATGTCTTTGAGCCAGGCAATCATGCCAGTACCTTTGGGGGCAATCCCTTGGTTTGTGCTTCTGCTTTAAGCGTTTTACAGACTATCGAACAGGATCATTTATTAGATAACGTTCAAGCGCGGGGCGAGCAACTACGAGCAGGACTAAAAAATCTCGCTCAAAAATACGGTTCTTTATTTACGGATGTGCGCGGTTGGGGTTTGATCAACGGCATGGAAATTAATGCAGAAAGCAACGTAACTTCCATCGAAATTGTCAATGCCGCCTTAGCCGAAGGTTTACTCTTAGCTCCTGCTGGCCCGAAAGTATTGCGTTTTGTTCCGCCTTTGATTGTATCCGAGGCCGAAGTGGCTCAAGCTCTTGCTATTCTCGATAAGGCGATCGCGAAAGTTAAAGCGTGAACTCAGCGTTATTTAAAAATGTCAGTTATCAGTAATAGCTTATCTCGTCTGATAACTGGTTCTTTTTCATGCTTGAATAATTTAAATTTTTGTTAAGGTTGAACTTAGGATTTGTTATTATTAACGCCGATCTATCAACTCTAAGTTCTGAACGCCTAGATCGGTAAGCAATTACTAATCTAGTTTCTGATTGGCCATCTCCTGAAGTCGGACTATCAACCGCAATTACGAGGCAAAAGTTGGACAGCTACTATTCGAGAACAACGAGATGAAATATTTGATATTTTAGAATCCAATCCTAGCCTTAAACCCTACTTAGAAGAAGCGATCGCGTTAAGAGGATTCCCGTTGAGATAGTTTCCATTGCTGATTCCAAAACAGTAGAGGAATTCCTGCTAACACCACGACCACACCCACAATCGCGCCCACTCCCGTATAGGCCAAACTGGAATAGAGTAAGTAACCACAAATGGCACAAAATAGCAGGGGAGTTAGGGGATAAAACGGCACTTGGAAGGGTCGAGCCGTCTGGGGGTCACGGATTCGTAAGACGAACAGCGAAATAATCGTTAGCAAAAAGAATAACCAAAACACAGGGGCAGTATATTCCACCATTGTTTCAAAGCCTTTACGGGTAAAGGTTCCCAGTAATACCAACGCTAAGGAGATGCCCCCTTGGACTAAGAGGGCATTGGTGGGGGTACTGGAATGATTTTGCCAACGACCCAACAAACTAAACAGGGGAAAATCTTGTCCTAAAGCGTAATTCGTCCGCGCCCCTGTAAAAATTGTCCCGTTAATGGCTCCTAAACTAGAAACCACAATTAATAAGCTGATAAAAACGGCTCCCCTATTTCCCCAGGATTGGCGCAACAGATCGGCGGCCACGGCTTCAGAGTTGGCCATCCCGGTTAATCCTAAACCTTGAAGATAGGCGACATTAATGAGGACGTAAATCACAGTGATAATGCCGATACTCCACATCAGCGATCGCACCATGTTGCGGTTGACATTGCGTAACTCAGCTGAAATATAGGCCGCTTCATTCCAGCCGCCATAGGAAAGCAGGACAAAAACCAAGGCCAAGCCAAAATTACCCGATGATTCCGTATTAACAGGCGGAGACATTTCAAAATTGATGGTAAAGGCTAACCCCACCGCAATGGCTAAGAGTAAGCCCAAGACTTTTGCCAGGGTTAACCAATTTTGGGCCCATTTCCCTTGTTTTACCCCCAAGATATTCAGCAGGGTCAGAATAATAACAACTGTGGCTGCATAGATCGAGGGAGAATAATCCCCTAAACGGAATAATTGGGAGGCGTAATCTCCTAATACAAAGGCAAGGAGCGCGATCGATCCTGTTTGAATGACGGCCATGCGGGCCCAGGCAAAGAGAAAAGCAATATGTTTACCAAAGGCCCGCATTAGGTAATAGTAATTTCCGCCTGGGTGGGGGTAAGCCGTGGCTAGCTCCCCATAGCACAATGCACCGATCAAAGACATTACGCCGCCCAAAACCCACATGAGGATAAGCCATTGCCCGTTAGGGACATTTGCGGCAACAAGGGATGGCGTTTGAAAAATTCCTGCACCGATGACGATACCGACAATCATCGCGATCGCGTCAGTAAAAGCTAGGGCTGATTTTGGCGTAACCGTCGGGCTTGCAACCCAATGAGGATTTGGTAGTTCTGTATTAATCTGTCTACTCACGCTGATCTTTGGTTTGCTAAAGGTTATTGATTAAATAGGGGATTTGACAGTTTAAAATCGATGTTCTTTGGGCATCGTAGAAATTACTGCGGTAATTAATGGCAATATTCGCCCCTTCTTGGGCAAACCGAATCGCGATCGCTTGCCCAATTCCCTATTCGTTCTCCGTTACCAAAACATTTTTTCCTGCATCCTTTCATCGTTGATCTCCGATGCCATTACCGTAGTTTAGAGACATCTTCAGGCACGACCCAGTAATAAACGGTATGTTGGCCCCCTGAAGAACTTTCTACCTGAACCACCCGTTCGGGTTTCCAATCGCCAAAATCGTAGTTGTGGGAAACAATACGGGTTCCTGGACGGAGTTCTTGCAAGAGCTTCGGCAACAAGCGCATATTCACACTGGGCAACAGGTAAAGGGTAACAATGCTGGCTTCACTGAGATCTGTTTGGAACAGATCCTGCTGTTGGAAGCTAACCCGATCTGTCACGCCTGCTTCTTCGGCTCGGTTACGGCCTCTTTGGACTAAATCAGGATTAATATCAATGCCCACACCCCGCGCACCATATTGTTGAGCCGCTGTAATGATGATACGACCGTCCCCACTGCCCAGGTCATAGATCACATCGTTGCTGGTCGGACGGGCTAGACGTAGCATTTCATCGACCACAGGTTGGGGAGTCGGGACAAAGGGCACATCCGCCACTTGATTCTGGGTCGGAATATCCGAAACCCCTTGTTGGGCTTGGATAGTTTCAGGTTGAGTTTCAAACTGAGTTTCGGTCTGATTATCTAATTGAGCTTGGGTTTGGGGGGTGCACCCTACTAACATTAAGCTGCCCGCACTCAAACTAGCCGTGAATAAGGTCATAATTTTTTTAGATAACATAGCGGATTCTCTTTATTGAGTGGTTAGGGTTGCTAATTTAGGTAAATTAAAGATGAATTGAAAGGATAAAAAAGATACTCGGAAATTTCTTCCCAGGCAAAACAGGCATCATTTCCCAATACACAGACTCAGCGTAAAAAGGAAGCCTGATGCTTGTTAATGCTTATTTTATGAATGACAGTGTTTGATGCTTCAATTAATAAAAGATTCCGCCTAACCCGTTAATCCGTCAAAGGGTAGAAATCATTTTTTATTGAAAATAAATTCTAAGTAGGTCGACCAAATAAATCGTTGGCAAGACAGAGGACTACTGAAACTGCAAGCGTAGAACTTTGGAAACGATTACAAGAATTTGATTTGTCAGATTTAAAAATTACATTTAAACGTGAATCAACTACAACTTAAACTGACTTAAACTGAATAATTAGTCATCCATTTGCCAAGGTTCTAACAAATTATTTTCATCAAAAATTCGTTTCGGTCGTAAAACCACGATCGCTTGTCCTAAAATTTCTGCTGTTGGCGCAGAGGGAAACCAATTAACGCTTACTTTATCGCCTTCATCGACTAAGAAAAAGCCATTATCATCCCATTCCTTCGCAGCCCGATCCACCAAGACTAAAACCACTTCCGTTTTATTGGTTAAAGCCTCTGATAATTCCTGACTCTGACAGAAAAAAGCCACAGGATCAACGGCTTTTAAAACCACTTGCCAACTAGGGAATGGTACTAATGCCCCCTCGCCTGAATAGTTTACCAAGCCAAAGGGTTCCACAATAGTGACAGGTTGCACCGCATTAATTTGTTCACGGGTGAGCGGCCAGGTTCCTGCCACAGGCACTAAACGGGATAACTCTTCATCATTTTCCACCCGATATAGGGGGATTAACGGGGCTTTACGAGTTGGTGTTACGGATAAATCGCTGAGTAACTGCTCGATCGCGCTTCGGGCTGATGGCGAATGGGCAAACTTTAACCCCTTGGCAATTAAACGGGTGCGGGTTTGGAGATCACAGCTTTGTTTTGCTAACTTCCAACATTGGTAGGCGATCGCGTCTCCTGGGTGTTCAGTAAAACCCGCAGGCAATTGGGAAAAACGGGCGAACTCTTGAATGGCTTTAGCTAACTCCTTGGCCCCGTCAAATTCTAAATTTTTCTCATAGGCCGTTGTGGCAGCCGCTAAGCGTTGGGTTTGATTAAGAACGCGGAATTCATAGAGAACATCACTTTTTGGCCCTAAATAATATTGCAGTACGTTTTCAGGAGCTTCTGCTTTCACCAAACTGTCATACACCTGCGCCGCTACGATAATTAAATTCTGTTGAACCGACTGGAATCCGGTGCGCTCAAAAATAATTTGGGCTGAATACCCCGATTTTTGCAACTCCTGACAACGTTTGCCCCAATCTACCCAAGTTCCTTCCTTGTGCAACAGCGATCGCATGACTTCATTGGCGACTTCTTCAGATAGGGGTGAGAAAGATTCAGGCTGATACTCGTTCATGGAAAATGCAGCTTGGGTCAGAATTAAGAACTTTCTTCCATTGTCCCACGAGGCGCGTCTTCAAAGCCAATCAGGGACGGGAACCGATTCAAGCACGCTGATCAAAAAGTAACATTATGTAAAGAAAAACACAATTGGTATATTTTGCTACAGAAATTCATGTTATAAATATTAGTGAGGGTAAATTAAATCGATAAAAATTTTGAAACCTAGCTAATTCGGAGGCTACTATGTCTACTCAACAACAAGCTCGCGCCTTAATGATGCGTCACCACCAAATGGTTAAAAATCGTCAACAATCCATGTTAGAAAGAACCGCTTCGGAAATTGGCATGGAAGTCGGTGATGATTATTGGACAACCACCCAAGGCAAGCCCCAATCTAGCTTTCGCATAACCTATGATCGCAGCGGTGCATCCTTAAGCTAACGGTGAGAATAAATCATAAAAATTGAAGTACTCGTAGGATTAAGATAATGAAAGAAGGGCAGCTTAACTGCTCTTTTTTATTGTGGGGTTGCAATTCACGGGGAAAATTCAGATGGCATACGACTTTTCAACACTGGCTCAGCAGTATCAAACGGCACTACTGCAAGATGTCATCCCTTTCTGGGAAAAATATTCTCTCGATCGCGAGCAAGGCGGCTATTTTACCTGTTTAGACCGTACTGGAAACGTTTACGACACCGATAAGTTTATTTGGTTGCAAAATCGCCAAGTTTGGATGTTTTCCACCCTCTACAATCAATTAGAAAAGCGTTCCGATTGGTTAGCTGTTGCCGAACATGGAGCCAATTTTTTAGCCAAACATGGCCGAGATACAGACGGAAATTGGTATTTTTCCCTCGATCGCGCTGGCAATCCCTTAATTCAACCCTACAATATTTTTTCCGATTGTTTTGCAGCGATGGCATTCAGTCAGTATGCCTTAGCGTCAGGAAATGAACAGGCGAAAGAGATTGCCCTACAAGCCTATAACAACGTTTTACGACGGAAAGATAATCCGAAAGGTCAATATAGTAAAGCCTATCCAGGAACGCGATCGCTGAAATCCTTAGCCGTCCCCATGATCTTGGCGAACCTAACGTTAGAAATGGATTGGTTACTCTCTCCTGAAACCCTAAACAACGTTTTAGAGGAAACCGTTACCGAAGTGATGACCGATTTTCTCGATGCAGAACGGGGAATCATGTTTGAAAGTGTGCAACCCGATGGTTCCCATTTAGATTGCTTTGACGGACGATTATTAAATCCAGGTCACGGCATAGAAGCGATGTGGTTCATTATGGATATTGCCCATCGTCGTCAGGATCAAGCCACCATTGAAAAAGCCGTACAGGTGGTGTTAAATATTCTCGATTTTGCTTGGGATCAGGCATACGGGGGCATCTTTTACTTTCTGGATGCAGACGGTCATCCTCCTCAACAATTGGAATGGGATCAAAAACTCTGGTGGGTGCATTTAGAAACCTTAGTGGCTTTGGCGATAGGGTATCGGTTAACCAAGCGCGCTGAGTGTTGGGATTGGTATCAAAAAGTGCATGATTACAGTTGGTCAAAATTTGCTGATCCTGAATATGGCGAATGGTTTGGCTATCTCAATCGACGAGGTGAAGTGTTACTCAATCTTAAAGGTGGCAAGTGGAAGGGGTGTTTCCATGTTCCCCGCGCTTTGTTCTTGTGTTGGAAAACGTTTGCGGCTTTGGCAGAAGAAAGTTAGTTTTTAGGGAAATCAGTAATTATAATGATTGAAAATTAGACATTTCACCAAAAATATTAAGCCGTTATTTTAGTTTTTTCTTGACTATAAGAAATTACTAATTCTATCTGTTCTCTTGTTAAAGATTCTAGAGATATCATTTCTCCCTTTTCATTAGAAAATTCAACTAAAAAAACTCCTGATTCAGAGATATCTACTACAGTTCCCGTTTGTCCTTTATTTAACCCTAACTCTGGTAAATCTTGTGTTAAAGTGACAATATCAATTTCGTTGATAGTTTTTTTCATTGATTAAGTCCTATGTGTCTTAGAAGATGACTCATTGTAACGTATTTATTCATTGACATAACAAGTTACTAAACGGGGAAAGTCTTCATCTGGTCTAATAATCCAAACACTTTTTATTGTCTCCGTCTTATTATTCCTAGTCATGGGAAATAAAATAACGTATAGATCACCATTAGCTGTATTTTTTTGAAATTCCGCTTCATAATCAATTATGGCTTGGAGTAATGCGTTTTTTAATTCATCTGAGTTTTCAGCAGTTAATCCTAATGCGGCACGAAATACACGGGCTTTATTTTGACCATCTTTGTGTTCTAAATTTAAGCAATATCCTGATAGCTTAGATTCAGGAATAATGGCTTTTTGAAAGTTGGGTAGTTTCATTTTAAAACTGTTTTCACAAATATATTAATAATTCGTCATAGCAAAAGATAAATCAATGATCTGTTGTTAATTCTATCTTGAGAAACTACCATTCAATAGTTTTTATCTAAAAATAAAGTTGGTCGTATTTTAAGTTTTATTAAAGCTTAATCAAGTTTGCAAAATAAGCATCCAACAGAAACACATGATAAAATTTCAACTGGACAAGTTATTCAAATTGTCACTTATCTAAGTTTATGAACTCTCCTGATCGCCTACCGTTCAAATCACCCACGAATATTCTCTTTCGGAATGTGAAGTTTGATTTTCGTAAACTTTTACCAACGGTGGGTAAGGCCAGCATTAATGCGGTTCTGCTGAAATGGGAAGATTTGGCCAAAGATGGGGTAGAGGTTGCCAATACTTTGGGAGTTAAGCAGGACGAGGGAGAATTGGCATGGTTATGGGTATCGCGGTCTGCATTACAGGCGATTTTACGATTATGTCGAGATCAACAGCAATTATTACCGTCTAATCTGGATTTTGATGATTTAACGATTCGTTTAAATCAGGTTTTGGAGTCAGATAATTTGGGTCTGGATAATGAGTTTTATCAACGTCCCGATCAACACTTTGTAACGGCTCTCTTGAAACAAGGTTTTACCGATTGGTTAGCTGCAAATCAGGTTAAGGCTGAAAGTATTACAGAAATTAGTAAGCGTTTTAACCATTATTTGATTTTTAATCTTTATCAGGAAGAAAAGACAAATAGCACGACCTATCAGCCGATTGAATGGCGAATTAAGCAGTTAAACGAAAAGGCGGGAGAAACGGAAAAGGCTTGGTTTAATTATGGATCATGGTTACAGGAACAGGTAAATGAAAAGTTATTTGGGGTAGAAGATTTCAGCCTTCGACAAATTTATATTCCCTTACGGGCTTATGTGGTACGAGAAAAGGAAAATCAGCCAAAGCATCAGGAAAAGCAATATGAGCGGGTAGTGATGGATTTACACTCGGCGATTCGGGATTGGCTCCAACAAGAGGATAAGCGGGATGGGTTACGGATTATTTGCGGTGGGCCAGGGTGCGGGAAGTCTTCTTTTACCAAAATGTTGGCCGCAGAATTGGCAGAAAGGGGGGATCGGGTTTTATTGATTCCCTTGCATGAAATTGATCCAACTCAACCACTAGAGAATGCGCTAGATCAATATATCAAAAAATTTCGGATTACTCCACCGAATCCCTTAAAATCGGAGCATTCACAAAATCGCTTGTTATTGATTTTTGATGGTTTAGATGAGTTGGCAATGCAGGGCAAACTAGCCACAGAAGTCGCTCGTGATTTTTTAGAAAAGGTAAAGAATGATTTACGGGGTTGGAATCAAACTAGCTTAACAATCCAAGTTCTCATTAGTGGGCGTGAGTTGGTCGTGCAACATTTGGGAGAGGCAAAAGATAGTCCACAAATTTTGCATTTACTGCCCTATTGGTTGAGTGAGGAAGATCTGGAAAAAGATAATTATGTAGATGAGAAAGCGTTACTTGAGATCGATCAACGGCAGAATTGGTGGCGGCGTTATGGAGAATTGAAGCAGAAAAATTATCAGAGTTTACCCAAAGAATTAGCCCAAATTGAAACACTTCAGGAAATTACCGCCCAACCGTTATTAAATTATTTAGTAGCTTTGAGTTATGACGCGGGGGAATTAGATTTCAGTCAGAACGTAACCCTGAATCAAATTTACAAAGATTTATTGCATCGGGTTTATAAACGGGAATGGGCAGAGATTCAACATCCCACACTCAAACACAAAGATGTCCAAATTACCGAAGAACAGTTTATGCAAGCAATGGCAGAAATTGCAGTGGCTTGTTGGCATGGCAACGGACGCACGACAACGGTAGCGGAAATAGAGGCTCATTGTCAGCATAGTGGTATTGGTTCAGTATTAGAAGTCTTTAAAACATCAGGCTCTAAGGGTGTAACCCAACTGTTAACAGCATTTTATTTTCGTCAACAGGGAGTTCAGGGAACAGAAAGAACGTTTGAGTTTACCCATAAAAGTTTTCGGGAATATCTCACGGTGCAACGTATCATTACAGAAATTGAAGCCATAGAAGAAGAATTAGGAAGACATCGCAGTAATCCAGGACGGGGTTGGACTGAGCAGGAATGTTTACGCCGTTGGGCGGTGTTGTGTGGAGCCGAAGCAATGGATTATTATCTGTTTGATTGGCTTTTGGGTGAAATGCAGTTACGACCTGTAGAAGATGTCGCAAAATGGCAACAATTATTTTGGTTCTCCGCGGTTAGCAGTGAGAAGTGTATAATGGTATACATTATATGAGGACTGAACTATGTTGTACTTTCTCGAAAATCTTCTTAAATTGCCTCAAATTAGTGTACAAAATATCATACAA
>JAYKGY010000068.1:0-9755 GCA_035285545.1 Snowella sp. | reverse complement strand
GAACAGTATTTGTTAAAAGTTGAAAGATTTCTTTAATTTTTATTTCTAATTGTTTTTGCACATCTTCTTTTGATTCTTTTAACCTATTTTTAAGCTTGTCTTTACTATCAGATAATTGATTGCTTATTACTTGACAATTTTTAATTTCATCTTGTATAGCTAGAAGTGGAGGGGTTATGGAAACTGCTGCTTCACCTAGTAATATTTGCGAAATTAATAATTTACCGTAGTTTTCAATGATGTTTTTTATATAATCAAGAAAAATCTGAATTTGGCTTGCTTCGTAGAGTCTTTTGCATAGATCAGGATCGCTTTTTTGTCTTGAAAGTTGAGCGGCAAGTAGCATTACAGGAAGTACTGTAATTGAATCATTAGCATAGTGTTCTCTGGCATAACGAGTAATACGAGCTTTATGATCTTGAATGTCCTTTCCTGTTAACATTTCTTCTGATTTTCTAAAAAAGATTGATAAGCGTCGCTCATCTTCAATGTTATACTGAACATTAAGCAAAATTAATAACGGCTTTGTTTGTTGCTTAAGTTTACCTAAAAATTTAAATTCTGTTTCTTGCTGTCCGTCGATAGTAACAACATAACAAATTAAATCACTTTCATCAACTGCTTTAAGAGCTTCTTTTTCATCTGCTTCTCCTCCAATAGCTCCAATCCCAGGGGTATCAATTAAACGAATACCATTACCAATATCATAAATCTTATTTTGACGTGTAGTTCGTTGCTGACCCTTTCCAATGCCTTCATAATATTTCCCTAATAAGGTCGCAAATAGTGTGCTTTTTCCTGCTTTAGTTCGTCCCATTATTGTAATAGTAAAATTACCAACAGACCTCCTTTTTGCTTCTAAGGTTAATTCCAAACGTTCTAAATCATCTGCCTTAGCCTTTATAAGACGCTGATAGATTTCAGAAATTTGGTTTAAAGTTAGCTTTTTTGCTTTATTATTTTTAGCTTTAGATTTATTTTCTTTAATTTGAGTTAGTTGGCTCTTAAATGTCTTGTTTAGCTCTTTTAATGTAGTTACTCCAGATTGAATTTCTTCTTGAATAAGCTGATAATCCGAAAGAGCAATATTTTTATTAGACGAAATTAAATGGTAGTAATTTTTTTCTTCTAACAAGCATTCCGACATAATTCCTAGTTTTGTTATAAAAACATAAATTGACTCTAGTGACTTTCTAATATCACTTGAGAATAATTGAATTTAAAAGCGTTGGCAAATAAACAAATGGTTGTAAAATTGATGGCTTCCAATTGGTGATTTCCTGAATGAAGCCCCCCTTATCCGCTCTCTCAGAATTCCATTTTTTATCTGCTATTGGAAGACTTAGCCAGTTAAGCTTTTTTCCTGTTGTATCATCTATAGGCCATGTAAAATGTTTTAGGAAATTTTTTTCTGTCTCATAACCTGTATGAGGATATTGAAATGGTATGTTTTCATACGATTGAGCAAGCCACAGTCCCCAACTGATAGGAATTAACTGATTAGGATATTTTTTTTCTATCTGATCGACCCACATAGAGAATAACTCATGAGCCGTTATATCTTCAGGGGTATAATCATCAGTTATGGCATCATAATCAAGCTCGTAGTCTGCGATGAGTGTATCTATCCATTCTTTGTTGGTTGCTCTGTTGTAAAATTTCCATTTTTGTGGCATAGAATCTGTCCAAATACAAAACTTTTTTCTCAAATGTTCAGATGAACATATTTTTGCATTTATATGCAATATTTAGTACACAAAAACATCAATTACCTACTTTTTCATACTTTTTCATACTTTTTCAAGAGAGGATGTCGATAAATCCAAGCAACGATCGCGCCCTCTCGCTATTACTGCTCAAAGATGGTTAACAAAACCCTCGCTAACCCAACTCTTAAGAATATCCAAAAATAACGTCATATCTGACCATTCAGTTTAACAATAGGGAAGTCTATACATACTATATATAAAACTTACGGTTAAACTATGGGTGAAAAAAGACGCATTGGCATCCTTACCAGTGGCGGGGATTGTGCGGGTTTAAATGCGGTCATTCGGGCGGTTGTTCATCATGCTATTGGAACCTATGGCTGGGAAGTCGTGGGTATCCGAGAAGCGACGCACGGACTTATGAGCAGACCGCCACAGATTGTTAATTTTGATCTCACCACCATCGATCAAATTTTACTCATGGGGGGAACCATGCTAGGGACGACCAATAAAGGTAACCCCTTTGCCTTTCCCATGCCCGATGGCACCCTCCGCGATCGCACTCAGGAAATTATTGACGGCTATCACAGTTTAGGGCTAGATGCGCTAATTGGGATTGGGGGAGATGGGAGTTTAGCCATTCTACGACGCATTACCCAACAGGGCGGCATTAACCTCGTCGGCATTCCCAAAACCATTGATAACGATGTGGGCGCAACGGAAGTTTCCATTGGTTTTGATACGGCAACCAATATTGCAACCGAAGCCTTAGACCGACTTCATTTCACCGCCGCTAGCCATAATCGGGTCATGGTCTTAGAAGTCATGGGACGGGATGCGGGTCATATTGCCCTCGCCGCAGGGATTGCAGGGGGAGCCGATATTATCTTAATTCCTGAAATTCCCTATCATATTGACCATATTTGCAAAAAAATTCGGCAACGTCAGACCTTGGGGAAACACTTCTGCTTGGTGATTGTGTCCGAAGCCGTGAGAACCGAATTAGGGGATCAGGTCAAAGAAATTAAACAGATGGGAGAAGACCGCTTTGGGGGGATTGGTAAGTATATTGCTGAACAAATTGCCAAACTCACCGGAGCAGAAACCCGCGTAACCGTTCTGGGCCATATCCAACGAGGGGGGATTCCGTCACCCATCGATCGCCTATTGGGAGCCGCCTTTGGTATTGCCGCAGTAGATCTGATTGCAGAGGGAAAATACGATCACATGGTTGCCTGGCGCAATCGGGAGGTGATCAGTGTTCCCATTGAAGAGGCGATTAAAACCTATCGTTCGGTTAATCCCAATGGTACTTTGGTTAAAACCGCGAAGGGGTTAGGGATCTGCTTAGGGGATGAATAAAAGAGGTTAATTAAGGTCAATCGGTAGGGTCTTTTTTGTTGTGTGATCAAGTTAAAGAGGACAACCAAATAAAATCCTAAAAGGACAGAATGGTATTATTTCCCTACAGAGAAAAATTCATGTAGAAAATACTATTACGTCCTTGGTTGTTAAACTAAGCTGTTAAAAGTCGTTTGTAAAGCGTGAATTAATTGGAGATTTTCGCTTTCTGTCCGTACCGCAACCCGAAAAAAGCGATCGCCGAGTTCAGGAAAACTGAGGCAATCCCGAATTAACAATTGATGATGAATTAATAGTTGTCGTTGCAGTTGGGAACTGGACATTTCCGTTTGCACTAAAAAATAATTAGCCGCACTCTCTAGGGTAAATAATCCAGGGATTTGGTTTAATGTCTCTTTTAATTGGGGTTTGACCCTTGCTAACCAATCCCAGGTTTGCTGTTGAAAATCCTGATCCTGCAATCCTGCGATCGCCGCTGCTTCTGCCAACACATTCACCGGCCAGGGGTCTCGCCAAGCCTGCCATCGTTGCAGAAAATCAGGGTGAGCAATGGCATAACCTAAACGCAACCCTGGCAAGCTATAAAACTTGGTCAGCGATCGCAGAATAATCAAATTGGGATAGCGTTCAACCTCAGCAATCAAACTTTCTGACCGATCCGGCGGCAAAAAATCCATAAAAGCTTCATCGATCACCACTAGCCCAAAGCGGTCTAATAGCGGCAGGATTTCAGCCCTCGAAAATAGCCGCCCCGTTGGATTGTGGGGATTATTTAACAACAAACCCGACCGAGAAAAATCCGCATCGGTGGGAATGATTTCATTTAAAGATATCTGCGTTAAAACATCGAAAGGAATGGTTTTAATCTGGGCATTAAAAGCCGTTAACGCTCGCTGATAATCGCCAAAAGCTGGGGTTAATAATACCGTTTCGTCCTGTTGGGCTAACTCCCGTCCGACCCAAGTTAATAACTCCGCCGATCCGTTCCCTGGCAAGATATAGTCAATCGGGATCGAGTGATGGGTTGATAGGTGCGATCGCAGAGAAAAGTAATTAGGGTCAGGATAATGATTCAGTTGGGAAAAAGCCGCTTCAATGGCCGTAATAACAGTCGTCGGTGGGCCTAAGGGATTGATACTTGCAGAAAAATCAAGCAAAGAGGAAGCTGGACAGCCTGCAATGGTTGCTGCCCAAGCTAAATTTCCGCCATGACTCGGCCGACTCACTCAAACGGAAATTGTCCGACTAGGGAGCAACTTTTTCTTTAAATAATTTACCCGCAGAAAAAGCAGGAACTTTGGTGGCCGGAATAACCATTTTTTCGTTAGTTTTGGGGTTACGGCCTTCCCGTTCTTTGCGAGAGCGTGCTTCAAAGGAACCAAATCCCACTAAGGTCACTTTATCGCCTTCAGAAACGGCTTCCATGATTGATTCAATCGCAGCCGTCAGCACCGCATCAGCTTGCTTTTTAGTGACAGATGCTTTCTCAGCAACTGCATGGACTAATTCAGCCTTATTCATTTAATAATCTCCTTTAGAGTTGTTTTCTCGATGAATTTTGATAAATCTCTCCTGTAGGAACTTCGCCAGGAGGCCAAACTGCCAAGCCGATCAGGATACAATTATCGAAGCCAGTTGCTGAAATCCTGATAGACTCGCTATTTCAATGATTTATTCTAATGGGTAATTGTCAAAATTGGATCAATTAAATCTTTAATTTATGTAGCTTTTTTCGGATTTTTTTATATTTTGTAACCTAATGAGCAATTTTTACGAACAATGGCTCTTCAGTTTTTTCGATGTTTTTTGGGATTAAATCTTCTCTATTCCTTGGTGAGTAAGCTTTTTGACGATTTATAGAACCGTGTTTTAGTTAGAGACTAAGCCAAGTAATTGCCTGACGAATCCAATCTTCCACATTACGATTTTTTTGCAAACTAACATCTTGACTCAAGGCCGCGATCGCGCGATTAATCTCCGCCTGGGTATAACCTAAAGCCAAAAGGGTCATTTCCACATCCGCTAGGATACTGGCATCGGGAGCAGGATGATCGGTTGTACTTAAGCCTGAAACCTGTCGCCATTGGGATAGTTTGGTTTTCAGTTCCAGCGCAATCCGTTCGGCGGTCTTTTTTCCAACTCCTGGCGTTTTACTCAATTGTTCTAAGTTTCCTGTGACAATCGCTTGCACTAATCCTTCTAGCCCCAAGGTATCAATTAAGGCGATCGCTAACTGGGCCCCGATCCCACTCACACTAATTAATTGAGCAAAGAGATCCCGTTGGGCAGGAGAAATAAAGCCAAATAAAAGGTGCTGATCCTCGCGAATTTGGAGATGGGTAAAAACCTGAACGATTTCAGTCTCATCGGGCGTAAACTGTTGGGTCAGGCTATTGGGGATCTGAATTTCGTAGCCAACCTGATTCACGTCCAAGATCAGCATGGTGCGATTTTGGAAATTTTTACCAACGGAAATGACTTGCCCTTTAAGGTAGTTAATCATTGTTTAGGTTTATGCGACCCCTTTGGTTTCATTATCTATCAAGCAAGATCCGAATTAATTTTTAAGTTTCGGCACTGAAACAGGTGTTGGCAGCTATCTTACCAAAGCCCATGTCTTCTTTTTTGATGGAGTTATCGCTATCAAGCTTTTGGCTCTTCATCCAGACCAAGTTCTTTTCTCAGCTTGTCTGGAATATTTATCGCTTTGGCTAATTCGTTTTTATCAGGCCATTGAGTGTGTGAATTCCAGCTTATGTTTGCGAGATCAGCTAGTTCAAGGTTAGCCCCTTTGAGGTTAGCGAATTCGAGGTTAACTTCTGGGAAGTTAGCTCCTTTGAGGTTAGTCTCTTCAAGGTTAGCCCCTTCAAGGTTAGCTCCTTTGAGGTTAGCGAATTCGAGGTAAGCCCATTTGAGGTTAGCCCCATTGAGCTTCGCTTCAGAGAGGTAAGCCTTGTTTAGGTTAGCCAGTTCGAGATTAACTTCTTCAAGAGCAGCCTTATAGAGAACGGCTTCAGAAAGATTAAATTTAGACAGATTTAGCTTTAACTTGCGGACGATATCTGAATCAATTAAAAATTTAATAACGCTGGTTTTACGATCTGCATCATCCTTAAATCTCCGCAAAATAGACAAAGTTCTGGCTCTAATAATATTTTTTGATGAATCTAACAATTCTTTTTCTTCGTCTGTCGCTGTGTTTGATGCAATTTTAGTTGCAATAGCTATTAAATTCTTATCAATTAAAAGTACAGATATTCGATCAAAATAGGCTTGTAAAACCTCTTCTTTGTTCTCATTAGCTGCGATTTCTTGTTGTACGTTAGTGGCTTTCTCTGCACGTTCCTGCTGTTCTTTAGCGAATTCTTCAGCGCGTTTCTGCTGTAATTGTTGGAGCCAATACCCCAAAATTGCTAACGTCAACGGTACACCTAAAATACTTTGCCAGTCCCAGAGTGTTTTTCCGTCATTATATGTCGTTATTTCGGTAGTTTTGACTATATTGTTGTGTTTGTCTTTCTCAACTGTTGTAGTTGTAACAGAATTATCCTTTCCTATTCCCAACCCACCAGGCCAAAGTATGGGCTGGGCTATTAATACACATAAAAAAGCGATTAACAGAAATAAACCAGGCTTCCAAACGGTTCTTTCTTTGAACCAAAATTCCTTTGTTCGCCAGGATTTTAAATTAGCCATTCTGCCTAATTGATAAAATATTGAAAAACTTATTCTACTCCTTTTGCATCATTATCCGTCAAAATCCGTAATCTAACCGTTCTTTCTCCCGCTTCATCCAATTGAACTTCAATCACCTCACTCGTTAAAATTTCCAAGGCCGTCAACAGCGATCGCAGATTAGGACTACTTGCCCCCGTATCTACATAAAGACGGTCGGATAAACTGCCTAAGCGTTTCCAAGTCGTGTAGAGCCTAGCTACAGTTTGTTCTAATTGGGTGGCTTGTTTCACCAAATCGGCTGCTGTATTCAGACAATCCAAACGTAAGGCTTCCTCTAACGCCATTTCCAAATCTAAGGGATATTGCTTGAGGGTTTGTACCTGCGCCGCCGCATCCAAATATTTCGCTAAATTGCGAGCCGAAGTCGTTAAAACCTTAACCGTATCCACATCAGGACTAGAAGCCGCTTCCTGTTGAATCGCTACCAAATGGGCATCGGGTAACTTTTCCATCTCCTTAACCAACGGAGCCAAATGACGAGACGGTAAACTGCCATCAGCCGCTTTTTGCTTAACTTCTTCGGGTAACAGTTCTGAACTTACCGCCGTCCACTCATCCGCTAATTGCTTTACTTCTCGACGAGTAATGCGATCGCCGCTTTGGGCTGCTTCACTGACTAACTTTTGCACTTCAGGAGCCGATTTCGCCGTTTCCACAAAAGCCCGTTTACTAAAATTATTAATAGAATTGGGATCAAGTTGCCCATTGGCTAACAATTCATCCGCACTATTGGCCAGTTGAATGAGCGCGTAGGCTTGACTCTTGGTAATTTCCCGTTGTTTGAGCCAATCCAAAAAGCCCGTTCCTCGACCATCGCCCCCTTTTTTCTCCCGATCTCGAATGGCCCGTAAAATGCGTCCCCGCCAAATTTCAGTTTGTAGATCAAAGCGATCGCAGATTTTCCAAACATTATCTAACTGCGCCTGAAACTCCAGATCCTGAATAGCATCATCTTCGGGATCGGGCAGTTCAAAATTGAGATCAACGGGAATTTCAAGAGCAGCGGCCAAATCTTCGGCGGTAGGAGCAAGCTGAACCATAGTAAATTGTTAAGGAGAGAAACGGAAACCTTGCGGAAAGACAATCCCTCTAAAATATCACAGCAGACCCTACTCAACGAAATCCTATGTCCAAACTCAGCCTTTGCATGATCGTCAAAAACGAAGGAGCTTATTTAGCCAAATGCCTTAATAGTGCGAAAGACGCAGTGGATGAAATCGTCATTGTCGATACGGGGTCAAGCGATCGCACGGTGGAAATTGCCCAGGAATTTGGCGCGAAGATTGCAACCCACGCCTGGCAAGAAGATTTTTCATTGGCAAGAAATGACGCTTTAAAGTTGGTAACAGGTGATTGGGTCTTGGTGTTAGATGCAGATGAAGAATTAAACCCCAAAGCGTTGACTGATCTTAAAGCCGCGATTGAACAAGAAAATGTTTTAGTGGTAAATCTCATTCGTCAAGAAATTGGAGCCTCCCAATCCCCCTTTTCTTCCGTATCTCGGCTGTTCCGTAACCATCCCGCTATCCAGTTTTCCCGCCCTTACCATGAAACCATTGACGATAGCGTTTTAGCTCTAATTAAACAACAACCCCAATGGCAAATTGCCGAGTTACCGATTGTCAGTATTGTGCATTACGGTTATGCGCCCGATATTTTACAGAAAAAAGATAAAGCCAATCGCGCCCAAAGTTTACTAGAAAAAGCCTTAGCCCAAGCTCCCAATGATCCCTATGTTTGCAATAAATTGGGGGCTTTATATTTAGGACTTGGTAAAGAAAAAGAGGGCTTAAAATTACTGAAACACGGTTTAAAAAGTAATACTGCTAGTGCTTCCATTTTATTTGAATTACATTACCATTTAGGCAATGCTTACCTATCACAAAAGAAATGGGAATTAGCCAGTAAACATTACCAAAAAGCCATCAGTCAACCGATTTTACCGCCCTTAAAAATTGGAGCGTTTAATAATTTTGCAGGGTTATTACAAGCCATTGGTGATCTCAACAATGCCCAAAATGCCTATGAAATGGTCTTAAAAATTGATCCTACTTTAGCCGTTGCTCATTACAACTTAGGAATGATCTTAAAAGCCAGAGGTCGATTACAAGAAGCGATCGCGTCCTATCAAAAAGCCATTACCTTAAATCCCAATTTTGCCGAAGCGCACCAAAATTTAGGGGTAACGTGTTTTAAAGCAGGCTTATTACAAGAAAGTTTAGAAGCCTTTAAAAAAGCCATTAGTTTATATGAATCCCAACAATCTCCTGAAGCCGAAAAGTTACGGCGATCGCTGGAAGAAATGGGAATGATTTAATTATTTAATGTTAAGGATTAGGAAAAAAGCCAAAGACTTTAGCAGCCCCACCTAAAATGACGACAATTAGACCAATTAAAATGCCTCGGTTGGTAAATTCTTGATTTTCTAAACGCTTTCCCAATCTTGATGTTTTTTCATCCAGCAAGTTAATTTGTCCCGACAGTTTTTCATCAAGGGAATTGATCTGTCCTGATAGTTTTTCTTCGATGCGAACTTGATTCACTTTGAGTTCCGCAACATTTTCATCAATCCTGTCTAATCTTTGATTGATTTTGACAAATTCTTGTTTAAATTCGCTCAGAATTTCTTTTAAATCAGTCTCAATCGTCATTGTCATTAGTTTTTCTCTCTCAAACACATTTTAAATCACAATCTGGATTTTACAGAAATAACGTTTCTTTTGGGTGCATCCCAGTTGAGGCAGTACATCTGAATTGCTAGCAAGGGATGAGAGAATAGAGAAAGCAGAACTCAGCAGAAAACGATGTTACCAATGCCACCAGAAGAACAAGCCTTACTTGAAAACTATCTTACCGAAGTAGCACGCCTAATGCGCGAATATACAGAGCCTGAAAAGTTGAAAGACTTTGAGAGCATAGAAATAGAAGTCAGAAATCAATTGATGG
>JAYKGY010000067.1:0-54574 GCA_035285545.1 Snowella sp. | reverse complement strand
GGAGAAGATATTGTTCTGGGTTTTCATCTTGTAGGATTTCTTACTTTTTTCCTACTTACCCAGATTTTTTCTTTTTTGACAACCCTTGTCTCGTCAGACTTTTACACACTTGTGTCCGTCAGTCAGGAAATAACGTCTCGTAATAAAGTTTGATTTAAGGACTGCGATTTTGCACATAAATCTAAAACCTCTTTTTCGGTGAAAATTCCGACCACTTGATCATTTTCCAGAACCACCACACAGCTAGAACGGGCTTCTGCCCAAAGTTCCGCTAGTTGAGCATCAATGTTTCCCTGACAGCGATCGCGCGATCGGCAATTGCTCATTTCAAGAATGGCTGCCATCACCGCCTGCGTAGATGAAATCGTTAAAGGATTTTTAACTATCACGGCTTTTAAAATTGCTGGAACCTGTCGCATTGATTAAAGAATAACAGCTTAAAACCAAATTTTTTAACGCTTTTAATAAATTTTCCCGATAACTACCAACCGAATCTCGATAGACTCCCCTCAGAATCTTGAATTTGCCTAGACTAATAGGCTACTCCCATTCCGCCGGTTTGAGTCGCAAAACATAATGAAGTTTCAAGATTTTATGGCGTAATACCAATTCATTTGATTTATATGCAAATAGGATTCTCAATATTATCCCCCCTAGCCCCCCTTTCAAAGGGGGGAAGCCGTAGGCAGGGGGATTAGGTAAATGCACTGTTTTCTATTGAATTTGTTATGATAACTGCTCATCAAAAGACCGATATTCTACGAAAAGTTTATCTTTTCAGGAAATTTCTTCATTCTGCTGTTATGACTATCTGACTAGCCGCCTGAGTTGCCTTCGCACGGGCCAGATCCGTGTTTTCAGCCTTGGCCAAAGCCACCCCCATCCGACGGTAGGGACGAGAATCGGGCTTCCCAAACAGACGAAGATCGACATCAGGAACACTTAACGCTTCGGCAACGCCTGTAAAATGAATGGAGTCAGAATTTTCACTCGCTAAAATTACCGCACTGGCCGCCGGTGCAAATTGCGTAATTTGGGGAATGGGTAATCCTAAAACTGCCCGCAAATGCAATTCAAATTCATTCAAATTTTGCGAAATTAGGGTAACCATGCCCGTATCGTGGGGACGGGGTGACAGTTCTGAAAAAATGACCTCATCGGCTGTGATAAAAAATTCAACCCCAAAAATACCAGCCCCCCCTAACGCATCCGTAACGGTTTTAGCAATTTTTTGGGCTTCTAAAATGTGCGCGGGTTTAATCTGGGCGGGTTGCCAGGATTCTTGATAGTCGCCGCGTTCTTGACGATGGCCAATGGGAGGACAAAAAATCGTGGGAGCATTCCACTGTTTAACGGTTAAGAGGGTAATTTCAATTTCAAAGTTAATAAATTCTTCGATAATAATCTTTTGACTGTCTCCCCTAGAACCCGCGATCGCGTAGTTCCAAGCGGTTTCTACCTCCGACACATCTTTAACGACCGATTGACCTTTCCCTGAAGACGACATTACGGGTTTAACCACATTGGGAAAACCAATTTTTTCAGACACGGCCTGCATTTGGGCCAAGCTGCTTGCATAGCCATAGTGAGCGGTGCGGACTCCCAATTCTTGATGGGCCAGTTCCCGAATGCGATCGCGGTTCATCGTGTAGTGAGTTGCTTTGGCAGTAGGAATCACCGTAATGCCACGCTGTTCAAATTCCGCCAATTTTTCGGTTCTAATCGCTTCGATTTCAGGAATGATGTAATCCGGTTGATGTTTGCTGACAACGCGCTCCAAATCTTCGGCACTGAGCATAGAAATGACTTCACTCCCATCAGCGACTTGCATAGCCGGGGCATTGGCATAACGATCAACGGCAATAACGTGATTTCCTAAGCGTTGAGCCGCGATTACGAATTCTTTTCCGAGTTCCCCCGCCCCTAAAAGCATGAATTTTTTGGGTAGCTTGATCATTACTATCTATGCAGAAATTGTCTTTTTTAGTTTACGCGGTATCGCCTCCCCTGACTATTAACTTCGGGTTACGGCATGGCAAAAATTTTAATTGGATTGCACAAAAGATTGGGGGAATTGATGTTTCAAGGCTGTTATAACCGGACAAGGCATTTTTTTCTGCAAATTTCCCCGTTGATTCGGCTGAAAAGTACTCCACCGAAAGGGGCCATTATGGGCCGCCGACATCCATAACAAACGCTTAGCCCTCGTCATTGCCACATACAACAATCGATATTCCTCTGCTTTTTTGAGTTTTTCCGCCTCTTCCCAAGCCGCGATCGCCGGAGGAATTTCAGGAATCGATTGACCGTGAATATAACGATAATGAATAGCTGTGCGAATCTGAGCGCGGGCTACTTCCCCGAAGGTAAAATCCCCTAAAAATTTTGCTGAAACCGGAACCCATAATTGCCCTGGCAAAACATCTTGATGAAGGAAGGGAATAAACACATAATCCCAATCTAATCCCTTGGCTTTATGCATGGTAATTAACGTTAATTGGCCCGCTTTCGTATACATTTCATCGCTTTCTTCTTCGACTCCTTCAAAGCGTTCTGACGTGACTAATTCCTGCAACGCATTTAGGGTGGCTTTGAGGGAACTTTGATAACTAATTTGTTGCTCAATTCGTTCTGAAAGTTTGTGTAGGGTTGCTAGCTCAGATCCCGTATATTTTAAAGTCATTCCTAAAAAAATGATCAGTTGATAATGGGGTAATTCAATACGGGCACGGAGGAGATTGCTACAGTAATTTCTAGCGATAATCACTGGCGGTTTAGCTTCCGGTTCTAGGGGACTCGGATAGAGAAACTGTTCAGGATAAGTGGCTAAAAGGTTTAAATCTTGAGCCGGAATCAAGCCTCTTTCCTGTAAAATTTCTAAGGCATTTTTTAAATATTCTGGGGAATGGGGGCGGTCGATAAATTGCAGTAATTTGAGGATTTCTTCTGGAATTTTAGAAAAGCGTTCTTGTTCTCCCACTTCGTAAACTTTAAGATTATAAGCTTTCAACGGATCGGTTAATAATTCTGCTAAAAAGCGAGCTTGCCGATTCTCTCGAACTAAAATGGCAGCGTTATGATCGGGGTTTTGGGTTAATAGGTGAACCACGCGATCGCGGATTAAATCAACCGTGATAAAAATAGTCTCAGGGGTATAAAGTTCTAATCCTTTTCCCTCGGCTTCGGGGTTGGCATTGGCTTGGGGATCGGTGGGATCGACAGGACGAATAGATTGGGAACGAAAGGGGGTTTCGACCTTCTCCCGTAATGTTTTTTTCTGAGGGCTTAATTGAGGATTGAATTGAGGTGATTCTTCCGGTTTTTCCCAGGTGTGATTGACCCAATGTAAGGTAAAATTCGCTGCATCCATAATCCGAGAATTACTGCGTCCTGCTTGATCCATGGTGGCAAAATTGCCGAGGCTTTCACAGCGTTCACAAAACCAATTAAAATAAACGGGATCGGCCGGCGTAAAGGTAGAATTAATTGCCTGATTGGGATCGCCGACTCGAATTAAATTAGGGATTTTTTCAGGATGATTGCTATTAATCGCAAGTTTAGCAATTAACCGTTCTTGTAAGGGGCTAGAATCCTGGGCTTCATCTTCAAAAACCCCAAAAATTTGCTGTTGCCATTGCTGACAAATATAGGGATCTTCTAAGACCGTTAACGCGCCTAAAATCATGTCGTCATAATCAATCAAATTCCGCCCTTTCATCAGTTTTTCGTATTGCTCATACAGACCTGCCGCGATCGCTAAAATGGGATAGGAATCCGTGCTGAGTAAACTGAGATCACGAACATCCTGGGGGGATAAGCCAGAACTTTTTGCTTCTCTTACCACAATATGGGTTAAATTCGGCAAAACTTCCGTTCTTAAAACCGATTGCCGCCGCAATTTTTCTGTTTCTTCTCCGTCAAAGGGTTGGGCTTCTAGGAGTAATTGATAGGTGATAGGATTAGCTCGTATCCACTGTTCGACGGCATCTCGAAGAATGCGATGGTTAATATTCGGCGTTAACAGGGTCTGATTATCGAGATTTAAACCCGAAGCTTCAGGATGACGACTGGCAATATTCAGGGCTAAACCATGCAGCGTTTGTACCATAAAACCCACAGCCGGCAGTTGTAATTCCTTTAAACGTGCTTTGATTTTGGCTTTAATCGCCGCTGCCGCCGAACGGGTGTAGGTGACGATGAGTAACTGTCGATTGGCCTGTAGCTGATGGTTGGCGATCGCGATCGCTGCTGCCACCGATAAACTATGGGATTTTCCTGCCCCCGGAACTGCTGAAACCGCCATTTCTCCGCCTTGCCAATCCGCTAAACACCGTTGGCCATCCCGTAGGCGATGCCGAAGAAGGGTTAATTGTTCTTGAAGCGTTGAAGAAATGGGATGAGAAGCCAGGTTCATTCTTAAAGATTTATTTCTGATGATAATTATTATAAAATATTTTTCAGTGATTTAAATTCATCAATATTTTTTAAAGTTTTCAGAATTACCCCAAATTGTGTCAATTAATCGGAGGAAAAATGGCAACGACTTTTGAAATCAAGCTAAAAGAAAGATTAACCATTGAGAATTTGTTATCAACCCATCCCTTAAGCTATTTAAATCATGGTGAAGACGTAATTTCGGGTTTAACCCAATCTCAAAAATCCTTGCCGCCCCATTATTTTTATGATGATCAAGGATCGATTTTGTTTGAACAAATCTGTACTTTACCGGAATATTATCCAACTCGAACGGAAGCTAGTCTTTTAAAAAAACATTCTTTAGAAATTGCGACGATAACGGGATCTTGTGACTTAATTGAATTAGGTAGCGGTAGCTCCACGAAAACCCGTTTTTTACTCGATGCCTATCAACAGTTAAATGCGTCAATTTGTTATCTTCCCATTGATGTTAGCCCCAGCATTTTAGCGTCCACCGCGACAGAATTGTTAACCGATTATCCCCGATTAACCATTCATGGCTTAGTCAGTACCTATCAGTTAGCCCTAGAAGATTTACCTGCTGCCCACTTCCCGAAACGTCTAATTGCCTTTTTAGGGAGTACCTTAGGAAATTTTAGCCCGATGGAGTGCGATCG
This sequence comes from Snowella sp., assembly GCA_035285545.1. GTDB lineage: Bacteria > Cyanobacteriota > Cyanobacteriia > Cyanobacteriales > Microcystaceae > Snowella. Next base: position 49,481 of record JAYKGY010000067.1, on the reverse strand, counting down.
CTTTTTTGAACAAATGGTTAAGGCAATGAACGCAGGCGATTATTTTCTCTTAGGAATTGATCTACAAAAAGATATCCAAATTTTAGAAGCTGCCTATAATGATTCGCAAGGCGTAACAGCGGCTTTTAATCTCAATATTTTGCACCATTTAAATACGCAATTTAGCGGTAATTTTAATGTAACTGAATTTAAACACCATGCTTTTTATCATCAGGAGCGATCGCAAATTGAAATGCACCTGATTAGTCAACGCAACCAATCCGTCAAATTAAAGGATTTAGCCCTAATGGTTGACTTTGAAGCCGGAGAGAGCATTCTCACTGAAATTTCTCGAAAATTTAATCTAGCTCAAATGGAAAATTATCTCGATCAACAGCGATTAAAAACCTTAAAAATATGGACAGATGCCAATCAATGGTTTGGTCTGATTTTATGTCAATTTGTCCCTTAGGCTAACTCACCTAGAATTCTCGGTCAGAGACTCCGAGCATAGAGATTTAGTTAAAATTCAATCCCAAAATTGGGCCGTACTTGCCGATGATTATTAATCATTTCAACTCAGATTTGGATAGGAATTATCGGTTTTTTCAATGTCCTTACGAATATCATTTAAATCAATATAGCGATCGGTGGCATTGCGGAGTTCTCTAGCAATCATTCCTTCTGTAGAAACAACCGTAATATGGGTATTTTTGGAACGAAGTAATTCAATTGCTCTTTCAAAATCCCCGTCTCCACTAAAGAGAATAACGCGATCGTATTGTTCAACGGTATTAAACATATCAACGACAATTTCAATATCTAAATTGGCTTTTTGGGAATAGCGTCCTGAGCTATCGTCGTAATATTCTTTTAAAATTTTGGTTCTTACGGTGTAGCCTAAACTGATGAGTGCATCACGGAAACCGCGCTGATCCTGTGAATCTTTAAGTCCGGTGTACCAAAAAGCATTAATTAAATTGACACTGGGATCATGGGTAAAATATTCTAAGACTCGACGGGGATCAAAAAACCAGCCATTTTTCTGTTGAGCATAAAACATATTATTGCCGTCAACAAAAATCGACAAACGTTCCCTCTTATAAGGGTAAATATAATTATTTGTCATACCAAATAAAGGTTTGATTTTTAAGATAAAAATAAGTTTAAGTTTAAGAGTTAAAAATAATATTAGGATTTATGACTAAATAATAATTTTAGCGTAAACACTTAACCCTTGCTTAAAAGGGCATTCCGAGCGGTTGTTAACGTTAGCCTCTAGAAATGTGTTCTTTTAAATTGTACTCGACGGCGGTTCAGCCACTCGTGAAGCAAGCGGATGCGGCAAGATAAGTAGCTAGTTGGCATTGAATATCAAATACGAAATAGGCATCCTGTCCGTCAACAGGCGAGAAGGTTCACCCTGCTAGAATCAATTAAAACCACCGACTTCCCCAAAAGAAGCTTGAGTTTTTTCTTAAACGTCATAGGAACACCAATCGCTCCAACCCCCAGGGTAGAGTTTGGCCATCGGTCGTCCCGCGATCGCAAGGGAAAAAAGATTAACACAGGCCGTAACTCCCGAACCACAGTAAACGATGATATCTTCTGTCGGGGGATAATCCGCCCAGCGTTGTTGCTGTCTTTCTGGAGGTAACGCATAACCCTGTTCATCGGTCACTTCTAGCCAAGGTAAACAAATTGCCCCTGGAATATGACCTGCGATGGGATCAATGGGTTCTCGTTCTCCTAAATAGCGATCGCGTTCCCGTGAATCCACTAATACTGTTGAAGGCGCGTGCTGTTGGGCCCGAACCGTCTCAATATCGACGATCCAATCGGTTTGGGGATTGGCAATAAAATGACCCGGCAAAGCGGTGGGAACCGTCTGAGAAATGGGATAGCGATCGCGCTGCCAAGCCGACCAGCCTCCTTGTAACAAGGCAACCTTATCATGCCCCAAATAACGTAATAACCACCAAAGACGGGAAGCAAAGGCAAAACGGGAATCATCATAGATAATGACCCAGGTTTCTCCGTGGATAATGCCAATGGCGGCCAGTTTTTGGCTAATCACCGCTATATCGGGTAAAGGATGGCGACCCCCATGCCGTCTGACCGGGGAAGATAAATCCTTATCCAAATCCAAATAAAATGCCCCCGGAATATGACCCTGCTGATACTGCTCATAACCCCAGCTTGGCTGGCCCAATTGAAATCTACAATCCACAATTTTAATGAATGAATTCTCTAGATTGTCTGCGAGCCAAGTCGTCTCTACTAATATCGAATTAAAATTCATCGCCATCTCCTTTACTTGATTGATGAGAACTTAAAAATTTATATCCTAAAGGAGAAGAAAATAGTTTAATAATAAATAAACCATTCGGTGAATTCGGTTACTCCGCTGAGTCAGCAATTATTGATTACGCCAAGACAATACCGGCTTCTGCATCATTAGGCAACCGCTTTTCCACCCGCAAAAGATCAGCTTTTGATTGCGCTTTTAATCCTAAAGGTCACCTGAAAAAGTATGGGTATGATTTAGATACCATTATTCCCCTTCATTCTGCCATTATGGTACAACTCCTAATTATTGATGATGATCCTGCCATGCAGCGATGGCTGCAAAGAATATTGAAAAATAGCGGCTATTCCGTCAGTGTTGCTAGTAATGGAGAAGAAGGATTAATTCAAGCGAAAGAACAACATCCTGCCCTGATCATCTGTGACTGGTTAATGCCGAAAATAACAGGGTTAGACGTTTGCCGTCAAATCAAAAGCCTGCCGGAGCTATCAACGACATTTTTTATTTTGCTGACCTCTCTTTCCTCTATTGAAGACCGAGTACAGGGGTTGGATGCAGGCGCAGATGACTTTTTATTTAAACCGATTCAAATTAGTGAACTACTCGCAAGAGTCAGAGCAGGGCTAAGATTACACAACCTGAGTCAAGATTTAAAAGAACAAAAGCAACTCCTCGAAACCGAATTACGGGAAGCCGCCGATTATGTTCGGTCGATTTTGCCTGAACCCCTAACCCACGAAAAACTTGCCATTGATGTGCGCTTTTTCCCGTGTCAAGATTTAGGGGGAGATGGATTTGATTATTTTTGGTTAGATGAAACCCATTTAGCGATTTATTTGTTGGATGTCGCTGGCCACGGACTCCGCGCTGCTTTACCGTCAATTTCTGTGATTAATTTATTGCGATCGCAAAAGCTCAATCAAGTTAATTATTATCAACCCAGCAATGTGCTACAAGAACTCAATCAAGTCTTTCAAATTACATCTCGAAATGATAAATACTTCACCATTTGGTATGGCGTTTATAACTGTCAAACAAGAGAATTAATCTACGCCAGTGCGGGTCATCCCCCCGCTATTCTTCTAGAAAAAAATCTAGAAAATCAACAAAACAGTTTAGAAAAAGAATTAAAAACACCAGGTTTTCCCATTGGCATGTTTGCTAATGCTCAATATTCAGATAAAAGTTGTATCATTCCCCCTCAAGCGAGCCTGTATATCTTTAGTGATGGTATCTATGAGGTTGAAAAAATCAATGGATATTATTTAGGATTACAAAATTTCATTCCCTTACTGAAAGAGTATCAAGCCAACACCCCCCAAAACCTAGACCAATTATTCGTATCACTCAAAGCGTTTCATCATAAATCGGCTTTAACCGATGATTTGTCGATTATCGAAGCCTATTTTCCTTGATTTTACTATAAACCTCCCTCTTAGTTCTAGGGATTACTTTGAATGGTTTGCTCTAATTCTTCACGCTGGGCAAAAATTTCAAACACCCGATCCATTCCAGTTAACTCAAATAACATTTTGATCTGATCATTAAAGGAACACAGTAAAAGTTTAACATTTGCTTCACGGGTCATTTTTAGAGACTGGACTAAGGCCCCTAAACCGGAACTATCCATAAAGGTCACATTCTTAAAATCGATAATGATAATTTCCACTTTGTTCATCACAAGGTGATCAATTTCTTGATAGAACTTGGCAGCTTTAGCACCATCAAAAATACCTGATGGTTCAATAACACTAATAGGGTTCGGCATACGAGTTTTGTCTTTGTAGGGGAATATTCTTGTTTTAGTCGATACAAATACAAAGATGATTTAGATAGATTAATGGGGAGCAAGGAGTCATTCAAAAAAGATTTTTTTCTTAAATAAATAAAAGGTATTTGTAAAATTTAGGGTTTTAAAGACCAAAAACCGACTTATATTTAAGCCATTTTAATTGATAACAATGATAAAAACAATAGTTGGTTAGCTGAATTTTACAAAATCAATTTATCAGTCAAGAAAACTCAAATAAGTGAGTATGAATTTATGCTTTAGAGATAGAATGCTATTATTATAGAATATTTTTGCTTCAATTCAATATCAAAAAAATTAAAATTTGGTAATAGTTGTAATGGAATCCTATGATGTAATTATTATCGGTGCAGGGCATAATGGCTTAGTCTGTGCTGCTTATTTGCTCAAAGCCGGCTATAAGGTGTTGCTTTTGGAAAAACGTGCTGTCCTTGGTGGTGCAGCAACGACAGAAGAGGTCTTGCCGGATCTTGCCCCTGGATTTAAGTTTAATCTTTGTGCAATTGATCATGAATTTATTTTCCTTGGCCCTGTTATCCAAGAATTAGAGCTAGAAAAATATGGATTAAAATATCTATTTTTTGACCCCTCCGTTTTTTGTCCTCAACCGGATGGAAAATCGTTTTTAGCTTACCGCTCTCTGGAAAAAACTTGCGCGGAAATTTCTCGTTATAGTCGCCGTGATGCCGATAAATATAGGCAATTCATCGAATATTGGACACAATTAATGAGGGCAGTTACTCCTTTGTTTAATGTACCGCCCCAAGCCTTATGGGAAATGATTCGGGTCTATGGTTTAAAGCATTTACCGGATGTGTTAAAGGTGGTTGGCACGCCCAATAAAGCCTTAAACGCACTGCGAACCATGATCAGTTCTCCCGAAGATCTCCTCAATGAATGGTTCGATACGGAAGTGGTCAAGGCTCCTTTAGCCCGTTTGGCCGCGGAAATAGGGGCCCCTCCCTCACAAAAAGGAATAACCGCCGGCATGATGATGATGGCTATGCGTCATAATCCTGGGGTTGCCCGACCGCTAGGGGGAACGGGGGCTTTAACCCAAGCTTTGGTGAAACTGGTATTGAACAAGGGCGGAAAAATTTTAACCGAACAGTCTGTTAAGCGGGTCATTGTGGAAAAGGGTAAGGCGGTGGGGGTTGAAACCCAAACGGGTCAAGTATATCGTGCCGGTAAGGGGGTGATTTCTAATTTGGATGTGAGACGCTTGTTTCTGCAACTGGTTGATCCTGGAGCCGTTGATGAGGCAGATCCCCAATTACGAGAACAGGTAGAACGTCGAATTGTCAATAATAATGAAGCGATTTTAAAAGTCGATTGTGCCCTGGCAGAACCATTACGATTTGACAAATACGGCGATCGCGCAGAGTACAATCTGGGAACGATTTTGATTGCCGACTCGATGTTACAGGTGGAAGAAGCCCACGCTATGACTATCCTGGGGAAAATTCCTGATGCCAATCCTTCTTTGTATCTGGATGTGCCGACGATGCTCGACCCGTCCATGGCTCCCCCAGGAAAACATACCCTCTGGATTGAATTTTTCGCCCCCTATCAAATTGCAGGAGCGGAGGGAACGGGACTGAATGGAACCGGCTGGACAGACACCCTCAAAAATCAAGTGGCCGATCGCATTATTGATAAAATTGCCGACTACGCCCCCAATATTAAACAGTCGATTATTGCCCGTCGCGTCGAAAGCCCTGCCGAATTAGCGGAACGCTTGGGTTCCTATAAAGGCAATGTCTATCATGTAGATATGACCCTCGACCAAATGATGTTTTTGCGGCCTTTACCCGAAATTGCCAATTATCAAACACCGATTAAAAATCTCTATTTGACCGGAGCCGGCACCCACCCAGGCGGTTCGATTTCCGGAATGCCTGGTCGCAATTGTGCTAGGGTTTTTCTCAAAAACCAAAATCGTTTATTCAACCGTTTTGAATCCTTTTTTGATGGTTATCTCCAATCCTGACCCTGATCCATGATCCATTATTAGTGATTAATTATGAAAAAACGGGTTACGCTGTCTTTTCCACGACGCACAATTCAAATGCCCATTACCTATCGATTGGCCAAGGATTTTAATGTGGCGGCCAATATTATTCGCGCCCAGGTTGCGCCCAATCAGGTGGGAAAATTGGTGCTGGAATTGTCAGGCGATATTGATCAACTCGAAGCGGCCGTTGAGTGGATGCGATCGCAGGAAATTAACGTTTCTTTGGCGAGTCGAGAAATTGTCATTAATGAAGAAAGCTGTGTGGATTGCGGTCTGTGTACCGGCGTTTGTCCCACCGAGGCGTTAATTCTTGATCCAGAGACCTTTAAATTAACGTTTCGGCGATCGCGCTGTGTGGTTTGTGAACAATGTATTCCCACCTGCCCAGTGCAAGCCATTTCAACAAATTTCTAGGGGTGAGCGGAGATGATTCAGCGATCAATCGCGGGTCTTAATGGGTTAGATTGGGAAATCAAGACAAGTAATCACGGGGCATGGCTGACGCAATACAGACCGAATTTCCGCTTCATTCTCTGCAATCGGGGCAATGGGTCAAGCTAATTTGTGGCGCGAGTTATCAAGACTTAACCGCCATTCGCAGTTTAGCCCTCATTTACAGTTTGGCGGGAGTGGACTGTATTGATATGGCGGCCGATCAAGCCGTGGTTACAGCCGCCAGAGAAGGCATGATTGCAGCCCAACAACTATCCACAGAAGCTCGCAAACGAGGATTTCCCGCCTTTCGTTTTCCCTGGCTCATGATCAGCCTCAATGACGGAGAAGATCCCCATTTTCGTAAGGCCCAATTTGATGCAACCCGCTGTCCAAAAGATTGTGCCCGTCCCTGTGAATCCCTTTGTCCAGCCCAGGCCATTAATCAGGCGGGCGTGATCAATCAGCGATGCTATGGTTGCGGTCGTTGTTTACCCGTTTGTCCCTTGGGGTTAATTAGCACCCGTTCCCATCGTGCAACGCCGGCGAGTATTCAATCCCTATTAGCATCAGGGGAAATTGATGCCCTCGAACTGCATACCCAAGTGGGCCATGAATCGGAATTTAAAACCCTTTGGCAAGCGATCGCGCCGAGGTGTGACCGATTAAAAATTTTAGCCATTAGCTGTCCCGGAGAAACCAACGTCTTAGCCTATCTCAACGCTCTTAATGATCTGATTCAACCCTTACCGTGTCCCCTCATTTGGCAGACCGATGGCCGTCCCATGAGTGGCGATATTGGCAAAGGAACTACCCACGCCGCCATTAAATTCGCTCAAAAAGTACTAGCCTCCGATTTAACGGGTTATGTCCAACTCGCCGGCGGAACCAATGGTCATACAGTCACGAAATTAAAGGAACTAGGACTGCTACAGAACCCTCACCCTAATCTGCAAAATCCCTTAAACCAACGCTTAACTATCTCAGGGATTGCCTACGGTAGCTATGCTCGATCCCTAGTCTTGCCCATTTTAGAAGAACTCGAAAACTTCCCTGAAAATTCGTTAGGATCAAAGCAACTCGAACATTATCCTACCCTCCTGTGGTCAGCCGTCGCCCTTGCCGATTCCCTTATTTCTCCCCTAAAACGGCGTATTGATCCTAACTAGATAATTTTGAGACCTTTCGTTTCCAAAATGGAGTTATTAAATTATCATACGAATGCTACCAGCAACGCCTATTCCCCAAGCAATGCAAATTACTGACGATCTCACGCAATTACTGGATATTTTACCCCTTTCCATTCGCACAACCTTAGAACAGCACCCCCAACGGAATAAACTGATTGAAGTTGTCATGGATTTAGGGCGATTGCCAGAGGCTCGCTTTCCTCAAGAAGCCGTTTATTTAGGCGAAACACCGATTTCTAAAGAAGATTTACGATTTTCCATCGAACGAGTCGGTTATTTTAGCGGCGATAACCGAGCAGGGATCGAACGAACCTTACATCGAATTAGTGCCATTCGTAATCGCACCGATGACATTATTGGTTTGACCTGTCGAGTCGGACGGGCTGTGTTTGGCACCATTTCCATGATTCGGGATTTAGTGGAAACAGGGCAGTCTATTTTGCTGTTAGGTCGTCCTGGAGTCGGTAAAACCACCGCTTTACGGGAAATTGCCAGGGTGTTAGCCGATGATTTAAACAAGCGCGTAGTCATTATTGATACTTCTAATGAAATTGCAGGCGATGGTGATATTCCCCACCCCGCGATCGGCCGAGCCAGACGAATGCAGGTTGCCCGACCCGAATTACAGCATCAAGTGATGATTGAAGCGGTTGAAAACCACATGCCCGAAGTCATTGTCATTGATGAAATCGGAACAGAATTAGAGGCCTTAGCAGCCCGAACCATTGCCGAACGGGGAGTCCAGTTAGTTGGAACGGCTCACGGCAACCGGATTGAAAACCTAATTAAAAACCCAACCCTTTCTGATCTGATCGGCGGCATTCAAGCTGTAACCTTGGGAGATGAGGAAGCCCGGCGAAGAGGATCACAAAAAACCGTATTAGAACGGAAAGCCCCTCCGACTTTCGCGATCGCGGTGGAAATGTTAGAACGTCAACGCTGGGTAATCCATGCAGATGTAGCCCAAACCGTCGATATTCTCTTACGGGGGAAAGAACCTGGGTTTCAAACGCGCTTTGTGGACGACCAAGGAGAAATCCAAATCCAACAGGAAACCCCTAAAGCAACGCCGAACTTTGGGGCAGTTGATGGTTTTGCAGGAATGTCTCGTCCAACGGGCTTAAGAGCATCGGGACGCATGACCCCTTTACCCCCCTTAACAACGATCTCTAGGGAAACGACGGAGGAGCCTGATTTTGATCAATTATTAGACCAGTCCTGGGTGCAGCCCGAAGAAGACATCGAAAGAATTCGCATTCCGGGCCCGAATGGGGAAGATTTACCCGTCTATCTGTATCCCTACGGAATTGGGCGCAGTCAACTCGAACAAGTGATTGATGTACTCAATTTGCCCATTGTTTTAACCAAAGACTTACAAAATGCCGATGCGGTCATTGCTCTGCGATCGCACGTTAAATCCCATTCTAAATTACGCCATGCGGCTAAAAGTCGGAACATTCCTATCTACGGAATTAAATCCAATAATATTCCCCAGATAACCCGTGTTTTACGGCGTTTATTAGGGATGGATGACCCTCGAAATGGGGAAGGCGTGGATTTACGCTTATTTTCCCGCAGTGGCAATGATGATGAACTCGAAGGTCTAGAAGAAGCGCGGTTAGCGGTTGAGCAAATTGTCATTCCCACGGGCCAACCCGTTGAACTCCTCCCCCGTTCTCCCAAAGTTCGCAAAATGCAGCATGAACTGGTGGAACATTATCGTCTCCAATCCGATAGTTTTGGAGAAGAACCCAACCGACGTTTACGGATTTATCCAGCTTAGCTTGCCTTTTAGCGGGGTTCTATTAATTTATCCAGCAAAAATGGGTTCATGGGCTTTACTTGAGCTTAAAACCCATGGAGAAACCGTTAATTTAGCCTAAATCTTGCGCTAGGGTAAGGGTCAACTTATCGGCAATCCCCGCAACCCAGTTTTCATCCTGTTTCGTATAACTACGCGGAATATTGGCTCCTAAAATTAAAACGCCATCCTTGCCCATGGGTTGACAAATGAGACCCTGGGTATTTTCCGGTAAATAATCAAACTCCACTTTACCCGGATATAAATTGAGGTTGACTAAATACACGGGTTTTTGGGTATTTAAAACTCGCTGAACAATGGAGCCAGGTTTAACCGCCGGATTAACCCCTAAAATTCCTCGCCGCAGTAAAACGCGATCGCGATAATAAACGACAACCGATTTCGTTACGGTATTCGTTAACAATAAATGGGAAGCCCAGGCCAATTCCACTTTCACCGGATCAGGTAAATCGGGCGCAAACTCTAAACCCTCTTGGCCCACTAGGGTAACCGCATCGGGGGGAACGGGTTGAACCTGCTGCCAGATCAACCAGACCAACGCCAACATTCCCGAAAGAATAACCCCCACCACATCAGAACGCGCTTGAGAGGGGGTTAATTCAACCGTATTGACTCGATTAATTAGCAATAGAAGACTACCGACTGCCCCCGCCACTAAGGGCAATAGGCGCAGTATCCAATTGGGGTCTCTTTTCATAAACTCCCCTCAAGGGTAAACAATTTAGGGTTCTTCTCCAGGTTCTAAAATACGTTGAAAAAGATAACCTGTACCTCTAGCTGTGAGAATTAGCTCAGGATTACTGGGATCATCCTCTAATTTTGCGCGTAACCGTGAAATATGAACATCGACAACCCTGGTATCCACATGGCGTTCGGGGGTATAGCCCCAGACTTCCTGAAGAATGTCTGACCGAGAGAAGGGTTCTCCAGAACGACCGACTAACAGTTCTAACAAGCTAAATTCCATCCCTGTTAATCGAATGCGTTCATCCCCCTTATAGACCTGACGTTTGTTAGTATCAATACGGATGGAGGCAATCTGAATCACCCCTGAACTGGGAATTCCAGGCATTCCATTTTTATCTACCCGACGTAGAACGGATCGAATCCGAGCTTCGAGTTCCTTCGGAGAGAAGGGTTTAACCACATAATCATCAGCCCCCAACTCTAGGCCGGTAATGCGGTCTGCCACATCCCCCAGAGCCGTTAACATAATGATCGGAATATCTGACTCTTTGCGTAGCTCCTGACAAACCCCATAACCATCCAGTTTGGGCATCATGACATCCAACACTACCAGGTCAGGTTCCGTTTTATGGAAAATATCGATCGCTTCTTCTCCATCAGCGGCGGTGACAACATCGTAGCCAATCATGGATAAGCGAGTTTCTAGGATTCTGCGGATGCTGGCCTCGTCATCAACAACGAGAATTTTTTCCTTATGAGCTTCCAACTGACTCAACGCTCCTTATTGTTTTTATTGTTAAGTAGAATGACTAATCGTGAAGTTAAATAGACTAGTAATTTTTTTTAGAGTGAGCTTTTTGGCGACTATTTCGCTTAGATAAGTCTAAAATATCGGCTCTCGATTAGAGAATCAATATTTTCTCCTTTCCTAGCATAAACCAAAATCTTCGGATAAATCTTGATGAGTTTTGATGTTTCGATAGAAAACTTAACATGGCTAAATCACGCATTCTTTATGTTTGTAGTGCCTGTGGTGGAGAATCACCCCAATGGTATGGCAAATGTCCCAGTTGTGGCGTTTATGGAAGTTTACAGGAACAGGTTGCTGCTGCCGTCGGTAATCCTAGCCGTAATGCTTGGCAAGCAGGTGCAAAAACGAGTGTCAAAAATGGACAGGCGCAACCCCGTATTGCCCTCAAGTTTTCTCAAATTCACGATCAGGATCAAACTCGCTATCTGTCGGGGTATGGAGAATTGGATCGGGTGTTAGGGGGGGGAATTGTGCCAGGGGCGTTAGTGTTAATCGGTGGCGATCCAGGTATTGGAAAATCAACCCTTTTGTTACAAGTGGCTTACCAGTTGGCCCAACGCTTACCCCGCATTTTGTATGTGTCGGCGGAAGAGTCGGGGCAACAAATTAAGTTACGGGCTTCCCGTTTAGGGGTGACCCAACCCACGGAAGTCATGAAAAAAGCGAAATCAAACAAGGGAATGGAAGAAGAGGTGATCGCGCCTTTAGCAGAAGATATTGACTCAAAGCTCTATGTCTTACCCGAAACGGATTTAGAAGAGGTCTTGCGGGAGTTGGAATCGCTGAAGCCCCAAGTTGCCGTGATTGATAGTATCCAAAATCTTTATTACTCGGCATTAACGTCGGCTCCAGGGTCGGTGGCTCAGGTACGGGAATGTACCTCTACCTTGATGCAGGTAGCGAAACGGGAGAATATCAGCCTGTTTATTGTCGGTCATGTGACCAAAGAAGGGGCGATCGCGGGGCCGAAGGTTTTAGAACATTTAGTGGATACGGTTTTATATTTTCAAGGCGATCGCTATGCCTCCCACCGACTCCTGCGATCGGTTAAAAATCGCTTTGGCGCAACCCATGAAATCGGCATTTTTGAGATGGTTGAGGAAGGTTTAAGCGAAGTTGATAATCCCTCGGAATTATTCTTAGGCAATCGAGAAGAGGTTAGCCCAGGGACAGCGACCGTTGTGGCCTGTGAAGGAACCCGTCCTCTATTAGTGGAGTTACAAGCCCTGGTGAGTCCCACCAGTTATCCCTCGCCTCGACGATCAACCACGGGCGTTGATTACAACCGTTTACAGCAAATTTTGGCCGTTTTAGAAAAACGAGTCGGTATCCCCTTTTCCAAATTAGATGCCTATGTGTCCGCCGCTGGGGGGCTGGATGTGGAGGAACCGGCTGCTGATTTAGGGATTGCCATTGCTCTCGTTGCGAGTTTCCGCGATCGCGTGGTGGATTCTCGGACTGTTTTAATTGGAGAAGTGGGCTTAGGGGGCCAAGTGCGGTCTGTGTCCCAGATGGAGTTACGACTCAAAGAATCGGCTAAGCTGGGGTTCAAACGAGCCATTATTCCCAAAGGACAAAGCATTACTGAAATGAAAGGGATGGAAATTATTAGCGTCAGTAAAGTCATTGATGCGATTATTGCGGCTCTGCCCCCTCAATCGGCTTCGCACGAGGAAAATTAGTGAGTTGAAATTAATGGGATGTTTAATTTAGTGAAGAGCTTCGTCAATCTTTTTTAAGCGTCCCCAAAGAAATAAACAAAAACCGCTAAGAGGAGAAGTCCTGAAACTGACCAGCTAACAGAGCCGAAAAAATGAGCGATATTGACTGGGATATAGACCAAAAAATTAACCCAGAACCAAGTCGCGGTTAAAAGGAATGTAAGGAGTATTAGAATCAACATAGGGCGAACAATTATCAGTTTTCTTTACTCTAATTTAGGGGAAAAAATAAAGCCCTTGATTATTATCAACAAGCATTGACTTTAAGCAAAGTAGTGGAAAAGCGTTCTGGTGAAGCCACTACCCTTAGTAATATTAAATTTTTATTCTTAGAAAAACAAGAATATGCTCAAACAAATCAGTATTTTAGTCAATCCATTGAATTATCAGAGTCTATTACTGGAGTGCGTTTACACTCATTGGGGAAGCAGAGTAAACATATTTTTAAACCATAAAGAGCAGATTAAAACCCCTCCGACCTACCAGAGATTCAAACTGCTAAAATTATCATTACTGTCTTAGCAAACCCTCAACTCCTCCCAAAAAAGCGACGATCTTTTCCAGTCCTGTAAGCTGAAAAAGTTAAAACGCTAGGTGATATTATTAGTCCAATGGTAGATTAATGCCATGAACACAGTAATGCTAAAACTGGATCAGGTTAACTTCACCGATGAGCAATTCTATAATCTCTGCCTTGCTAACCCAGATCACCAATTAGAACGCAGCAAGCAAGGAGAATTAATAATTATGGCTCCGGTGGGTGGTATTAGTGGCAACCGAGAAGCTGATTTTCTCATCGACTTAGGGATCTGGAACCGACAAACGGGGTTAGGGAAAGTCTTTAGTTCCTCCACTATCTTCCGTTTACCCCAAGGTGGCGATCGTTCCCCCGATGCGGCCTGGGTCAGCTTGGAAAGATGGCAAAATTTGAGTCGAGAAGAGCAAGAAAAATTTCCTCCCCTTTGTCCTGATTTCGTTTTGGAATTACGCTCTCGAAGCGATCGCCTAGAAGCACTACAGACAAAAATGGAAGAATACTTAGCCAGTGGATTGCGGCTAGGTTGGTTACTCAACCCCCAAGGGCAAACAGTTGAGATTTATCGACCGAATAAACCAGCCGAGATCATCGCTTTACCGACTGTTTTAAAGGGTGAAGAAGTGCTCCCCGGCTTTAGTCTCCAAATAACACTTTTCGACAATACATAAACTATAAATTTATTTACATATAGCTAAAAAGGAAATTGGAACCATAAGTTTGCCACCTTCTATTGAAACCGTAAGCTTGCCGTTGCGACAAAGTTATGCTTCAGGTCACACACACAAACAACAGAAGCCTTATATTTTTCAAATGGACGTAACTGGATTCGAACCAGTGACCCCATCGATGTCAACGATGTACTCTAACCAACTGAGCTATACGTCCGCATAGACCATTACTATATCATAGAACCAAAACACTGTGCAAACAAAATTTAAGCGTCAATTCAATGCAACCAATCACGGGCAAAACGAAACTTCTCGGTGTAATCGGTGATCCGGTTACCCATTCCCTTTCCCCCCTCATCCATAATGCAGCGATCGCCGAACTCGGTCGGGATTTTGTGTATGTGGCTTTTCCTATCAAACCGGAAAATCTGGCAACTGCGATCGCGGGATTCCAAGCCATTGGCCTAGTAGGATTTAGCATTACCATCCCCCACAAACAAACCATTATTCCCTGGTTAAATCAGATTACGCCCACTGCCCAACTCGTCGGAGCCGTTAACACAGTGCGCTGGACAGAATCAGGCTGGGAAGGAACCAATACGGATGTGGAAGGCTTTATTGCTCCGCTGAAAGCTTTAGACCGCGATTGGGCAAAGGTTCGTCCTGTCGTTTTGGGGATTGGGGGAGCCGCGAGAGCCGTTGTGGTTGGGTTAGCTGAGTTGGGATGCTCACAGATTAACGTCGTCGGTCGTAATCTGGCGAAACTGGAAGCGTTTCATCAAAGCTGGCAAAAGAGTAACTTAAACGCGGTTGTTGCGGTGCATCCTTGGGAAAATTTGTCTCTCCTTATTCCCCATACGGCGTTATTAGTGAATACTACCCCCCTGGGTATGGCTCCGAATATAGAGGCTTCTCCTGTGACTACTGGACTGTTACAACATTTACCCCAAAGTGCGATCGCCTACGATTTGATCTATACACCGAGTCCGACTCGTTTCCTGCAAGACGCTCAAGCTCAAGGCAATTTAGCCATTGATGGGTTAGAAATGTTGGTACAACAGGGAGCCGCTGCCCTCCAATTATGGTTACAGGAACCTGTTCCCGTCGATACCATGCGCCAGGTGTTAAAGCATCACCTTTTTCCCGCTTAACTTTGGGGATAAACGCGCCCTTTCCAACCGCCTCCTTGACCGCGCCAATGTCGTAACGCCGAATCAAAGGTCATTAGATTGTAGAGCAGGGCAATTAACGGTAAACTCAGGCTCCACAAGGGGGATAGGCTATAAAGTTTTAGGGTAGGAAGGTAGGCGATCGCCATTAACAGCCAGGTTAAACCACTAATTAAGCTTAAAGGCATTGAACCCCAAATTATGCCTAAAACTAACCCGATGGGTGCCGCCAGATAAACCAGGCTCATTCCCACTAACGTTCCTAACAGTAACCAGGGAGAATAATTAAGTTGGGTATAGGCTGTGCGAGCGATCATGTTCCAAATGGTTTCTAAGGAATCGTAGGGGCGTAAACTTTTGGTATCTTGGGTTAGTCCTAACCAAATGGCGGTTGAAGGTTGACTGGCTTTGACTTTCTGGGCCAAGGTGCAATCATCAATTAATGCTTCCCGTAAACTACCAATTCCGCCAATTTCCAGCAGGCGATCGCGTCGAATGAGGATACACCCCCCTGCTGCTGCGGCCATTTTACGATTGGGATTATTGACCCAAGGAAAGGGATAAAGTTTTTGGAAAAAGAAGACAAAGGCCGGAATTAAAAACTGCTCCCAAACGCTTTCACAACGCAATAAAACCATTAAGGAGGTGAGGGCTAATTGTTCCTGTTCCGCCTTGCTGACTAATTCTTTTAAATTGGATTGGTGATGTTTAATATCTGCATCAGTAAAGAGAAAATAGTCAGGGTTTATGTTTTGTTTATCAACGGTTTGAACGCCTTGTTCCATTGCCCATAATTTTCCTGACCAGCCTGGAGGTAGGGGCTGGCCTGGGATGACAGTAAGTTTTTCAGATAATCCTAAATTTGCGGCGATCGCCTGGGCCACTTCTCCCGTTTGATCCGTACTCTGGTCATCAATTAAAATAATCGAAAATTGTCCTGCATAATCCTGCATTAACAGAGATTTTAAACTAATCGGCAAAACATCCGCTTCATTTCTCGCTGGAATGACGGCACAGACGGTTGGATAGTCAGATAGGGTCTTAGGCAAATTATCTAATCGCTGATCGGCTCGCCAAAATTGTCCCCAAAATAAAAGTAAAAATAGCCAAATAATTAATGAAATACTAGCAATAATGGTTAAAATCAGTAACATTAATGATTTCTCTTTTAATTAAAAACATTCTTAAGCTATTTGAACTTCTGAAAGAATTTCTAAACTATTCTCCCAGGCTTCTTCCGCTTTAAGGCATTGCTTTTCCACAATTTCTAAATGTACCCGATAAGTTACTTCCGATACCATAATCCATCGGGCTTGACTGTCCATTCTGCTAAAATGTCGCTGTGTCGAGTCGAAAAAGAGGCTCCTTTTAGGAGATTTGATTTCAGTTTTTTCACGATTCTCAGAGAAATTCTGGATTGTTCAGAAAATTCTTTATCGGTTAATCCAAATTCTTCCGATAGGCGTTCAGGAATTGGCTGACTTGGAACTGAGGATTCTTCTTTAATTTCTGATTGAGTGGTTAAATTCGTTTGATCATCACCTGTTAGGCGATTAAGGGCTTTTTTAAGCGGTCAATCTCCTGATTTAATACTTCTAATTGTTGAATACTGGCATAGTTTGCAGATTGTCTGGAATCAATTTCTAGGGATTGTAATCCACGTTCTACAATTTCAATGATTACTTCTGTTTTGTTTCGCTTTGTTTTAGCAACAAGGGCATCAATTTTTGCCATTAATAGATCGGGAATACGGACTGATAAAAATACAGAAGCCATTGTCTAAATAAGGGGGGTGTAGAAAGATAATTTAAGCCTGATTTAAGAGGCAGGATTCAATCTACGAGTCTAGCGAAATTTTGCTTGTTTTTTAGGAGCCACTATTGAGGGAAAAAGGTAAACCGAGGTCTACTCAATAGGGTTAATGATTAAAGTTTTAAGGCATAAGGGGGTTAGTTGCATGGGATGCACCTTTATTGTGATTAGTTGTTTCCCTGTGATAGTGGGTAATTTAGACATCAGACACTAATGGTTTAAATTCCAACAAATTGACTAAATTTCGTTTCTTCTTCAATTTCTTCAAGACATATTTCAATGAATTTACGAATGTTGTTCAATAATTCATCAATGGTTTTACTTGGCTATGGCAGGCTTTTAGTTGGGGAACTTCGCCAATACAAATACCATCTTCATCTTATTCTAATGATGACATAAAATTGTTTTTTATCCATTTTTTAATAAATGTTTTTTGTTTTTTTACCACCTCCCATAGTAGCATAGATTTGAAGAAGAAGAACAAGAAAAAAAGCAACCCGAAGTCTGTTAATAGGATTAATTATGAAAGGTTTAAGAAAGAAGAATTATGGATTTGGTAGAGAGTGGGGTCTATCCTAGAACGATAAATCAGAAATTAATGTAAATGCTTGGGGAGAGAGAATACTAATGTTTTGAAAAGGATTTAGTATTAATAAATCTTGATCACCAGTAATTAGGTAATCGGCTTTTCCATTTACGGCAAGTTCGAGAAATTTATTGTCTTTGGGGTCACGACAGAGATTGATTTTTGTTGTAATCTCAATCATTTCAGATTTTATGCTCAGAAGATTAAGAAATTTTGATCTTTTTTCTAGGGTAATATAGCGATCAAATTTGGAGCGTGTCAAGACTTCAGCTAATTCTTGAAATGTTTCCTGAGAAATGAGAAAAATAGCGTTGGCTTGGGCATAGTCAAAGATTTTTTGAGGTACGGAATTGTCAGATAATAAGCCACTAATCAAAACATTTGTATCAAAAACTAAGCGTAGTCTAGTCATTTTCTAGAAGTTTTTCTAAAATTTCTGGAGTTAGCCCGTTTGTTTTTGCTTGTTTCCGAATATCGGTAACAATATTTTCGAGGGTATCTTCTTCTAGGGTGCGTTTGAGGATCAGGTTAAATAATAATTGAATTTGCTGTTGACGTTGGGGAGTAAAATCTTGATAAATTTTAGCTACATCGGTATCTACTTCTAGGGTGATAGTTGTCATGGTTATTCCTCTTGAAAATAAGAAATAGGTATTGTTCAATATTTTAGCATGGGGAAAAAAGGGTAATAAAACAGGCAAACCGAAGTCTGCCAATCGAGGTTTAAGTATTAGAATTTTTAGGAAGAAGCATTAGTTTTGGTGGTGCGTGGGATGCACCCTACAAGCTACTAAAATAATACAATTTTTTTCTTTTCGGTAGGTATTAATGAATTTTTCTTGCTCATCAAGTAAAGGGTATCAGGACAGATATCTTGTCCATGAGGCCAAACAACTGTCCCGTCTAATACTTGGACTTGTTCAAAGTAATTATTATTTTTAAATTCTTGAAATATGCCAAAATCGAGTAATGGAGAGCAATCGTATACTCCCTGTTCTTCATTTGTGAAAGTTAATTGCAGACAATAATTGGGTAAAGGTTGGACTTTTTTAATTCTTGGATTCATTGTTTATCTCAATGGTTCAATTTTATAGGGTAGCTGTCCTGATACTGCTAGTTACCAATTAGCGATTAGTTCATCTTTGTGTAACTCAATCCAAGCTTGAAGTAGTTTCATTTTAGAATTGGGAATTGATCCTTCAAGGATTTCACCATTCGGGATGGCAACAATAACTTCATTGTCTTGGTATTTTTCATGAATATGAGGCATTTGATGTTGCTGATTGTCCATGAAGTACATATAAACAATAACCCCATAAAACATTGATATTGCAGGCATTAAGTTTTTTCTTTTGCTTTATGAAGTTCTAGTTTGATTTTAGCATGGGGGAAAAAAGGGTAATAAAACAGGCAAACCGAAGTCTGCCAATAGAGTTAATGATTAAAGTTATTTAGGGAAAGGTTAGGGATTTGGTTGTGCGCGGGATGCAACCCTACAAGCTACTACTATTTGGTGAATGAAGTGGTTCGTGAACCACAGCTAGAGGAGAATGTAACACTTCCACTTCCAGAACCGTTGGAATAGCTGACTGTAAAGGTGGTTGCTCCACTACCAGAGAGTCCAGTCCGCGATGCAGGTGAAATAGTCCCACCACTAACAGTTGCCGAGATAGTCAAGTTGTTAGCGTTGGCATAAGAGACACTAACTGTACCTGAACCACCATTTCTTGTAAAAACTACGCTAGAAGGTGCAGTAACACTACAAACTGGAGAGGGAGAGGGAGAGGGAGAGGTGGTGGGGCTAGCTGAAGGGGATGGAGTTGGGCTAGTAGTTGGGCTAGCTGAAGGAGACACGCTAGGAGCAGCAACAGCGACAACCGATGTTCCTACCCCTTGTTTTTGAAAGCTAGAGATGCTAGCCATCGCATTAGCTGGAATTAAAGCAGTATCGCCAGACGCAGTATAAGCAGCCGTAAAAATTTCATTGAGATCTGCTTGAGTAGTTGCCTGAAAAATTTTAGGGGGTGCGCCATTTGTTTGAAAACTATTAACCCACAAAGCTCCTGCTATCTTGGGATTACCTCGCATATCAGCATTTGCATAGGGAGCAAAAATAAAAGCGTAATAATCAGGTGTACCTCTCATACTAACCGAAGTTCCACTGTATAAGAAAAAAGCCCAACTTTCCGCTGTAGAAGCATCAGGAGCACTAGAGCCAACTTGAGCATTGCCGCCTAGATCTAAGTCCGCAGTTTTTAAAAGCCATTGAACTTTAGCATTACTGCTTCCATTCGTGCTAATTTTGGCGTTATTTGCAATATCTAGGGTACTATCAATATACATAATAATAGTTTCATTGCCTTTCCCTGTTGTGCCAAATTGAACATTATTGGGAGGAGCACAGGCTCCTGTTATACGATATTTATAAATTTTGGGGGTAGTAGTCGATGAACTATAAGCGTTACCATCAGAATCATAATCGCCAGTTTGCGGATATTGAGTTCGTGAACAGTTAGCAAGACTATTCACTTTATTGCCCGCAATTAAAGTCGTAAATTGGCTATCAGAAGGATAAGTAGGCAGAGGAGGAAAAGGAATATTTTGTCGAGTTAGGGTTCCTGCTGTACTTGATAAAGGAGGTGTATTATTGCCATTGGGTAAGGCACCAATAGGAAGAGAAGGTAGATTGCCTATTGTGGCATTAAATTGAGTGCTACCCGTACAACCAGAACTATCTAAAACATTTGCATGAACATCAGCAGCAGTGGAAAAGCTTCTTGCCCATAAACCTGGATTAGTTTGAGGAATTAGGGGAGTTCCCGTGGTATTGGCAGTTACCCGAAATTGAACAGCAACCTGAGATTTTGCCGCTGATGCGCTGTTGGAGTCTCCTGCTTGTCCTTGAAGTGCTAATATTGCCGTTCCTGGTGCCGTATTTGCTGCCCCATCAGGAGTATATTTGTAGCCTACTAACTTATATTTACCATCTCCAATAGTTTTCCAGCCATTACTATCACTTGTGTTGGCCATTGTTGCCATTGTTGCTGTACTAGGAACACCACTACTTGCTACTGGACTATTACAAGTTGCTCCAGCAGGAGAAGGATAAATATTAGAAACTAAAGACCAGCTTTTTATTGTAGTTCCTGTATCAGGGCAAGCTCCTGAACTATCTCTAGTTCCATCACAGTCAGGAAAAGTTAATAAACCACGATTATTATTTAAGAAATTTACATATTGAGTTACTCCTGCTTCTGCTATGGCATCTGCTTTTGCAGTCATTGCTTGAGAAACACCTTTAGATTGGTCGCCTTGTGCCCGAATAATTACAGTCATTCCAACCACAATGACGACTAATCCTATCATCATTGCCATTGGCAACACAAAACCTTGATGAGAACGATGGGGATAGCGATTTAAATAACGAATTAATTGAAACTGAAAGCGAGGATTCATAAAATATAACCATAACTCTATATGTCTGTAGCATAGGAGCTTTCATCAAAGCCTTACGTGATTTGAGTTATAGGGTAATGGTGATATTTTTTAACCAAAACTGTGATCTGAATAGCCAGTTAATTGTGACGCAGATCTATTAGGTAATGTGATCAAGCTCACAAGACAATTTATCAATCCCAACCAACTATTTGTAAAGATTAGAACGGCAACCGATTTAGCCCTGTTAAATCCCTACAGAGAAAATCGGGAACAATTTTGGTAGAGGCATAATACCATTATTCTTTGAACAGGAGAACTTATTTGGTTTGCGATTAAATTAACCGACTTAAACGCTTTGGATTAACTCAAACTATGATTCAAATTACACCCAATCTCATGCAATTTCGCCTTTCTCCCCTCATTAAAATCACCCTGATCAGCTTATATTTAACCCTCACCATACCACTACCCTTTTTAGCAAAATTCACCCAAACGCCCATTTCTCCTCAATTATTATGGCTAGGTATCTCCCTTGGACTGATCCTTTTAATTGCGGTGTTGAGTGAACAGGTAATCGTTGATGATACAAAAATTGCGCTGGGTTATCCCCGTTGGGTGCCAAGTCAATTTCGTAAAGGTTGGTCATTAGCTTGGACAGAAATTAAAGACTTAAAAATGCGAACCACAGGGCAAGGGGGTCTGGTTTATTACTTAACCACTCAAGCGGAAGATAGAGCCTATTTATTGCCGATGAGAATTGCAGGTTTTGCTCGTTTAGTGGATATTATTCAGACTAAAACAGGAATTGATACCAGCGATGTGCGTCCTTTGTCTCAACCTTGGATGTATCTTATTTTGTTTATTTTTACCGTGTTTTTAGGGCTGATTGATGCTTGGACAATCGTAGCTGCAATGACCTCAATGAATTGAGTTCAATCAAGTTTTTTAAACTCAATGAGCCTTAAGCTAAGTGAATGGTAAAACTAGCGCGTTGATGAAAGTCCGCTTCTTTGGCTGCGTGGGTTAAAGCCCAATAGGTGATTGTTTGATTTTTACTTTCAATAACGGTTGTAATACCCACATTTAATTCTTGTTCTGGGGTAATGATTGGATTTAAATCGAGTGTTAAGATTAATCCAAAACAATCAGATTGATGCTGAACCACAAAGGGTAAGGCTTGATAAGCTGTTTCTGTTGTCATTCCTTGGCGATAGTTATCAAATCGATAAATATTCCAATGGCCCGCAGGAGACAGATTAAATTCCCAATAGCGGGAACTCCCAGATAAGCCTAAAAAAAACTCAAAACAAGTGGTCTGCCAGAGTTCATCCAATCGAGTAGGAACGTCAACAGGGGACGCGATCGCGACTTTTTCGAGTTCTCCTGTCAGGTTAAAGGTAATCTGTAATTGTTGGTTAACTCGTTCAATCTCACCTTGAATTTGAATATCAGGGTGGGGTGAATTGTCAGGAAACGGAATCAGAGAAAAATGGGTCATCGTAAATTGTCAATTAATTGGCGAATGGTCGTTTCTTGGGCTTCAATACTTTCGGTTAGTTTAAATTGCACTAAGGCTCTGGCAAGATTGTGTCCCGGATATTTCACCTTAAAATACACATCTCCCGCTAAATGATCGGTAAAAAAGCGTAAGCCTAATTCAAAACTAATCAGCCGCATGGCATCAAACAGATAGGCATAGTCATTATCCGTTAAAAAAGCTTGAGCAACAGAGAGATAACCGCTTAAAATGCCTCGGCACAGTTCCACATCAAAATAAACAGACTGCCAATCTGCCGTCTCTTCTCCCATTGGATTACAGCCCGATCGCAGACAGTCGCCAATGTCGTAGTGAACCAGACCAGGTTTTACCGTATCGAGATCAATCACACTCACGGCTTTCCCCGTCGCACAATCAAACATGACATTATTCACTTTGGGATCACCGTGCATTAACCGTAAGGGTAATTTGCCTTGAGCTTTAGCCTCTTCTAACACCGAACACCAAACAGCGCGATCGCGGACAAAGTTTAAACCATACTCAACTTCCGGGGATGACTCAACCGAGGTTTGGGCTAACACCGTTTCATAGTGCTGTAAATAACCTGGGGTAATATGAAAGCCTTCCAATGTATCCGTTAATTGATTGGGTTCCAAATCACTGATCAGGCTATGAAACATTCCCAAGGCATAACCCACTTCTTCGGCATGACCCGCATCGGTAATAATATCAAAGCATTCAGACCCTTCAATAAAGCTAATAGCTCGCCAGTAAGACCCATCCCCCGTATTCCAGTGATCCTGCCCTGCTTTGGTTAAAATCACCCTGGGGACTTCCCAACGACGATTTAATGGATGATCTTGCAGTTTGGCGTGGACGTGTTCGGTAAAGGTGTACATATTTTGCATTACCCGTTCAGGATGCTGAAACACCTTGGTATTAATGCGTTGCAAGACAAAGCGGGTTTGTTCTAAATCATCGAGACTGACGAGAAATGTATCGTTAATATTGCCATTTCCCAAGGGTTTAATGCCTGTGATGTTGCCCTGATGGGAAAAGTGTTCTGCAATGCTCAGTAAGCGATCGCGCTCAAAAGTCTCAAGGTTTGTTGCCATAGCGATTCAATGGTTAAGCCAAAAAGGAATGTTTGGGGTCGGTATAGTCATTGATAGATTATCTGATCAATACGTTCCAAATCAAAAAGATAACATTTAGACCTCTTGCATAAATTCAAGAAACGAGTTGTATCTCGAAATTGATGATGCCAGGTAAAAAATGTAAGCGTAGCCCAAATCTCCGTCTCCGATAATATTTTGAGATCGTCAAGTTATAAAATTCGCGATCGCTGAGGACAATTTAACAATCGCTTTCTCGTTTTAAAAAATCATCAAGAGAACGAAATTCAAGAGGCTGTTGACGGACTTCTTTTAAATATTCGAGGTCTTCTATGCTTTCAATTTGTTCTAACATTTCTTCATAAATATCAATGTCAAGAATAACTGCGACAGGTTTTCCATCACGCATAATAATTCCTGGATTTTTGGTTGGCGTTTTCATAATATTTTTTGCCAAGTAAAATACTAAATAGCTTATCTTCAAAATTATAGTCTTTCAATTAAAAAATTGATCGCATCTTATCAGTTTAATCTCATTATAAAACTCGCGATCACATTTTCTGTTACTACATCAAAGATTTTTAAATTTTATATCGTTTTATAGAATTAGGCTTGCCTATTAAGGACTTTTCCATTTTTTTCATCTGGCTAACAAAGTCTTGAAAAAGTGACCAGTAAGCAGAATCTCGATTAATATCACTCCAAAAATACTTACTATTCCAACATTTTATTGCATAATAAGCAAACATATAATGGGCAATTGGTTTCTTCAAAAGATTAGAATTTATCATTAATGCAATATCTTCATAAAATCCCAAAAAATCCATTTTTTTATCATAGGAAAGATTAGCTAATTCTGGATCATCGTTTTCTAGTAATTCAAACATTTTCTGAAAACGGTCATTTTCTTTGAATTTTTCTCGCATTTCAATATAACATTCTGCTCGTTTTTGGGCATTTTGGCCCATATACTCAAAAAGTCCTTTTACGAGAGTTACAGTAGCAACTATAGTTCCAAAAATAATAGCTAAATTACGGGCATCATCAAGATTCATAAACTTACCTTAAGATATTTACTATGGAATATTATCCAGTAATTTCTACTAACTTCTCACCAGCATTTAACTGTGCTAATGCGTCTAGTAAAGTTAAACTTAGAATTCTTCGCAATTCAGCATTTGAAGTATTTCCACAAGTTAACCAAATAATTTGCGGTGGCGATCCTAGACGATCTACAAGATCAACAAAATCGCTATCTTTAGTCATCAAAATAGCACCTTGAGCTTTGGCTTTTTCAAAAATTTCAGGATCTTCCGCATCCCTTAAACCGAGGTCACGCAATGCGATCGCTGTTATACCAAAAGTCATCGTAATCCAAGTTGCGATCGCGGGGGATAAATGGGCATCGATCCAAATGGTCATGCTACCAATACAGGGTGATTAAGTTTACGTGACGCATAGGAAAGAGCCGCTTTAAGATCATCGGCTTCAAGGTCGGGCATTTCTGTCAAAATTTCATCCGCACTTAATCCCGCCGCAAATAAATCTAACACGTCAGATACTCGAATTCTCATTCCGCGAATACAGGGACGACCCCCACATTGTTTTGGATTAATCGTGATTCTTTCTAATAGCTCTGACATTTTAAAAACCTTCTCTAAAACAGCTTAATCGTCTGTAAATGAGTCTATTTTATCGCTTGTAAATGTTTAAAAAATTAATTTATTGAAACTGTGAAGATGGAGCAGGCGCACCTCTTAACAATCCTTCCGTACTCAAATCCTCATCAATTTCCTCCCAATGAATTCCAAAACCACCACCACAAACTTCCCATTGAGAACGTTGCTCGGTTGTTGCATTTAATAAGCGAGGATACCAAACCAACGGAACCGTAATAGTCCGACCATCCATCAAATCAACACTAATTGTTTCATCCGTAAAATGAACGTCTTTGACTCTTTCATCTACCTTGATTGCTAAAATACTCATGCCAAGCCTCCAATAAAGCTTCTTGATGATCTTGAACCATCATATATAATTTACGAAGTTCTTTGGGACTAAAACCAATATTATTCGCCAAACTGATAGAGTTTAGCCAAAACTTAGCAGATGAACTATCTCGATCAACGTGAATGTGTGGCGGTTCATTCGGCTCATGGCTATAGAAATAAAAACGATACGGCCCAAGACGTAAAATGGTTGGCATTATGATTTTTTAAATCTGTAAAACTCCTTCAGGCATAACCGTTAATAACTCCCGACGTTGTAGCCCTTCTTTATTACAAATCGCATTAGCCGCTAATAAACCACTACTCACAGCCCGTTCCATCAAACCACAGGGAAAAGGCATTTTCACCCAATCGCCTGCAAACAAGAGATTGCTCATGCTGGTTTCCGTTTCGGGGCGGTCTTGGTAACTATTGGGGGGATAGCCAGAAAAGTTCTTTTGATTAACCAATTCTCGGTGTAATAGCTTGGCTGAGGCTAGTTCAGGGACAATTTCGTATAACTCTTGCTCAAAAGTAGTTAATAGAGCGTCTTGGGTAGGAAACTCTTTTTCTTTGTAGCAATAGGCGTGCAATTCCACCACACTCCCGCCTGTTCTGGCTGACCAGTCAATAAATTGCTCCTGAATACGATGGTAGAGGGTAATACTGTCGGTCAAGGCATAACCTGAAAGGGAGGCAAAATTACTGTGTTCCCAATCAAAATCTTTGTCAAACCAGAAGCGTGCAACGGCAAAGGGATCGGCGATCGCCAACTTACCAACTTTTTCTTGCAAAACGGGATCAACGTCACCCGTCATTAAATTAAATAACTGATGAGTTCCGGGAACATCGGCAGCTAACACATAGTAATCGGCTTGTAGGGTAGTCGGTTTAGCGTTGGGGGTAGGATTGGCGGCGACCAGTTGAACTTGATCGGGTTGGGTTTTAGCTACTTTATAACGGGTTAAATTGCGTTTAGCTGGGCCTGTGAGGACTTTGCCGTTTTCATCGTACATCGCGCCATGACAGGGACAACGGAATTTTCCATCGGCTTGTTTGGCGACTGTGCAACCTTGATGGGTGCAAGTTAAGGATAAAGCTTCTTTTTGATTGCTTGAAGTGAGATAAACGCGATCGCCTGCCCCGTAATAATGATCTTGCTCGGTGCTAATTAAATTATTTTCCGTTACCCAAAAAGGCACGTTTGTTTGGACATCGCCCTGTTGATAACTTAGGGATGTTACTTTCCCGTCTTGGCATTGAATTTCACTCACCGTTGCTTCGGTAATCACTTTCCCGCCTTTCGCTTCGATGGCTGCAATCATCGGTTTAACGATACTTGTCACCATGTCATCTTTTGTGCCGTTGAACGCTAACCCTTCAGGATTCCCAAAGAAGTAAAAATGGAAAAACTGCATTAATTCCCCCGCACTTAAGACATCAGGTGCATTGAGGCTGGATTTGGCAAAGGGTAAAAAGTAGAGATCGTATAAACCAGCAGGGAATCCTCTGGAAACCCATTCACTGACGGAAATACTATCCAGTTGATCGTAACTTTTAGGAATTTTAAAGCCTGTAATGGCCCGAAAAACTTGTAAATGAGAGACTTGGGTTAAATTGATTCCCCACTGTAAACGATTAGGCGAAGAAATGGCTAAATCAACAATATTCCAAGGAAACGCAGAATGGCTAGGACGAAAAACTTCGGGTTGATATTTGTCTCGAAAGACGAGGGAATAGAAATTCAGCGATTTAAAGTTATTGGTAATTGATAATTCTTTAACTAAACTTTTGAGGTTGTAATATTGGGGAAAAAAGCCATGAAAGCCGTGTTCCATTTGGAATTTTTCGTCACCAACTTGGATCGTCCAACCTGCAATTTTTCCGCCTAAGTTGGGGGATTTTTCTAATAGTGTGACCGCAAAACCCCGTTGACTTAATTCATAGGCACAGGCTAAACCCGCTAACCCTGCCCCGACAACGACGACTGATTTTGACTCGCTTAATTGTTGGGGAAGAATGACGTTATCAAGCTGATAGGTGGCTGGCTTAGGTTTAGCTAGACGAGTGTATCCCAAGGCTCCGCCAACAGATCCCACTCCTAATAATTTCAACGCTGTTCTACGGGAAACGGTAGTTTGAGAAGCGGAATTCAACGGTTGACTCATGCGATCGCGCTTTATGAACAAAAATAATATTGACTAATGACATATCTTAATCAGGTTTTGTTCTTTTAGGAAACCTTTGCTAATAAAGGGGCTGCACTAAGCAATTTTTGTGTATAGGGATCTTGAGGGTTGGTAAAGATGCTTTCGGTTTCGCCGATCTCGACGATCTTGCCTTTGTTCATCACCATAATGCGATCGCAGAAGAATCGGGCCACCCAGAGGTCATGGGTAATAAATAAATAGGTCAAATTAAAGACCGTTTTGAGTTCTAGCATCAAATCCAAGACCTGACTTTGTACGCTGGCATCCAACATACTGACGGGTTCATCACAGATCACCAATTTGGGTTTTGTAATTAAGGCTCGCGCGATCGCCACCCGTTGTTGCTGTCCTCCTGAGAGATCGCTGGGATAGCGGTAATAATAATCTTCTACAGGCGTTAATCTGACCCGTTCTAACATGGCTTTGACCTGTTGTTCTGCTTCTTCAGGGGTGGCTAACTGGTGAATAAACAAAGGATCGGCGATATTTTGCCCGATGGTCATCATAGGATTAAGGCAGGCATGGGGATCTTGGAAAATCATTTGAATCTGGCGACGTTGTTGACGCATTTCGGATTCGGTTAATTTACTCAGATCAACGCCATCAAATTCCACCTGTCCAGAAGTGGGTTTCAATAACTGTAAAATGGTTCGGGATAGGGTACTTTTGCCACAGCCCGACTCCCCGACTAAGCCTAAATTTTCCCCTGCATAAATATCAAAATTAATATCATCAACGGCTTTAATAAATGATTTTTCTTTAACAAAAAATTGCTGAATTAAATTGCCTTCTAAGCTGAAATATTGTTTAAGATCACTAATTTTTAATAAGGGTTTTTCTACCTTCCGATCAGCCACATTGCCTTCATTGGGTTGATGGTGAATATGTAAAGCTGCTTCTAACAAGGATTGGGTATAGGCGTGTTGCGGGTTATATAAAATTGAGTTAATTTCTCCCATTTCCACAATTTCCCCTGCATTCATCACCGCCAGGCGATCGCAGTATTCCCCCACCATTGCCAAATCATGGGAAATCAAGATCAATCCCATCTCGTCTTCTTCACAAAGGCGTGTTAATTCCTGCAAAATTTCTGCCGCTACGGTTACGTCTAAACTGGTCGTCGGTTCATCGGCCACAATCATTTTCGGTTTCAGCAATAACGCCAAGGCCATTGCCACCCGTTGCCGCATTCCACCGCTAAATTCATGGGGATACTGACTCCAGCGATCGCCCGCAATTTTGACCCGTTCTAAGGTCTGTAACGCTTCATTTTTAGCCGCATGGCGAGAAAGCCAGGGTTGGTGCGCCATCAACGTTTCTAAACAATGATCCCCAATCGTCATCAACGGATCTAAACGGGTCATGGGGTCTTGAAACACTAACGCCACCACTTCCCCGCGAAATTTCCGCAAATCTTCCCCATTGAGGTCTAAAACGGATTTTCCTTCAAATAAAACCTGTCCCTGATGGCGTGAATTTTCGGGTAACAATCGCATAATCGTGCGACCGAGGGTTGATTTTCCACAGCCCGATTCTCCCACCAAACCTAACTTTTCTCCCCTTTCCAATCGGAATGAAACATTATTAACAGCCCAAGTTTGGCCATGGGGATAGGCTACGGATAAATTTTCTACAGAAAACAGGCTCTCGGTCATCCGTTTTTACGTCCTCAGTCTAGTAACTATCCTGTATTATCTTAGAATTGTGAAATTTTAAAAGGGGTTATTGTTAAAAAAGCCGATGAAACGCAGAGAACTCATTCGCTACACCGGGGCAAGTGTGCTGGCAACCGTAGGCACCATCGGAACTTCCGCCTTCCGCACCACCTTAGCCCAATCCGCTAATCAATCCCTTTCGGTGCAATGGTTAGGTCACAGTGCTTTTTTGTTTTCGGGAGGCGGCACCAGAATTTTAGTCAATCCCTTTCGCACCTTGGGCTGTACCGCAGGCTATCGCTTACCCAGAGTTCAAGCCGATATTGTTTTAATTAGTAGTCAACTGTGGGATGAAGGAGCCGCCGAAGGACTCCCTGGCAATCCGAAAATCTTGTTTGAACCAGGGGTTTATGAAATTAAGGGCTTAAAATTTCAGGGGATTGGTGCGCCCCACGATCGCGTTGGTGGTAATCGCTTTGGAACCAATGTAGCCTGGCGTTGGACTCAAGGCGGAATTCGAGTGGCCCATTTAGGCGGAGCCGTCACTCCCATTTCCGATGAAGCCAAAATTTTATTGGGAAGCCCAGATATTGCCTTTATTCCTGTCGGTGGTGGGGATAAAATTTATACCCCTGAAGAAGCCAAACAGGCCATGCTCACGGTTAATCCGAAAATCATGGTTCCGACCCAATACCTGACCAGTGCGGCCGATAAAAAGACGTGTAATTTGCTGCCAGTCAAAAACTTTTTGAACCTGGTGGAGGGGATGAATGTCAGTTTTATTAACGGGAATCAAATGACCGTAAACCGCAAGGACTTACCCAAAAGTGGGACTTTAATTCGCGTCTTTAATGAAAAAAGTGTCTTAAAAAATGCCTAAACTTTTAACGCCTAGCCTTTGTTTAGAGAGGGCGATCGCGACCAAATTTTCCTTGATCACCCTAAAAAAATAACGGGAGAAGCCTTTAACCAGTGGAGATGACGACCCTATTGAAGTAAAGCCAAATGTCACGATATTTAAGCGAAATAACGGAGGCAGAGGTTAGCCGAGTTTGATACAGTAAAAGTGGGAAAACGGTTTGGGCGCAGGGGTGTTTAAGCTGTTTTAAGCACGGTATTTTAGGGTGCCAATGGTAATGGTGTTGGCAAAGGGCAGAAATCATGGCTGAACAAGGTGTTATTTCGGAATTTGAGCAACGTCATGCGTCTGTGAATTCGTCTCCTAACTGGCAGTCGATTTGTCAGAAAATGTTAGAACAATCCCTGCCGTTAGATTCTGTGAATACTCAACCTGGCGGCTTGAGGCTGGTTAACCAAGGCTGGCCTCCTTACTTAAAAATTTTTTCAACTCGTCAGCGGGATTTTCGGGTGGCTAATCGTTCTAAAACCGCTAAAACCGAGACTTTGCCGGAAGAATCCCTGGGTTATACGCCGGATCAATTTGTTGAGAAATTATTGGAATTTGAGCTACCCAGTTCTCAAGGGAAACGTTTCGCCATCATCGGAGAAGGAGGAACGGGGAAAACCCGCTTTTTACAGTATGTTGCCCAGGCTTTACTGAATCACTGTACTGAATCTTCTGTATTTCAGCAGAACGGGAAGGGTCAAGACAAGAATCTGAATGGGTCAGCGACGGTTGCTTTTCCCCAAGATAGTTATTTTCCCATTTGGATTACCCCCGAACGATTAAAAACCTTGTCTCTTCAGGATTATTTACTCGGCCCTTGGTTAGAGCAAGCCACGAAGGGAGAAGAACAGGATCTCGAACAATGTCAACGGGATTTTAAGCAATTGCTGAATACGGGTCAGGTTTGGCTGTTGGTAGATGGCATTGATTTTTGGACATTGGAACCGGAGATTCGAGAGGAAAATAGTGCCCTTTCGGTGTTTCAGCGATCGCTGCGGGATTGGTCAGAACCGATTAATGTCATTGTGACCTGTCGGCAGGAAACCCATCAATTGGATAGCAAGGGGCTTGCCGGTTTTGATCGTTACCAGACCCGTGCCCTAGCCTATCCAGAGGAAGTCGAAGCAACCATCCAGAATTGGTTTAAGACCAACAAAAAAACCTTAGAAACTATTGATTTAGAACACTCTCCTGTTTCAGAAGATTTAGGCAAGCAACTTTGTCAAATTCTGGCCGAATCGGGCAAAGCCCCCCTGCGTCCCTGGTTAACCAATCCCCTGCGCCTTGTGCTGTGTTGTCGATTTTGGCAAGAACGGCCCCAAATTTTTCCGAAAACGAGTGCGGGCTTGTATGAGCAATTACTCAAACAGTTTTATCAATGGAAAGCCGAACAACTGACGATTTCCTCCCAACACCAACAAGACCTCAATCACCAATTGGGAGAATTGGCTAAACACTTACTGTTAAATCATCAGGGCTACACTCAACCCATTTCCCAAACCGACATTGCGACCTGTTGGGGAGAGGAAATGCCCTATCTGCGCTCATCGTTGCAATTAGGCTGGTTGCTTCCCAGGGGAATTCGCTATGTTTCGTCGGTATTCCCTGAAGAAAAACTCCAATCCCTTCTCAAAAGTTATTATGGATTTTTTGATCGCAGCTTTCGAGATTATTTTGCCGCAACCGCGATCGCCGATTGGCATTTCTTTTTAGATGTTACCCAGAAATCCTATCGTATCTTTGATCCCCAATGGCAGAAGGTTCTGACTTTTTGGATAGGACGTTCCGATATTGAAGCAACTGAAAAAGATGCATTAATTAAAGCCTTAATGACCTTTGAAGACCATTTTAGTGAACATAATTTCTACGGAAAACGGGCCTTTTTTTTAGCCACCCAATTACTCAATGAATTTCAAGAATCGGGCTATCGTTACGCACTCTTAACCCAGGTCAAAAATTGGAGTGAAGGGAAAAATGTGGAGGCTTCTGCCTTTAAACAAAGCGCGAAAATGATCTTAACCCAAACTTACCGTCCGTTGGTAGTGGATTTATTGTTAACCAAACTTAAAACGGCCCAAAGCAAAGCCGAGTATCAAGTCATTTGTGACGATTTAACCCAATTTGGTCGAGCCGATAAGGCCGCGATCGCCGGATTGACCGAAAAGTTAAGCACCTTAGAGCGTCAGTCCCCCCATCGTTTTATCATTGCCGAAACTTTGGGATTCGTGGATACCGGAAACCCCGAAGCCATTGCCGTTTTTTTGCAAACCTTAGCTGACCCCCAACAAGAAGAAGCCTGTCAGTTAGCCTTGTCGGGCTTAAGTAAGATTGCTCAGGGCAATGAGCCAGTGATCGCAGCAGTCTTAGACTTTTTAGGGGCGAACGTCACAGCCAATCAACAAAAGCAAGCTCTTAAATGTTTACAACAGATTGCAAAAGGAAATGCCCTCGCGATCGCGTCTTTGCTGCAACGATTTCGGGTCTATCGAGAAAGCTCTCTGCGCTGTCAAACGGCGGAAAGTTTAGAAAAAATTGACCCAGGCAACCCTACCGCGATCTCGGTTTTGTTACATCTGATCGGCCCTAGCCAATCCCTCGAAGTTCGCAAACAAGCCATTTATAGTCTCGGAGAAATTACGGGAACATCCACCCCAGTCATTGCGGCCTTAATTCATTTATTAGAAACGGATGAGGATATTTTTATTGCCTGGTTAGCTGTTAGTAGTCTTACTAAAATTGGGCAGGGAAATGCGGCCGTGATTCAAGCGTTTGCGGCTTTTATTGAAGAATCCCAAGATAATCTTCCCCTAAAAGAAACCGGCTGGCTAATCAAAGAGGTCATGGACGCGCTGGCGAAAATTGATCCCACCAATCCAACGTTGCTGAAAATGCTGGTTCACGTTATCGAATCCAATCGGGATGGTGAAATTTATCAAGAGGCCGCAGAAAGTTTGGGTAAGTTAGATCCTGGCAATCCCACCGCGATCGCTGTTCTGGGGCAATTACTCAAGAAAAATGAAGACGAATTTATCCAACGGCAAGCTGCCGCCAGTTTAGGCAAAATCGATTCGGGCAATTTAGAAGCCTTAATGACCCTAATTCACTTAATGCAAAATAGTTCTAATTCCGATGTCCGTCGTTTATCGGCCAGGAGTCTCGGTGCAATTGGGATGAATAATGCCGCCGCGATCGCCGCCTTAATTCGTACAGCCCTGATTACCGCCGATAAAGAAACCCGACGAGCCACCGTTCAAAGTTTAGGGGAAATCGCCGTCGGCAATCGGGAAGCCTGCCAAACCTTGATGGATTTGTTACGCATTCAGACCGATACCAGTCTTCGTACCGAAATTGCTGAAAATCTCATTAAAATTCTTTCCCCTAAATTGATTCCCTTGATTATCCATCCCTTAAAAGATGCCCTACTTAACAAAGGCTTAAAACAGGATATGGCCGTGTATGCCGTTTTTTGGTACTGCGCTCAACATCTCTCCTATGAAACCTTTTATCAAGCTTGGTATCAGTTACCCATCGATGCCGCCCCGGCCAATGCTCAAGATCCCCTATCCGCGATTGCTTCCGACTGGACAAGCCCCAAAGAACTCCCCCTTATCAGTCTTCAGCAAAGCGTAACCCAGGCGATCGCCGCCAATGCCCCCCTTGCATCCCTAATCACACTGATTTGGATTGATTGTAGTCAGTTCCTAGAGCCGGATGATCCCGTTATTGATATTTATGATCAAATGTTGGCCCAAAACTGCCCCGACTTTGAAAACGGTATTCCCAATAATTTAGCGAAATTACGTCTCTATTGGCGATTATTACAACGTAACCAGATGGAAAAAACCTATATTTGGTTATTTGATCATTCCGCTCACAACTGCGAGCCTTTCCCGTCCGAATTCTTAGACAAATTAAATAGTTTTCAAGGAAACATCGCCATCATTAGCGATCAAGCCGATCACCCCTTACCCAATTTCTCGCCTCAAGATCCCCAGTTAGTAGAAGCCATTTTGGATTGGATTAAACAACAAATCAGTAAAAATTAAGGAAAGCTCAACTTTTTCGTTAGAATCATCGATTAACAGACAGCCCCTTGCGTTAAAAACAAGAGAAAGCGAAAATATAGTAACGCATTCTCCTGATCTCCAAAAAAGAGCCTTAGCTTGTTACAACTTGCACGGGCTGTGCGTAGTCATTGGGGGATTGAGAATCAAGTGCATTGGGTTGTAGATGGGGCGTTCAATGAAGATGCTTCTCGGATTCGCAAAGACCATGCACCTAAGAATTTAGCCTTAGTACCTCATTTGACACTCAACTTGATACGCCAAGAGAGTCCGACTCGTTGTGGTATTCAGGCTAAACACCTCAAAGCTGGCTGGGAGAATTCTTCCCTTGCCCGCCCTCTCTCTTCGGCTGGGTATAGATTTCATTTGTCATAATTACTGTTATGTGTCAAAATTCAACCTGGCTTTAGTTTCCTTACATTAATCTTTATAGAGACATCCCACCATGATTCACGATATCTTCATGCCAGCCCTCAGTTCAACGATGACGGAAGGAAAAATTGTTTCTTGGGTTAAATCTCCTGGTGACAAAGTTTCTAAAGGGGAAACGGTATTAGTCGTTGAATCCGATAAGGCGGATATGGATGTGGAATCGTTTTATGATGGCTATTTAGCGACCATTTTAGTCGAAGCTGGTAATGAAGCTCCCGTCGGAGCCGCGATCGCGCTTATTGCCGAAACCGAAGCCGAAATCGAAATTGCCAAACAACAGGGTAAGGCTCAGACAGAACCTACTCCTCAAACAACGGCTCCCGCTAACCAACCAGAATCTGCCCCAGTCGCAGAAACCCCAACACCGATTACAACAGCCGCAAGCAGTAATGGCAGTGGTCGATTAATTGCTTCCCCCCTGGCGAAAAAACTCGCTAAAGAATTAAAAATTGATTTAGCTGGTATTAAAGGAAGTGGCCCTCACGGTCGGATCGTAGCCGAAGATGTGGAAAAAGCTGCTGGCAAAACCCCAACTCCTGCCCCCGCAACGGTATTCACGCAACCTCAAACGCCTGTTGCTGCTCCAACGCCTCAACCGATTGCCGCCGCCGCGCCCAGTGCTCCGATAGCGGGTGAAACGGTTCCCCTCAGCACCTTCCAAAAAGCCTTAGTGCAAAATATGGTGGCCTCGATGCAGGCTCCCACCTTCCGCGTAGGTTATACCATGACCACCGATGCCCTCGATCATCTGTATAAACAGGTCAAATCTAAGGGCGTAACCATGACGGCTCTGTTGGCGAAAGCGGTTGCGGTGGCTTTGAAAAAACATCCGGTGTTAAATGCGAATTACACCGATAAAGGAATTCATTATCCCAGTGCTATCAATATTGCCCTAGCCGTCGCCATGCCCGATGGGGGATTAATTACCCCTGTTTTACAAAATGCGGATCAAGTGGATCTCTATTCCCTTTCCCGTCGTTGGAAAGAGTTAGTAGAACGGGCGCGGGCTAAACAATTACAACCCGATGAATACAGCACAGGAACTTTTACCATTTCTAATTTAGGAATGTTTGGGGTGGATCGTTTCGATGCCATTTTGCCGCCAGGTCAAGGCAGTATTTTAGCGATCGGTGCGTCTCGTCCCCAAGTGGTTGCGACAGATAATGGTTTATTTGGATTAAAACGACAAATGACGGTCAATATCACCTGTGACCATCGGGTTATTTACGGTGCTCACGCGGCTGCATTCTTACAGGATTTGGCAACCTTAATTGAAACGAATCCTCAATCCTTAACCCTTTAGAGTGAAGTTTGAGCTATTCCGCATCTCCCAAAAAACTGCTATAAAATGGGGGTAGGTTTTTCTCTGCTTGGCCAATGGTTAAGTGACGGCAGAAAAATCGCCCCAGTTATTTCATGCTGATATACATAAATATGAGTCCCCTATTGCCTCGATTTGTTAAAGTTGCCTATCGTAAAGAACCCATTTCTAGCTTTATTCTGATCGTGGCAGCGGTCGATGTGGTAATTGGAGGTGTGGGTGAAAGATGGAGTTTATTGTCATTAGGTGTGGTAACGGCGTTGGTGGCAGGGGGAATCCGTTGGTGGCAATCTCAAAAGGCAGCAGACGCGATCGCGCTTCAACAATCCCCTAGACGTTACTTACCTCCCGCTTCTTCTCGGTCTCCCTTACCCACTTTAACGAAAGAAAATCATCGTCGTTAAAGATAATCTATGCAAGTTCAAGACCGATCGCTGCCTCTCAAAAGTTCGACGCTTAGTACCTTGATTTTAGAATTAGGTTCAGAATGCCAAAACGCGATCGCGCTCATTCATCAGCTTCAATCTCCCTCTCTGAGTGCAAAACAACAATCGGAAATTTTAGCAGAGCTATTAGCCGTTACGATTCATTTAAACGCTCATTGTGGAGAGGATTTTCAGGATTTAATTGCGGCTGAAATGGATAGCTTGCCGGATGATGAAATGTTTTAAAGCTTGATTATCGGCTTTAATTGGTTGACTTATTTTAATAGATTTACCTGAAAAACTTGGGCGAATGTTTCAATAATATCCGCTTGAACTTGTTGCAAGGTAATGTCGGGCAAAAATTGTACTAAACTGCCGACGGGTTTATCGGAAATCCCACAGGGGACAATACGAGTGAATCCTTGCAAATCAGGGCAAACATTAAGGGAAAAACCGTGCATGGTGATCCAACGGCTGACTTTAATGCCAATGGCGGCAACTTTGCATCCTTCAACCCAAACCCCCGTTAAGCCATCTATTCGTTGAGCCGGTAAGTTATAAGCGTAAAGCACTTGGAGAATGACTTCCTCTAACGAGCGTAAATACCAATGTAAATCCTGTTGATAGTGGCGTAAGTTCAAAATAGGATAACCAACTAACTGGCCAGGGCAATGATAGGTGACCTCCCCCCCCCGTTCGATGCGGTGTAGTTCATAACTGGTATCTGTTGGGTCGAATTTGAGAAAGTCAACGCTCGATCCGGTTCCTAAGGTATAAACCGGCGGATGTTCCAGCAATAACAACACATCTTCTAAACTAGAATCAACTTGTCGCTCGGCAACCAGCGATCGCTGATAATCCCAGGCTTGCTGATAGGGAACGCAGCCTAATTGTTCTAATCGGCAAACCCTTGGTGTTGGGCGGGAAGGAATAACCAATGACATTGATTGTCTGCGACTTTAACTTAAGAAATGTAAAGAGATGCAAAGGAAAATAAAAATGCTTACTCAAGACTATGTGGTAGCAAATACAAAGTGCTAATCTAAAAGTAACAAATGAATTAAGACGAAGGAGAAAATGATCTTGAGGCGAGCTTCCCATAACGCTACAGTTCCTCTCAAGTGTAAAGTTACCCCAAAGACCTGTATCTTTTTTAACAAATTTACACAACAGGCATTTGACCATTTTATCAAGAGGTCGTTCATTAGAATGAATCCACCCCAATATTAAGTTTTTTATTCACGGATTATTTCTATCAAGACTTAATTATCATTGATTAATAATTCCTTGGATCTGGTCTATTTTTTTCGATTTATACAGCATTTACCATTAAATTGAGTAGGGAGAATTCAGTATGAAGCTGTTAATTCAAGGCAATAATATCACCGTTACCGATGCAATTCACAATTATGTGGAAGAAAAAATTGAGAAAGCTGTTAAACATTTTCAAGGAATAACAACCAAAATTGATGTTCATCTCTCTGTCGCTCGCAACGCCCGCATTGCCGACAAACACAAAGCAGAAGTGACCGTTTATGCCAATGGTGCGGTGATTCGGGCCCAGGAAGGCAGTGAAAATCTCTACGCAAGTATTGACCTAGTAGCAGATAAAATTGCTCGTCAACTCCGCAAGTATAAAGAGCGTTTACTCGATAAAAGTCATCATCACGTTAAAACCAGTTCGATTGTCGAAGAAAAGCCAGTGGAAAATGATCTCATCGGCGATCGCACGGCGGCGTTGCCCACGGAAAATGTCCGAATGAAATATTTTGCCATTCCGTCGATTTCTATTGAAGAAGCCTGGGAACAACTGCAATTAGTCGATCATGATTTCTATATGTTCCGTAACAAAGATACAGATGAGATCAACGTCATCTATGTTCGTAATCATGGCGGCTATGGTGTCATCCAACCGCGTAAGAATGGCGAAGAGTCTGCTTAAATCATGGCTTAAGGCTTGAGATCTTGATAAGATGCATTCACCCAAGAGACTACATGGTGCTAGTGGCTCCCTTGGGTGATTTGAATTGGCAAGATTGTTACAGCCGATGCTTAGCAAATTTTATAAAATTAAGAGTAATTACACGGCTTAGCTCCTTAAGTCTGCTTGAAACGATTGATTTGATTAGGTTCACTCCGTGATAGAGTTTATTCTGCTCCTACTTGCCGCCGTACTTCCGGCTTTGCTGTCTTTTTTTCTCATTCGTAGGGCAAAGCGACGGTTTAATGAGCAAATGAGACGAATTCGAGTCCTCAACCACTATCGACGGCGTATCCATCGAGATAGTCATTTTTTGCCGATTCCTGACGAAACCTATCAAGATGCCATTGGAGATATTAGTTGCCGCAACAATGCGAAATCTCCCTATTTACGGTGTGCCATCAATCCCAGTGGTCCCTGTGAAGATTGCTCTCATTACGAAAAACGCCCTTAAGCCCAGTATCCTAAATTTAATCCGTCAGTAACATTTATCTGGTAACGGGCATCAGAAAGATCGGCGATCGCTAGAATTGAGGAACTGAGTAAGGAGTCAGTGATCGAAGCGTC
This sequence comes from Snowella sp., assembly GCA_035285545.1. Classification (GTDB taxonomy): domain Bacteria; phylum Cyanobacteriota; class Cyanobacteriia; order Cyanobacteriales; family Microcystaceae; genus Snowella. Next base: position 10,333 of record JAYKGY010000067.1, on the reverse strand, counting down.
CCAGGATTGAAATGCGTTAGACTTTAAAACCGTTAAGGTTAAAATACGTTGATTGCCCAAAATCTTTAGAATGCAATTTCCTAAGCGTCTTAAACGAGAACATTCCCTGGTATTGTTGGTCAAATTTTGGGTGAACTGGGTTCAGAAGCGGTGGGCAACCCTGGTTTTTCTGTCCATTATTAGCAGTTTCTTTTTCATTGCGATCGCCTGGTATGCGGAAGTTAGTTTTGTTTGTGATTTCTTCGCGCAATTGAATTTTTGGCAACAATCTCCGCCTGCCTGGTTTAAGCGTCCTGTATTTAATCACGCTTACGAGCTTTATCTTCCTACGATCGCTGTAGGGTTGATGAGTCAAATCATTGTTCGGGGTTCATCCCGTTCCCAATTTTGGCCAAGGGCGATCATGCTGGGGATGTTCTCCTTTTTCGCATTACGTTATTTTTTGTGGCGATCGCTAGTAACTTTAAATTTATCCAATCCAACGGATGGCCTATTTAGCTTACTGCTTTGGGGCTGCGAACTGATTGGCATTATTTTAATTGTGTTGATGAGTCTATTTTCGCTTCAGATTAAAGACCGCCATCAACAAGCTAACCACTACAGTCAAGCGGTATTAGCAGGAACCTACTTACCCACGGTGGATATTTTAATTCCCACCTATAATGAACCAGACTTTATTTTAAAAAGAAGCATTATCGGTTGCCAGGCTTTGAATTACCCCCATAAAAACATTTACGTTTTAGATGAACTCAGACGGGAAAATATTCAAAAACTATGCCAAGAATTAGGGTGTTCCTATCTCACTCGTCCAGATAATCGTTACGCGAAAGCAGGCAATCTTAACCACGCCCTTTTACACACCCAAGGGGAATTAATTGTGGTTTTTGATGCGGATTTTATCCCCACTACCAATTTTTTAACCCGCACCGTTGGATTCTTTCAAAATCCCCAAATTGGGCTAGTCCAAACGCCCCAAAGTTTTTATAATCCTGACCCCATTGCGAAAAATTTAGGATTAGAAAAAGTTCTAGCCTCGGACGAAGAAATCTTTTATCGAAAAACCCAGATTATGAAAGATAACACGAAAACGGTTATCTGCTCAGGAACCTCTTTTGTGGTTAGGAGAGAAGCCTTAGAACAGGTTGGCAATTTTGTGACCGATTCCTTGAGTGAAGACTATTTTACCGGCGTTGAAATCTCAGCCAAAGGCTACGAATTGGTCTATCTTCCTGAGAAATTAAGTGCAGGATTATCCGCTGAAAGCATTGGGAATTATCTCGCTCAGCGATCGCGCTGGGGACAGGGCAGCCTACAAGCTTTTTTTATTCAGTCTAATCCACTAACCATCCCCGGCTTAACATGGATGCAACGTTTAGCCCATTTAGAGGGGTTATTACATTGGTTTAATACCTTTCCTCGCATTGTTCTATTGTTAATCCCGTTCCTTTATACTTGCTTGGGTATTATTCCTTTTCAGATGCAGTTATCTGAAATTGCTTACTTCTTTTTACCCTATTACGTTTTATATTTCAGCAGCTATCGTTGGCTCAATGATTATGCCCATTCGTCCCTATTTTCTGATCTTTATTCCTTGGTCAGTTGCGTTCCCTTAACCCGTAACTTGATCAATACTTTCATCAATCCTTTTGGCCGCTCCTTTAAAGTCACCCCCAAAGGCACTCACCGGAACCAAATTACTTATGATTGGAAATCGGCTTTTCCTGTCCTCATTTTATTGGTTTTGATAGTGAGTAGCTTAATCGTGAATTTGAGCCTCATCGATCAACCGGATTACCCCAGAAAGTTTGCCCTAACGCTAATTTGGAGTGGTTATAACTTAATTTTATTACTGGCAGCCTTACAGTGTTTTTTAGATCGTCCTCAACTTGACTCGAATGCGTGGTTTATGGTTAATCAATCTGGAATTTTAAGCATTTTAGAAAATCAGTTTGAAGGAACGATTACTCAATTATCAGAAGGGGGAGCGGAAATTATCATTACTCAGTCTTTTGATCCCAAGCTTTTGGATTCCCCCATTCAGTTGATGTTACCCGATAAAAACCTACAGTTACCAGGGAAAATTCAACAAATTCTGCCCCAAAAATCGGGTTTTAAAATACATCTTCAATTTAAAGATTTAACCCTACACCAACAACGACAGTTAATTGAATTTCTCTTTTGTCGCCCTGGAACTTGGAAAAAACAGAAGGCTCCAGGGGAATTTGCTTCGTTGAGGTTAATTATCGCGATCGCGTTTAAACCCTTTGCGAAATTCATCCAATGGGGATTGCGTCGGCCTTTAATGCTCGACTGAGCGACTGAGCATAGTTTCTTCGAGATGTTCGACGTGTTGGCGATCGCTGGTTAATAATTCCCTGGCTTTTTCGTCTAATTCTGGAGTGGCGGTGGTTTGGGAATCGGTGGCACGACTGACCATCGTTTCATGGAGATGATTTTCTTGCTTGCGTTCTTGGGCCATTACTTCACGGGCTTTATCTTGGGTACTCATAGCATTCCCCTCCAAACTGTATATTTAGCGACACTTTTATCTTATCGACTTTTTGTCCCTCGAAACCATTGTTGACCTACTTTTCTAAAACAATATGAATCACTGATATGGAACATTATTCCATTTTATTTCTGGGAAACGCTATTTTACAAAGGATTCAGACGAACAAATCCTGCTAGACTAATTTCCCCATTGTCGATGTCTAATTTTAATACTCTGGCAATAATCCCCTGTTTTTCAAATTGGGTTAAATTTAACCGTTCACTAACGCTGCCAATCAAACTGAGTAAAATTCGTTGAGAAATTCTACGCCCATTTAAGCTGGCACTCGGATTGATAAACTCCAGCGATCGCCCTTGAATGACTTTAATTTCCCCTTCGATGACAATCTCTAGTTTTTCAGCGGGTTCACTGGGATCATCGCTTTGTTGTTGAAGCTGAACTTGTACCTGAGTTTGGTTATTATCTTTAAACGTAACCTGAGTATTGAGGAGTTCTAACTTAGGAATATCAGTCGGTAAGAGTCGGCTTACAATCCCTTGCAATCTGGCTTTAATGGCAGGTTCGGCTAAGGCTTGATTAATATCATCCTGTTTAACAACGACATGAAAAGCCCCTTGCAAAGGAGAACGCAAAGAACCGCGAACTTGGTCTAAATTTCCTGTTTTTAAATCGTTTAATTTTAAATTAATCGGATCGGTTTCAATATCTAGGGTATCAATGCGAAGATGCTCAATCGGCTCAATGCCTCGGCTGGCAATGCGTACCCGATTCACCTTTCCCTGAATGAGTTGATAACTAGGGGCATTATCGACCCGTACAGACAGTTGCTCAACACTTTTGACGCGATCGCGGATATTATCAGCAATGACATTATCCACAATTAAACCAACAGGGGTGAGGACAGCCAGTAAACTGGTAAGCGCAACAAGAAACCATTCCATAAAACGTTAGCTTTAATTAAATTTGAATATTAATATCGTGATTATAAGACAAAAATGAAACGTGCTTTTTTCAACTGCTTAACAGGTTGTGGATTACTAACAGGAGCCAGCTATCCTTTTCAAGCTTTAAACTTTTTTCGCCAAAATCCGTCTCTTTGGTCTTATATTATCGTTCCTTTAATTTTAAATATTGGTTTAGGGATTTTTCTCTATTTACAGTTACTTGCCTGGAATGAGCAATTTAGTGAAATCATTACAGCAAATGGCATCACTCGGTTAAACCAATTAGCTGCTAATTTCCCTGATTGGTTACCCAATTTAGATATTATTTTTGTATTTTTGGTAGAAATTTTTAAACTTTTATTGGGTTTGATTCTACTAATCTTTACAGGCTTTATTCTCGCTCAAGTTGGCTTTTTAATTGGCATTCCCTGGTATGGGAAATTATCGGAAAAATTAGAAACCTTAAAATTGGGGAAATTAACGGTAGTAGAAGTTAGCTTGCTTAAAGAAATTCAGCGATCGCTATTATACGAGCTTAAAAAATTGGTGCTTTTAGTATTAATTGGATTACCTTTATTTCTATGTAATTTTCTACCTGGATTTGGAACCTTAATTGCTACGGTGGGGGGATTGAGTTTAACCGCAACCTTAACCTGTTTAGATTTTTGGGATCAACCGTTAGAACGGCGTAGGCTAAAATTTCGAGAAAAATTAGGACTCATTGGCAAAACCTTCCCCATGAGCGCGGGCTTTGGGTTTACCTGTTTATTTTTGATGAGTATTCCCTTAGTCAATTTAGTGACCATTCCCCTCTGTGTGGCTGCCGGAACCCTCTTTTTCTGCGATCGCCTCTTTCCCCGTTATTTACCGACAGCCGATAGTTAGCAATCGGAATAACAGGAATTGTTGGGCGCAGACAAATACGCCCCTACGTTATTTATTGGGTGACTCGTTGGCTCATTTCCCGTAAACCGTCTACTTCTTCAGGTGTTAGCGACCAACCTAAAGCCCCTGCATTTTGTTTGGCTTGTTCTGCCGTTTTTGCTCCTGGGATGGGGATGACATTGCCCTGGGCGATTAACCAATTTAAGGAAACCTGGGCGGGGGTTTTTCCGTATTTTTCGCCTAATCGATTGAGTTCAGCAAACAAGGGCGCAAGTTTCGTTAAACCTTGGGGGCTAAAGCGGGGATCTAAACGACGGGCACCCTGTAATTCCTGATAATTTGCGGGGGTGTATTTGCCTGTGAGCAACCCTTGGGCTAGGGGACTGTAAGCTAAAATTGTGACCCCTAATTCCCGCGATCGCGCCAGAATGCCATTATCTTCAATTTGTCGGGTAATTAAAGAATAAGGCACTTGATTGACCGCTAGGGGAATTCCCTTTTCAGCCAGATAACGATGGGCTAAACTCATCTGTTCAGCAGAATAATTACTCACGCCGACCGCCTGAATTCGTCCTTTTTTGACTTCGCCAGCCAAAACTTCCATAAAATCTTGAGTTTTGAGAATAAACTCTAGGGGCCAGTGGATTTGATAAAGGCAGATTTCAGACATTTGCAGACGCTCTAAGCTGGCGGTTAATGCTTTCGTAATGTCGTCTCGATGCCAACGCCAGGGTAAGGGAAAATATTTCGTTGCAATCTGGATGGACTGGTGAGTTTGCTGACAAAAACGACCGAGTAAGCGTTCTGATTCGCCAAATCCATAGACTTCTGCGGTATCAAAAAAGGTAATACCCGATTCGACTGCGGCCTGAAATGCCTCTGCTACTTCATTTTCGCCAAAAGTCTTACCATACGACCAAAACAGGCGATCGCCCCAGGCCCAAGTTCCAATGCCTAAAGCAGTGACAGTCGGCCCCTGAGAGCCAAGTGTTATGGTTTGCATAATGTCTTTCCCTGTTCCGAATTCCTAATATCGTCATTATTACAATGCCACCCAGCGATCGCAACAAAAAAAGAGGATAACGCAACTTTTTTGCGACTCCCCTTTGCTATCAAGGATTTAAGATTAAGCTGCTTGACGAATTTGATAGTGCTGTTCGGGAACAGGATAACCCGCTTCTCCAAACGCTTCCTTAATGGTTTTATTGGTATCAAAATAAACCTGCCAGTAATCATTGTTATGGCAATAGGGTCGAACCGCCAAAACCGGGCCAGACAAGTTAAACTCTAAAATTTCTACATCGGGAGCCGGATCGGGCATAACGTTAGGAATTTGAGCTAACTGATCTTTGAGTAATTGAATTGCTTCTTGCACATTCACAGAATGATTTAATTGAGCCACTAAATCAACTCGTCGATAAGGATTAGCCGAAAAGTTCTGGATATTATCAGCAAAAATTTTATTGTTGCCAATGATAGTTTTAACATTATCCATTGTGTTAATGGTCGTCACAAACAAACCAATTTCTTCTACCGTTCCAATAACACCACCGGCATTAATAAAATCACCGACATTAAAAGGACGGAAAAGAATTAAAAATGCACCTGCGGCAAAATTAGCCAACAATCCACTCCAAGCCGCACCGATCGCGATACCACCCGCTGCCAAAAGCGCAGCAAAAGAGGTCGTTTCAATGCCAAAGAAACCGAGAATGGCAACAATCAGGATAATTTGTAAGGTAATCGAGACGACATTCGTAATGTAAGTAACAATCGTAATGTCCATGCTCTGGCGTTTGAGACTCTTGGAAAGTAATTTAACGCCAAAGTTGATTAACCAACGACCCACTAGCCATAGTAAGATTGCCCCGATGACTTTAATTCCCAATGCCGTTAGTGCTTGGAAAGCAAAAATCAGAAATGGGTTAATTTGAGCAGCCGCATCTGCGGGATTCATGATAGGAATTCCTCGTGATTAATAACTAAACGGAATAAGAATAGCATAAATGACTAATTTAGCAATCGTTGGTAAGACTCAAAGCCACTGATTCTAAACATTTAAATTTAATCATTATTATACATTGATCCTACTGATTGACAAAATTTTAATCAATTGATTGAAGTGATTGGATTACTAATAGTTGGAATAGACATATTGGAGAGTATGACTAATTTTTGAATAGAATTACTATTTTTTAATTTTTAAATTTCCCCCAGATTTATGATCGCCATTAATCTTGGGATCAGCAAACTTCTCAAATTGTGTCAAAATGTAAAGCGTGTGGATACCAGCAACAACGACCGACATTATCACTCCAACCGCGATCGCCCTCGGCAACTTTGATGGCGTTCATTTAGGCCATGCCCAAGTTTTAAGCCAGATTTTGGATAGCTCGTTTGATGGTGCAACAGAGACGGTGTTACAGCCGACGGTGGTTAGTTTTACCCCCCATCCCCGTGAGTTTTTTAGTGGTCAACGGCAATTGCTCTTAACCCCACTAGACGAAAAAGTTGAACAATTAGAAAAACTAGGGATTCAACAGTTAGTTTTATTGCCTTTTACCCAGGCGTTAGCTCGATTAAGTCCCCAGGATTTTGTAGAACAGATCGTAGTTAAAGATTTAAAGGCTCAGAAAGTTACGGTCGGCAACGATTTTCGCTTTGGCTATCAACGCCAAGGCAATGTAGAGGATCTTCAGGCGATCGCGTCCCAGTTCGGAACAGCAGTCAGAATTGCGCCCCTGAAAACCGAAGGAGAACACCGCATCAGTAGCTCTCTAATTCGAGCCGCCTTAGCCGAAGGGGATGTGAAACACGCCAACCAAATGTTAGGCCGTCCCTATTGTCTGCAAGGAACTGTCATTGATGGCAAAAAGCTAGGAAGAACGCTCGGCTTTCCCACCGCGAATTTACACCTCCCCGAAACGAAATTATTGCCCCGTTTAGGCGTGTATTGTGTGGAAATTTTCCTGAAAGACATCCCTCAAAAGGCATTTGGTGGAGTGATGAATATTGGGTATCGTCCCACGGTTGGCCAAAGTCAGGTGAGTGTCGAAGTCCATCTATTCGATTGGGCAGCCGATTTATATGGACAGTCCCTGAGCGTTAATTTGTTGGCCTTTCTCCGCCCTGAACAAAAATTTGCTTCCCTCGAAGCCCTCAAAGCCCAAATCACCCAGGATTGCCAACAAGCTCACAGGATTCTTGCCGCGATCGTGTGAACTCTGGGAATGAAAATGGGCAAGATAACTATAAAATTCCTCCTTTATTAAGGCTGACTGCCGAGACTTTAAATTTTATGCGCGATCAAATTCATCAACTTGTTAATAACCTTAGTCGTACTATTGTCGGCAAATCAGACTCTATTCGTTTAGTCTTGGTCGCGCTCTTAAGTGGGGGTCATGCCTTACTCGAAGATGTTCCTGGCGTAGGTAAAACCTTGTTAGCAAAATCCTTGGCCCGTTCGATTAATGGACACTTTCAACGGGTGCAATGTACACCGGATTTGTTACCGAGCGATATTACCGGCACGAATATTTGGAATCCCAGTACCCGTACCTTTGAATTTTTACCCGGCCCGGCCTTTGCCAATGTGCTATTAGCCGATGAAATTAACCGCGCAACCCCTCGTACCCAGTCGGCCTTATTGGAAGTCATGGAAGAAAAGCAGATCACGATTGACGGCGAAACTCGCCCTGTCCCCCATCCCTTTTTCGTCATTGCGACCCAAAACCCCATTGAATATCAAGGCACGTTTCCCTTACCCGAAGCCCAGATGGATCGCTTTGCCGTTTCGTTGAGTTTGGGCTATCCCACAGAAGCAGAAGAGTTACAGATGTTGCAACGCCATCAACAACCGATGATTGTAGAAGATTTACAACCCTGTATTTCCCTCGATGCGGTAAAAGAATTACAGCGATTGGTCAATAACGTTAAAATTACAACGGAGTTACAGCAATATATCCTCAATCTGGTGCGGGCTTCTCGGAAGGATGAGGATCTCATTTTAGGGGCAAGTCCTAGAGGCGCGATCGCTTTACAGAAAGCTTCCCAGGCCTTAGCCTTTTTAGAAGAACGAGATTATGTCCTTCCTGATGACGTTAAAGCAATGGCTCCCCATGTCTTAGCCCATCGCCTTATTCCTGCCAGTGGAAAACAAGCCAAAACTATCGTAGAAAAATTACTCAAAACCATCCCAATTGAAAACCCTGACGATTGAAATTAATCGCAAATTAAGCTCATGGTGAAATTGACGAGACCGATACTAACTTTTTTACTTGCCCTCATTCTCTGTCTTTGGAGTTGGGGCATCGGTTGGGGAATAGCCCAAGCCTTAGCAGGCTCTCGTCAGACGATGATCCCAGAGCCTACCTCCGAGCCTAATCCTGCTCAACCACAGCCCACAGCAACCCTAAAAATCGCTCAATCGCCTTCGCCCTCTCCTTCGCCCCTATCCCCCTCACCCAAAACCGCTCCCAATCCGAACTCAACACCATCGGAAACCGTTCCTTCTCCTATCCCTGCTGCAAATATTCCTAACCTTAAACCCATTGCCATTGATCCCAATAAACCGATGTTTGTCGATGCGGTTCCTACCCGCTATGAACCAGGGTTTGAAGCCTATTTAGAAACCTGTGCTAGTTGTCATATTGCCATTCCGCCCGAAGTGTTACCCATCGAAAGTTGGCAAGAAATTTTGCGGAAACCGGACAATCATTATGGAACCTCAATTCCGAACTTTAATCGTTTTACCCAATTGTTGATTTGGGATTATGTCAGTACCTTTTCTCGACCCTCCCCGCCTGATTCTCCCCGGATTCTCTATGTAGAAAAATCCCGTTACTTTAAAGCATTGCATCCCAGAGTCACCATGCCGCCTAATATGTCTGCAAAAACCTGTGTGACCTGTCATCCGAATGTTGCTAATGCGAATTTTCGGACACTCACGCCTGAATGGAAGGATGCCCCCTAACAATCAGCCCTAATTCAACAGAATCAAAAAAGGTGGGTCATAAACCCACCCCACTAGGCGTTAATTTTTGCAGTTAACTTAGTAGATTATTGGTCGAGTTTGTCCATAATCAGCTATTAGTGAATTAAGCCGATTGTTGACCGATACTCAGTTTGACAGAGCGATTTTGTTCTTCTTCAATTTTGGGTAAATCGAGGGTTAAAATGCCATCTTTATAGTCAGCTTTGGCATTGGTATTGTTAATACGAACGGGTAAGGGAATAACCCGATGGAATTGGCCATAACGAAATTCAGTGCGAGTTACGCCTTTTTCTTCGGTTTTGCTTTCCGATTTTCGTTCGCCACGGATACTAACGGATTCAGCAGTCACTTCAATATCAATATCGTTGGGATCAATGCCTGGGACTTCTAATTTGATATGAACTGCTTCGGGTGTATCGACTAGTTCAGCCGCAGGAACAAAATTCCAGGAACCTTTTTCTCCATTATCTGCTAAATTTTTAGGCATCAAAGTGTCGAAGAAACGATTCATTTCCCGTTGTAGTTCGTTAACTTCTTGGAAAGGTTGCCAACGGATGAGTGCCATATTATTTACCTCCAGATTGGGAATTCAGCCAGATTTTTATCAGGGCTAAAGCATTGCAGGTTTGCTTCGTTTCCTTATCTCTAAGATAGTTCTCCCTTTTTAGATTGGGATTCGGTTTGGCGTATCACTGAATTAGTAATGTCCGAACTTTTTGAAAATGCAGATTGTTAAACTGCTTCATCTTTTTTTAGCTGTTAGAGTCGCCTCATTACCCCACACTACCAACTTTTCGGTTTAAATTTTTTATCGTTAAGAATAATCACACTATCTCCTGATTGCGCCAACACAAATAAACCCTGACGATAGGGTAACCGTTCAGAGGGTCTAAATCTGATAATCTAAAACTCATGGAAGAAAAACAGCTAGTAGAGAAAGCAGAAATTGACGAAAAGGATTGGGAAAAAACGCCAGTGAGCGTCAAAAATCTGGTGTTG
>JAYKGY010000066.1:0-49182 GCA_035285545.1 Snowella sp. | reverse complement strand
TGGTAACAGGGTCATTATCAATAAAAACTGGGATACAGCCATTTTGAATGATTGGAGAGACTGTTGTTGGAAATCCTGCGGCACAGGTAATAACCTCATCTCCTTTTTTAAGTCTTCTAGATTCTTCAATCAAAGGAGAAGTTAACGCACTCAAGGCGATTAAATTAGCGGATGATCCTGAATTAACAGCTAAAGAGTAATGAACACCTAAAAAAGTAGCTAATTCTTTCTCAAAGGCTGCTCCTTCAACACCTAAGGTTAACCAAAAATCTAAAGTAGTAGAAATGGCCGCTTCTACTTCCTCACTAGTGAATACTCGTCCTGCATAGGGAACACTTCCCTCTGAAAAAGTGGGACGTAAAGGATCAATTGCTGGTCTATTTTGAAGATGCTTGAGGTGAGAAAATTGACGGGTATTTAATAAAACCAAAGCACGGTGCACTTCGGCTAATTTTTCAGATTTTAGTTGAATTCCTAGTCCTTTTATTTGAGATTGATGAACAGAAATAATTCGATCAATACGAATGTAAGAGTCTTTTTTAAGGATTCCAGACGCTAAATCTTTTTGCGTAATTGGAAGACTATTTTCATAGTTGCTCTTACCCGTGATCTTTAATAAAGTGATATCTCCCTGGGAATCAGGTTCGGTTAAGATTAATGCAGGACGTTTTTTACTGCTTTCTATTTCAGCAAAAGGCCAGACGATATAGACTAATTGACCTTGTAAATTCAAAATAATTCCTCCCCATCTTCATCTTCATCATCCCGAACAAAACTGGGCATTTGTAAGTTGACCCATTCATCTTGGATTTGCTGGATCATTTCTTCTTTTGTAAATAGAATAATGGGTTCGCCTTCTGGAATTTGGATATCACTCTGTAGTAGGCGAACGGTATCGCCCTCTTTAAGAATCGTAATGCTCATAATTTCATTAGAAATAATTGAAAATTTATTGAATTAAAGCTTGGGAATAGGCCACAATATCAGCTAAGACATTCGCTGGGGTTGTTGAAGGATCCTCGAAGGTTTGATAATACCAATTAACTGTGCGCTTAATCGTCGTTTCAAAATTCCAACGAGGTTGCCATCCCAACTGATGGTAGGCTTTGTCCGTTACTAGATTAAGTAAACCCGCTTCATGGGGGGCATTGGGGTCAGATTGATCTTGCCAATTTCCGGGCCAATGACACAGTATTTCCAAAACTAAATCTTCTACTGTTCTATTGGAACTAAGCAATGGGCCAAAGTTAAAGGCGGTACAAAGCTGAGTTAATCTCTCTAAGTTATGTTTAGTTAGAGCCTGATAAATTTCTTCAGCTAAAAGTAAATAGCCACTTAATGGCTCTAAAACGTGTTGCCAGGGTCGGGTGGCTTGGGGATTACGAACAGGAATTTTTTCTTTCTTTTGAAGGGAACGGATAGCATCAGGGACAATGCGATCCTTTGCCCAATCACCGCCTCCAATTACATTACCTGCTCTGACACTAGCAATTTTAACGGGGCATTTACTATCACTAAAAAAAGAATTTCTCCAAGAGGCGATCGCTAATTCGGCCCCTGCTTTACTAGAGCTGTAGGGATCCCGTCCACCTAAATGATCGTTTTCTCGATATCCATAGACCCACTCTCGATTTTCGTAACACTTATCGGTTGTAATAAAAATTCCAACACAAGGATGATTAATTTTTCTGAGAGCTTCTAGGACATGAATTGTTCCCATGACGTTGGCATTCCATGTCTCAACAGGTTCCACATAGGAAAGCCTAACCAAGGGTTGAGCAGCTAGGTGAAAAACAATATCAGGTTGGGATTCTTGGATAAGTCTAGAAACTAAATTAGCATCTCGAATATCCCCTAAATGATGGGTGAGATGTTTATCTAGTTCTAATTGTTCAAATAAAGCGGGTTGAGTATTGGGCGGTAAGCTCAGACCAATAACTTCCGCTCCTAGCTCTAAGAGCCAAGTAGAAAGCCAAGATCCTTTAAATCCCGTATGTCCTGTTAAGAAGACTTTTTTTCCTTCCCAAAAACTCACATTCATCGCCACACCTGCCAAGGAGCTTGATTCTTGTGATGAAGATCATTGAGAAGTTCTAATTCTCGGTAGGTGTCCATACATTGCCAAAAACCTTGATGCTGATAGACAGCAAGTTCTCCCTTTTCGGCCAGAATGTGTAATGGTTCAGCCTCAAAAACAGTGCTGTCATCCTGAATTAGGTCTAGAACTTTTCGATGGAGAACGAAATAACCACCATTGATCCAACCTTCGCTAGTTTGCGGCTTTTCTTTGAAAGTGCCTACCAGTTGATCCTGAATAACCATTTCGCCAAAACGAGAGGGAGGACGGACGGCTGTTACTGTTGCTAATTTACCGTGACTTTTATGATAGTCAACTAAGGCTTTAATATCGACATCCGCCACGCCATCCCCATAGGTTGCTAAAAAAAGATCGGTTCCAATTTTGTCTAGATAGGGGGCTAATCGCTTTAATCTTCCACCTGTTAAAGTTTCTTGCCCAGTATCGATTAACCACAATCTCCAATCTTCTTCATCGTGACCACTATTCAACTTAGTAATACTTTTGTTCCCTAGCTCTAACAATATATCACTATGGTTCCAGTCATAATTAATGAAATAATCTCTGATTTGTTCTCCCTTATAACCCATACACAACATAAAATCTTTGAATCCAAAATGAGCGTAAGTCTTCATGATGTGCCAGATCATCGGGCGATCGCCTACGTTTATCATGGGTTTTGGACGAAACTCTGTTTCTTCACGCAAACGAGTTCCTTTTCCGCCACATAAAATTGCTACAGGGATAGATAATGTCATAATCCTAACTAAACTAGAACTAAAAAGTAGGTTGTCAGTGAATTAATTATTTGCCTTGTTGGGATCAATTGTTAATTTAGCTAATTTAGTTAATTAGAATAGTAGAAGTCTGAATCAATGATTCAGAAAACAGTAGAATTTTATCTTGATAAAAAGATATAATACTTGCTCTTTCTCGTATTTTTTAAACTCTCTATATCTAGTAATATTTACTCAAAAATACGAAAATAGAGACTAAAAAACTTACTTCCTAAAGCTTTAGAGTGCACTCAAATGGTGTCTTCTCAAAAAAACTTACAGCAAAAAATGCTGGGACAAAAATAATATTTATTATGTTGAACTTTACAGATTCAACTAAATTGTGAAGATTCATTTCATCACAACTAGGGGTCTATCGTACACGGGTTTATCAAAATCGGCAAGTTATTTTTAAAAATAAATTTAAACTTGTTCATTTTACTTCGTCTGTAGCTTATTTAACCTTGCTAATGATGATTTGAACGTCTTTTTTTTTTTTAATCAAGAATGATGAAGTCGATAAACCTTTTTGGCAATTATTCTTGCTTTTTTTATTGATATCTCAAACAATAGATTAAGGATATTAGAGTGGCGATCGCCGCTTAGCCACTTTTTCAAATTCCCTATAAAAAACCTCCCTGACTAGGAGGAAGGCTAAATTACAGCAACCGAGAAACAGAAGCTGTGATTTTAGAGGTCGCCGCCGCGAAACGCCAACAAAAAGATGACGACGGGGCCAGCAATCAAAATGAGAGCCACAAAGGTTAACTGAAAAATAGGTTCTAAATTAAGAGCGGCTATTAAATCCATATTTTCTCCTGAAAATCACCAGTGGTATTAACGTGATAAAACAAAACACCAAGAAAACCACTGTCTATAATACCTTGGGATGGTTTCGCTCTTTTTCAAAAAAGACACGAATGTTCATAAAGTTTTGTTAAGGGCTGTAAATTCAGATATTGGAGGACTTTCAAATGGCAACTTGGCAATGTATTAAGGGGTGTGGAGCTTGTTGTAATCTCGATCCCAGCGATCGCCCCGATTTAGAAAACTATCTATCCCCAGAGGAACTGAGCCTGTATCTAAGCTTGGTGGGAGAAGGGGGCTGGTGTATTAATTTTGATCCAGAAACACGGGAATGTCGGATTTACGATGAACGTCCCCGTTTTTGTCGAGTTTTACCTGAAACCTTTGAGCAGATGTTTAAGGTGTCTTTAGAGGAGTTTAATGCGTTTGCCATAGATTGCTGCGAACAACAAATCGAAGGGGTCTATGGCGAAAATAGCATCGAACTAGAGCGTTATTATCATGAAGTTGGTTAGCTTCTTGTCATGTTAGGCTCTCAGCAGAGACTTTGGTTAATTGGGGGGACGAGTGAAAGTGCGGTTTTGGCTCAGGCGATCGCGGCTCATCAATTCCCCTGTACGATCACGGTTACCACTCCCGAAGCGGTTAAGCTTTATCCTGTTTCGCCCTATTTACGGGTTCAGGTTGGCCAATTAAACGAGTCTCAAATTTTGATTTTTATTGAACAGGAGCAAATTATTGCCATTGTTGATGCTTCCCATCCCTACGCGATCGCGATTTCTCAGGCAGTTATTCAAATTGTCGAACGGCTACAAATTCCCTATTTACGCTATGAACGGGCAGAAGTATTGTCCAACAGGAACGTTATTGAGTTAGATAGCGTTGACACGCTATTAAAGGGAAATTATTTAACCAATCAACGGGTTTTATTGACCATCGGATGTAAGGCTTTACCGAAGTTTAGACAATGGCAATCGCAAGCTACTTTATTTGCTCGAATTTTGCCCAATCTGGAATCAATTAAAATTGCTTTGGAATCGGGGTTTACCCCAGATCGATTAATTGCTATTCGTCCGCCAATTAACGCTGAACTAGAAACAGCTTTATGGCAACAATGGAATATTTCTTTAGCGGTTAGTAAAGCTTCTGGTCAAGCAGGAGGAGAAGAGATTAAACAAGTAGTTTCTCAACAATTGGGAATTCCTTTAATCATTATTTCTCGCCCCAAAATTAGTTATCCCCAGCAGACTAATGATTTAAATAAAGTTTTGCATTTCTGCGCTTTATATTATTCCCGTTAATTTATTCTAATAACCAATTAAAAATGTCTTCTAACGTTAGTTGTAAATTACTGGCAAAATCTGGGACAGGAAGTAATTGCTCTGGTTGATCAATCCAGTCGAGAGATTGATTAGGGTAAAAAATAAAGATAGCTTTTTCCTTGGGATCAATTAACCAACCGAGTTGGGTTCCATGCTTGAGGCTATGGAGAATTTTAGCAATCACTTGAGTTGAACTTTGTTCAGGAGAAAGAATTTCAATGATCCAGTCAGGCGCGATCGCAAAAAGATTAGCAATCCCTCCCGCTTCATTACGAGGAATCCTATCCCAGCAAAAAACAGCAATATCTGGAACAATCGCTCTATTGGCAAAAATACATCGTAGTTCTGGAAAAGCTCGTGCTATTTTTTGAGGTTTAGTAACTGCATTAATGGCAATCAGTAATTCACCTTGAATAGTACTATGTTCACCTTGAGGCATAGGTTTTTGAATGATTTTACCGTCAATATATTCACTGGCAGGTTTAGTTTCAGGAGTAGCTAGAAAGGCTTCTAGGGTTAAGATTTTAGAAGGGGTTTGTACCATGAGAGATTTAAAAAACTAGAGAGAATTTGTTTATTAAATTAAGGAAAATGTTTAAAAAGTTTAATTTATCTCATTAAATAGCCAGTTAAAAAATCATAAAATATTCTGACCAATTCTTTGCTGATTCAGTATTTCAATTTCTTGTTTAGATTTTAGGAATTCTTGATAATAATATTGAGTGCGTTCTAGATCATTGATTTTTAAACACTCTTTCCATCTTATTAAACAATGCTGGGAGTATTGCTCTATGGAAATTGTTTCAATAGTCGCGATCGCTTCGTTTATTTGTAGAGAAGAACGGAAAATATCTTCATTAGTTTTCTCGTCTAAATGAAATAAAAATTGGACTGGCTCGATTTGATCAAAAGACTCTAAATAGGTATCTTGTAGCAAACTCATCAAACGATTATTGGGATCACTCCCCAGTGAAATAGTATCTTGGATTTCTAGGATTTTTTGCCAGAGAAAACGATAGTGAGCATAATTAAAAACTAAATCTTTTTCTTCTAATTTTTCAGTAATTTCTTTTCGAGCTTCAGGACAGTGAAGATAAATTCGTAAGATTAAGGTTTCAGCAGCTTTTAAACGGCCATTTGTGTCAAAACTTAAAATTTCTTGATGAGTAACATTTTGCTCTGCTTTAACTCTGGGTTTAACAACACCTCCTTTACTGTTTAACTGACTGGATAAATTATTGAGTTGAATGGATAATAAACGGATGTCTCCTTGACTCAAAATTTCAGCA
Source organism: Snowella sp. (assembly GCA_035285545.1). GTDB lineage: Bacteria > Cyanobacteriota > Cyanobacteriia > Cyanobacteriales > Microcystaceae > Snowella. The sequence goes on along the minus strand of JAYKGY010000066.1, from coordinate 42,911 downwards.
CAATGTTGTAAATAATAGGAACGTTGATTACTATCTTTTAATTGATTTAATAGCTGAATCATTCCTTTAGCAACTTGTTCAAAATGATCCGCTTGTTTGAGATTTTTATCTTTTAATAACTGTTGAATTTGCCAATCAAACCAGAGGGGAGCTTTTTCTACTAATTGATAATATTTCTGTAAGTTTTCAGGATTAGCTTTTAAAAATTCATCGGCATCTTTTCCTTCAGGAAGATTGAGGATTTTCAAATTAACTTGTCCACTATAAATCAAAGGTTCAATTTCACCGATCGCGCGTTGGGTTGCTTTAACACCTGCCTTATCCGCATCAAAGTTAAAAATGACTTGTTTGGACTCGGTATAACGCAGTAATAGGGTTAATTGTTCTTGACTAAATGCCGTTCCTAATGCCGCGATCGCCTGATTAATTCCCACCGAATGGAGGGCAATCACATCAAAATAACCTTCAACCACAATAGCCTGATCCTGTTTCTGAATCGCATTTTTCGCCTTATCTAAACCAAATAAAGTTTTGCCTTTATCAAATAAAGGGGTTTCGGGAGAATTTAAATATTTTGGTTCATCGTTACCTAAAGTACGACTACCAAAGCCAATCACTCGCCCTTGAATATCACAAATGGGAATCATCAGGCGATCGCGAAATTGGTCATAATGCCCGTTACTATTTTTGCGGGGTTTAATCAGACCGACTTCTTCGACTAATGCCAGGGGATAGCGTTTTTGTTCGACTAAATAGCGATACAGCGTTTCCCAACCTTCAGGGGCATAACCGAGTTGAAATTGATGGATAATCTCTTTTTTTAATCCCCGCTTTTCAACTAAATAACTTAGTGCTTTTTGTCCTTCGGGTTGACGGAGAACGTGTTGATAAAAATGGGTTGTCACCGCTAAAATTTCGTAGAGTTGTTCACGGTGGGATAGTTGCCGTTGAAATTCTTTTTTCTGCTCAGGTTCTAGGGTTTTAATAGGAATTTGATAGCGTTTAGCTAAATCTAAAGCCACATCCGCAAAAGACCGTTTACCCAATTCCATTAAAAATTTAAAGGCATTTCCCCCCTGTCCACAACCAAAGCAATAATACATTTGCTTAGTCGGACTAACGGTAAAACTAGGGGATTTTTCGTCATGAAAGGGGCAAAGTCCTGAGAAATCTTTTCCTCGTTTTTTTAAGACAACGTGCTCGGAGATGATATCAACAATATCAACCCGTTGTTTTATTTCTTCAATCGTATCGGGATGAAGCCGAGGAATGTCCATTTTATAAAAATCATTCAACTTATATTTTAGCTACCTGAAAGAAGATTTTTTATTATATTTATTCCTCCTGGAATTACTACTGATCCATTAGCTAATAAACTTACTAGCGGTTCAAATTTAGCAGCCAAATCAAAAAGTTTGCCCAAAAAAGTATTTAAAAAATTCCTACTTTCATCTTTTTTATCTTCTGTAAAATTTCCTTGATAAATTCCAATTTCCATGATCGTGGCATAAATTTCTGTTTTGATGCGAGATGAGCCATAATAATAATATTTTTCTAAAAGATGTTTGATTTCCATAAATTTATGAATAAAAAAATCTTTAACATCTTTATCAAGTTGAGATTCATTAATTTCTTTAATCCAAATATCTACATCATTTATCAAATCATTTAAAAGATCTTTTTTGATACTAATTCCATAGCGCATTCCATTTTCTTCAAAATCGTCTACACAAGCGTTAAATGATTGCAATATTGGCCAATTTTTATCGTTTAAATTTTCTACATCACTCCATTTACTATTATTATTATAAACACCTAAAGCAAAAGCATTAACAATAGATATTTTAATTTCCTTGATTAAGCTTAAATAACTTCTTTGTTTACGAGAAGAAAAGTATTGTTTGACTTCTTTTTCAATGACTTCTAATAATGTAAGTAATTCATTAAAACCTTTAATAAAATTTTCCTTGGTATGTTCTATTTGCATCGCCTTACATATTACCTGTGAAATATAATACCCATTTGAAGTTTCTGCTGCTGTAGTTAAAATAACGTAAAGTCTTTCAGCAGGATTATTAATTGGGAGTTCTTGTTTATCCATATTTTGTCTCTCTTTTAATCCTAATCGTGGATAAATTTAATTCTTAGTCTAAGCGATTTTATTAGGCAAGGCAATCAAAATAAAGGCGGTGATCGCTCCTAAAAGCATCGTTGAAACAATCCCCACTAAAGTCCAAACTAAGATCCAAATTAATCTCCAGATTTGTGTACGGTGAAAATCTTTAATTTCTCTAATATCTTTCTCTAATTGATCAATTTTAGTGTTGAGCGTTATCCCACTAACCCGAATATCATTTATATCATCTAATAAGCCATCTAATTTCTGGTCTATTTTATTTAAAATATCTTTAATATCTGCTTCGGCTGGTAACAGTTTTTCCATCAATTTTTACTCCTAAATTGAATTTTCTTCCATGTTAACGACTGCTTCAACCGACTTTTTATTTCCAGCCTTATTCTATGTTAACCGAGGATTCCTGAGAATTTTCTGTAACTGTTGAGCCAGTTGAGTTATCAGCAGTCAACACCAGGGGATCTGGTTCAACTATCACGGCCGTTTGGACTAAGTTTTCATTGGAAGTGGTGCGTAAATTGAGTAATAGACCCATGCCTTTATCGTAATTAGACGCGATCGCCAAAAAAGCCCCCGCCAAAACATAAATCGGTAACGGTAACATTACGCCCTTTAGCCATTGGAATAACTCAACCGCTCCAAATAACACAAAAACCGTCAAAATTAAAAATTGCAACATGATCTTACTTTTCCTTTAATCAGAGCGATGAAAATACCACGATTGGTAAATTCTTGATTTTCTAAGCGTTTACCAAATCCCGTCACTTTCTCGTCTAAGACACTTATCTGTCCCGATAACCGTTCATCTAAAGCGTTTATTTGTCCTGATAGTTTTTCTTCCATCCGAACTTGATTGATCTTTAAATCGGTTATATCGGAATCAATCTTATCTAATCGTTGCTCTAAGCGATCAAAGCGTTGATCTAATCTAGCGAGAACGTCTTTCAAGTCGGTTTCAATCGTTGTTGTCATAATTCATCATTTTTTTAGGTTTTTAAGAATTTGGCAAGGAGAAGTTAGCTGCTTCTCTTTTCTGTTTTTAGGGTAATCTATAAAAAATCGTGAGAGCGAATTAACCCCCACGACCGAAGACGATCAAAAATGAATTTTAGTTTTAGACAGCCGCAGGAACTTTAGCTTCAGCCGTCAAGTGTTCATAAACTTCGCGCATTTTTAAGCCGACTAACACCTGGAATAAGCCCGTTCCATTATCAGAACCCGGATATTCCTTGTGTTTAATCAATAATTCGGTCATTTCACCGTAATATTTCGTTCCTGTTTTGCTCAGATGGCTTTCGACGTAGATCATTTCTTCTAAATTATCGAATTTACCATCGACTTCAAGGATAGAAACCTCGTTCCCCATGAAATTGTCGGGGCCGTAGTACATCTTGAGACCCGGATAGGTACAGGTCAACTTCCGACCACAAGGCCGCCAATCAATGGTAGACCCTTCATCAAATAGGTAGGCAGGCTCGAAGAATTCAACCCCATCTTTCTGGACAAGGCGGACTCGTAAGAGCTTACTTTCTTTGTCGTCCATCAGTTGGGTAGGAAGTACCTGAATTACTACGTCAGCGTATTGCTTTTGAGGTTCGATATAAGCGGTAAAATCGGGTTTTCTGGCATTAATGGAGGCAATAACATCATCGTAGGTGTGACCCCGTTCTGCCATATCCCGTTGAATTTTCCAATTAACTTTAACTTCATCGCTAATATCAAGATAAACGCTGAAATCAATTAATTCTCTAACTCTTGCGTCATATAAAGGATGTAAACCTTCAATTACAACCACTTTGTTGGGATCGATTTTTTCTGGCGGATCGATCATTCCTGTTTCGTGGTTATAAATCGGTTTCATGATAAATTGACCTTCTTTGAGTGCCTTGATTTGCTCATACATAAGGTCAAAATTGTTGGCTTTGGGATCGAGGGCTGTAACACCTGCTACCTTACGTCCCTGACGGTCAAGACTATGATAGTCATCAAGGCAGATAACCGTCATAAATTCTTCGCCAAATAAATCGATTAAACGGCGTAAAAAGGTTGATTTACCGCAACCGGAATCTCCAGCAACACCGATAAGAACCACGCGGTCTGGCTGAGTGGTCATAACTGTCCTCTAAATGCAAAACTGATTGTTAACCCGATTTCAAATGAAAATAAACTTTCTCTTAAATTTTTTTCTTAAGTAAATTTAAAGAGAGTTAACCCAAAGCCTATGGGTTTAAAGGCCTTTCGTTGAGCTTACCACTGATCTCAAGAGATTTCCTGAAGGCGATCGCGGCAATATCATCCGCAAGACTCAAGCAAGATCCAGCTAAATTCTAGATACAAACTTATGACACTAAATTTTACCAGAACGGTATTCTCTTCTACAAGCTTCAGTTCCTAATCTCCGAGAGGAAAAGCCCCTGATCGAAGAGAGAAATGATACTAGCTTAACAGTTTTGCCTAAGACGCTTTTGCTATCGTGAAGCGAAATAGGAGGGGAACGGTTCTCGCGCCTTCTGACTCAATCAAATAACCCTACGATGGTAGTCTAAATAGTACCGTCAATAATTTAATTTAGTTTGATTAGGAAGGGATTCAAGAATGTATGGTTCCAATACTGTGAAAACGTTGTCAGGTCAAAGCGACTCCGGCAATCGTCTTTTTATTTATGAAGTCGTCGGGCTGCGCCAAAATTCAACCAGCGATGGTCTTGATTCTCCTATTCGCCGTAGTGGTAGCGTTTTCATAACGGTTCCTCTGAAGCGGATGAATGAGGAAATGCGTCGAATTGCTCGTTTAGGTGGAAGAATTATTAATATTAAACCCCTAGAAAGCGAAACGCCGTTACCATCCGCCCAATTTGCTCCCCCGCCTAGCCAATCCGTTCCTGCTGCGAGTACCGAACCCTCCTCAACTCAGGAAACCCAACCCAAACCCGCTATGACGCAAGAAAAAACAAAGGCGAAACATGAAGATGTTCCCGTGAATATTTATCGTCCCAATAGCCCATTTGTTGGCAAATGTGTTGAAAATTATGCTTTAGTTGCTGAAGGTGGCATCGGCATGGTTCAGCACGTCACCTTTGATATTTCTGGTGGAGACTTACGCTATATCGAAGGGCAAAGTATTGGAATTATTCCTCCTGGAACCGATGACAAGGGAAAACCCCAAAAATTAAGACTTTATTCCATTGCTTCTACCCGTCACGGAGACTTTGGGGATGATAAAACGGTTTCTCTCTGTGTTCGTCAATTGGAATATCAAAAACCCGATACCGGCGAAACGGTTTATGGGGTTTGCTCGACCCATCTCTGTCATTTAAACGTGGGTGATGATGTCAAAATTACGGGCCCTGTCGGGAAAGAAATGTTATTACCCCCCGATGAAGATGCCACGGTTATCATGATGGCGACAGGAACAGGGATCGCACCTTTCCGTGCCTATCTCTGGCGGATGTTTAAAGAACAGCACGAAGATTACAAATTTAAAGGTTTAGCTTGGTTGATCTTCGGTATTCCCAAAACTGCTAATATTCTCTACAAAGATGATTTAGAAAAATTAGCGGCTGAATTTCCCGATAATTTCCGTTTAACCTATGCCATTAGCCGCGAGCAGCAAAATGCTAAGGGTGGTCGGATGTATATTCAAGACCGCGTAGCCGAAAACGCTGAAGAAATGTGGAATTTGATGCAATCCCCCAAAACCCATACCTACATGTGTGGTTTAAAAGGCATGGAATCGGGAATTGATGAAGCACTAACCGCGATGGCTGCTCAAAATGGTGGCGATTGGTCAACCTTCCAAAAACAAATGAAGAAAGAAGGCCGTTGGCACGTTGAAACCTACTAGGGTTTGCCATCTTTCAAAAATCATTGACTCCCTTTCATCAGGGAGTTTTTTATTCATTATTCGACGGCTTGGCGGACGAGTTGGGCTAATTGCTCGGCACTATCGATCATGGCAAGGGAACTGGCGGCTTCGGCCATCTTGGCGAGTTCTTCCGGCGATCGCAGTAAATCCAAGACGGCTTTTTCTAACCCCTCAGCAGTTAATTGTTTTTGGGCATAGACATAGGCCGCGCCCGCTTCCTCAAAAACTTTGGCATTGTAGCGTTGATGATCTTCAGCCGCAAAAGGATAGGGAATCAAAATAGAAGGGGTTTGGGTAACCGCTAATTCGGTTAAAGTTCCGGCACCCGCTCGACTAATGGCTAAATCTGCTCGTTGCAGTAAACCTGCCATATTGTCATAAAAGGGCAAGGCTAAATAATTAGGATGGCTAAAGGTTTCGGCTTCAGGATCATTATTTCCCGTGAGATGCACAATATAGGCTCCGGCTTCTACCCAAGCCGCCACACAAGGACGAATTTTTTGATTGACAGACACCGCCCCCTGGGAACCACCCGCAATAACGATTAAGGTTTTATCTTCGGGAATCGGTAAATCTAAAGTTTGAGGTTTTAAAAACGGCGATCGCACGGGGGTACTCACCCAAACGGTTTTAATTTTCGGCAAAAATTGGGCGGTTCCGGCAAAGCCTAAGGCTACTGTATGAAAGGAAGAAGCAAATAATTTAGTTACTTTACCTGGAATGAAATTCGCTTCATGGAGAATCACGGGAATCTTCAGCGATCGCGCCGCTACCACCGTTGGCCCAGCAATATAACCGCCCGTTGTACAAATCACATCAATCTTGTGTTGTTTTAACAGCTTTCGTACCTTAAAAACGGAAGAAACTAATCCCCAAAGCACCTTTACGGTTTTGAGACTGAATCCGCCTTGAAACCCCTCTACCGGAATCGTATATAGCGAATATTCCTTGGGGACAAGGGTTTGTTCCAAGCGATTAGGAACCCCTAACCATTCAATTTGATAATCCGGTAACTGTTGAGCAAGCGCAAGGGCCGGAAAGAGGTGTCCCCCCGTGCCACTGGCTGCAATTAATAAACGAATCGGTTGGGGCATCGTCAAATAATAATTACAATTTGTCAGTTTTTTACGGTAAAGACATAATATATCTTGTACCATGTTCCCATTGAAGGGTTTCTTGCTCGCCGCTGCTATTTTCTTAAATCAACCAATTTTATGATGCGTGTTCTGTTCTCTCGCTTATCCTCATCCATTCGCTTCAAGTCGGTAAACTGGTCAATGGCTTTTTTGCTTAGTTTAGGAATGACCCTCAGTGTGGCTAGCTATCTCAAAGCCGCAGAACCAGCAAATGCTCCCGCTTCTTTAAAAACCTTAATCAACCAAATAGATAGTGCCGCCAATCAGCGAAATATAGAGCAAATCAAGCAATTTTATAGCCCGAATTTTATTAACAATGACGGACTCAATTACACCAACCTCGAAAAAGCCCTTCAGGATCTTTGGCAACAGTATCCTGATTTAAAGTACACAACAGAACTGATTTCCTGGCAACAAGACGGCAATAATATCATTGCGAAAACAAGAACCCAAATTCAAGGAACGGGTCAATTTCAAGAGGCCCAGTCCATTCTGAGTGGAACCATCCTTTCTCAACAAACCATTCAAGGGGATAAATTAGTTCGTCAACAGATTTTAAACGAAAAAATTACGGTAAAATCGGGCAAAAAGCCACCGGAAGTAGATATCAAGCTTCCTGAAAGTGTTCGTCCGGGTCAGGAGTTTGATTTTGATGTTATTTTAAAAGACCCTCTCGGCAACAACTTATTTGCAGGTGCGGCTCTCAATCAAGTGATTAATGGGGAAAATTACCTTTATCCTGCGAATTTAGAATTAGAACTATTACAAGCGGGGGGATTATTTAAGCGGGCCAAAGCACCATTAAAACCTGGCGATCGCTGGTTATCGGGAGTTGTCATTGGCTACGATGGCATGATTTGGGTAACACAACGGCTACGGATTGAACAATGAATTAGAATCCAAGCTTTATCCCTGAAACGAGCAAAGCCTTATCATTAAAAGAACGAAGTTGAGTAAAGACAAGAATTTTTAGATTTTTGTTCCCTTTTCTATTTTATTTTTCTGCATATCTATGTCACAATGCTAGCGTTAATGCTAAATTTCTAAATATTTTAAATTTTATTGCCGATGAAAACCCTTTCCGTTGACTCCTTAAAGAATAAATTGACTCATTCTTTCAAAAATATTCACTTTGACCTCCACTCTCCCTTAACCTGGGTCGTCGCGATCGCGCTGTTAACGGCTTTAGGGAGCAGTTTCTTAGGGTTTAAATTGGGCGAAGAATCCTTAAAAGGCGTTTCTCAACCTGAAGTCAATCCCAGCCAAAAACTTCTAGATAAGCCCGTGAAGAAAAAAGAGGGGCTTGCCACCTCACAAAGAATGGTAACCTTTAAACCCATCAACGAGAATCAGATCATTAAGCAAGTTAAAACCACGATGGGGATCAAAGAACAGGAAAATAAAAACGCAAAAAATGCTAAAAAGCAAGGCAAAAAAGAAGCTAGCAAGTCTCAAAAAAAGCAAACTAAGCCAGCAAGCACTAAAACCAACAACTAAACTAAGCGCGATAGAATAGATTGTTAAGAAAGGTAACAAAGTCCTTTTGAGGTCATTCTTCTGATTCGTTTTAGGAATTAAGAAGCCGAATCAATCTAACCATTTCCCATCGCCAGAATGTTTCCCGATTTTATTCCGCCATTCCCGTTAAAAAATGGGGTCTCCATGACCCTCTATAGTGTTTGGGGAGCTAGTCGTCATTGGGAACAAACAACCCCTCATCCCGAACCAATCTATCAGGAACACATTTTTCAGGGATCTGATGATGTTCCCCTTTTTGGTTGGGTCGCGATCCCAGAAAATCCCAAGGCTACCATTGTGGGAACCTATGGCATTACGGGAGATTTAAATAATCAGTGGTTTCTTCGCCTATTAGGACGAAAAGCTTTTGCTCAGGGGTTTGCAGTGGTGTTATTTGATTGGCGGGCCCACGGAAAAACGGCTGAATTGTCTCCCACCTTAACCTCGGATGGCTTATACGAAGGGGAAGATTTTGTTAGAATTTCCGCTCAATCGAAGAAATTAGGCTGTCCTGCCCCTTTTTGGTTTACGGGGTATTCCTTGGGGGGACAGTTAGCATTATGGGGTATCAAAAAAGCCGAAGCCTTAGAAGCCAATTTCGGTTTAAAAACCTCTGAGATTGCAGGGGGAGCCGTCATTTGTCCGAGTTTGGATTCGGAACGGTCATTGCGCTATTTAATGGCCCATCCGATAGGACAATACATGGAGAAAGCCATTACCCAACAACTTCAGCGTTTAGCTTGGCACCTCCATCAGTTTCATCCCCAAGAGATTGATCCAGCAGCCATTCAACGAGCCAATAGTATTTGGGGCTTTGATCAAGAATTAGTGATTCCCCGTTTAGGGTTTGCGTCAGTGTCGGATTATTACACAGCTAGTAGTGCCTTACCGTTTTTACCCTATTTGAGTAAACCCACGTTGATTATTTACGCCGCCGATGATCCCTTATTTCATCCCCAATTAGTACCTGAATTAGAAGCTATTGGAAAAGCAAATTCGGCTCTAGATTTAATGGTGACTCGTTATGGAGGTCATGTGGGTTACATCAGCAGCAAAGTGGGTCAACGGTTGGCCAACGATCCCGATCAATGGTGGGCTTGGAATCGGGTTTTAGATTGGTTCAATCAGCGATCTCCTTTAACGTAGCCCTGTTGAATAAACCACTCGACAGCATCTTTGAGAGCTTGCTGAATGGGAGATTGGGGCAAACCTAATTCCCTCACAGCTTTACTGGCATCGTAGTACATAGGATGGGCCGACATTTTTACCCCATCTAAGGGGACAGAGGGCGTTTTACCCAAAGGAGCTAATACATTTTCATCAACCCAGGCAACGGTTAGGGGCAACCATAAGGGAACGGTATTTTTCGGGGCGGGTAATCCTGTGATCTCCGATAGCATTTCTAACATATTTTTCAGACTCACGTTTTGATGACCCAGAATATAGCGATCTCCGCTTTTGCCCTTTTCCCAAGCAAGAAGATGACCTTTGGCCACATCCCGCACATCAATGAGATTTAACCCCGTTTCCACATAGGCAGGCATCTGTCGCCGCAAAAATCGCAGAATAATATCGCCCGTCGGAGTCGGTTTAATATCCCAAGGGCCGATGGGAGTGCTAGGGTTAACAATTACTACGTCTTGCCCCGATTTAGCGGCTTTAACCGCCTCTTGCTCTGCCCAATACTTCGATTTTTTGTATTCTCCCACCAAATTTTCCACAGGACTTTGGAAGCGTTCATCGACAGGTTCGCCTGTTTTATCCAACCCAATAGCGGCAACGGAACTGGTATAAATGCAGCGTTCAATCCCTGCTTTTTTTGCTGAAGCCAATATATTTCGAGTCCCTAACACATTGCTTTGATACAGTTGCTCACGGTCTTTTTGCCAGAGAGAATAATGAGCCGCCACATGGAATAAGCCCTCGCATCCCTGCATTTTTTCGGCCAAATTCCGATCTGTTAAATCTCCTTTCACCCATTCGATATTTAAGCCTTCGAGATTATCGAAACAACTTTGGGGACGAATTAAGGCTCTGACGTGATAACCTTCGGCCAACAATAAACGAATGAGATTGGCTCCAACAAATCCCGTTCCCCCTGTCACAAACATCCGTTTCGTCATTATTTAAATCCAAGCTCCTAACGCAATAGCGATCGCGGCCCCGATCAAGGTATTAATCCCATTAACGACTTCGTTGGTTAACCAGTTCCATTGATTTTGTAAGGTTGCCCCGATCACACTTTCTAAATTGGTAGCAATAAAAGCAGCGATCGCGCACCAACCCACCCCATAGAGATCAATCATCCCCAAACCCCAAGCTAACACCGCAATTAACAGCGATCCGACGATTCCCGCTAAGGTTCCTTCTAAGCTGACGGCTCCTTCCGTTCCTCTCGGTACAGGTTGCAAGGTCGTAATTAAAAAAGTGCGTTTTCCGTAGGCTTTCCCCACTTCACTGGCGGTTGTATCGGATAATTTGGTGCTAAAGCTCGCCACATAACCCAAAATTAACAAGGGCTGCCAAGTGGGTTCTAGGACTAAGGTTAATAACGCACAGAGGGTAGCGGTAAAGGCCGATCCCCAAACATTTTCTGGCCCTCGTTGCCCTGATCGTTTTTCGGCAATGCCCTCGGCTTCCTTTTGCTTGATACCTATACGGGTAACGGCTGAACCAAACAAGAAATAGAACATGACAACGGCATAACCCCGCCATCCCAAGGTTCCCCAGACGATGACCCCCAGTACCCAGGCATGGAGATAACCCATTGGTGTTAATAATTTCTTGGGCAAAATAAACGCGATCGCCAACAACAAACTATTTAACAGAACAGCAAGACCCCAAGGATTCGTCATTAATGTCGAAAATTCCCCATCCATAGATAACATTGCTCCTTAGTTGCTCTGCTTCATTAATCTTCTATTTATCATAGAACCGATGCTCAATGATATGAGCGATCTTGTAATTCAATAAAGTAATTGTCTAGGAAGTAACCAACAGTGTAAATTAGCTATTTTCAGTAAGAGATAACAATGATGAAAGAAGATTTATTACCGTTTCTGACAGGGGTAGCTTTACTAGTGCTATATCTGATTTTCTCAGCTATGACGGAAATGGGAACTCGGTGGCCGTGGAGAAAGTAGGCGCGCGATCGCGTTTAAGTTTTTGCAATAATTGAGCCGTCAAGCTAAAATGAAATGGGTTCAATTTATTGGGTTGTTTAACTTATCGCACTTAAAAATATTATTTAATGGAAGTCCCCACCTCAGAAAAAAGGCCACTCTTTACAATTCAGCTTAAGGCTTATCTAACCAGCCCTCAGCAAGCACTATTTGAAAAATGGACAAATAGCCTAAGACCTCTCTACAATTTGGGACTTGCTCTGCTCTACGAAAATCAACAGAGAATTTGGCGCAAAAAGAGTGCGAAAGAATTAAACAAAATTGCTCCAGACCTAAATATACTCGATAATTTTGATCCCTATCCTGTTGAGTGGCACTGGACAAAGGCTTTGCCAGAATGCGATTGGCTAAGTAAAGAAGAAAACGAAGTGCGTAAAAAAGATAAAACTTTTGCTCTTGCGTGTCGTATTACCAACCGAGATGGTTATTTTTCGATTCCTTATCGAACCTATTGGCACGTTGAAGATCCTAAAAAAATCGCGACCAATAATTGTTATACGAACAAATGGCTTGAAAATTCTGGTTTACTTCCTCAATGGCAAGTGGAGCGTTTGATTGATATTCCCATGAAGATCAGACAAGCTTGTATTACAATGCACCTTTTAGAAGCTTGGAAACGTTATGAAGACCCTAAAAATAATACCCGTAAGCTTAAATTTAAGTCTCGTCGGTTTCCTGTCACTTCTTTGCCTTATAAACAAACTGAGGGCATTAAATTTTATCCAGAAGCGAATGATTGTCTTTTGTTAGGAAAAGAATTTGGCTTAATTAAGTTTCGAGGCTTACATAATCGCAATAAGGGTGAAATTCAGCCACGAACGGGAACTTTAACGAAAAAAGCAGACGGTTATTATTTAAATCTTGTTTTTTATACTGATATTCAGCCTTTACCTGATAATAAGAATAGAGTCGGCATAGATCCTGGAATTGTCACCCTTTTAACGTTAAGCAATGGTCGTTCTGTACCTAATCCAAGATTTTTAAAACAAGACTATAAGCGATTACAAAGATTACAGCGCAGTTTAGCTCGTCAGGAAAAAGGGGGGTCAAATTGGAGAAAAACGCAACAACTTATCGCGAAGGTTCATAAAAAAATTGCTGATCGTCGTAAATATTATGCTCAAAAAGTTTCAACTCATCTTGTTCATGAATATGATGCGATCGCGATAGAGGATACAAGGCTTGTCAATATGGTACGCGCACCAAAAGCAAAAAAAAGTGAAAATGGTAAGGGTTATGAGCAAAATGGAAGAAAGAGAAAAGCACAATTAAACAAAGCAATACAGGACGCAGGTATCGGTCAAATCAGGGCAATGATTGAAAGTAAGGCAAGCAATCATCCTAATCGTGAGGTTGTGAGAGTAAATGCCAAGCATACATCCCAAAGGTGTTCCCGATGTGGGCATACTGAGAAGGAAAATAGGGAAACTCAAGCAAGTTTTGAATGTCTAAATTGTGGTCTCAGTATTAATGCTGATCTTAATGCGGCTATCAATATGGAAATGGAGGCTTTTGGCGATTTAGATTGTAAAGATGAATAAAGAACTATGCGAATGTAATTTTTTTCGGTATAATAGCAATCATAGATTTTTCTGAACATTGACAACTAAATATAATCAAGATACCCCCTATGGCTATTCGCCACCGTACCCAAGTTTCAAGGGGGAACGACGGTGAAAGACCGTATAAGCTTGCCTTTGAATGTCTAAGTGCATTGTCAGCAAGAAGTGGGTCGTCTAGAAATAGACAGATTCGCACAATGAGAGATTACTCATTAATCCCTTCTTTTTGGGGTATCTATTTGAAGTTTTTATGCGCGGGGGTGGGGGTGTAGAAATATACTCTTCTATAAAAATTCTCTCAAACTTTTATCTAGAAGGGGTTTGAAGAATAAATTTATGCGTTTTGTTTCGCGCACCTTACACAGTAATGGTTTTAGCAATCACGCATCTTAAGGTAGCAATTGATTCTAGTAATTATTCTATTAGCCGCGCAATGCTGGCTCAAAAAGATTACTGGATAAGCTGTCTAGGCAACCGCGATTGCAATTAATTCAAAGCCTTATGAGGGATTGAAACCAAAGAGAGAGATGGAATCTGGGCTAGTGCGTATGAATTGCAATTAATTCAAAGCCTTATGAGGGATTGAAACTTTACAGCCTCCTATATTTGTAGTCGCTGTTAATATTGCAATTAATTCAAAGCCTTATGAGGGATTGAAACTATGGTGGAAGGCTACAAGCATGGATTAACTCAAATTGCAATTAATTCAAAGCCTTATGAGGGATTGAAACTCAAGTTGGGAGATTACGCGATCGCGTTCTTCAAATTGCAATTAATTCAAAGCCTTATGAGGGATTGAAACTTTGTCTCACCGTATAGGTCAATCTCTAAATCATATTGCAATTAATTCAAAGCCTTATGAGGGATTGAAACCGCCACTGGCAGATAGGACATAATCGAACTCGACAATTGCAATTAATTCAAAGCCTTATGAGGGATTGAAACATTGGTATAAGCGAACATTCGATTTTTAGATTCTAATTGCAATTAATTCAAAGCCTTATGAGGGATTGAAACTGAATTTTGTCCACGATAATTCCTTACAGGAAACGCATTGCAATTAATTCAAAGCCTTATGAGGGATTGAAACGAATTCGTGCAGATGGACAGCTTGAACAACTTGCGCATTGCAATTAATTCAAAGCCTTATGAGGGATTGAAACCTGAATTAATAGCAGGGATTAAGATCGGTTTGGCATTGCAATTAATTCAAAGCCTTATGAGGGATTGAAACAGTCGAATAGCCCTAATCTGTGACTCGATGCCTCCCCATTGCAATTAATTCAAAGCCTTATGAGGGATTGAAACATAAATTCTAGCTGAGGTTGAACTAAACGGAACACATTGCAATTAATTCAAAGCCTTATGAGGGATTGAAACTTGATACTAATGATGTTTTGACTATCGATTCTCAGCATTGCAATTAATTCAAAGCCTTATGAGGGATTGAAACTTCAAAAGTTGGATGGAGGTACGTGGCTAGATAATCATTGCAATTAATTCAAAGCCTTATGAGGGATTGAAACTTAGAGCAGGCTTCCTTACCTCCTTCCGTGTTAATTGCAATTAATTCAAAGCCTTATGAGGGATTGAAACTCTCAATCTATTCCTAATCCTAGTAGTTGTCCTAATTGCAATTAATTCAAAGCCTTATGAGGGATTGAAACGCGAATGGTAGACACTCCAACCTTTGAAGAAATTATTGCAATTAATTCAAAGCCTTATGAGGGATTGAAACAGAATTTGAATGATTTTAGTGTTAGTGGTCATGATTATTGCAATTAATTCAAAGCCTTATGAGGGATTGAAACAGAGCATGACAGTAGTGGCCCGTACAAGGTTGTTCAAATTGCAATTAATTCAAAGCCTTATGAGGGATTGAAACGGACGAATTCAGGTCTTGCTCCGCGATCGCCTAATCAAATTGCAATTAATTCAAAGCCTTATGAGGGATTGAAACAAGTCAAAAGGCTCAAACCCGTAGGCGTGATAAATTGCAATTAATTCAAAGCCTTATGAGGGATTGAAACGATTGCAGCCACACCCGTTGTACCTGAGCCAGCAATTGCAATTAATTCAAAGCCTTATGAGGGATTGAAACAAAGTCGGCACTAAAGCTGTAATGGCTGATGGAATTGAATTGCAATTAATTCAAAGCCTTATGAGGGATTGAAACGCCCTTATTATCATAATCAAACACCACTGCTATATTGCAATTAATTCAAAGCCTTATGAGGGATTGAAACAGTAGTTAGTCAAAGCCTAATCACACCCTATAGATTGCAATTAATTCAAAGCCTTATGAGGGATTGAAACTTATAAGCCCAGATTATAACTATTTGACTTGACAAATTGCAATTAATTCAAAGCCTTATGAGGGATTGAAACACCAGTAAGGATCACCTGGGCGATCGCCTATGGGTTCATTGCAATTAATTCAAAGCCTTATGAGGGATTGAAACATTCAATCTGGCAATGACGAGAAGACAGGCAATCCCATATTGCAATTAATTCAAAGCCTTATGAGGGATTGAAACCTACCTAAACATGGACAATGACCTTGCGGCGGGCCGTATTGCAATTAATTCAAAGCCTTATGAGGGATTGAAACATAATAATCTAATCCGTAAAAGTTAACGCATCAGCCATTGCAATTAATTCAAAGCCTTATGAGGGATTGAAACACTGAATATCCTGCCGACTCTGAAGTAGCTAAAAATTGCAATTAATTCAAAGCCTTATGAGGGATTGAAACGTAGCTTAGATGAGCTTTCATATTTTTTAAAACATGATTGCAATTAATTCAAAGCCTTATGAGGGATTGAAACACGTTTCTGGCTTTATAAAGGTTGACGACCCCGAATTGCAATTAATTCAAAGCCTTATGAGGGATTGAAACATCGAAAGCGACTGCTACAAAGCCCTATTTGACGATTGCAATTAATTCAAAGCCTTATGAGGGATTGAAACAGCAGATGTAGCAGGCTTTTGGTGGGATAAACCTCGATTGCAATTAATTCAAAGCCTTATGAGGGATTGAAACGAATCTATTGGGGTTGATTTGGACTCTAACCCGAATTGCAATTAATTCAAAGCCTTATGAGGGATTGAAACTTGTAACGTTCTTTTTCCCGTTCGGCTTGCTCAGCATTGCAATTAATTCAAAGCCTTATGAGGGATTGAAACAATTCGTAAAGTTTGCACCAATGGTCAGCATTTACATTGCAATTAATTCAAAGCCTTATGAGGGATTGAAACTAAAGCCGTCTTAATTGCCTCCCCTAGCTGAGATGTATTGCAATTAATTCAAAGCCTTATGAGGGATTGAAACTAGTACGGGTATTTGGCTCGGTTGCCTCAATCACCATTGCAATTAATTCAAAGCCTTATGAGGGATTGAAACTTGACATGGAGAAAGACATTACTGGCAACGATAACTATTGCAATTAATTCAAAGCCTTATGAGGGATTGAAACATTGAATATTATGCTTTTGCGGCTGGTGACAAAAGATTGCAATTAATTCAAAGCCTTATGAGGGATTGAAACGTAAAGTCTTAAACCGCAAAGCTCCACACCCCCATTGCAATTAATTCAAAGCCTTATGAGGGATTGAAACAGAGCAGCTACTTTTAGGAGAAATCCAATGGTCAATTGCAATTAATTCAAAGCCTTATGAGGGATTGAAACAAAGTCCAGAATGAGCAACCGAATCACGGTTTCTTATTGCAATTAATTCAAAGCCTTATGAGGGATTGAAACAAGTCTCCATATTACACGAATAGACCTGTTACTGATTGCAATTAATTCAAAGCCTTATGAGGGATTGAAACAGCTAAGGCATTACAGGTCAGTACCAGAACGGTTATTGCAATTAATTCAAAGCCTTATGAGGGATTGAAACAAAAAGTTTTTTTAGTACCACCAGAAAAACGCTAATATTGCAATTAATTCAAAGCCTTATGAGGGATTGAAACCACAAAAAACGGAGGCTAGACGGAAGCGTAACACATTGCAATTAATTCAAAGCCTTATGAGGGATTGAAACAAAGCCGCACCACTAACGCCAGACTCGATTAAATATTGCAATTAATTCAAAGCCTTATGAGGGATTGAAACTGATCCTCTGAAAATTCCTAAATTTTTTTGCTTTTCTAAAATTTAGATTTGTAAAAATCACCTTAAAGCAGCTAACACGTTATTAGCAGAGGCCGTCCAACCGACAATTCCGCCTTGAGCGCGTACCATTTCCAAGGTTGCTTGCTTAAATTCGGGAAAATAACTGGCGGTTGCATCTTCAATTAATAAGCATTCATAGCCGCGATCGTTGGCTTCTCGCATGGTCGTCTGAACGCAAACTTCAGTAGTCACACCCGCAAAAATCAGGTGAGTAATCCCTTTCGCTTGTAAATAAGTCTGCAATTCGGTTTGATAAAAGGCCCCTTTGCCTGGTTTAGAAATAATAATCTCATTGGGTAGCGGTTCTAATTCAGGAATAATTTGATTGCCCGTTTCTCCTAAAATTAAAATTCGTCCCATTGTGCTGCGATCGCCAATTTTTAAAGAACTATTACCCCGTTTTAATTTAGACGGTGGACAGTCAGAGAGATCAGGTTGATGCCCTTCAACAGTTTGAAAAATCGGTAATTGATGATGACGAAAGGTTTCTAACAAGGTTTTGACAGTGGGAACAATGGCGCGTAATGGGCTGACATCATTTCCCAAAGCGGCTCCAAATCCCCCTTCTTCTAAAAAATCTCGCTGCATATCAATAATGATCAGCGCAAGGCTTTGTAGATCGGGAATTTCATAATCGTAGGGTTGGGCTTTAATGGTGATCATAGTTAATGTCCTGCCATTTTTTGACCAATAATCGTAATATCGGCTGATTCCGTTTCACTTTCGTACACCAATCGCCCCTCACTCATCACCATAATGCGATCCGACAATTTTAATAATTCATCCAAATCTTCACTGACCAGTAACACGGCTACCCCTCGGTTTCTCGCTTCTAAAATCTGTTGATGAATAAATTCGACTGCGGCAAAATCTAAACCAAAACAGGGATTCGCGGCAATCAAAACTTTAATATCAGGAGAAGATAATTCCCTAGCAAGAACAGCCCGTTGCACGTTTCCACCCGAAAGATTACTAATCGGTGTTTCTGGGGAAGGAGTTTTCACGGAAAAGGTGTGAATTAATCCGCTTGCCATTTCCCGAATTGCGCTTAAAATTAGCCAAACTCCCTTGGCTTGGGGGGCACGGTCAAAAGTTCTGAGGGCCATATTTTCCGCCACGCTCATCGTCGGAACACAAGCATTCCGTAGGGGTTCTTCTGGCAGAATAAAAACTTGATGGTTAAACATTTCTTGGCGAGTTGAGCGATAAACTTGACCGTTAATGCGGATTTGCCCTTCCGTTGTGGCCCGTTGCCCTGCCAAAATTTCGACTAATTCCCGTTGACCATTTCCTGAAACCCCCGCAATTCCCACAATTTCTCCACCAAAGACCTGCAACGTTAGGGCGGTAACCGCTTCTAATCCATTATCCTTATTTCCATGCAAATCCAGGGTTTCTAGGACAGGTTCAGGGGTTTTCGTGACGGCAACTTTAACAATCTGTTCATCAAAATTCTTTTTCTCTTCGCCTAACATCATTTTGGCCATGTCTTCAACGGTTAGGTCTTTAACCTGGCCATGACCTGCAAATTTGCCTTTACGCAATACGGTAATCTCATCAGCAAAAGCCATGACTTCGCGGAATTTATGGCTAATCATCAAAACGCTTAATTTCTCGTCCGTTACCTGTTCCCTCAGTAACCCTAAAATTTCATCGGCTTCTCCAGGCGTTAAGACCGAGGTAGGTTCATCTAAGATTAAAATCTTGCTGTTTAAGTACAATTGCTTGAGAATTTCTAGCTTCTGTTTCTGTCCCGCCGCCAGTTCGCTAATGGTGCGGTCTAAGGGCACTTGAAACGGAGCATTGGCCATGAAATCGTTTAACTGCTCTAATTCGGTTTTCCAGTTAATAACATTTTTGCTGTCATAGCGAGAAAGAACCAGATTTTCGGCAACGGTCATGGCAGGAACAGAGGTAAAGTGTTGATAGACCATACCAATGCCGTAATGGTGGGCATCACGGGGATTTTTAATGTCTCGCGATCGCTTGTTAATTAAAATATCACCATGAGAGGGCGTGTAAAAACCCATAATGCACTTAACAAGGGTGCTTTTGCCCGCTCCGTTTTCTCCTAGCAAGGCATGGAATGTTCCTGGTGGCATTTTCAGGGAAACATTATCCAGCGCGACCAAAGAACCGAAGATCTTACTCATGTTAACCACTTCGAGTTCCGGTGGCTTATCGCTAATTTCTGTGACTGGGCTAGTTTGGAGCATGGCTTTTTTGCCGTAACAGGGCCTATAAGCTAACAGTGGCAAAAATATCGTAATAATTTGGTATTTAGGGCTACTTTTTTAAAGTTAGTTCGATTTAATTAATTAATACGGGTTTAAGAATGGATGAGTTGGCGGGCTAATTGATTATGTTTTTTGACCAAATTTCGGTGATCAAGGGTGGTTAATTGTCCGTTATTTATTACCTTACGACCGTTGATAAAACTATAATCTACGGTATTCACCTGACAGAAAACAACCGCCGCGATCGCGTCCTGTAATGCCCCTGCTAATTCAGGTCGTTCTAGCTTAATAGCAATAAAATCAGCCGACATCCCAGGAGCCAGCGAACCAATATCATCCCGTCCTAAAACTTTTGCGCCGCCCAAGGTTGCCACCTCTAAGGCTTCTCTCGCCGTCATTGCCGCTGCATTTTGTTCCCGAACCCGTGCCATCAAAAAAGCCGCCCGCATTTCGTTCAACAAATTTGATCCGTCATTGGATGCCGCACCATCAACCCCTAAACTGACGGGAACCCCACAATCTAACATTTGTCGAATCGGAGCCATACCACTAGCTAAACGCATATTACTACAGGGGCAATGGGTGATTCCTGTTCCCGTTTCTGCAAAGCGACGAATTGACGGTTCATCTAACTTGACACAGTGGGCGTGCCAAACATCTTTTCCTAGCCAGCCAACAGATTCGGCATATTCTACGGGCTTCATTCCGAAAACCGCCAAGCTGTAGTCAATATCCGACTGATTTTCCGCCAAATGGGTATGTAAACGAACGTTTGGATAAGCCCGCGCTAATTGGGCCGATTCCTTCATCAAATCTTGTGACACCGAAAAGGGCGAACAAGGAGCCAGGGTAATCCGCAACATAGAATGACGCTGATTATCGTGATATTGTTCAATTAGTCTTTGACTATCGTTTAAAATATCGGCTTCTTGTTCCACAACCGAATCAGGCGGCAATCCTCCCTGACTTTCTCCCACGCTCATACTGCCCCGACAGGCATGAAATCTTAGTCCGATTTCCTGAATCGCAGCAATTTCGTCATCTAAGCGGCAACCATTGGGATAAATATACAAATGATCGCTAGCTGTGGTGCAACCTGAGAGCATTAACTCCGCAGCAGCAGTCTGGGCACTGATATAAATTGCTTCTGGGGTTAATTTTGCCCAAATCGGATAAAGCGTCTTTAACCATTGGAATAAATCGCAATTTTGAGCCGCAGGAATAACACGGGTGAGGGTTTGGTAAAAATGGTGATGGGTATTAACGAAGCCTGGCAGAACAACATATTTGTTCTGTAAATCTAAGATTTCATCAGCATTATCAGGCAATTCTGCTGTAGTTCCAACGGATTCAATCATCTTATCGCGCACCAATAGAGCCGCATTCTGGATTTCTCGCCTGTGAGTGTCCATTGTGGCTAGGGTATGGATATTTTTAACCAGTAAGGTAGACATGGCTTAAATACTAAATTGTCTCAATTGCCTCTAATAAAGCAGCCGAATCCGCCACTGCACCAAAAACCCCACCTTGCATTTCAATCATTTTTAACGCCGCTAAATAATTACCGTAATCCGTTGCGCCGGTACAATCGGACAACAGTAGACATTCATAGCCGCGATCGTTGGCATCCCGCATGGTGGTATGAACACAGACATCGGTGGTGATTCCTGTCAGGATAATATTATCAATCTGATTACGTTTGAGAATCAGGTCGAGATCAGTGGCATAAAAAGAACCTTTTCCAGGTTTATCGATAATCACTTCTCCTGAAATCGGGGCAAGTTCAGGGATAATGTCCCAACCCGCTTCACCCCGCACTAAAATTTTTCCACAGGGGCCAGGATCGCCAATACCTGCGCCAATGCGTTGACTCCGCCAGCGTTTATTGGCAGGGAGATCGGATAAGTCAGGGCGATGACCTTCACGGGTATGGATGATAAAAAAGCCTTTTTCCCGAAAAACCTTTAAAACGTTAGCAATGGGTTCAATGGGAGCACGGGTTAGGGATAAATCATAGCCCATTTTATCGACGTAGCCACCGACACCACAGAAATCCGTTTGCATATCAATAATAATTAACGCCGTATTTTCGGGTCGTAAATCGCCATTGTAGGGATAGGGATAGGGGCTAGATTTTACATAAAGGGTCATTGGTTTATGTTCCTAACGAAGATGAATAAAATTAAAGCTTATTACCTGTATAGTCTCGCCAACTGCCGTATTCGGTGATTTCTTTGTGGGCTTCACAGAGGATGGATTCACCCAAAACGCCTAACACTTCTTGTCCATCATCCAGCCGCACTTTACCGATACAAAGCCCTGGGGGTTCGAGTTGTAAAACTGTGGCAAAGCCTTCGACGGGAATAGCCCAAATTTCTACCGCAATGGAAACTCCACCTTCTTTAACCCGTAACATGGCAGGATGGCGATCGCCGATGGAAAAGAAGCGATAAACAGGTTCAGTTTGGGCTTCTCGGACAAAGGTTGCGTTAACTAATAAAAGATTTTTATTATCTGGGAATCCCCGCATTAAGCCGCCATTAACTGCTAATTCTACCGTTTTTGTCATAATTTAAAAATTAACTAAATTGACTAATTATTGGTTCCAATTGCCCCGGGAAGTCCCGCCAAAGTACGTTTTGGGGAACAGGTGATAATCATAATTACTAAGGTCAAGATATAGGGAGACGCATTGAAAAGATAGTAGTAGGCATCGTAACCGACCGCTTGTAAGGCGGGCCCAATGGCCTGGGCACCACCGAACAACAGAGAAGCATACAGACATTGAATGGGATTCCAACGGGCAAAAATCACCAGCGCGATCGCCATTAACCCCTGTCCACTGGAAATGCGTTCTGTCCAACTACCTGGGTAATAGAGAGACAGATAGGCCCCGCCGATTCCGGCTAAAAAGCTGCCCGTCACAATACTCAGCATCCGTACTTTAAAAATAGAGATGCCCATTGCCCTAGCCGCATCGGGACTATCGCCTACTGCTCGAACAAATAAACCCCACCGCGTTGATTTAAAAAACCATTGCATCAAAAACGCGATCGCGATACCGATGATAAATAGGGGAGAAACTTTAAAAGCCGATTGAACCGCCGGAATAGAACTCCAGTCAGCCAGAGAAATCGCGGGTAATTGGGGCGCAACGGGTTTAATAAAGGGTTTTCCTAGAAAAAAGGCTAATCCACCGCCAAAAATAAACATGGCAATCCCCAAGGCGAAATCACTCACCCTCGGCTGTTGGCATAACCAACCGTGAATCACCCCCAAAATCATACCCGCTAGTCCTGCCACTAAAACTCCGACCCAAGGCGATCCCGTGAGATAGGAAATGGCATAAGCACTCATGGCCCCAAATAATAGCGATCCTTCTAAGCCTAAATTGATTTTGCCGCTTTTTTCGGTTAAGCACTCCCCTAAACTGACAAACAGAAACGGCGCGCTGCCTCGGATCGTTCCTGCCAGAATTCCCAAGGGAACCCCCCACCAACCAATTGTTTCTGTCGCCATTGTTGTTATTCCTGAGTAAACGTATTGATAGAGTTTTTAAATTGAAGCAGTCTGCCGATTTTGAGCAATATTTGATTCCTTTTCTTTAAAAATCGCCAATCTTCCGTAAAAGGTTTCACTATAAAGGATCACGAGAAACATAATCCCTTGAAAAACCATAACCGTCGCATCGGGCAAACCGTGTTCCCGTTGTAAAATGCCGCCACTAGCCAGCACGCCCCCAAAGAGAATGGAAACGAGAACGGCCGCTAAGGGATTCTGACGAGCCACAAAAGCGACTAAAACCCCACCATAGCCATAATTGGCGTTCAAAGATTCATTCGCTCGACCATGAACAGCCGCGACTTCTACCATGCCCGCTAAGCCTGCACAGGAACCCGCGAGAAAACAGATAATGGTGGTTAATTGGCCCACAGGAAGCCCTGCTAAACGAGCGGCGCGGATATTTCCCCCAGCAGTCCGAGCAGCAAAGCCAAAGGTCGTCCGTTGAATTAAAATGTAGGCAATGATGCAGGCAACTAAACCATAGATCAACCCATAATGGACTCGCGTTCCTGGGATTGTCCCCAACATATTCGCTTCAATAATCGGATAAGTAGAGGGTTTATTCAAAGAACTGGGATCACGCATCGGGCCATTGACTAAATGATTCAAAATGGCGATCGCGATATAGTTCATCAATAAGCTACTAATGGTTTCATTCACGCCCCGATAATGCCGTAACGCACCCGAAATGGCGATCCAAATACCTCCTGCGATCATTCCGCCCAAGGCCATGGCAATTTGTACGATAGTTGGTGGGGCAGACGCGATCGCTAAACCCACCGAAGCCGCCCCCAAGCCGCCCATGACGATGGCTCCCTCATTTCCAATAATGACCAACCCCAAACGAGCAGGCAGAATGGTACAGAGGGCACTCAGCATCAACGGGGAAGCCCGAATCAACGTATTTTGAAAGGAAGTCCATTTGCCAAAGGCAGCTTTATAAATCGAAGCATACACCCCAAATGGATTAGCTCCAGCAAAAGCACAAAAAATCCCAAAAATCATTAAGGAAACCAAAATAGCAGCAAGGGGAATTGCTATTAATTCCGAAATTTTCCGCCAGTTGATTCCTTCTCGAAACGTTGCAGCACTCATAACGTTAGCCATTGCGTGAATGGTCAAGCAGATTTTAAATATCAAACAAGAATGAAGGATACATCGCGCTCTACCGATAAATATCCCCCATTTGTTTTAAGTGGTACTTCCCATTACGCCTGTAACCAACCAATCCATCCCTTCTAAGGCAGGATCTTTCTGTTTGTATTCCTTACCGGATGCAATCACGATATTGCCTTTATTATCCTTAATTTCCCCTTTATAAATGACCATCGTGCCATCCATAAACTTCGCTTGCATGGCTTCTGCGTCCTGTTTCGCCTTATCGCTTACCTTATCCGAATAGGGAGATAACTTAACAAATTTCTCCGAGAAACCACCCCGAACTAAGTGGGGAATGCCGCCATTCATCAGGGTTTTGCCCGATTTAATCGCGTCTAAGTAGTTGGTATAAACGCTTGTCCAATCCCATTCAGCTCCGGTTAAGTAACCTTTGGGCGCTAACGAAGCTTGATTGGCATGATAACCAGAGCAGTAAATACCCCGTTTTTCTGCCGTTTCCATAATGACTTTGGGACTATCCACATGGCAGGTTAGGACATCAATGCCTTGATCCGCCATACTATTCGCCGATGAAGCTTCTTTAACGGGTTCGGCCCAATCTCCTGTAAAAACTACCTGAGTCGTAATTTTAGGATTAACGCTCTTCGCCCCTAAGGTAAAACTATTAATATTACGAAGCACTTGGGGAATGGGTTTGGCTGCAATAAAACCTAATTTATTGGATTTGGTTGTATGGCCGGCAACAATGCCCGCAATGTATTGAGCTTCATCGATATAGCCGAAGTAACTACCTACATTTTTGGGATGAACCCCCTCCTTATAGAGTCCGCCACAGTGGAAAAATTGTACATCGGGAAATTCTTCGGCCATTTTTAAAATATGGGGATCGTAATAACCGAAAGAGGTGGGAAAGAGAATTTTAGCCCCATCCTGCTCGATCATACTCCGCATGGCTTCTTGAACTTCTGTGGTTTCGGGAACACTCGCCTGTTCAACAATTTTGATACCAGGGAGTTTCGCTAAATTCGCCGCAGCTTCGGCATGGGCCTGGTTATACCCAAAATCATCTTTTGGCCCGACGTAGATAAACCCAATAACCATATCTTCCGCAGGGCTACTCGGAGAACTTGCAGCGGTGGGTGTAGCCGATTCTTCTTTGGCAGGGGTACAGCCCGTTCCTAATTTTGTGGTTATTCCAAACGCAGTAGAGGCCAAGACCCCCCGCAGGATCTGACGACGAGAAAGATTAAATGGCTTTGAGGGCATGACAGATTAATTACTCCTAAATTTTGTCAAAGTACAGGACGACACTAGACGAAAATAGTCAGCGATTCAACCTGAACCAAAAATTAGGGCCTAGTGTTAACCGATTAATCTATCTATCTATGGCTTAAGCTTCTGGTATGCTTGTTACGATTTTGGGAGTTTTTACGGATAACAAAAATAAATTTTATAAATTAGGTGTATTTTTACTGTTGTGTCTGTTGTTGGGATGTCATCGATCTTAGCCACTAGACTTCCCGTTTGAGGACGAAAAAGAAGGGTTGAGCCAATTCTTTATAATCCATAATTCCCAACACGGTGTTGTCATCAATTTTTTTAAACGAGTCATTGATGGGTAAATAATCATAAATCATGGTGGCGGTAACGGATCCTCGGCATTCCATCATCCGCAATCGAGCCTGGCTATTTTCGGTTTTTAAAAAGGTATTAATAAAGCTTAAGACGGGTTTTAATGCGGTATTGCGAGGGAGTGGAATCTGTAACATCCATTTCATTAAGTTGGCTTTGGGAGCCACTTTCAAGATGTCTCCGTTGTTGTCCAAAAAGAGTAAGGGGTGGACAGTTTCAGGATCAATAAATTCTTTGCCATACCAGTTGGCGATCGCTAACAAACCATTCATGGGGTGATTCGTCTCTAATTCAGAACCCCGCCAACGACCCAACATAAACTCTACATTGACAGGATCAAGCGAATCAAATAACTGTAAGGCTTCCTCCGTCGTGCTTCTACCTGTATCTAGAATTGATTGACAAGCTTCTACGGTATACATAAATTTTGCTCCTTTTGATGCCTTTTTGATACCTAGTATTAAATGGATGAACGAAGGAAACTCACTTCATCCTAGCAAAATATTCTAGTAGCATCCGATGAATAAAAATGTAACCACCACCAACTTTTCGTAGAAAAACGCGCTCACTGGCATAGTCGAGTAAGTGAACCAGACTAAAGGGAACATAATTTCTAATCCAAAGGAAAAATCGTAGACCGTAATGCTGGATCACTGCAATTCCGCCTCCAAACAGTAAGCCTAAAATCAGACCCCAAGTGATTATAGAACTGACAGATCGTAGTCCCATAGGGAAAAAATTCAGAATCATGACACTCAAGATAATCCAACTAATTACCGTGATGATTCCTGCATTAACCGCTGATTGCCTAATTCCTTGATTAGGGATAGTTTTTGTTTCTATTTCAGCCCCCTTTACTGCATCAATTATGCCAATGATTAACCCCAAAACGAGTCCGAGAATAATGCTAGCAATAATATTTTCTTGAGTCGCTCCGTCTCGACAGATTCGGACGCACCACAGTATAGCAAAGGGACAAAGCGCAAAACCCCAGATGAGTCCTTTTACAAAACCAGCTAGCAATTCTTTACCACTTTTCTTCCATGGCCATGTCAATGATTCAAATGTATTAATTTCAATTGCACCTATGCCAAAATAGGCAAATAAAACTAGACCCCATGCAAAGATATTGAGAGCAATAACATTCAATTGATTAAGCTGAATATTGCCTAAATCAAAAGTCATCCCGATGAATAAGATGAAAGCAATCACTAAGGTTCCAGCCAAAACAATTCCCAGTCGGTAAAAAATATTTTCGAGTTTGTTGGGCAACCAGCTTGGCTGTATCTGCTCAATTAAAAACATAGACTGCGAAAGGTTAGACATTTTTTGAGCCAACCAAGCTAACCATTGAACCGTCTTTTCCCGTGAGTATTTCTGATTGATCCTTTTACGTTGAAACATCTGATCGACATAAGTAGTGAAAAGATGTTGACGGCGAATTTCTAATGAACCTGTCTGAGGAATTTCTTGCGCTTTTTTACCATAATAAGCCAGGGTAATAATACTTAAAGTTAGAGGAACTTTAGCCAATTCTTGTAATGCAGTATCTTGTCTCAGTAAGGTTTTAACCCCTTCTAATGGTTCTCCAGCATTCTCTAAGTATTGATCGATCTGTTCAGGGGTTAAGGATCGAATATAAATTGCGCCTCGCAACTTTAAACGATTAGCCAGTAACTCATAGTCAGCAATACGACTACAGACAACCATCTCCGTTAAAGAGTGGGTTTGGGTAAACTGATTGATGGCTTTAACACAAGCCTCTCTGCGATTGGAACTGACCTCATCTAACCCGTCAAGTAAGAGGATTAATTGCTGCTCCTCAACCCAGTTTTTGCCGATTTCTTTGGGAACTTGGTATTTGATAAAAAGCTCTTCTACAATCCAATTATCAATTGTTGATTCTTTAATTCCCCAAGAGGATAGGTTTAATACCACTGGAATAAATTGACTCAAATCTTCTTCAGTACGATTAACTAAGTTTTGAGCCAGTTTTAGGAGAGTGATGGTTTTTCCAGAGCCGGGATCTCCCAAAATTAGTAGCGTTCTACCTTCTCCGATTTGTTGGAATACTTCAGTTGCATCTTTTCCAGCAGACAAAGGTTGTTCGGACGATCCAAACGCTTCTCCAAAATCCGCAAATGGACGTTCAACCGCATTTGATCGCTGTTCTAAATCCAGATCAATCATTGCATTAGCCTGCAAAGATTTTTCTAAAACCCCTTGAATCCAATATTCCTTGACCTTACTGAGTAAAACTTTTCTTTGACGATATTCTGCCTGAGTTAAAGATTTTTCGGGTGATGTAGAACCACCAATCAACTCAGACATTTGAGTGATGAAGTATTGATTGACAGTTCCATGATTTTCCTGGACAAATCCTTGAACGCTGCCCCCCGAAATATTAACCGACTTTTCCATAGGGATTACTAGAAATTCCTTAATTTAGTTGAAGGTCTGGTTGATGGTACCGGTATTTTGTTGTGTCAGACCCTGAACTGTCCCCCCAGAAATTGCGATATTAAATTTTCCCTCTGCTGCTTCTTTGGGATTTAATTGTTTCATTAATTCTTGAGCAAGTTTGATGATTTCTTCGTCTTTATCAAGACCTGCTTCGGCAATTTCATCTTCCAACAGTGCACGGGTTTTTTCAGGTTTCTGCTCATACTTATCGAGAAGAGCCGATGAATCAGATTTTCCCTGGGTCTCAAATTTACGCTTGATCAGAGCTTTTAATCCATCATAAGCATCTTGGGCTACTCCTCCAGCCGCTTTTGTCGCTCCAGCTACGAGTGCAGCAAGTATCATGGACATCGGATCCATAACTTTATTTCCTCAATCACGCAATGTTAGTAAAAATGCTTATATCTTACTGCTCAAAGCGGATTTTTGTCCACCAAGCTTATTTAAATAACACGATTTTGAGATAGCTTAGATCTGCCATTAAATCCGAATAACCAAACGGTGACGACGACCCAATGAATCAAGGCGATCGCCCACAATGAACCTGTTGCAAAATAAGCGATCGTACAAATGAGTCCTAGTAAGGCGGCTAAACTTAGAAAAAGGGGATCAAAAAAGAGAGGATTACCGGCTTTATAGGAAAAACGAGCATTAATTGGGTGATAGATCACAAAAAGTCCTAAGCTGAAGAGGGCTAAGCCAATTTTTAGGGGCCAAGAAACGGAACCATCGGGATAGGGTAATAAAATGACTCGAAACACCAATTCTTCCCAAAGGGCAGGCTTAAAGAATAAGACTATCAATGGGAGGATCCATTGCCATAAGGGTTGCTGGCTCGGTTGCCATTGTAAAAATTGGTATTTTAAGCCCACCGGAATGGCGATCGCGGCATAAAGCCCTAATAACGCAACCGCAATTCCCCACTCCTGAGCAGTCGGTAACAAGATGACAGACGCAAGGATACGACGTAGAGCCGCAGAAATGAACGGGGTTTCTCCAAACAGATTGGTGGGGGCTAGGGGCAAAATTTCGGGCATCTTTCCCCCGACTTGGTTAGGACGTAAAAACCAGAGGGTTGCACCGTAATCCAGAAAAATTTGGCTGAGCACATCATGACTGACACGGGGTAACATGGATTGCCAACTTAATAGGGCATTGGCCAAGGTGTCTTTTTGCATAAAGCGACTGTTGGGATCGGCTGTTGTGCCAGCTAGAGTTTGAGCATTATTTTTCCAATCGGTACGGATTACGCCTCTGGGGGCTAAGACTTGGGTTAAGCGATCGCCGAGTTGGATTAATTTTTCAAAGCGTTTTGTTTGTGGATCGGTGGGATTGGTTTGTAGCCAATCGCGAATGGCGGGATTATCGGCGACCTGTTGCTTTAAAACTTCGATAGTAATGTAGAGAGCTTGATTAGAATCCTGAACACAAGAGGCCGCCGGCGTTACACTGGCATTGCCGTTTCCATCCCCAGTACGATAACGGGCCATCATCACTTCCAGTTGTCGTTGCAGTTCCGTCAAAGGAGAGAGTTTAATGCCCCCAAAATCGTAGTCATTCAAAATCTCGGATTTGATAATAACGTTGGAAATCGGGCGAGAGTTCAGCCACCCCCGTTGCAGGTTGCCCGTATAGTTCGCAAAACTTTGACTTCCCGATAAAATTCCCTGGGGATTGTGGGCATAGACTTGATAGTAGGGAATACGCCATTGCAACTCCTTGGTAAAGGGATCACGTACCACTTGGGGAAAGAAGAAAGAAAAATGTCCTGTCACGGTGCCACCTGAAACGGATTCTCCTTTTTTACCCCCAATTCCCCCAAACAGATGAATTCCTAAACCGCGATCGCCTTCTTGCCAAGATTTCAGGGCAATTTCAGGAGAATCACTGCGCGGATCGACTAAGACGCTTTGGGCTGTGCCTTTACGTTCAGGCGTATTTTTCCAATTCCCCTGATTGATATAGTCCGTACCCGAATTTTGGCCAAATACGATGTCAGTGGGCTTCAGTTGCAGGAGCGATCGCGGTGCTAGGGCTTGGACGGTAAATAAACCCTCTTTGCCTTGGGCCCCATAGATATACCAGCCATCTTTGCCTTCGGGAGACTCCGCTAGTTGGCGTGGGGTGGAAATAAAGCGATCGCCGGAAATTCTGGGTTGTTGGGGAATGCGAATAATTTCTTCCGTTCCATCAAAGGTTTGGGTGTTGGGATTGTAATGTTGAACTCGCATCAACTCACTCGGACAGGGAGCCGCGCCAGGACACTGTGCCGGAAGATCTTGGGCAGATCGAGGCGGGGCTTCTCCTAGCATTTTCACTAAGGCCACCGAGCGGCCCGTCACCATTAAGGGCATCTGTTTAACCCTCAGAATCGGAGTCGCCTGATCCGCTTCACTCACCTGGGCGGTGGGAAAACCGATCACCACATCGTCATCGGTTCTGGCTCCTGCTAAAGCTTGGAGGGGGCCGACGTGAGAACGACCATCCAAACGACGGGGTAAGACATTGCCTTGCTTTTCACTTTCTGTCGCGGCTTCATCAAAGTTGATATCAGTCGTTACTAATTTCAAGTATCGGTCTAATTCGGGAGAGGGCTGCCAGGTTAAACGCACTTTTTTTCCGATCAAATTTTGATATTGGGGAGGAGCTTGATAAATTTCTAACCAGACCCAATCTTTCGGGTTATCTTTTTGATAATCTTCGACTTTCGGTAAGATTAAGCGGCCCACCCAATCGGCGATCGCGCGGTAATGTTGAGGATCTAAGCTTTGTTGGAGAGGATAGTAACTGAGTTGATTGGCGGGTAATTGACGTGCTATAGCATAATCTGATTGAGTGACTAAGGGCGGTTTCGGCGTAAACAGTAGGGCAAACAACGCCATGAATGCAGCTAAGATTACGAATCCTATCATGCCCAATCGGATTTTTTTGTTCACGATCCTAATCCCCGCGATTATGATTTGCTTAGATTACTCGCTGACTTAATTGACAATTCTGAAAACAGACAGATTGTCTCATAAAAGTAGCCTATGCTTTTCTATCATTACTAATCGTAACTCTTGAGAGTAATCTTCAAAAATATGAGGAATAATAGATGAAAAATCGTATTTAACCCCATGGCTACAGCAACTTTACTGATTTCTTGCCCTGACCAAAAAGGCTTAGTTGCAAAAATATCGGACTGGATTTTCTCCCATAATGGCAATATTTTAGACGCTGCACAACATACGGATAGCAATATTAATTTATTTCTGATGCGGATTGAGTGGGACTTAGAGGCGTTTGCGTTAACACGGGAAGAAATCGCGCCGACATTTACCCCATTCGCCATCGCAATTCAAGCCCAATGGCAGATTCATTTTTCAGATTATGTTCCTCGTTTGGCTATTTTTGTATCTAAACAGAATCATTGTTTATATGACTTAATTTTGCGTCAGCGATCGCAGGAATTTATCGCCACCATCCCTGTTGTGATTAGCAATCATCCTGACTTAGAAAGCATTGCCCATGACTTTGGCATTAATTATCATTACATTCCCCTGACTCCCGAAACCAAACAGGCGCAAGAACAGCAGCAATTAGCCCTATTGCGACAATATCAAATTGATCTGGTCGTTCTGGCCAAATATATGCAGGTATTGAGTCCTGCCTTTCTTGCCCAATTTTCTCAAGTGATTAATATTCATCACTCCTTTTTACCGGCCTTTGCAGGAGCGAATCCTTACCAGCGCGCCTATCAACGAGGCGTAAAAATTATTGGGGCAACGGCTCATTATGTAACGGAAGAATTGGATGAAGGCCCGATTATCGAGCAGGATGTTATTCGCGTTTCTCACCGCGATTCCGTATCCGATCTCATTCGTAAGGGTAAGGATTTGGAGCGGATTGTTTTAGCAAGAGCAATACGGCAACATTTAGATAATCGCGTCTTAGTTTATGGAAAATCTGAGCAATCGGGATTAGGCTTACGAACAGTGGTTTTTGATTAAAAGAGACTGAAAAAGCGGAGAAATCCCCAAAAATACAGTTTAGTTGTAACTATGGTTGCTGAGATAGCTTAGGAATGATTTCGTCTCTGTTGTGTTAGGGGAATCAGCCACCACATCGTTCCAATGAGCAGGGCAATCAGTAAGGTGCCGAAATACGACCAGCGATCGCCGACCACTTCATTCAAAACTAATTGGGTTGTAGCAATTAAGGCAATAGAAAGGGCAAACGTTCCCAGATTAATGATGCGGGTTGACATCTGCTTAAATTTAACGCGGTGGTGAAGGGGGCGTTTCAGACGATGTTGGGCAGCCGGAGCACTAAAACAGATCAAACAAATGAGTGATGCGATAAACGCCGTAATGTAAAAAATCCTTTCAGAAGAACCAATTTTGATAAATCCATCTGTAAAAGGTAGCAAAACGAGAAAACCTGTTAATATTTGACTTCCTTGTTGCAAAACCCGCAATTCCTGCAACATTTCATTCAGACTTTTCCTATCATGGTCGCTAGGATGGAGTGATTCTTGAAAATTAGCTGAAACGTCATGATTTGCCATAATGTTTTGCCCTACGCCGCTGATCCCCCCTGCAATTTTTCTCTGGGTTTTGAGGCAAGGGGAAACCCTAGTCAGCAAATGAATCTATCTAACTTTAAGGATAAGGGAAAAAAAACGGATCAATCCTCGCTCTAGTTGAATTTAAGTCGAATTTAAGGCTCTATCTCTAGGCTGAAATTAGGCTGATCAGTCAATATTTTCACCCAATTGTCCATCCCTAAACTACGGGAGATGAAGCTTCATAGGGCAGAAAATCAATATACCCTTCCGGTTCAAAGGAATACCAGGTGGCCATATCCGATAACGGATTGAGGGGCCAATCATGGGCAAAGCGTTCCACTAAATCGGGATTACTGATATAGGGCCGACCAAAGGCGATCAGATCAGCGGCCCCTTCCTTAATGGCAATTTCAGCCGTTTCTTGGCTATAGCCACAATTTCCCATGATGCAACCCTTAAATACCGTCCGAAATTCCGTCAGGGTCATCGGTTCGCCTAACTCATGAAACCCAAAGCCCAAACCATCCATAATGTGCAGATAGGCTAGGTTGTAGGGGTTGAGTTGTTCGGCATAGTAGAGAAATGATTCCCGAAAATCCGGTGATCCCATATCATTAAACGTCCCATTGGGAGAAAAACGGATTCCCACCCGTCCAGCCTCCCAGACCGTTAAAACCGCTTCCGTCACTTCCTTTAAGAATTGAAACCGATTTTCTTTGCTGCCTCCATAGCGATCGCTGCGGTGATTCGTTTTAGCTTGCAGGAATTGATCAATGAGATAGCCGTTGGCTCCGTGAATTTCGACTCCATCAAAGCCGGCTCGTTTCGCTTTTTCTGCGGCCTGACGGTACTGTTCCACCACATCAGGAATTTCGTCGGTTTCTAACGCTCTTGGGGTTTCGTAGGGAACTTTGCCCAGGGGGGTGATGAGGCCCTCTCCCTTAATCGCGATCGCGGAAGGCGCAACGGGAAGCGTGCCATGGGGTTGATAGCTGGAATGGGAAGCCCGTCCCATGTGCCAGAGTTGCAGAAAAATGCGACCCCCTTGGGTATGAACAGCCTCGATCACTTTTTTCCATCCCTGGACTTGTTCTTCGTTATAAATCCCAGGGGAATTTAACCAACCGATGGCTTGTTCCGAAATGACCGTTGCTTCCGAGATCATCAATCCTGCTGAAGCGCGCTGAGCATAATAGGTCGCCATCAAATCGTTGGGAATACGGCTCTCTCCGGCTCGCGATCGGGTTAAAGGAGCTAAAACCACCCGATTCGGTAAGCATAGCTCTCCTAATTGAACAGGGCTAAGTAAATGGGGAGAAAGGGTCTGAATCATAGGTACTCAAGGGAATGAATAGTCGCTAATCAGGGAATCGGTCGTAAACTCACCTGATCGCGCTTATTATCATAGCCTGATTCCCTCATTGCGGGCTTTTCTCCTTTTTCCCATCAATCCAAGAATCGGTTTAAAACGTCTTTGGTCTTGGAAACATGAGATTGACCCTCTCTGAATTTTTCTCCTTATTGTTTAAAAAACTTCTAAAAAAATAAGAATGCTAAATACGGTGACAAATACGGTTAATATCAGTAAAAATTGCACCCAAGGTTCATGGTTAACGTGATCTAAATATTGATTCACTTTTTCATCCTTTTCTTCCGGTCTCCAAATCATCGGTTTCATAAATACTCCCTCAATCGATTTTGTTATTGGTAATGCCTAATGATCATCTTATCGTCTGCTTCATCAAGGTTGCTGGAAATCAAACATTTTTAAGGAAATTCAATCGACTTAAACATGGATTTTCCTCATAAGTTCCAAGCTCAACTATATCAATTTAATAAGGCTAATTGTTTATTTGATTTAAGGTTTCTGACGGTAATTCACCAAAAAAAGTTTTATAGTCTCGCGTAAAATGACCCATACTCCAAAAGCCAGAACGATTTGCAATTTTCATGACTGTTTCTTCCGTGGGATTAGCACTTTTTAAAGCTCTACGAACACTATGTAAACGCAGAATCTTTAAATAAAGCATTGGACTAATACCGAATACTTCTTCAAACCCATAACTAATGGTTCGGCTGCTAGTGTATAATCTTTGACAAAGATCTTTTAACGTAATCGGTTGATCTAAATTTTCTATCATATATTCTCTCACTTCTCTCACTAACTGCCGACGAAAATGCAGAGGAACAGATTGAGAATTTGACTCTATTTGCTGGGGAATTGCTATAATTAGTAGCGGCAAAAAATCTTCTAAAATCAGTTTTGTAAATTGATGATCAACCAGTAAATGAGGTGTATTTTTGACTAACTTAAAAAAATTTCTGAGATAAGCATGAATACTGGGTAGGGTCTGGGGTAAAAATAGATAATTCCGTTTGAACAAAGAATAGTCAATATCCAAACGATTCATTGCTTCTAAGCAGTCTTGAAAATAATCAATTTGAAAACGAAAAGTTGTGATGTCAAAATTAGCGGGTAAAATCAGATCCGCTTCTCGATGGAGATCAAAAGCAAAAAGATGATCTTGATTTAACGAAATATGATGGGATATGACATTGCTAGCAGCGGGATTCAATAAAACGGCAAATTCAATAAATTCTTCCGACTTGTCTCCTGTAACTTGAAGCGGATGGCAAGAAGCGGTTCGTAAAAATTGAGCAAGCCCAAAATCCACATGACAGAAATGGTATTGTGCAGGGTAAGGCTGCAACTGCGTCAAACAAAAAAATCGTTGTTTATTTAGGCTTGTCGCAAGTTCATCAACATCTTGAAAAACTTGATTATAAATCAACGGTTTAGATAAGCTAAAAGAATCAACAAACTGCATAGCCCCCACAAAAGTATCTAGAGATTGAAGTATTCAAAAAATTTTATCTTGTAAGATTCAATAAATCACCTACTCGTCTAGGCTAGGGGGAGTTCAAGCAATGGTTAGGGCAGGGGAGATCCCAGCGTCCGTTGAATAGCTAATAGGGTAATATCATCAAATTGATCCGCTTCCCCGATATAGGTAACAACGCTGTCGGTGATGCGATTAAGCAGTTCCGTTGCCGAAGGAGTTGGCTGTTGTAATAGGTCTTTTAAGCGTTGACTGGTGAAAAAGCTGCCATCGAGTGCCCGCGCTTCGGGAACCCCATCGGTATAGCCTAATAAAATATTTCCGGCTTCTAAATGGGTTTGTTCAATTTTAAATTTCAGATTGGGTAACATTCCCACAGCAGGGCCAGTCGAATTTAATTGTTGTTGAATTTCGCCTTGTGGATTGATAATAAATAGGGGTTCATGGCCCCCATTAATATAGGTCAGTAGCCCCGTTGCGGGATCTAAAACCCCAAAAAACAACGTGGCAAACATGCCTAAATCTCCATGATGCTCGGCGACATAGTTATTCGTTAAAGAAACGGCTTCTAGAACGTCACGGGGACTGACTTCGGGACAACGATTAACATTCATTGCTTCCGTCTCGGTTAAGGATTGATCCGTCAGCCAATGCCGATACAGGTTTCGCATTTGGGTCTGCTTAGAGAAAATACGGATTAGACTGCGGAATAAAGCCATAAAGAGGGCGGCTCCCACACCTTTATCGCACACATCAGCAATGACTAGGCCGACATGATTGTCCATAATCGGAAAGGTGTCGTAGAAATCACCAGCAACCTGACGGGCGGGTTTGAAAAAGGTGGCAATTTCCCACTGGGGGACGTTGAGTTTCTCGGCGGGGAGAAAGTTGAGTTGCATTTGGCGGCCTTTCTCTAGCTCTTGATTGAGTTTTTGGGAATAGCTTTCTACTTGCTGTAAGTAATTACGTTCGCGATCGCGGAACCGTTTCTTATCCAAGGCCGCCCCAATACGAGCTTTCAGTAAAGTGGGATTAAAGGGTTTCGGAAGAAAATCTTCGGCTCCGATTTCGATACAGCGAACCACCTGATCAATTTCATCCGAAGCAGAAATCATAATCACGGGGATATGTTGCCACTGTTCATCGCGTTTAAGTTGGTCTAACACTTGATAGCCATCTAATTCGGGCATTCTGAGGTCTAACAAGACTAGCTCGTATGCACCTGTTTTTACCATTTCTAGGGCTTCTCTGCCATTGCTTGCTGTTGTGACTGTGTAACCTTCCCGTTGTAACTGGCGAGTAAATAAATCTCGATTATTTTCATTGTCATCCACGACCAACAGATGGGCTGTGTAGTGTTCAGCAACGGAGGGCTTCTTGCTAGGAACGAAAGCCGCTTCTAAGATCGCAACGCTAGTAGCCGTTGAAATCGGGTCTGGACTCTCCAATTCTAGGGAAGGTAACTTCAACCCCTGAATTAACATGTCACAAAAGCGCGTTGTTGCGGTTTCAATGCGATCAATATCGGTGATTAAATCCGTGACAGCGGCATTGGATTTGAGTAATCTACAGTTTTCTAAAATTTGTTCTGAAGAGGAGCGGCTTTCTCGATGGAGGGTTTCTAAAATCGTTTGTAAAGCTGTTAAATGGGTTAAGTCTTTTTCTAGGGTAGGGCTTAAGTTTTGATTAATCAGAGATAGCAATTCCCGACCGGCACCATTGATTTTTTGAAAATTTTCAATAATTGCTTTTTCTTCGGATTCTTCTATTTCCTCTAGCAACATTTCACTGTATCCAATAATGGCATTGATCGGTGTCCGAAAATCATGCCGTAAATTAGGAATTAAATGACTAAAATCATTAGAGTACTCGTCTTGGGATAATCCAGAAAAAAAAGTTTCCATTGAAGATCGGGGATAATTTTTAAAGAACGCTTAAAGGGATTTTTAAAATTGATTTTTAAAGTTAATTAAATCATTGAAGAATAATCAAAAAGGTTATTTCCAATCGTTAGATTGCTCGATATTCGTGAGTAATGACAACCAAAACAGGACTGTAAGACCAATCACCCATTGAGAAGGGTTTCAATTTTACTGAGTAATCGGGGTAATTCAATCGGTTTGGTATCATAATCATCACATCCCGCCTGAAGGGCTTTTTCCCGATCGCCGGTCATGGCGTGGGCGGTTAGGGCAATAATGGGAATGGATTGGCCTTGGGGATCGGCTTTTAACTGTTGAGTGGCTGTCCATCCATCAATCACAGGTAAGCTCATATCCATTAAGATCAAGTCAGGTTTTTCAGTTAACCCCATTGCTACGCCTTCTGCTCCATCGATCGCGATAATAACATCATACCCTTTCCGTTCTAGCCGCCGAGACAGCATATCCCGATTCATTTCGTTATCTTCTACCAGTAAAATTTTAGTTTTAGGCATTTTCAAATAATAGAAAATTGATTCAATCAACAATTTGATAATAATCGGTTTGGCTAAAATCAGGAACAATTTTTATTAATTGTTTATTTTTATTCTTAAAATCAATCATGGGATGTTTTTATGCCCAAAATGATAGATCTTGACAAGTTTCTTCTTTTTTTTAATGGTTTTTAAGGGGAGAGGGTAGCCGGTAGTTTGATTTGAAAAATTGAACCTTTTCCCAGTTCGCTCTCTAGGGTAATTTCTCCTCCCATCAGTTGGCAATATTGTTTCGCGATCGCTAATCCTAATCCTGCGCCATCGTAGGGTCGGGTGGAAGAAGTATCAACCTGGCTAAAGGGAACAAAGAGACAATTATGTTTATCGGGAGCAATCCCAATGCCGGTATCTTGAACTTCAAAGCGAATCCATTCGTGATCATCGGCGAAATCGCGATCAATCGAAAAATCAATGGTTCCTTTCGTGGTAAATTTGGCAGCGTTACTGAGTAAAATCAAAAGACACTGGCGAATTTTGGTAAAGTCTCCGGCCATCGTTCCTAAGTTTTCGGGATAATTTACGCGAATTTGATTGTGATTTTGCTCGATTAATAATTGGCTACTGGCGACGACTTCGTTAATCAAAGAAATCAAGGAAAAGGTTTCAATTTGAACCTCCATTTGTCCACTTTCTAATTTAGAAATATCCAAGACGTTATTAACGATGCCTAATAAATTTTTCCCTGCGGTTTGAATTTTGTGTAAGTCGGGGATCAAATCTTCTTCATCGCGATCGCTGACTTCTTCTTCTAACATTTCGCTATACCCAATAATGGCATTTAAAGGGGTTCGTAATTCATGGCTCATATTGGCTAGAAAAGCATTTTTAGCTCGATTGGCTGCCTCGGCCAGTTGTTTTTGCTCGGTGAGTTGTTGAAAGGTTGTTTGAAGAGAATCCGACATTGAATTTAAGGTTCTGGCTAAAATCCCCACCTCATCTTCCCCGTAATTTTTGACTCTCGCATTGAAGTTTCCTTCCCCTAACGCCAGCACAATCTGGGTTAACGAGCGAATCGGTTTTGTTAATTGCTCCGAAATCAAATAAACCAATCCTAAGGCAATAGCCGAAAACAAAAGACCGATACTAATAATCTCTTTGGTAATGCGAAAGGCAGGAAGGAAGGCTTGGCGTTGGTCGGTTTCTGCAATTAAGATTAAACGATTACTCAGGGGACGATAGGCTCCTAAAACTCGAATATTTTCATGGTTTCGATAGAATTTTTCTCCTTTTTGGCCTTCTAGTGCGGCCGCGATCGCCGGACTTTTTAAATCCTCGGCCACTTTGATATTAAGTAACGAATCGGTAAAAAATTGAGCTTTTGCCTCTAGTAAATTGGAATTACTGGCAATCAATAAAATATTATGAATCGAAGAAATATGGGTAGATTCCTGAAGCAATTGGTCAAGAGATTTTAAATCTAGATCGACACTAAAAAATCCGATTTGAGTCCCTGCCATATTCAAAAAAGGCGTGACGAGGGTAATCGTTCGTTGCTGAGTTAAAGGAGAAACATAAATAATCGGTTTAATGTCATTAATCGTTTCTGGCGTAAAAAAGGTACCGGACGCAATCACAGGTTGATATTGGCCAATGAGAGACGTTCGATTAGAACAAAGAATTTCTCCATTAATGGTCAATAAATAAATATTTTGCAAATTAGTTTTGCTACCAGAAATTCGATCAAAATTTTGGCTCAAGGATTGACAGGTTTTCTTTTGGGCTGAAGCCGTCATGGAATTCGTTAATAATTCTTGTCCCAACCACTTAATTTGTTGAAGGTCATTTGCCGCAATGTAGACATCCTTGGACTGATCCTTAATCCAATTTTTCAACTCACTCTCTTTCATTTGAATTACAATATTTAATCTTTCAAAAACGCCATTTTGTAATTCACGACGAGACATACTATAGGCAACCACCGACATTGTGCCCACAATCACCAAAGACAACAGTGAAAAGGGTAATAAAAGCTTAAATTTAATACTTTTTTGCCAAAACTTTCTCAACATTTGTATAAAGATTAAAATTCAAGAATAATTATTCCATAACTTGTTTGAGGAGATGACGTACTTCTTTTAATAGCTCCTGACGATTATACGCTCCTTTTTGCATAATACTTTCGACAGAACCATTTAACTGTTGCCGGTCAGATTCCGTGAGATCCTTCGCGGTAATCACGATCACCGGAATATCGCGCCAGGCTTCCTGTTGACGGAGTTGATTAATCACCTCAAACCCATCCATTTCGGGCATCATCAAATCTAATAAAATTAAAGCCGGAGAATGTTCCGCTAATTGGGCCAACGCATTTCGTCCATTATCCG
Source organism: Snowella sp. (assembly GCA_035285545.1). Classification (GTDB taxonomy): domain Bacteria; phylum Cyanobacteriota; class Cyanobacteriia; order Cyanobacteriales; family Microcystaceae; genus Snowella. The sequence goes on along the minus strand of JAYKGY010000066.1, from coordinate 2,136 downwards.
CTTCAATCACTGTCCAATCTTCTTTTTCTAATTGGCGACGCAAAATTCCTCGATTATTCGCATCATCATCCACGACTAAAATAAGCTGGGAAGATAACTTAGAGCGATATTTTTCGAGAAGGCCTTGTAATTGTTTGCGTTGAATGGGTTTTGTGAGATAGTCCGTCGCCCCCAAGGTATATCCCAAACTTTGATCTTCTAAAACCGTAGCGACAATAATCGGAATAGCGGCAAGGGTCGGATCGGCTTTGAGACGAGTGAGTACAGCCCAGCCATCCATCTTGGGCATAATAATATCTAAGATAATGCCGTCAGGACGCTTAGATTTGGCCCATTGCAGCCCCTCTTCTGGGTTGGTGGTGGCTAAAACTTGAAAACCTTCGGGTTCTAAAAAACGACGAATAAGGTCGTGGGTTGTGGGATCATCATCGATCACTAAAATCGTCTTACCGGCAAAGAGGCTAGAGAGATTCGGATTCGTTTCCGTTTTTTTAGGATCAGAAGCCTTGGAAAGATCGGCGACCTGGGTGGGCAAATGAATGGTAAAACGGGATCCGACTCCGATTTCGCTTTCAACGAAAATATCCCCGCCCATCATTTGGGCAAATTTTTGGGTAATGACTAACCCTAAACCCGTTCCCCCGTATTTGCGAGTCGTTGAAGCGTCCGCTTGGGAAAAGGCTTTAAACAGTTTACCCAATTGTTCAGGGGTCATGCCGATCCCCGTATCTTGAATTTGGAAAGAGACCCAATCTTGATCATTTTTTAAATATCGATTGACGGTTAAGGTAATGGTTCCCTTTTGAGTAAATTTACTGGCATTACTAATCAGATTAAAAAGGCTTTGTCTAATTTTAGTAACATCCGCAAACATGGTGCCGATTTCGGGCGGATAATTGACGATTAAGGTGTTATTATTTTTTTCAATTAACGGTTGAATCGTCGCCACAATTTCAGTGAGGATGGGGATAATTTCAAAGTTTTCGAGATATAAATCCATCCGTCCCGCTTCGATTTTAGATAGATCTAAAATATCGTTAATCAGTTCTAAAAGATGTTTACCGGCTCCCTGGATTTTTTTTAAATCTTGGATAAAAAGTTCTTCGCCTAAATCTTCCGCTTCTTCTTGCAGCATTTCACTATAGCCAATGATGGCATTCAAGGGCGTTCGTAATTCATGGCTCATATTCGCTAAAAATTGGCTTTTGGTTTGGTTGGCTTCTTCGGCTTGTTCCTTCGCTTCTTTTAATTCCAGGGTTCTTTCATCTACCCGCATTTCCAATTCCTCATTCGTTTTTGCGAGCTTATTAAAGGAATCTTGGATTTTCTGAGACATTTGTATAAAAAGATGGGCTAAATGGCCTAATTCATCTTGGCGTTTTGTCACGGTCTTGAGGTTAACGGCTTCAAAGTGTTCGGCTTCGATCGCTTGGGCGGCTTTCGCGATCGCTAAAATGGGTTGAACAAAAACCCGATCCGCAATCCAAATCGCCAACCCCCCGGTCAATACCACAAACCCCGCAATCAAATAAAAAAGCCGCTCCTGATTCTCATTAATTTCAGCCACGTAATAGGATTCGGGGATCACAGTCCCTACCACCCACTTGGGATAATTCGCATTTTGAGCCTTAAAGGTTTCCGGATATTGCAAGGAACTTAATGAAATGTAATAACGGTTATTGGTCTTTGGATCTCGATAGATATATTGAATCTGAGCCTTTGGGTCAGTCGCAATCTGTTTCAGCGATAGGTCATAGGTCTTTAAAATTTGCTCCACAAATTTAAGGTAAACATTATCCAACTCACCCAACTTTTTAAGTTTTAGACCGGTTGTTTGATTGGGGCCATCCGAATTATTCGAGTTAAAAAGATTAGAAGCAATTAGCTCATCATTTTCATTAACCAAAAAAATAACCCCTTCTCGCCGCTTTTCCATTAATTCTTTGAGATAATCCGAAATTTGCCGCAGTTCAAAATCAATGCTAATTACGCCGAGTCGTTTCCCCTTTTTATCTAACGGAATCGAGGCACTGATCCCTGGGGTCTTACTCGTGCGAAAAATATAAACATCTGTCCAAGCAATCTTATCGGGATGCTTTTCTGCCTCTTTATACCAAGGACGTTGGGTGGCATTGT